>DATFWY010000321.1:0-13127 GCA_035258805.1 Blastocatellia bacterium | reverse complement strand
TTCAGATGGGCTTACGTATATAGCGTCGCCGTGAAGCGAATTGAGGGAATCGACGCATGCCGTCCTCCTTTGAGTGCTTTGGCCGTGCAGTCACCTTCTGCCGTTACTAGAAAAGCGCTTTGCGGCTTTTTAAGATCGGCGCTCACCTTGCCAGTTAGTCGCAGCACAACTGGGGTGCCAACCTTCAACAACAAGACCCGATTTTTCTGTGGGCTATTGGCTGATTGGTATTGCGCCTGTCCCAGCACGCGAGAACCCCCACCGAGGCCGAGAAGAACGCCGAAACTCAGAATCAGCAAGATGCTGCTTCTGGTCGCACGTTGAGACATCGACAACTTGGGGATCTTGAAAGTGGATGTAATCATGGTAGTTCTTTTCCTCTCTTCCGGCCACCACACGACGATTGATAGGCCAGAGCATTTGGCTTCACCAAACTAGAGCGGAAATCGACGAAAAACCGTCTCAGGAGGACGCAATGTGGTATGGCGATAAGGCGACCACGGCTAGTCTCTCGGGGTTCCGAGTGAACACCCGAGGCTGGTCAAGGCTTAATTGTAGGTTTTTGTCGCCTAAAACGAATAATGGGTATCGAGCACCTACTCACCAGGATTTCCTGTCAGAACAAATCCGGCCCAGTAGTATGGGTGAGGGTGCTTAGCGCGCGTCTCGGCCTGTGCTATTCGCAATGCGGAGGCCTTGCCCATTCCTTCCTTGAGATGCGTGTAAAACGAAGTCATCAGCTCGACTGTCGGCTTATCTTCTACGCTCCACAGGCTGGCGATCGCTGTCGGCGTTCCGGCGTACATAAAGGCTCGGTTTAATGCGATGATGTCATCGCCGCGGCTCTGTGCGCCAATTTGCGTCTGGCACGCGCTGATCACAACCAAGCTGGCATGTCTCAAGTCCAACTCGTAGACCTCATGGAGTTCCAAGGCTTCATTACCGTTCTTGCCAGGCGCCATGAGCAGCTGTGAAAACAGCGGATTGGCTGTATTCGGCCGGTAATGCGCCGCGAGATGTAAGATCCCGACGTCACCAGCCGCTGCGCTGAGCGCGGCTTTGGTGGCGGCATCGCCGATTCGTGCCTGCGTTTGATAGAGTTTCGCGACGGCCTCAGCTTCCTCTTCGACGTAGGGCAGGAAAGACTGGCCTTTCCCCTTTCCATATGCCAGCACCAGGATTCGATTGTTTTCATTCCGTCGTTGCCGCTGAATAAAGGGCAGAGCGCTAGCACTGGGGAGATTAAAGATCGTGTAATCGTCCGCCAGGTATCGTTTCCCGTCCGTTAGAGCGGCGAAGGGCAATCTGTGTAGAACTCCATACGGTACAAACCCTATTAATGGTGTTTTGAGCTGCGATCTCAGCGGTGCGATGAGCCACTTGTAAAGTTGCTTGAGGCTGGGGGGAACCTCTTCATCTAAACTGGGAAAGTCGCAAAAGCTATTGATGGCCGCAGTCAACTGCCTCTCCGTGACGGAGAGCTTGGAAACGGAGAGCGAGTCCCGCGTAACCACGAATGCCACAGTCAACTCTGGTGTGACAAAGTACGAAACCAGCGTCGCGTTTGGCGCCAACAGGCTCTGAACCTGAGGGAATTTGAGTGAGTCGACGCTGATGAGCGAGGCATATTCCGGGTTCGATGCTTTGAAGTAGGTCAGCAGGTCTTCGTACTCCTTACGGCCGGCGGTCACGTGAGTCTCCAGAGCTTGAATCGCTTCTCTGTTCAACTGGGTAATCGGTTGCATCAATTCCGAAGCAAGCTGCGCTTCGAGTGCCGCCAACCGCTGACGCAGTGCCTGCTCACGTGAGATTGCCTCCTTATCCGCACCCCTGCGAACGTCCAACCGCGCGTTCCCCATCTGATCCAGGAAGGTACGGGCGCGAGCGCGCTCGCTGAGCGTAAAAGCTTCCTCCTTCTGACCGAGACGAAGATGCAATAAGACCCCCCGCTGATACAAAATGTTCGCTTGCTGCGCAAGGCTGGTTCGGAACTCTTCCAGGCGAGCTGCCGTTCGCAGACCCTCCAGTCCGTCGATTGCTTTGTGATAAGCCGCCAAGGCTTCTCTTGGCTTATTCCACGAATCGTAGGTCAACCCGATGTTGGTCAAAATGCCAACCTCCCCGACGCGATTCCCCAGCGAGGTCATGACGGCCAGTGCTTCCTCGTAGTATCTCAGAGCATGCTTCATCGCCTTCGGGAAATCACCCGACCTGAAACCGCCTTTGATTGTGATGAAAGGTTCGCTCCTGTCTGGAGCCTTTTCCGGCACTGAAGCTACCGTTGAGGGTTTGCCCAGTGAGTAGCCCCGCAGCCCCACAAAGAAATAGAGCTCGCCAATTCCCGCCAGCGCACCTGCTTCCCCAGCGCGATTGCCGACCGCCCTCGTGAGATTGAGCGCATCAGCGTAATAATCCAATGAGGTCTGCACTTCACCCAGTGACGCCCCATACGTGCGAGCAATGCCGATCAGCGCAGCGGCTTCCCCGATCTTATTGCCTGATTCTCTCATTAGAGAAATGGCATTGTTGTAACAGTCCAACGCTTTCTGTGCCCTTCCATGGTGTTGGTAAATGTCCCCTGCGCTGATGAGGATACCAGCCGTTTCGCCCGGACTCTTGGCGAGTCTGATGGCGTCGCGGTATTGATCTAGAGACTTATTCGCCTCTCCCAACGACTGATAAAGAAGGCCGATGCCGACGCGCGACTTGAGTTCCGCTTCCTGATTGCCGCTCTTTACCACCAACGCTAGAGCTTCCTGGTAGCGCCCCAACGCCTGCTGTAATTCGCCGGATGATTGATACACCCATCCCATGCTGGATAGGATTTCAGCCTCGGTCGCTTGGTCGCCAGCGGCCAAAATACGAGCCTGGGCATAAGCGTCCAGCGCCAGGTTATTCTCTCCCGAAGCCAGATGGGCCGCGCCTATACCGCGCATCGCCATGGTCTGAAGCTTCACATCTTTCACTTCGCTACTCATCTGGAAAGCCTGATTGAAGTGCTCCAACGCTTGCCGTCCCTCACCCATCGCCAGATAAGTCTGCGCTATGCTTGCGTGAGTGACCGCCTGCCCAACCTTATCGTTTGCCAACTGGCCAATCGGAATGGCGCGGTTGTAAGCCTCCAGCGCTTTCTGTAACCGCCCGGCCGAAAACTGGTCCCTCCCGGTGTTGGTCAGATTGCGCGAGAGATCCATCGTTGCGGGATTCAAACCATAAGTCCTTAGTGTCTGTTGAAGCTGATTTGTCGAGCTATTCGTCGGCGGCGAGTAGTTGGTCCGATGGGAGTAGTTGGTTTCATAGGAGGTATTGAAGTAGTTACTCCCAAAACTACCGTTTGTGAACGAGGCAATGGGCGCTGAAGTGCCACCAAAGCTGTTGAGGCTATTGGTGAAAATTTGAGTTCCGGTATTGGCATTGTAGATGGATGACACTAAGATCGGAGATTGCTGCAAACCAAATTGAGAAAAGGGAGATGCAGGGCTGTAGTTTGAAGGGGAGTTGTTATAAGTCGAAAGCCCTATTCCGGCCGGACTCAGTCCCATCGATGTCCAGTGAGGCATCCCGTTCATACCGTTGAACGTGCTGTAGGGATTGATGCCTGACACGGGTACGCTTCTTGAGAAGGTGGCGTTGTCATAATGAAAGTAAACTTGTCCGTATTCGATTGAAACTCGGTTCGGCACCGGAACTGTCCAGCCGGACTGGCCGGTTCTCCCCGGATAAATCCCAGGGTTATAGTTAAGCTGGGATGGCGGACTCACAGCCGTTGCCATATTTGCCCTAAACAGTCCGGGATTATAAGTAGGCTGCGATGGTTGCGGCCAAGATAGCCCCGGCGGGGGCCAGCCCGAACATGGGGTATCGCAGCGCTGCGCCTGTCCCAGCACAGCAGAAGCTCCACCTATGCTGAGAAGAAAGCTGAAAGCGAGAACCAGAATGATGCTACTATCGGTCACCGGTTTAGGCATCACTTCCCTCCTTACCGGTCCCGCGCTCTGGGCAGGACATACGAAGTGAAACGGTTTGTTGTTCACTATTATCGCTTCCACATCGCCAGACGCTCCTCGATCTGTGCGACTGTTCGCTGATCACCGACTTGCTTAAACGACTCCAACGCGGACTTCAGATGCTTGGTGACTTGGTCCCTATTGCCTAGTGACTCATAAATTCGGCCTAAGGCTTCGTGGCCTAAAGCCTGCCCTTCCACATCGTTTGCTTTCTTCGAGAGTTCCAATGCGAGCAAATATCGTGTCTCGGCAGCCCGACTCAGGCCTACGGCCAGATACAGGTCGCCTAATAGACGCGCAGGGGCTGGTTCCTGCAGTGGTTGAGACAGCTCTTCCAACCGATCAATTGACTCGGCGTACAAGCCATGAGCCGTATAGAGATAAACGATCAGAAGGCGCGTCGGCACATCGGGCAATCCTAATTCGCGAATCCTCTGTTCATCGCGGCGCACCTCTTTCGCCTCATCTGCCGTCAGCACCGTAAATCCCAGACCCGGCTCAGCCTCTTCATCGGATCGACGACCGTTGTTAGCAATGACAATTAATTTGTAGGCGTCCCTGGCCTTAAGTCCCGGAGCATTTTCGGGATAGACAAGCCTTGTATTTGAGTCGACCTCAGTGCTCCAATTCAAATCGCCGCCGCGGACAATAACTCTATAGTTGGTTGCCCCCTCGATCGGTGTCCAGCGCAGAGTCGGATGCTGGTTGAGCAGCTTCGTTCTGCGCGGCGAAATGACGACCGGGAACGAGACCGATTTATAACCCCGCGTCTGGATAGCCAAATCTCCCCGATAACGCAAGACCGGCTTGGCCGCAGGGCAAGGTACACCGCTGATCCCACGCGTGGCATCAGATATCGTTAATCCAGCACAAACCACTTTGACATGCGATAGTTCTTCGAGGCGCAGCAAATCGCCGCGGCGCAGTGAGGTGCCGAACATCGCAGGCGCGTAGTTGCTCCAGCCCCTCCGTTTCACACCCACGTGTCCCTGCACGGCGACAATCACATGCAGGCCACTGTCAACGTAAGCAGCGCTTGCGTCGGGCTCCTGCGCCTTTGTGCTCACGGCCCATCCATCTCCGCCAATACAATTCGGCAGTGCCAAAAGTAGAACGTAAATCAGAAGCCGCCGTATCATTTAATCTCTCTCTGTCTCAACCGTTCTTGGGCAAGGCTTAGCCAACTCGCATCAACGTCTCCCTCGCCCGACGCATAAGCTTCACACGCTTCCCACTCGCCCATCGCGGTATTCTGTTTCTTTTGAGCTTCCAACACCTGCGCTAACAGACAGTGCGCCGACGCACCATCGTCGCGCCAATTGAGCGCCTCCCTTAAATCCTCTGCGGCGAGGTCATAGAAACCTAGACCGAGATCGGCCCAGCCACGATTCTTGTAGAGCGTATACTGGATTTGCGGCTCCTCAGGCTTGAGCTCAAGCGCTGCGTTGAGTATCTTAAGCGCGCCGGAGTAGTCTTTGTGCCGTATAAGATACAAACGCGCCAGGTTGTTAGAAGCGAAGTAGAATTTGGGATCAGCGCTCAAAGCCGCTTGGTACTCAGCGAGCGCTAGATCGAATTGCAGCACGTCTTCATAAGCGGTCGCCAGGTTGTAGTGCGCTACAGCGAAGTCCGGATCGAGGCTGACGGCGCGTTCATAACTCTTAATCGCAGCGCCCAGATCACCCGTCTGCTGAAATTGCACAGCGCGCTCGTTGTTGTAAATGCGTGCGATTGCCGGGAGCGAAAAATACAAAGCGCAGACAATGAGAAGAGCCACAACCGCGAATCCCATCGACCATACGTGTTTAAGCTCTAGCCTGACACCAATGCGGGAGAAATCGCGTTCAGCCCATTGCTTTCCGCTTTGCGTGAATGTGCTTCCCGCAAACAGACAAATAAGCGCAAGTGAGATGGTGATTAAGACTCCTGCGATATCTGGCGAACCACTAAGGAAACGGAGTGATACAACGGCCGAGAGGTAAGTGGTAACCGCAACAAGAACAATCGATATGATTGACCAAAGTGGATTGATAGGCGCAACGTCAGGGCGGTTTTCTTTTGGTTTCACCTCCGTATCTTGCTTGTTGTCCTTCCGCTCCAACGCTGTAAATACGCTCTTCAGATCCTGAGCCAACTCGCCAGCGGTTTGATAGCGCTCCTCTCTGTCTTTACGCAGTGCTTTCGTTACGATTAATCCCAGCTCTGTGGGGACTTCTGAGGAATATTCCGTCAGCGGCGGCGGCTCGTCTCTTACTATAGAAGCGAACACTGTACCGGTACTATCGCCCTCAAATGGCGGCCGGCCGGCAATCATTTCATACAGCACCACGCCAAGGCTAAAGATGTCTGTTCGGGCATCCAGAACAGATCTCCCAACCTGCTCCGGTGACATGTACCTGGGAGTGCCTGGCATCATGCCTGGCTCTGTCGTTACCAGGAATTGAGTTATCGATTCTGACTGTGTTGATCTTCTCTCGGCCAGCTTTGCAATTCCGAAGTCAAGCACTTTCACAATTCCATTAGGCCGCAGCATTATGTTTTCGGGCTTGATATCGCGATGAATTATTCCGACGCTGTGAACGGCTTCAAGGGCATTCGCAACCTGGGAAGCAACTTCCACTGCCTCCTTCAGCGGCATTCGACCAGCTGAAATTCGGTCTCTAATCGTCGTGCCTTCAACGTACTCGGCCGCGATGAAATATATTCCATCTTCTTCTCCTAATTCATAGATCGTGAGGATGCTCGGGTGCGTCAATGCTCGGGCGGCCCGGGCTTCTCCCTTGAATCGCCGCAATAGCTCTTCATCCTTCGTGTACTCCATCGGCAAGAGCTTGAGAGCCACAGGCCCTCCCAGTCTAGTGTCGTGTGCTAAATAGACTCTTCCCATCCCGCCCCCAGCGATCAGGCGTTCAATCCTGTAGTGACCAATAACCTTGCCAATCAACGATTGGCTGTCATCGACAGGTGGTGGTGAAGCAACCGTGCTCTGTTGGTTTGTACATTGTGCGGGAAGCTGATAAGCGGGAGAATCCAGGAATGATCCGGCTTGCTCATGCTCGAAGATGAGCGACACAACCTCAGCTACGACATCGGGATCGGTTGCCTTAGCGTTGCGAACATAAGCAACTCGCTCGGTAGGTGCGAGCCCGAGTGCGGAATTAAACAACTGCACCACCCGGTCCCAGAATTCGGAACCTTTCTTTCGGTTTCCATGTGGTAAAGTCATTGTGAAAACCCCCTCTTCATCCGTGTCGCTCAGCAAAGGCCGTGCCCATCATCCCTCCTAAAGAACCGCGGAGAAACAACGAACTTGTTGAAAGTGCCTCCAAAGCAAGCCGACAGTCTTTGAATATCTGCTACCCACTCGGACACCCAAACAACAGAGCCGACTTAAGCAAGGCCTCCTAGTCGTCCGTGAGTAGATGCTTCACACCTGTGAAGCCGCTACACGGCGACGAGCGGGACACTGTTACCGCCAATTTATGCGTCGTGAGAGCTAAATCAGTTGGCTGGAGAGTGCAGTTACGGGATTCATGACTAAGGTATCTACCGGCCAACTGTCTTAGTTCGCTGTAAACCAAAGGCATCAGTTAATCACGCGCGACCTGTTGCCATTGCTCCTAATAAGCCGCTGGGAGATTGCCGGGCCTTCGCAAACTTTCCCTTTGCTCAACACTGCCATAACGCTGTCGAGGATATGACGTGTTATGTAGCCAGCTGGGCGTCATTCTACCACAAGACCACCCGCTGGAATGAATTTCTGAAACAACTTCTGAAAGAGAATCGAGTGTGCGTACGTTTTGGTTTGTACACTCTATCCTCTCACACGCAACTACCGATGTGGTTCCTATCGCTCAGCTGTTTGTTCTCTTCTCATTGTCTGCGCAAGCTCCGCACACCGTGTCATCGATCTTCCTTGATTGGGAAGGCACAAAGATGAACCAAGCGGTCCCTGGCCACAAGCGCCGCCGCTGCAAGATTGTCGTCCTTAATCCGGACATTCTGGCCTTCGCCTATGGATGGAAACGCTTCAGTATCTGCGTCCAGCAGAGATCTCAGTAATCCCTGCGCGTCGGTTTTGTCGTGGACTTCAAATCTGACGCCAGCCAATCCACTGGCGATCGCCTGTAGTGCATAACTATTAACAAGTTTACCCAGCAGCTTACCAAAAGTTGATGAACTGTCGAATAGATCGAGCCCGATGACCTCTCCGTTAATCGCAAATACCGCGCCGACCTGACCTGGGCCCGCCGAGAACGCCCGAGCCTTCTCATGCAAATCATCAGAATACGAGTCATAAATATCGGACATCGCGTTTGTAGGCGACGAAACCTTCAGCTCGGTGGCGAGTCGGTCAATGTCCCGCCAGACTTCACTCTGATCAGAAACGGGCCGACCACTTTTCCTTAAAGAAAAAGTTACCGAAGCGACCTTGTTCGCTCTCGCCATCGCAGACTGCGCACGGGGCGAAGATGAAAAGACTCCTGACCGATAACGCCAGCGGCCTTGCTCTACACAAGAAACTGGGATCTTCAACTCTCGATGTGCTGGTACAAGAATCGTCAAGTTAAGGATCCGATTCTGCTTTGCGCCAATCAACTCTTCGCCATCCAGGAGCAGTACCGACCAGTCGCCCCTGTTGACGAACGACAGTTCCGAAACTGAACCAGATTTTGAGATTTCAGTGACACAAGCAAGCCTTTTCTCTAACGCTTCGTCGAGCGTCAAGTAATCCACGATATCGTCCGCTGCGCTCAGCAGTGGGAATACCGTCAAATTGCGGATACTGACCGGCTCTCCGACCGTAATCTGCGATAGCGTATCAGCGATAATTTGCATCGTTGCACTCCTGCTTCAGTTCTTAGTACGAGGTTGCAGGCCGATTAAGTGTAATCAACACGCACGCGCGCCCGGTAACTTTCACTTTGGACACCAGCTTGAGCTGAGCAGCCCCTATTTTTACCGGTGTCACCGGTACCTTTCGGCAAGCAAATTCAAGCCTCAATACTCTTAGAGCGAAAATTGGGTTGAGACCGTCTCACGGCAAGAAAGTTTTTCGCGAGAGCTGCTGCACTGGCAACAGTTCTCTGGTGGGGAGTCTGCGCCCGGATAAACTCGTCGATGATCTTGAGAATAGAAGAGTTGCTACGAATGGGACCATGTTGATTTACCCGTGCCGCCCTCAGTTAGCTACTTAAATAGCAGCTTCACCAACAGACCCCTGGCAGGATGGCAGCGGGGACGGGAAGGAGGTCTCGGAGACATTGTTTGCCCAGCAGTTTCCACTCCCCGAAAAATCCCAAAGCAGGTCAACTCCTGGAAGGGGAGCTAGCTTCGGGTCCGGACTGCTTCCGTTTCGCAATGACACGTTGTCCCGGACTTGATTGTTATCCGGAAAGGGATCAATTCGCGGATCGAGTGCAGCAATCGCCGCTGGCAGCTGGGCGACTGCAATCCCAGCGCTGACGTTTTGGCTTGCGATGTTTTTCTTTATGATCACATCGTCGCCGCCGAGATTGAGCAGGCCCACGCCGATAGGAAGCTGAGAAAGCCAGTCCGAAGGATCGGTCACGGGATTCAGGCGATTGTTCCTGCAAAGCACGTTTCCGATTATTTCGACCTCATTGGTTGTTGTCACATCGAGACCTGGAAGAACGTCAACAAGAATCCCGACACAGTTCCCGAGAGATGAGTTTTCCACCACTGAGATCCTAGAACTATTTTCAATCTCGATTCCAACCGTGCTATCGCTAACGCGGTTGTGCTTAACCAGCACATTCGAAGACTGGCCGACGTAGATACCTGTGTCATCGGATCCAGAAACCTGGTTCGACTCGATCAGGCCGTCGGATGAGAGAATCGGGAAGATCCCGTACTCACTATTGTTGGTGTACGTGCCTTGCGTAAGCTTGAAGTGGTCGACTCTTACGAGGAGCACGCCGTTTTGACTGTAATTTTGTATCCGCAAACCAGACAGCTTGAAATCACTGATCCTCGCTGCGGGGTCGACGGGTGCCACCTCGATTCCAGTGTCTCCAGTCAGTCCCGCGCCATCCAAAACGGCGCCCGGTTCGCCCTCAATTGTAAGATCGTTCTTACTCACCAGGACGTTCTCCCGATACATGCCCGGCGGAACGTGTATGGTGGCGCCCGGACGGGCTGCGTCTACCGCCGCTTGTATAGTGGTTGATACAACGATCTTGTTAGCGAGCGGGTCTGCAGCGGAAACCGGCAAGGCAGTTCCGAAGCAAGCGAACGCCAACAGAAAACGAATCATCTTCTGACCTGTCGAACTGTTCATTGTTACTCACCTCCGGTGTTGTTACTCGTTCAAGCTTCCACATCCGATTAGAGCGAAATCCCGGGAAGAATCGTCTCACGCGATTGAGTCAACTTGTCGCCTGTTCACGCAAAGCGGCTTGTGACCCCAAGTACCGGGGTGAAATCTCCGATCAACACGACCGGGAAGATGCAAAGGAACTTGAGCAGGACCGAGGAGCTTTGATTGCTAGTAAAAAACCTCAAGTGGAGATCGATGAGGCGGTGAGAGATCTGCTTGGGGAGATGAGACTCGAAGAATTGCGTTGGGTAGGTTCGATAGACTCAGGTGCCGGCGCGAGTTTTTTCGACGCGACGGACAACAGGCAGACGCCGGAGCGATAGTGCAGCACGAGCAATGCCGGACAGCATGAAGGCGACAGGTCGGCGAAAAAGACTTTACAGACGGTCGAAGGACTTGATACCGCACCGATTTTGGCGTCGCGGCGGAAGGGACTCCAAAAGAATCCACTTTTTCAGCCTTTCGACTCTCTTATCTGGTCACGTATTGTTGAGCTTTCACTCCAGCCGTGCCTTTGCGGCTCACGGCACGAGGCCGACGCGCTTCAGGAGGTCTGCGAATTTCGAGTCGTCGCGAAGACTGTCAAAGATTGGCTCAACCTTTAGCAATCCTAGAACCCAGATACGATCTTCATAAGCCTTTTCCAGCCATTCAAACGTTGAGGTTTTGTCTCCAAGGCCCATATAGAGCAACGCGATATCAAGCGGAGAGACGTAGCGCTGAGTTGAGAGAGCCTTGAGCTCAGTGAGAATATTGAGCGCCTTCTTCCTGTTTCCTGATATTCCGTATGCGTATCCTAAAAGCGCAACGAGATCATTACTCCCGCCGGAGAGGTCTCTTGCCTTCTGAAACTCGGAGATAGCGTCGTCGTACCTTACCTTCTGCAGGTAAATCAGACCCAAGTCCATGTGCGCTCGGTCGAAATTCGGTTCTAGCTCCAACGTCTTGTTAGCTTGCTGTAAGGCTTCGTCGTGCCGACGGGACCAGTACAAAGCTTCAGCCACCGCGGAATCGATCACCGGCGTAAGCGGCTCAAGTTTCTGCGCCAATTTAGCCTCTCGAACCGCCTCTTCCAGCCGACCCATTCGCCCAAGATACTGTGAATACCACTGGTGTGCCGCCGCGTAGTTCTGGTTCAACTCGATGGCCAGTCGACATTCCTTTTCAGCTTCCGCCCAGTCCCAATAGAAGCAAGCAATAATGTCAGCCAGTGATGCATGCGCTTCCGCAAGTGTATCGTCCAACTCGAGGGCCTTTATTGCCGCGGCTCGTGCTTCAGGAAAGGCTTCTTTCGGTGGAAGTTCGCTATAGCTTCCGATTAGATTGTAGGAGTCAGCAAGGCCGGCGTATGCCAGAGCGTATTTACGGTCCTTGCTTATCGCCTGGTTAAAGTAGTCTATTCCCCTACCAAAACCCTCAACGGTTCTCTTATTCCACGAATACCGACCCTTCAGATAGAGCTGATAAGCTTCGAGGTTTTTGGTAGGGTATTTCTCCAACTGACGTCGTTCCTCATTGGTTAACTTAATTCGCAAGTTTTCGGTGATTCGGTTGGCGATCTCTTCCTGAAGCGCGAGAATATCTGACACCTTTCGGTTGTACCTTTCGCCCCATAGTTGCAAGCCATCGACTACACTCACGAGTTCTGCCTGGAAAGTCAGGGTGTCACCTCTTCGTCCCACTTTGCCAGTGAGCACTGCGTCGACGCCCAACTCGAGCCCGACCTTTTGCGGATCACCGCTCCCTCCTTTATAACGAAATGCTGTAGTGCGGGGAACCACTCTCAATGCGGAGAGTCGTGAGAGGTCATTGATTATGCTCTCGGTGATTCCGTCGCTAAAGTATTCTGCATCCGGATCACTGCTCGCATTAATCAGCGGCAGGACCGCCAACGAATGTATCGGCTTAACGACCGGCCTCGTAAAGATCAAATAAAAGGCGTAGCTACCAATGATAACGATGCCGCACAAGAGCCAAACAAGGAGGGCTTGGCGCGGCCATCTTGATTCAATCCCTTGGTTCCGAGCCAATCTCGTGAAAACCTTATACTTGATTAGAATGTAGGCTATGGCTGACAGGCCGATTCCTATAATTGCGATCCATCCCCAAAAAGAACCGTAGCGGTCACCGTCGGAGTCCCTACGTAAGCTGAAGGTAATCGAGAACATGGCGACTCCGAGGAGTATGATCAACAGCTGTCCGAGTAATCGCAGCCAATGCGAGCCCGATGCTCTTACTGCTGCCGCTTCTGGTCGCGCTCTTAAAGAGCTCGGAAGTGCTTGCTCTGCCACGATCGCATCCTCGATTTGAGTTCTAAGCATCCGCGCGATTACGTGACCAGGATGTTGTAAGAGAAACTCCTCAACTCTAAAGAGGCATATTCTAAGGTCGCTGAGCGACCGTGCGGAAAGCACTTCCTTTCGGATTTCAGCTATACAGTCCTCGGTAATCTTCACGGGCATTGAACCGGACGACTCGTGCTTCAATTCTCTCTTTAGTTTCGACAAGTCAACCGCCAACTCCGCAATGTTTTGATACCGCTCTTCTCTGTTTTTGCGCAGCGCTTTGCTGACAGTATCCTGCAGTTCTGAGGTCGCTTCCACGATATAATGTGATATCGGCTGTGGATCATCTTTCAGTATTGAGGCCCTCAGATCCTCAAGCGTTTCCCCCGCAAAGGGCGACTGGCCAGTGATGATTTCGTACAGTACTGCGCCAAGGCTGAATATGTCTGTTCGCCCATCCAAGGCAAGCCCTCTCGTCTGTTCCGGCGACATATA
>DATFWY010000320.1:0-13171 GCA_035258805.1 Blastocatellia bacterium | reverse complement strand
CGCGGATATCACATTTCACCGTATAGCCCTCACCGACCAGGGGACGTTCAACGGCACAGCAACTTCCACTGCCAATCACAGAGTGCTTGTGTTCGCCGACGAAGTGATCGGAACGGCGCACTTTGGACTCGGAATATCGGCTCGCCTGACCGGTACCGCTACCGGATTTGTGCAAGCTCAAGTGACGTTTTCCGGTTACCTCGAAGATCTGCAGTAACTCGTTGCTGTAAACGGCGAACGGGATTTTAGCGTTGACTAGACTGATGTCCCACAAACGAGCAATAACGCAAGGTAGCATAAATAACAAAGCTGTCGCCTGCGGTAAGTGTCTTTGGCTTTGCGTCTTAGCGACTCGGCGAATTTGCGTTTATAGCAGACTTTAAATTCCTAAGAATTTGAGTCGAGCTATAAACGCAAAGCCGCCGAGTCGCTAAGACGCAAAGCCTTTCCACCCTAAGTAATGACTGGAACCCACCTGGGCATTGTTAGTGCAGTATCTATAAATAAATGAATTCAGGGAGTAAATGAATTCAGGATGGACGCAAATCGAACGACAAGGGGTACAGTTCTCATGAAAACGAAGTTTTTTGCGTACGCAGTTGTTGCGCTATTGGTGATGACTGCGGCGAGTTTTGCGGGCTGGCCTCAGGACAAGAAACATCACAACAGTGATGTTACTGAAGAGTCCGCCAAGGCCGCCGAAGGCTTCAGGGACATAATGAAGGCTCCCGATAAGGGAATACCCAAAGATGTACTCGATTCGGCGGAGTGCGTTGCAGTCTTTCCACACACGATTAAAGGTGGATTTATCATCGGCGTTCGCAAAGGCGACGGCGTTGTAAGCTGCCGTACCGCGAACGGATGGAGCGCACCGGTATTTCTGGATATGGAAGGCGGAAGCGTCGGCCCACAAATAGGCGCACAGTCCACCGACTACGTTCTACTTTTTATGAACAGGAGCGGAATCGACGCCTTACTTAAGAACAAGATCTCTCTGGGTGGCGAAGCATCGGTTGCCGCCGGTCCTGTCGGGCGTGAGGCGGGAGCCTCGACCGATTGGAAAATGAAGGCACAGATTCTGTCCTACTCCCGAAGCAAGGGATTATTCGCAGGCCTCGAGCTCAAGGGCGTAAAGATCTCAATCGATGACAGCGATATGAGAAGTGTTTACGGCGAGGGTGTTAATGCGAGTGAGGTACTGAGAGGTACCCGTCCGATCCCTGCGGAAGTGCAAGCATTTCCGACAGCGCTCAGCAGCTACTCGATCAAGAATTAACAGCGTTGTCTCCTTTTGCCGCATGGCGGCTTTGCGTCTTCGCGTGAAACATCCGTTCCAAACGCGAGTTTCACTCAAGACCCAAAAGCCGCTAAAGCCGCAAAGCACCCTTCAGTATTCTTTCGGCTACCTTTCTTGTTTACTGCGCACATCTGAATTGATGGTTGAGATAGGTGCTGACTCGATCCCTCTCGATAGCGTCCAAAAGATCGGCCACCGCCTGCAAATGTCTTTGTCGCAGCACCGCGAGCTGACTTAGCAACTGAGCAGAAGGATTGTTCAGCCTGGCTAAATACTGATCCCCTCCAGGAAACGCTATCCAGTCATTTTCAGGAAACGAAATCCCGGCTTTCGCGGTAGTCGGCTGTCCATTGTTGTTGAGTGTTACGTATGAGGCACCAGAGGTACTGCTCGCGGCAGCGAAAAGCCCGGTGATGAACTGTTGTTTAGTTGTAGCGGGTTTGAGAAACAACATCGAGTTGTTTGTTGGCGAACCCTGAAAATCTATCTGGGTAAAGCCAGCAAATTGTCCACTGAAAAGAGCAGGATCTATGGTGCCCAGATACTCGAAAAAGCCTTTTGCTTGCAAACCAGTCAGAGTACCGGTGAAAGTCACCACCGCATAATCAAGCGGGAAATCAAAGGCCTTCGAATTGTCCGGACTGAAATGCGCGGTCCCACCCTGATTCAAAACGTACCCAAGCGCGTTATCAAGCACGTTTATTTCAGCGGCGCTCGCCGCGTTGGGTCCCGAATCCTGGACAGTAAAAACAAAAGAGGGATCCGTGATCCCCTCGAATCCACCCGCAGCAACCCGGACTCTGGTGTTGCTGGAATTGATGGTTGTGATTGCGCCGTTTGCGGTAAGCGCATCGATCACGTTTTGAACGACATGGCACTCGTTTAGAAGCAGATTGCTCCAAAGCTCAAGGTTTGAATAGCCAGCGCTCAGGATAGCGTTAAGAGCATCCGGCCCGACAACATCTTCACTGGGAATCGGCTCAACCGAGATGTATGTAGTAGCCGTCACTGGCTGAGCCAGGATGACTGCAAGCAGAATGATCGTAACGAAGCGAGAAAGTCCTCTTCTTCCGCTCGAAACGAACAAATTCGTTACAACGTTTGTCGCGATTATTTTGTTGATCTGCCTTTTCATCTGAGCCTCCAGGGTTATTCTCCTGTTAGTCGTTACAACGAAAATCGCTTCAATTGATTTCGTCAACGATTGGGACTCGAAGCTCTGAATTCAAGGCGACATCATCTCATTGTTACGGTGGCTGTGCCTAGGACAGATAGGACAAATTGGACCTATTGAACCTATGTGTCTTATCTGTCCTGTCAGTCCTATTTCGATTGGCGCATCAATCACTTCTACGGCTGGACAATCTGCCGCCAGACTCGATACATTCACAGGGCAGTTTGGATCGCAACAACGATACTTCATTTAGACCCCGCACGAAAATGGCCCGCAGGCCCCTGTGCGAACCTCTCGTTACGTACCCAAACAGCAATTGATAAGAATCATCGGTACTCGGCTACAAGCTCCACAATTTAAATCACGACATGACCATTAGCCCCGGGACACGCCTCAGTCACTATGAAGTACTCTCGCGAATCGGCGCGGGCGGCATGGGTCAGGTCTACCTCGCAACCGATACCTCGCTTGGGCGAAATGTAGCAATCAAACTTCTGCTGGCTGAATTCACCAAAGACCGGGACCGCGTCCGCCGATTCGAACAGGAGGCGAAAACAGTCTCCGCTCTCAATCATCCTCACATAATTACCATTCACGAGATCGGGAATTCCGATGCCGGAAGGTTCATCGTGATGGAGCTGGTGCAGGGACAAACTCTTCGTTCATTGAGCAAGCCCTGTCCTATTTCGCTTTTGGTAAACCTTGGGACTCAGATTGCCCGAGCGCTGAGTGCCGCACACGCCGCTGGAATAACCCACCGTGATATCAAGCCAGACAACATAATGATTCGCGATGACGGGTACGTGAAGATACTTGATTTTGGTCTTGCACGACTCGCTCGCCCCGCCGCCACCGACGCTGAAGCAAAGACCCTCCTGCATCAGACGCTGCCGGGCTCGGTGCTGGGGACTGTTGCGTACATGTCACCCGAACAGGCGCGTGGCGAAACTGCCGGTCCGCCGAGCGATATTTTCGCTCTTGGAATAATCTTCTATGAACTCGCGACAGGACAGCATCCATTCAAGGCAGAATCAGTTCTGGGCATGCTCCACTCGATCAATTCGCAAGCGCCAGCATCACCTGGCTTGTTGGGAGGAACCACGTCTGAGATTGATGGACTGATTATGCGAATGCTGCAAAAGCAACCTCGGCTTCGACCTACTGCGGATGAGGTCGCTCAAGCTTTAACGGAGCTAAGCGGAACCGGCGCCCTCAGCCCACTATTCGATGCGTCTGGAAGTGTGCGTTTTGAGCGCCATACCGTAGGCCGTGAGCGCGAGCGCAATGAACTGAGCGCGGCCTTCCAATCGGCGCAGGTCGGGCGCGGATCTGTAATTTGCATTGCCGGCGAAGCAGGTTTAGGCAAGAGCACGCTGGTTGAAGACTTTCTCGCAGAAGTTTTGCAGGCTGATCCTGGCTGTCAGATTGCCCGTGGCCAAAGCTCAGAGCGGTTAGCCGGTGCCGAAGCGTACCTTCCATTCCTCGAAGCGTTGGACAACCTCGTCGGAACCCCGGCCGGTCACAGCTTCAGAGAATCGATAAAGGTGATTGCTCCTTCATGGTATACCCAGCTTGCAACGGCACAGGATTCTTCGCTGGATCGCGTGCGAGCCGAATCGCTGGCTGTGTCGCAAGAGCGCATGAAGCGAGAACTTGCGGCCTTCCTGCAGGAGGTCTCGCGCAGAAGCACGCTTGTGCTTTTTTTCGACGATTTACACTGGGCGGATGCCTCGACGATCGACATCATCGCTTACATAGCTACCAGGCTTGCAACAATGCGCTTGTTGATTGTCACTGCATATCGTTTGTCTGAGATGCAGTTGAACAATCATCCTTTCCTGCCGGTCAAGCTGGATATGCAGGGGCGGGGTCTGTGTCACGAGTTGCCGCTTGAGTTTCTGACTCTCGAGGATGTCGAGGGGTACCTCTCGCTTGAATTTCCAAATCATCAATTTCCGAAACAGTTCGCAACGCTCATCTATACCAAGACTGAAGGCAGTCCGCTTTTCATGGCAGACGTCGTTCGCTACTTGCGCGATAAAAAAGTGATCGGCTCAGAAGGAGGACGCTGGGCTCTCGTGCAGAGCGTCCCTGAAATCGAAACCGACCTGCCTGAAACGGTCCGCAGCATGATCCAGCGAAAGATCGGACAGCTGAGTGAAGAGGACCGCAGCCTCCTGGTGGGCGCCAGTGTGCAGGGATACGAATTCGACTCTACCCTGGTGGCGCGAGCTCTCAATCTTGATCCCGCGGATGTAGAGGAGCGGTTTGAAGCACTGGAGCGCGTTAATGCACTGGTTCGCCTGGTCAACCAGCGCGACTTTCCGGGACACGTGCTTTCGCTACGATATCGCTTTGTACATGTGCTCTACCAAAATACTCTTTACGCATCGCTCAGGCCCACGCGTCGCGCTCAGATTTCGGCGGCGGTGGCCGAGGCAATGCTCGAGCTCTACGGGAAGCACAGCGCGACAGTAGCTTCGGAGCTTGGCTTTCTGTTTGAGGCCGCACGCAACTGGTCATCTGCTTCTGATCACTATTTGAAAGCAGCACGGAATGCCGCAGAGGTGTTTGCGAATCAGGAGGCGGCCGAGCTGGCGCAGCGTGGCCTTGCGACTCTTCGACTTCTGCCCGAAGCGGAAAGTCGCGCAAGGCAGGAATTAGTGCTGCAGATGACTCTGGGACCATCGCTGATGACGGCAAGAGGGTTCGCGGCGCCCCAAGTGGAGCAGGTATTTCTACGTGCCTCCGAGCTTTGTTTGCAATTGGGCGATCGAACGCAACTCTTCGGAGCGCAATTCAGCCTGGCGATCTCGTACGTGGTGAAGGCCGAGTACAAACGCTCTCGTGAGCATGCCCAGCAATGTTTGCAACTCGCTGAAGAGCTGGGCAAGCAGGCGATGCTCATGCAGTCGCACTGGGTGTTGGCACTTAGCGAGTGTTATCTGGGACATCTGGAAGCTGCCCGCGATCATTTCGCCAGGACTATATCGATCCACGACACAGAAGCCCTCGATTCAGGAGTCTCACTCTATGGTGGTGTCCTGAGCCGCGCGCATCAGGCACGGATCATGCTCTATTTGGGTTTTCCTGATCGATCCAGGGAATTGATCGATGAGGCAATAGCCCGAGCCGAACGGCTACGTCATCCTGTTGGTTTGGTTAACACGTACTCACTGGCCACACAGATCGAAGTGCAACAGCACAACCCGCAAAGGGTGGAAGGGCTCGCTGACTCAATTGCAAAGCATTCAGAAGAGCACGGGCTTCCCTATTACGCCGCGATTGCGGTGATGATGCGCGGTTGGGCGATTGCAATGCGCGGAGAGCCGGAAACCGGAGTTGAATTGCTCCGCAGGGGGCTGGCGTCGTATCTCGCAACTGGAACCCGACAGCAGCACTCATATTTTCTGGGATTGTCGGCGGAAGCGCTTGACCGGGCAGGTCGGACGATCGAAGCACTTGCGGCTTTGGCCGAAGCGCAGAACAGGGTTGCAGAAACAGTCGAACGTTACTACGAAGCGGAGCTGCACCGGATTACTGGAGAGATGTTGCTGAATTCGGGGACCGGCTCGCACTTAGGGGCTGAAGTTTGTTTTCAAAAAGCTCTCGCCGTCGCACGCGAACAGAAAGCGAAGTCTTTCGAGCTAAGGGCGGCGCTGAGCTTATGCCGTCTGTGGCGCAAGCAAGGCAAAAACTCAGAGGCTCTAGCGCTGCTTGGAGAGACGCTCAACTGGTTTACAGAAGGTTTCGACACGCCGGATTTGAAGGACGCCAAAGCGTTGCTTGAGGAACTCTCGTGAACTTAATGAAAGAACCTCTTGCAGTCAATTCAACGCTCTCCCATTACGTGATTATTAAAAAGCTCGGCAGCGGAGGGATGGGCGAAGTTTACCTTGCACGCGATACCAAACTCGAACGAAACGTCGCGATCAAACTGCTGCCTGCAAGGTACACAGAAGATCCAGATCGCGTGCGTCGTTTTGTACAAGAGGCGAAGGCCGCATCGGCGCTCAATCACCCGAATATCATCGTCATACACGAAATCGGCGAGCTCGACGGTCTGCATTTTATTGTGACCGAGTTTGTCGAGGGGCGAACGCTGCGAGAGCAAATGACCGGTCTGCAGAAGCTTCCGGCCCTGCTCGATGTCGTGATTCAAGTAGCCGGAGCGTTAGCTGCCGCGCATTCCACCGGTATCGTACATCGGGACGTCAAACCGGAAAACATCATGTTGCGGTCCGATGGCTACGTCAAAGTTCTCGACTTTGGACTGGCGAAGTTGACTGAGCCACCGTCTCCTAGCCTCGACACTGAAGCGCCGACCATTGCACGAGTGGACACTGAAACTGGAACGGTAATGGGAACAGCGAGATATATGTCGCCGGAGCAAGCCCGCGGTTTGAGAGTGGATGCGCGTAGTGATGTGTTCAGTCTCGGCGTAGTGCTTTACGAGATTGTTGCCGGCCAGGCGCCGTTCGCGGGCCAATCAAACGCCGACGTAATTGCCTCAATCCTGGAAAAAGATCCGCCGCCGCTCGCGCGCTTTAATCCTGAAGCGCCGGAGGCATTGGAGCGGATCATCGCCAAAGCGCTGCGCAAAGACTTTGAAGAACGTTATCAAACTATCAAGGATCTGCTGATCGATCTCAAAGATCTCAAACAGGAGATTGAATTCAGCGCCAAACTCGCTCGCTCAACTCATTCGTTGCCCCAGGGGACCGAAATCACGAGCAGCAAGCCAGATGGGTATCGGATAGAGACTCTGCCGGCGACGGACACGCCAGAGGCGAGACCGCAGCGGACCACTTCGAGCGCAGAATATCTGATCGGCGGAATCAAACGACACAAAGGTGTCTCCCTCTCCTCGCTAATTTTGATCATTGCAGCAGTCGCCACTTTGACTTATTTCAGTTCCGTTGCCTCTAGCGGGCCAATAGACTCACTTGCGGTCTTACCCTTCCAAAATGTGGGAGCGGATCCGAACAGTGAATACCTTTCGGATGGAATCACCGACAGCCTGATCAACGTACTCTCGAAGCTACCCAAGCTAAAGGTCATGTCGCGCAACTCAGTTTTTCGTTTCAAAGGGGACGAGGCGGATGCGCAGAAGGCGGGAAAGGCGCTCGGCGTTCGAGCCGTTCTTACTGGCAAAGTGACGCAGCGCGACCAGGATTTGATCGTGAGCGCAGAGCTGGTGGACGTTCGTGACAACAGCCATCTCTGGGGTGAACAGTACAATCGAAAAATGTCGGATCTGATTCAAGTACAGTCAGAGCTTTCGCACGATATCTCAGAGAATTTGCGGCTTCATTTGAACGGAGAAGATAAAAAAAAATTGACCAATCGCGGCACCGATAATGCCGAAGCTTATGAGCTGTATTTGAAGGGACGTTACTACCTCAACAGCCTTGTACGGGAGAGTGGCGGGAATAGCGTAGACTACTTCCAACGAGCGATTGCAAAAGACCCACGATTCGGCCCGGCTTATGCGGGGATGTCTGAGTACTACGCACATATCGTCTACGCAAGCACGACTTCCAACATTACGCCGAAGGAAGCTTCTCTGAAGTCTAAGGAAGCAGCCTTAAAGGCACTGGAGCTCGATGAGACTCTCGCCGAAGCTCATACCGCACTGGCGATGATAGCGACATTTCATGACTGGGATTGGAAGACTGCCGACGAGGAATTCCAGCGAGCCATCGCCATAAATTCGAACTATGTTCCTGCCCACCACTTCTACTCCCATTACCTGGTCTTCGTTGGCCGATTCGCCGAAGCGCTGGCCGAGGGCCAACGCGCCCTGGCCCTTGACCCACTCGATCTGGGGATGAACTTTCATTTGGGATGGTATTACTTCTATGCGCACCAAACCGATCAAGCGTTGGCACAGCTGCAAAGAGTGTTGGAGATGAATCCAAAATTCGCCGATGCGCATTCGATGCTCGGAATAGCCTACGAACAAAAGGGTCGTTATCAGGAGGCCGTCGCAGAGATTAAAGCAAGCAAGGAGATGCATGGCCTGGATCAGAGGGGTCACCTCGGCTACGTGTACGCAATTTCTGGTCAACAGGACGAGGCCGAGAAGGTCCTCAATGAGTTGCGCGAGGAATCGAAGCAGAAATATGTCTCGCAGTACAACATTGCCATAGTTTACGCAGGTCTCGGTGATAAGGAGCAGGCGTTCGCATGGCTTGAAAAGGCCGTCGCGGAACGCGACAGCAATATCACCCAAATCAAAGTTGAGCCGGCTTTCGATGGCCTGCATTCAGATCCGCGGTTTGGCGAACTGCTCCGACGAGTCGGGTTGCCCAAGTGATCGAGCGAGTTTCTTTTACGGCCTGGCGCCCTCCGCACCGGTTCCGTTTCCCCCGCTCAAATTGCATCATTTTTGTTGAGACCAGCTCAGCAGTGTGCTAATTTTCGGCTCGTAAAAGCTTCAACGGCTCATCAGGATGGCTCACGATATCGAAGGCGCGACCCATCATTTAGTTACTGTCACACCGAAGTGAGTCGACTCCGCTGAACTGGCCACTGCTTACTGGCCTCTTCGACCGAGGCAGCCGCAATGAGTGAAGAGCAATCCCCATCTGGAATAGGCGCGCAGCTAGGTCATTACCGAATAGTGTCTTTGCTTGGGGCCGGTGGAATGGGTGAAGTCTATCTCGCCGAAGATCCTCGCCTCGGTCGTAAAGTCGCTCTCAAGCTTCTTCCAAAACACTTCACTGGAGACGCCGATCGCGTACGCAGATTTCAACGCGAAGCACGAGCTGCCTCTGCTCTGAATCATCCGAACATTGTTACTATTTTTGATATCGGACAGGTGGAATCGACTCACTTTTTGGCTACCGAGTACATCGAAGGCGAAACGTTGCGCGAGCGATTGTCGAGATCAATGTTATCTACAGCCGAAGCAGTCGACCTCGCGATTCAAACCGGAAGCGCGCTATCGGCGGCGCACGACGCGGGGATTGTTCATCGCGACCTCAAGCCCGAAAACATAATGGTCCGGCGCGACGGTTATGTGAAAGTCCTCGACTTTGGGCTGGCAAAACTAACTGAGAAGCCGCAAGACCCTACAACATCCGACGCCCCGACCAGAGTAAATTCAGATACAAATCCCGGCGTCGTGCTTGGCACGGTGGCCTACATGTCGCCCGAGCAGGCTCGCGGTCTGGCATTGGATTCCAGAAGCGACATTTTTTCCCTGGGAGTGGTGCTCTATGAATTGATCGCCGGCTCCCTACCCTTCAGCGGAGCGACATCAAGTGATGTAATCTCCTCGATAATCGGCAAAGACCCTCCGCCGCTGGCAAGGTACTCTCCTGATCTTCCGCCGGAGCTTCAATGGATCGTTAGCAAGGCTTTGCGAAAGCAGTGTGACGATCGCTACCAGACAATAAAAGAAATGTTGAGCGATCTACGGGAGCTGCAGGAACAGATTCAATTGAAGTCGAGAATGGAGCGCTCACTTTCACCAGAATCGGCAGGCCAGATCGTCACCACAGGGTCCCAGGAAACCGTTGCAACCTCGCAAGTGTCGATGCGAAACAGCAATGAGGCGCAAATTCGCACAACATCAAGCGCCGAATACCTCATCACTGGAGTTAAGCAGCATAAGCTATCGGCCATTATCGCACTCGTGCTAATAATCGCCGCCGCCATCGGAATAGTTCTGTTCCTGCGTCCGACAAACACCGAAGCTGCAGTCGATTCCATCGCAGTGTTACCTTTTGAAAATAACAGCAACGACACAGAGGCCGAATATATCTCAGATGGAATCGCTGAGAGCATCATCAACAGCCTAACACGTTTGCCTAATATAAAAGTTATCCCGCGGAGTATTGCCTTTCGCTATCGGGACAGGGCAGCGGATCCTCAAAAGGTGGGTGAGGAGCTTCGAGTCAGCGCTGTGCTGACGGGTCGAATCGTGCGTAGAGGTGACAACCTTAATGTGAGCGTTGAGCTTGACGATGTTCGACATGGAAAGCAGCTTTGGGGTGAGCAATACAGCCGGAAGCTCGCGGACTTGCTGGCAGTGCAGTCTGAGATTTCCAATGAGATCTCGCAACGGCTGCGCTCGCATTTATCCGGTGAAGACAGGAAACAACTTACCAAAGCCTCAACGAAAAACCCCGAAGCCTATCAACTCTATCTCAAAGGCAACTATTACACTTCCAAATATACGATAGAGGGCTTTCGCAAAGGCGTCGATTACTACAAACAGGCCATTGCGCTGGATCCAAACTACGCGCTGGCTTACGACGGACTCGCTTATAACTACAGTAACGCGATTGACTGGGCCATGGTGCCCAGCGATGCTGGGCCCAAAACAAAAGAGGCAGCCAGGAAAGCGTTAGAGATTGATGAGACATTGTCGAATGCCCACGTTTCGCTCGCAATTGTAGCGGGCTGGTACGATTGGGATCCGGCAACCGCGGAAAAGGAGTTCAAGCGAGCCATTGAACTAAACCCTAAGGAGGCGAGGGCGCACGGCTTTTACTCCTGGCAGCTCGCGGTCATGGGGCGGGTTGACCAGGCAATTGAAGAAGCTGACCGGGCGGTGCAGCTTGATCCCTCATCGCCCGAGAATTATGCATTCCGCGGATTCGTATTTCTTTACGCGCATCGTTACGAACAGGCGATTGAACAACTGCGTAAGGGCGTCGAGATGGATGCGGATTTCTGGATGAACTTCGAATACCTGGGTAGGTCGTACGAAGCTGCAGGCAGGTTGGTGGAAGCCATCGAAACATATCAGCGCGCGCTTCAATTAGAGAACGGCAATGGTGAGAACTGGGCTAATCTTGGACACGCCTATGCAGTCACCGGGAGAAAAGCAGAAGCTCAAAAGATCATAGATCACTTGAAGGACCCGACGGCACTCAGCTATGTCTCTCATTATAACCTGGCTGTCATTTATGCGGGGTTGAGAGATAAGGAACAGGCGTTAGTCTGGCTCGAGCGGTCCTACGCTAATCGATCGTGCCTGCTTGTGCTGTATATCGGGTCGGATCCGCGTTTGGATAGCCTTCGTTCGGACCCACGGTTTCAGTCTTTGTTAAAGCTCGTCGGAGTTGAAGAGTTGAAGAATTGAAGCGTTCAACGATCAGCGTTTATCGTTCAGGGTTCACGTTCAGAGTTACTCGGTCAAATCTGCGTCATCTGCGGATTATTCGATGTAGTTTGCTGGTCATTCAAAGACGCGATCCGCAGATTACGCAGATTACGCAGATGAGGTCTTCTTCAAATCCTACTGCGGGAAAGCAGCCATGACGGGGACGCTGCCGGTCTGGAGGCCGAATTTCGCGAACTAAACCTTGCTTCCGGACGCAACTGCTCTCTAACCAGTAAAGGCCGATTTAAGAGCAGAATGTTACAGTCAGCTAATTATCGAACCAACACATGATTGGTTGCGAAACTGCTGAATTTGAAATCTGTCCCGCCATTTCCGCCCTCGTTGCCAGGGCAATTTCAAATTGACGCCGTTCAAACGACTTTTTTTATGGGATTACGGTTTGAAAAACGCGTCAAGTCGCACTAGAGTGTGGTCTATACTCAGGTTTTCGTACAGGCCCTAAGGATTGTAGTCACTTCACCGCACCTTACTCTTCCCCCATGGAAAAGGGTGAGCCGATACTAAACCACTGAGTTGAAGTTTCAATTGATCTAAACCGAGGACTAATGAGCTTATCTTCCGGCACGAGACTTGGCCCTTATGAAATTTCCTCACCGCTCGGCGCGGGCGGGATGGGGGAGGTCTATCGAGCGCGTGACACGCGCCTTGAGAGAACGGTTGCAATAAAAGTGCTCCCCGATTCACCTTGCCTCAAATACCGAGGCTCGGCAGCGATTTGAGCGAAGGAACTGTTCTACATTTCTGCTGATAAGAAACTAATGGTGGTACCAGTATCAACTGGATCCAGCTTCGAGGCGGGTGCGCCATCGCCGTTGTTTGAGCTTCAGATATCAAGGCACGGGATAACAGACGAGATGTACCAGTACGCGGTAAGCTCTGCTGGCCATCGTATTCTCGTGGCTTCCTTGCCTCCAGGCCGCGCAACTCAGCCGATCGGTGTGGTGCTGAACTGGAAAAAGGAATTGAATCATTGAATCATTGAGTCATTGATTCATTGGTTTATTGGATCATTTTTGTCCCTGAATCATTTACTTGATTTGCCCAATGGTCCAATGGTTCAATGGCAATGCTTCAATGGTCCAATGACTCAATGGTTCAATGATTCAATGAGTCAACTCTTCGAGGCGAGATTATGGAAATAGCCCAGCGTACAATCGGCGACGTCGCAGTTATCGATCTGAAAGGCAACGTGACTCTGGGTGCGGGCGAGCAGAAAATGCGTGAATCAATAGATCAGCTGCTCGCTAGTGGCCGTAAGAAGATCTTGCTGAACTTTGCCAACGTGACGATTCTTGACAGCTCCGGCATCGGTGCAATCATCAAGTCATTCACCACGGCTAAACGAGAGGGCGGCAGCCTCAAGCTCGCTAGTCTTTCTCCCCTTGCTCGTCAGATGCTGTCGGTAACCGGGCTCTTATCCGTTCTCGAGGTGTTCGACGATGAATCGTCGGCGCTCGCTTCGTTCTGATCGCCGGCACTCTCTCGGTCTCCAGTAATACTAGCGCAACCTGCTTCTCAGTATAACGAGCACAATGCACAAGCTTGGACAACTAAAGATTAC
>DATFWY010000319.1:0-39142 GCA_035258805.1 Blastocatellia bacterium | reverse complement strand
GGAACGCGTTTGTCGCAACAAGCACAAATGACGTAACCAGCAGCATCGCCCAGCTCTCAGTTAGAATGGTACTGGCGTAAATGGCGGTAAACGGACAAGCCGCCGCAAGCGCCAACGCGATCAGCATTGCACGGCGGCGCTCTTCAAGCTCCCATTCCGTTGGGGTCCAGGCAAATGCCAGCAAGGCAACCATCCAACACGTAACGGTGTCTACAATCGCCTGAACAACCCGAACGGCGATCTGATTATCGCGTCCGAACACGCGAAACAGGCCGGCGAGAACTAAAGGATATCCCGGCACCCTCACGTAAGTTGGCACGTATGGCTCTTCTTCCTCACCTGAGTATCCGTTATGGTCCAAAAGATTCTTTGCTATCAATGCATAAAACTTTCCATCGTCGTCATCGTCATTGGGCAAGTGCAACGCGAGAAATAGTCGAAACCCTAATGCCAAAGCTGTGATCGCAATGGCTACCACAATTTTTTTTCTGAGGACGCTACTCAACATTTCGCGCAATCAAATGCAGAAATCGTAATATCACTGATGACTCTGATAGTGTATTATAAACTTGCTCAGCACTGATCGGGTTTATCTTCAACAGGACCTCGCCACAATACAGGAATGTAAGCACTGGCTTGCTATGCAGGCCTCGTTATGAGCAAGTACCGTCAAGTTCCCGTTTTCTTTGATCCCGATCAAAAGCGCTGGCCGCGGCTAAGGCGAGGAGTCTTTCTCACCGGCCTTATTCTCTCGATCCTCTTCGGTGCGCTGATCGTCAGCATTCTAATCAATCCGCTACTTCCAACACTCAAACTACCAAAGATGAGTTTCTTGCCAAACGATGCGCGCGCCCCAACCGGGCCCAGATTTGAGACCGACGCGCAACGCCGGCTGAGAGAAACAAAACAGCGGCTAGAGGTTGAGCGTAACAAGCGGCAGCAGGCAAAGCATCCCAAGCCGCGTCACGAACAGTTTGTCGATCAAATGGAAGTCGGTTTCTACGTAAGCTGGGATGAGACCAGCATGAGTTCTCTAAAGGAGAACATCAAGAATCTGGATATGCTGGTTTGCGAATTCCTTCATCTGGAAACCCCAAGCGGCGATTTGAGTTCGGAGAGCGACAGGAACCCCCAGGGTTTGGGCGGGGAGAAGGCGGTGATCGAGTTCGTTCGATCGACGCGCCCTGACCTGAAGATCTTTGCACTGGTTAACAACTTCGACGGCAAAGCCTGGGAAAGCGAAAAGCTGGCTGCGATGCTCGCGAATCGCGAATCGCGAGCCCGATGTATCGCGCGATTAGCTGACTACGTCCGCGATTTTGACCTGGCTGGAATAAGTCTGGACTTCGAGAACATCCTCGATTCAAGTCAGGCTTCGCTCGTTCAGTTTACAAATGAACTTTCTGCCGCATTGCATCCAGCTGGCCGCGAGGTCTCCATAAACCTGCCGGTGAATAATGACTCGTTTGATTATCGCAAGTTTTCAGCGGCAGCCGATTATGTGATCCTGATGGCCTATGATCAACACTATGTCGGAAGCGATCCTGGTCCAATCGCCGGTTTGGATTGGTTCGAGGAGAATCTTCGTTTGCGGCAAACCGATGTGCCGGCATCGAAGACTATCGTCGCAATTGGGAACTACGCTTATGACTGGAAGGAAAGAGCCGAACCCGAAATAAAGACATTCGAGGAGGCAATTCTCACCGCTGCCGAGTCTTCCGATCCTGGTGAAAAGGTTCAGATACAACTCGATTCGGCATCTTTAAACCCTCGGTTCGAGTGGGAAGAAGTTGAGGACGGAAAAGAAAAGCGACATCAGGTTTGGATGCTGGATGCAGTATCGGCATTCAACCAGGTTGCGGTAACTCGCGCTCTCGGTGCTAGCGGGGTAGCTCTCTGGAGGCTCGGAAGCGAGGACCCGTCTCTCTGGAGCTTTTTTGGAGCGGATGTTCCCTTGGATGAAGCCGCGGCGTCGAAGCTTATTCAGATGAAGTACGGTTATGGTTTGGATTATGAAGGCAAAGGCGAAATCCTTAGAATCGCCGCACGACCCGGAGACGGCGCAAGACAAATAAAGTTCGATCCGGTCAAAGGGATGATCGTCGCCGAGACGGTAACCGATTTTCCGTCGCCTTGGATCATTTATCGCTACGGTGACGCGCCTCGCAAAATCGCTTTGACATTCGATGATGGACCCGATCCTGACTATACGCCGAAGATCCTGGACATCCTAAAGGCTAAAAATGCACCTGCGACCTTCTTTGTGGTGGGTTTAAATGGCGAGCTTCACTCCGATTTGTTGCAGCGAGAAATTAACGAGGGTCATCAGGTAGGTAATCACACCTTCACCCACCCGAACCTGGCGACAATTTCAGAGACGCAGTTTCGACTCGAACTGAAGGCTACCCAAGTCCTGTTCGAAAGCATCCTTGGGAGACGCACGGTCCTGTTCCGGCCGCCTTTTGCCGAAGATTCGGAACCAAATACGCCCGATGAAGCGAGACCGCTCGAGCTTGTAAACGAGCTCGGCTACGTAACTGTTGGAATGCAAATCGACCCCAAAGACTGGCAAGGTGGTGAGGCCACAAAGATAGTCGAAAAAACTGTGGAGCTGGCAGAGCGTGGACTTCACACGAGGTCGCCAGCCTTGCCAGCCTTCAACATAGTTCTGCTGCATGACTCTGGAGGCGATAGAACGCAAACTATTGAAGCTTTGCCAAAACTCATCGACGAATTACGCGCTCGCGGTTTTGAGTTGGTTACCGTCGGCGATCTTCTCGGTAAGAATCGCAACGATGTAATGCCGCCAGTGCCCGCCGATATGTGGTGGCAAACATGGTCCGGCCGAGCTGCTTTTGCGACCGTCAATCTGTTGATAACCGGCGTGCAGTACATATTTTTGATCGGTATCGCACTCGGCGCTGGACGGTTGATATTCATAGGAAGCCTCGCGGTCATCGAACACTGGCGCGAACGACACGCTCAATATGACTCGACGTTCAGTCCTACGGTCGCGGTCATAGTGCCGGCATTCAATGAAGAGAAGGTTATAGTACAAACAGTCACATCATTACTCGCGTCGGATCACCCTCCCAATTTCGAAATCGTTGTAGTCGACGACGGCTCAACCGACGATACGTATCAAAAATGCGTCGAAGCCTTTGCCGGCGAGGCGCGCGTCAGAGTATTCACCAAACCGAACACAGGTAAGCCGGATGCGCTGAACCACGGCGTACGTCACACCACGTCTGAAATCGTAATTGCGCTGGACGCAGACACGCTTTTCGCTCGCGATACGATCAGCAAGCTCATTCGACATTTTGACGACCCCAAGGTCGGGGCAGTTGCGGGGAACGCAAAGGTGGGGAACCGGATCAACCTGCTCACGCGATGGCAGGCGCTCGAATACATAACCAGCCAAAACCTGGATCGGCGAGCTTTCAACCTGCTGAATTGCGTTACAGTTGTGCCTGGCGCAGTGGGGGCATGGCGGCGCGAGTTGATCGAGAAAGTCGGAGGGTTCAATGATCTGACTCTCGCTGAGGACGCGGACCTCACGATGGCTATTCGCAAGCTGGGTTATTCGATTTCATACGAAGATGAAGCAGTTGGTCTGACTGAAGCGCCGGATACGTTGCGGGGGTTCGTTCGTCAGCGGTACCGGTGGATGTATGGCACGCTTCAGGCTGCGTGGAAACATGTGGATGCGCTATTCCGCCCGCGATATGGCTCACTTGGACTAGTTGCCTTACCAAACATTTTTATCTTCCAGGTCTTTTTCCCTTTGATCTCGCCGGTGATGGATCTGTTGTTGCTGGTGACCCTTACGATTTCAGGAATCAAAAAGCTTCAGCATCCACAGGAGTTTTCGTCAGATTCATTAAGACGGACGCTCTTTTACTACGCGCTTTTTGTTGCGATCGAGTTCGTAGCGGCGTCCGTTGCCTTCCTGCTGGAAAAGAAGGAGAACAAGCGGCTGCTGGTCTGGCTGTTCTGGCAGCGATTCTTCTATCGTCAGTTGATGTATTACGTGGCGATCAAAGCGACTCTGGCGTCCCTGAAAGGAATTGCGGTTGGATGGAACAAAGTCGATCGTAAAGCCACGGTTAAGGCATCATGACGTTTCCACCAAATTTTTCGTCCTTTTCCGCACGTTAGGTCCTTTGTTACTATGAATATCAGCTGAGTAACCCACAGCTGCAGCTCCCGTGTCCGTGCCGGAGGTAATAATCAATGAAATCCACGCCGCGCGCGCTAGTGATGATTTCGCTAGCCTTGTCACTCATAGGCATGGCTGCCTTCGCCCGAGAACTGGGGGCGCGCGAGGCTCGCGAGAAAATCGCGCAAACACTCGGATTTGATAAGCCGGACAGCGTTCACGTCAAGAACATCAACCGCGGATTGGGCGGAGAAGCGATTGTTGAAGCTCAATTCGATGCGTCGTTCAGATTCACCACAGACAAATCAGGCGGTTGGCAACCAGTAGAAGTGAGGACGGGTGACCGGAAATGGGAGTCAATCGAATTGATCCAGACCGCGCTACGCAAAGAAAAAGCGTTGAGAACTGGAGCAGATCTCAGAACAATAGCTACTGCGCTGGAGGCTTATCGTCGTGCTAACGGCTCTTATGTGAGCGCCGAGAGCGAGGCTGTGTTGATGGACCATCTCTCCCCTGCTTATTTGGGCTCGATAATTCGTTTCGATGCCTGGTCGCGCGAGCTGAGTTATAAGGGAACGGCTACGACGTATCGCCTCGCTAGTCTGGGGCCGGATGGAAGATCGGGCACAGACGACGACATCGTTCTAGAGAACGGACAGTTGGTAAAGGGAGCCAACGAGTGACCAGCGATGCTGAAGGGAATCCAATCCAGGTTGCTGCTGTTCATCGAACCGCTCTAACCCTGGTGCTTGCATTGACGATGAGCATTGTAGTCTACACCGGCGTTGGCCTTTTGATTCTGAGTCTTCGTGGGACGCACATTCAAGCGCAGCTTCCGTATGCTTTCTATGCGGCGGCGGCAGTGCTCGCAATCGGATCTCTTCTGGTTCGCCGAGCACAGTTGCAGCGGATGAAGCTGGAAGGGGTCGCCGCAACTCGGGGGGTCGAGGGACTCATCAAACACTTGCTGAATACCACGATTCTCAGCGCCGCCATTGCGGAAATTATAGGAGTGCTTGCGCTGTTGGTTGCATTTTTTGGCGGGGACCAGAACGATGTCATAAGATTGGGGGTCGTTGCGCTGGCAGTATCGCTTTACAATTATCCAAGGCGATCCGCGTGGCAGCGCGTGGTCGATTATTTTACCGGAACGAAAGCGAGTGCAGGCGAAGGCCGGTTGGGAATCTAAGTAGTTGATTCCTGTTCGGGCGGTCCTCCATGGCCGCGCCTCAGTGCACGACGATGGCTCTGAGCAAGGGGGCGGCCACGAAGGGCCGCCCGTACAGGAAGTAACCGGATATTCGTGCTTTATTGATGCACGCAGTAACGAGTTTATTCGTTCTGATTAGTATATGCTCTGTTGGATATTTCGTTACTCCGTGGCGTTAGTCAGGTCTGATTTTATGGATGTGCATAGCGGCTATAACAGCCTCTTCGCAGAGAAAGGAAGCAAATTGAAAAACCACAGACTCGCCGCCAGCGCGGTTCTTGCCCTGGTGATTGCCTTAATTGCTTTTTCGGGAGTGAAACCGGCTTTGGGAGCGGCTTTCAAGTTCCAGGATAGCAAACAGTCGGATACTGACAAACGCGCTGATGCGTTGAAGAAATACCTCGATGCACAGCGCCTGGAGAAGGATGGGAACTATCCGGCAGCTGTTGCAGCTTACAAAGAGGCGCTTGCGCTCGACCCACAGTCGGTTGAACTGCGAGCGGCGCTTGGATCGCTCTATCTCAAGAATCGCAACGTAATAGATGCCGAAGCTCAAGCAAAAGAGGGCATGAAGATAGCGCCTGACAACATTGAATTGAGAAAACTGCTCGCCCGCATTTATATCGCCCAAACCTTCGTTGGCACCACTATCGTAAAGGAAAAGGCTCGAGCGGCGATTAAAGAGCTCGAGGAGATCGTCAAGCTAAACCCAGGCGCAAAGATCGAGGTCGGTGATCAGGATCAGCCGGTACTCTCAATTGTGGGTGAGCTCTACTGGACTCTGGACGAACAAGACAAAGCGCTGGAGGCATTGAAAAAGGTTTCGGAGGGCACCTCCTCCGCTGATCGAGCGCACTATCAACTCGCACAGCTTTATTCTCAGCGCAATAAATTTCGCGAAGCAGCCATTGCGGCGCGAAAGGCCTATGACATTGATCCCAAATCGCCGCAATACGCAGGACTTCTTGCACGATCTTTGTTGCGCATTGGCCGCACCCAGGAAGCTCTTGATATCTATAAAAAGGCCATCGGAATAAAAGATACTTCCGGAAAAGAGGACAAGAAGCCCTCCGAAGCAAAAGCAACCGAGGACAAGGATGACGAAGGAACCAGCGTCCTAATAAACTCACCTCTGCTATTTGACTATGCTGAAGCACTGGTTTACTCGGGCCGCTATGACGAAGCGAACAAACTCCTCGACCCGTTGATCAAAGCCGTTCGCAAAGATACCCCGGCCTACCTGACGTTGATCAGGGAAAAAGGTGATGTACTGAGAAGGACGGGCAAGCGCGAGGAAGCGGTCCAGCTATTCGAATCCGCACTGAAGGGACAGGATGTGTCCGACAGCTTGCCGGTCGTATACGCGCTCGCGGAGACCTACGAAGAAATGCTGCAGTTTGACAAGGCAGTATCCACTTATGAGGATGCGCTTGCATCAATCGTGAATCCTGACGGCACTGTTGGTGCGCGTGAAGGTGAAAAACAGGCTGCTGAAGTTGTGCTTCAACGGATCGGCGTTGCGTATCGAGTCGCCGGAAAACGCGACAAGGCAATGGAGACCTTCGAACGCATGAAGAAGGTTGTCGGTAAGGACCGGCCTCGCGCCGACCAGCTCATCGTGGACACGCTGATAAACGAGGGTAAGTACAAGGAGGCTCTCACTGCGGCAACTGATGCGGCCGCGCGCTTTCCTGATGAGCGCTCCTTCAAACTCTATAAGGCTCAGTCCGCAGGCAAGCTCGGAGATCTTACCACTGCCGACGCAACTCTGAAGTCTTTATTGAAAAATAGTTCTGAGGATGCGGACGTTTATCTGTTCTGGTCCAGCGTTCAGCTTGATGCCAACCAGGTGAAGGAAGCTGAAGAGAGCGCCCGCAAAGCAGTCGCCCTTGAACCGAATGATGTGGGTCCGCTGGTAACTCTGGCGAGCGTTCAGGACCGTGAGAAGAAATACAAAGAGTCGGAAGCGACTTTGAGAAAGGCCCTAGAGATTGATCCGGACAATGCCACGGTACTCAATAATCTTGGATATTTTCTTGCGGACCGAAACGAGCGACTCGCGGATGCTGAAGCTCTGATACGACGCGCGGTCAACATTGAGCCGACAAACGGTTCATTTCTTGATTCATTGGGCTGGTTGTTGTACAGGCAGAACAAACTGGCGGAAGCGCAAAAGTATTTGGAGCAGGCGGTAATCTACCAACAGCGCTCGGCGACAATCCACGATCATCTCGGCGATTTGTATAAGAAGCAGGGGCTCACAGATAAGGCGCGCGCGAAATGGGAAGACGCGTTGAGGCTCTCAACGGAGCCTGAGGAAATAAAGAAGATTAAGGAGAAGTTGGGGAAGAAGTAGTTTTCTTTTTTCGGCTCTGGTTCTTTTTTCGGCTCTGGTGATGAGGAAGTCTGGGGGATGAGGAAGTGAGGAGAGATTTCAAGTTTTAGGATTCGGATTCTGATTCAGATTCGGATTCTGATTCAGATTCGGATTCTGATTCTAATTCAGATTCTGATTCAGAATTCCGATCTCTGGATTTCAAATTCCAAATCTCAGATTTCAAACTCTGAATCTGAATTTGGAATCTGAATCTGAATTTGGAATCTGAATCTGAATTTGGTATCTGAATTTGGAATCTGAATCAGTTCACAAATCTGAAATTGAGATTCGCCTTCCTGGCTCTAACGCGGCTTAGTAACATAGCTCAGGTTGCTTTTATCTCTATGCACAAGAAAAGGCTAACTCCCATTCTTGTTGTCGCGATGCTATTGAACATTGGTGTCGTCACACCGGCATTGTCGCACCAGGAAGGCTTGCTCGCGTTCTCGCAGCAAAGAAGCGCGCATGACTCCTCGCAGAAAAACAGGCCAGACTCATCGCAGAAGGGCTCCGGCGTGGCTGGCGGCACCCGCGTCGCCAGAAGCAGCTCGCCGACATCACCAAGAGTCTCACCACCAGACTCTGAAACGAGTCTCGATGAGGCAGTCACCGCTCTTCCGAAACAACGCCTTCGAGAAATAGAGGCTCTCGAACAACAGTGCCTGGATGAGATAAACCAGGTGCGACGCAAAAGCGGCGTCGCCCGACTGATTTTCTCTGAACAGCTTTTGTCCGTTGCTCGGGCGTACAGCCGGCGAATGGCTGAGCAGCACTTTTTTTCCCACGACGATCCGGAGGGCCGCACCGTTCGCGAGCGAGTCGATGAAGCAGACATACGATGGCGAATGATCGGAGAGAATCTGGCCTACTCGAGCGGCTATGTGAATCCGGTCGCTGCAAGCTTACACGGGTGGATGGAAAGTCCGGGTCACCGTCGAAACATCCTTGAGCCCGATTTCAATTTGACGGCAGTGGGTGTTTGGATAACGAGCGACGGGACCGTTTACTTTACGGAGATTTTTCTTAGACAGTAGGGTTTGAATTCTGCATTGCGAATTTCAGATTAATCGCAAATTTCAAATTGCAGATTTCGGAATTTCAGATTTCAAGTTTCAGATTTCAGATAATATGAAATTTGAAATTATTTGAAATATGAAATGTGACATAATTTGACATTTCAACTCTGAAACTGTGCGGTCTCGAAAAGGACCCCTCGTCGATCGATTTACAAAATTAGCTCGACATCTGAGCCCTAGATCCAAAGTCATCAACAGGGCATCGTGGATCCCCAATTGGCCGTGAGCTACTACTTTGAAATGGCCGTAAGCTACCACTTTGAAGTGGCCGTACCTTGAAATGTACGTAAGCTACTACTGAGCTGCCCTTAACCGAAAATGCTTTCCTCCATCGAGGTTCGATCTTACGCAAAAATCAACTGGACACTGGACGTGCTGCACAAGCGCGAGGACGGCTATCACGAGCTTCGCACGATTTATCAAACTGTTTCTCTACACGATACGATCTCCGTAACCGAGACGGCGGGTCCGATCGATATCATCTGTGACGATTCTCGAGTTCCCTGTGACGACACGAATCTGGCCTTTCGTGCGGTCGGGGCTTTGCGGGAGGCGCTAGGGATCGTGAACGGTGCGCGAATTGAGATCAACAAGCGCATTCCGGTCGCGGCTGGTTTGGGCGGAGGATCGTCAAACGCTGCGGCTACGTTACTTGCCGTGGGAAAGCTCTGGCAGATCGATATTGGCTACGGTGAACTGGTCAAGATAGCAGCGAGTTTGGGTTCGGATGTTCCTTTTTTTCTAATCGGCGGTACCGCGCTAGGGATCGGGCGGGGTGAAGAGGTCTATCCAATTGAACAGGTGAACTCAGAGCATCTTTTGTTGGTAAATCCGGGGTTTGCGGTGTCGACGCCCGAGGCATACGCAAGGCTTTCGCGGTTGACAAGGCCTAAGGCGGCTCTTAATATACACTTTACTTTACTGGCCGCTAAAGGCATCAGTGATTTACCGCTTGTGGCTACGAACGATCTGGAAGAGGTCGTGATCGCCACTCACCAGGAAATTGCGGAAGTCAAACGCAGGCTCGTAAGCCTAGGCGCTAGACACGCTCTGATGTCCGGCAGCGGCGCAACTGTCTTTGGGGTCTTTGATAATTTGCAGACGACCGAGCGAGCCGCATCGATGCTGCACGCAGCAGGCTATTGGGCGCAGCGCGCACGTACCGTTGATGCTCGCGAGTATCAGGCCACGATCTTCCAGTAAGCGACCCGCTTTCGGGAGGCGAAGGCTTCCCCGAATATTCATAGCGGGTTTGAATAATCGTTAACACGGTTGGATTCCTACCCTTGTCAGCTTAATCACTGGGGAGTCGCCAAGCGGTAAGGCAGCGGCCTTTGGAGCCGCCATCCGGAGGTTCGAATCCTCCCTCCCCAGCCAATACAGTAGGCAGAAGGCAGTAAGCAGCAGGCTGGAGCAGCACGCGGAAATCAGCCGCTGAACGCTGCTCACTGCCTTCTGCTTACTGCCGACTGTTCGTGGAGGGAGTGTGAAAATCAAGGTCTTTTCAGGTAACGCGAACCGGCCGCTCGCTGAAGAGATTTGCCACCATCTGGAGATCGAGATCGGTAAGGCGCAGACCAGCCGCTTTTCCGACGGTGAGTTCAATTTCCAGATTCTGGAAAACGTGCGGGGTGAGGATTGTTTTATTGTTCAACCAACCTGCCCGCCGGTTGACTCGAACCTGATGGAGCTCCTGATTATGCTCGACGCGTTCAGGCGCTCTTCAGCAAAGCGGATCACCGCGGTGATCCCTTATTACGGCTACGCACGAAAAGACCGCAAAGACCGGCCGCGCGTTCCAATCTCCTCAAAGCTGATTGCGAACCTGATAAGCCAAGCTGGCGCCGACCGCGTGTTGCTTTTTGATCTGCACGCTGGTCAGATCCAGGGGTTCTTTGATATTCCGGCGGACCACCTGTTCGCGGCGCCGGTACTGGTAGGGCACTTCCAAGCGTTGGAGTTGCCAAATCTGACAGTGGTAGCACCGGATGCCGGGGGTGTTGAACGCGCTCGGGCTTATGCAAAACGGCTGGACGCCGAGTTGGCAATCATCGACAAGCGTCGTGATTACGAAAGGCTTGGGGAAGTAGAAGTGCTGCACGTCATCGGAGATGTTGAGGGGCGCACGGCGTTGATCGTCGATGACATGGTCGATACCGCCGGCACTCTGGTAAAGGCCGCCGAGGCGCTTAAGGAAAACGGCGCGAAGTCGGTGCTGGCCTCTGCGACACATGCGGTGCTGAGCGGCCCGGCGGTGCAAAGAATTGAAGGGTCACCGATAGAACATCTTGTGGTGACGAATACGATTCCGGACGGCAATTCGTGCGGGTCGGAGAAGATTATATGTTTGAGTGTGGCGAAGCTTCTGGCGGAGGCTATTTTATCGATACACGATGAAACGTCGGTGAGCCGGTTGTTTATTTAGCAGATAGCAATAATCGAGTATCGATTTACTTTTGGAGTTTTAACAATGATCAAAGATCTAACAATCAACGCAAGCGCACGCGAAGGCGTGGGCAAGGGCCCAACACGACGGCTTCGCGCTCAGGGAATGATTCCTGCGGCTGTTTACGGCGAAGGCGCAGACGCAGTTGCGGTTGCGGTAAGCGCAAAAGAGATAGCAACAATACTGCGCTCTGAGACTGGCCATAACACGATTTTCAAACTCGCACTGCCTAATGGCGATGCCGAACCGGCAACGGTGATCATCAAGGATTACCAGGTCGATCCGGTCAGAGGCCGGTTGCTGCATGCGGATTTGTTCCGGCTCTCAATGACGACAGCGACTCGCGTGGAAGTCTCGATCGAGACGTTCGGCGAACCGCCTGGAGTAAAGAGCGAGGGCGGCATTCTCGAGCTTCAGCTCCGCGAGATCGAAGTTGAATGTCTGCCTGGCGATATACCCGAGCACCTGAGGGTTGATGTTTCAAATCTTCAGATCGGTGATCACGTTCTGGTTTCGGATCTCATTTATGATCGCGAAAAGGTTAAGGTCCTTGCCGACGAGCATCAGATCGTCGCAGGAGTCATAGCGCCTCGTATGGTTGAAGAAGCTGCACCGGTCGTCGCAGTTCCTGAAGGAGAGGCCGCTACCCCTGCCGCCGAACCGGAAGTGATCAAGAAGGGCAAGACCGAAGAAGAGTAGCGTTGTCGTAGTCAGTGAGTCCGTAACGATGAGCTAGCAACTGGCTACGGACTGTAGATAACGGACGACGGCGATGAAGCTTATAGTGGGACTCGGGAATCCGGGGCGGGAATACGAAATGACCCGGCATAATCTCGGGTTCATGCTCATTGACACGTTATTCTCAAAGCTCGGAAGGCGCCGATTTCGCTCCGAGTCAAATGCGATGGTTGCGGAAGCGGTCCTGGCGGATCAACGAGTGCTGCTCGTTAAGCCGCAGACGTACATGAACCTGAGCGGCGACGCGGTGCGCCCGCTGCTTGCGCGATACGGCGACGCACAGGTCTCGAATCTCATCGTGGCAAGCGATGATGTTGCGCTTCCGTTTGGGATGATCCGAGTACGCGCACGAGGCAGCGCCGGCGGACAAAAGGGGCTCAAGTCGATTATCGCTCGGCTCGGTAGCCAGGAATTTGCGCGACTGAGGCTTGGTGTTAAGCCGGATCATCCGTTGAGTGATCTTTCTAATTTTGTTCTTTCGCCTATTCGCAATCGAGACCGCGAGCAACTGGCGGCGACTCTTGAAAGGGCAGCGGAAGCCGTTGTCGTGATTTTGAGTGAGGGCGTTGAACGAGCTATGGCCCGCTTTAATGAGCGGGTGAAGGAAGTGACAAGTGATGAGTGACGCGTGGACTAGAGAAGCGTGATGCGTGATTCGTGATTCATGACAGGATAAAACGATCACGAATTACGCGTCACGCATCACTTATCACTGACCACTACCATTGTTCTTTCTCAGAGGTTCTATAACGAATCTCCTTGCTCCGGTTCCAGGACCGGGGCTTAACCGAATCGTCGCTGGGCACGGAACGATTACCTGAAGGTGCGTACCGCACCCTGCGGCGAACGTATTAATCCACAAGGAGGAAATCTCTCTCATGAGAGTTTATGAAGTGCTGTTTATTGTCGCTCCTAACATTGAAGAGAGCGACATCGATACCCTCGTCACTCAACTGAGTGATGTTTCAACCAACCAGGGCGCCCACATCGCCAAAATCGATAGAATGGGACGCCGTCGACTCGCCTATCCAATCGGAAAATTCAGCGAGGGCCACTACGTCGTATTTACACTCGAAGGCACCGGCGCGGAAATTGCCGAGCTCGAGCGACGAATGCGTGTTACCGATGCGGTGATCCGTTACATCACTATCCGGATCGACGAAGATTTGAAACGCGCCGAGAAGTTCAAAGCCCGTCGCGTTGCTCGCGCCGCAGCAAGCGCGGGATCAAGGCGTGGACGTCGTGCTGAACCGGTACTCCCTATTGGCGATAACGAGGAAGGTGACGAGGAGGAAGCAGAGTTATGAGCAGCGAACAAAGAGATCATGGCCGTCGAGATGACAGGGGCGGACGACAGGGAGGCGGTCAGGGCGGCGGACGTCGCTTCATTCGCGCCCGAAAATCGTGCCGATTCTGCGCCGATAAGGTCGATTACATTGATTACAAAGACGGGCGCCTGCTGGGAGGATACATCCCGGAGCGTGGCAAGATTCTGCCTCGGCGAATCTCCGGCACCTGTGCGCCACACCAACGAATGCTGGCAACGGCGATAAAGCGCGCCCGCAACGCCGCGATTTTGCCGTTCTCGTTGGATTGAACATAGAGAGGACTTAAACTTATGGCACACATGGATGTACTGCTTTGCGAAGATGTCGACAATCTCGGCCAGCGCGGACAAGTCGTGCGCGTCCGGGCAGGTTACGGCCGAAATTATCTATTGCCCCAGAAGCTTGCGATTGAGGCGAGTGCGGGCAACAAACGAATGCTGGATGAGCAACGGCGGTTGCTCGCCAAACGGGAACAGCGCGAGCACCTCAGCGCAAAGTCCGATGCCGAGAAGCTCGAAGGACTGGAGCTTCGTTTCGACCGTCGCGTCGGCGAGCACGGGATACTTTTCGGTTCGGTCACCGCGCTGGACATAGCCGAAGCGTTAAAAGAACGTGGGCTCGTGGTTGAGCGCCGCCGCATAGGTTTGCGTGAACACATTAAGGAAGTCGGTGATTATGACATCACGATTAAGTTGCATCGCGATGTCAACCCTTCCATAAAGGTGTTGGTTCGTAAGGAGGGCGCCGACGAGGTTGAAGAGGTCGCAGCAGCCGCCTCGGAAGCGGCTCCAGAAGCCGAGTCCACGGCTCCTGAAGTCGCAGAAGCCGAGGTTTCCGAAGTGTCGGCAACTGAAGGGCAGGAATAATTACCAGATAGGACCTATTTGTCCTATAGGTCCTACACTTCTTCAACTGGACGCCGTTCGAGTACTATTGCTATCATCGCCCGCGCGGATTCGCTGAAGGAGCAGCGATGCGCGGGCTTGACCTTGCGACCCTCCTCTTCGCTTCACCCGCAGAACCCAGCGCCCCTGGGGTCTAAGAATAATTGCCAATTGTCTCAGCGATCAGACGCTAGTTCACTATGACTCGAGCTGCAGTGGGTGACCCTTTTCTCGATAAAGGCCTTCCTTCTAACGTGGAGGCTGAACGCTCTATCCTCGGCGCTATTCTTCTGGATAACGCAGTCTGCAACCAGGCAATCGAGCTGGTGCGTCGCGAAGACTTCTTTCTGGATTCTCATCGTCGAATCTTTGACAAGATGGTGAGTCTGACTGAGCGGCTTATGCCCATCGACCTCATCACCCTGAGCGATGAGTTGCGACGCGCCGGGGAGTTCGAGCAAATCGGTGGCGCTACGTATATCGCTTCCCTCATCGACGGCGTACCTCGCACCGATACCATCGAGCCGTACGCAAAACTGGTCAAGCAAAAGTCGATGCTGCGCAAGCTGATCTCCGCCTCGCAACAGATCGTCTCGCTTGCGTTCGAGGAAGAAGACGAAGCTGACGTAATAATCGATCAGGCCGAACACCTTATCTTTCAAATAGCCGAAGATCGAGTTCGCCAGGGTTTTCAGTACATCGGCGATGTGGCCCACCGGAGGCTCGAGCAGATCGAGCAGATGGCCGGCAGGCCGGAAATGATCACCGGCGTGCCTACGGGTTTTACCGATTTCGATCGCATGACGTCGGGTCTGCAACGCCAGGAACTGGTCGTTATCGCCGCTCGTCCTTCCATGGGTAAGACGGCGCTTGCTCTCAACATGGCTCAATACGCCGCAAAGAATGCGAACGTCGTCGGCATATTCAGCCTGGAGATGTCGGCAGAGCAGCTCGTCTCGAGATTGCTTTGTTCCGAAGCGCGAGTAGATGCGCACCGGCTCAGGACTGGCTATCTGAATCGCGAGGAATGGGCACGCCTCGCTGATGCGTTGCGGCGGTTGTGCGAAACGAAGGTGTATATTGACGACTCAGCGGCCGTCAGCGTGATGGAAATGCGGGCCAAATGTCGCCGGCTCAAGGCAGAGCACGGACTCGATCTGCTGATCATTGATTACCTTCAACTTATGGCAGGCCGCGGTCGAATCGAATCGCGCCAGCAGGAGGTATCACAGATCTCTCGAGACCTTAAAGGCCTCGCGAAGGAACTCGACATTCCGGTGGTCGCATTGTCGCAGCTCTCCCGCGCACCTGAGCAACGAAGCGAACACAAACCGCAGTTGAGTGATTTGCGTGAGAGCGGCGCGATAGAACAAGACAGCGATCTTGTGTGTTTTATTTACCGAGAGGAAGTCTATAATCCCACGGACGAGAATCAAGGCACTGCGGAGCTTATAATCGGAAAACAGCGAAACGGTCCGACCGGCATCGTTCAATTGGCCTTCCTGAAGGAGTTCACTCGTTTCGAAAATATGTGGCGCGAGTAGCACGCATTCCCGGCGCTCCGATTAAGTTTAAGAACTTATGCCTGAGCTCCCTGAAGTAGAAACCCGTTTACAGTACTTCCAACAAACAGCGCTGGGCCAACGCGTTGAGCGGGTGATTTTGACTGCTCCGAATATGATCAAGAATCCTGGCCCTCGAACTTTTGTCAAAGAGATGCGTGGACGGCGATTTTTGGAAGCTTCGCGCCGCGGCAAATACCTGATCATAACTCTCGATGCAGGGGGCGCGCTGATTCTCCACTTCGGAATGGGTGGGGATCTTCACTATTACAAATCACCGAAAGATCGGCCAGATTACACTCGGATAGAGTTTCTTCTGACAAACGGTTCGCGCCTTGCGTTCACGTGTCCTCGGAAAATTTGTCGCGTCATGCTGGTCGATGATCCGACTGAGATTCCCGCTCTGAAGCAAATGGGGCCTGAACCGCTGGGAAACGTCTTCAGCCTGGCCTTCCTGGAACGGCTAATTGACGAGCGACCACGGCGGCAGATCAAACCGCTGTTGATGGATCAAAAGATGATAGCCGGCGTCGGTAACATTTATGCCGACGAGATCCTCTTTGAAGCGAAAGTCAGGCCGGACCGTCTGGCCGCGAGCCTGAATCAGGAAGAAATAAAACGCATTCACCGGGAGACGCGTCGGGTGCTTCGGCGATCACTACGAACTGCTACGGATGAGGAGTTTCCATCAGACTTTCTGGTCTCACGCAGCTCGCGTGGCGCGCTGTGCAAGGTCTGCGGTTATCCAATAGAAAAGAAGACCATAGGTGGTCGTACGGCATATTTCTGTCCAATCTGTCAGGTGTGAACTTCATTCGTCTTATTTGTCCAACCCGCCCTATTCGTCCTATCCTGTGTTCCAATCTCCCAACAAATTGCAAACGGAGCATCTCTTGCCATGGACTCTAAGATTTGGACCGATTTGGTTTACCCCGATATATCGATAGTCGAAAAGATCTTACGCCCGATAATCGTTTATCTCTTTCTGGTCGTTGGACTGCGGCTTGCCGGAAAGCGCGAACTGGCGCAGCTCAATACCGGTGATCTAATAGTCCTGTTGACGCTGTCGAACACCGTGCAGAATGCAATCATTGGGAACGATAACTCGGTAACGGGCGGTGTCATCGGCGCAACAACATTATTGATCATGAACTTCATCTGGACACGCTTTCTGTTCTCCCACGAAAAGCTCAACCGTTTGGCCGAAGGCGACCCTGACGTGCTGATCGACGGCGGAGCTATCAAACTCGATCGTTTGAAGAAAGAACAGTTATCGCGATCCGAACTGGAGATAGCCGCACACAAGCAAGGCTTCACGTCGCTGGATGAAATTGATCGGGCAGTGTTGGAACCCGGCGGCACAATTACTTTCGTTGGGAAAAAACCGTCGGCCGAGACCGAGCGTCACAACGAGATGCTTGGAAAATTGGAACAGATCAGCAAAGAACTGGCGGCGTTACGCGCAAGTAATGAGAGGCTGACAAAGCCTGGTTCGTAATCAGACTTGATCACAAGAATCCGGGACTTATCCAGAAACAGTGACGCCGAGCAAACAAGGTTTCGCGGTTTGAAGTTATGCGATTCCTGGAACTCGGCGCCTTTGTGTTGAATCTGCGTTACGACGTTCTTGTAAATCTACAGCGGCAGTTTCCCGGCGTTTCCTTTGCCAACGCGGGGGCCACGATTGTCACGCGCCGGCGGATGATCCATGTTTGCTGTCCGCATCCCAACTTCGTAAGCATACTGACCGATCCTCGCCATCTTCTCGAAGTTGATCTTCTCTACGCTATCAGTGTTAGTGTGATAATCCGGGTGTAGACCGGTAGTAAGAAATACGATCGGCACGCCCTTCGCCGCGTAGCTGTAGTGATCGCTGCGATAATAAATCTGCTCGAGATCGGTCGGATCGTTCATCTCATAATCCAGCTTCAGCGGTTTCGCCAGCACGGCGTTTGCATCGACGGTGACATTGTGAAACTCGGTGCTGATACGATCCGAACCGACTATGTATACGGTGTTGGCTTCTTCCGTCTTGTCGTCGCGGTTGCGGCCTACCATATCCATATTTATCTGCGCTACCATTTTGTCCATCGGCACCGTGGGATAATCGGCGAAGTACCGCGAGCCCCAAAGTCCCCGTTCCTCACCCGAATGCCAGACGAATACCAGCGATCGTTTAGGTTTCGCACCGGTGGCGAAGGCTTTAGCGATCCCCAGGATCGTCACCGTACCTGACCCGTCATCATCCGCACCATTCCAGATCCTGTCATTTTGTGCGCCGGCGGTTACTCGTCCTGGCGGCCTCAATCCACGCGGCGCATTGGCACTCTGCCCGGGTTCACCTTCAGCATAGCCAACGTGATCGTAGTGAGCGCCGAACGCTACATAAGTCTCTTTGAGCTTTGGATCGGTGCCTTCAATTATGCCAACTACGTTGTGCGTATATTGTGTTCGAATGACCTGATACTTTGCATCGATATTGAACGTTACGCGGACGTTCTTGAGAGTGAAAGCCGGTAGCGGCTCGCCTTTTGAGGCTTTCTCTTTCAACTCGGCATACTTCACATCAGCACCGCTAAACAGAAATTCAAATAGTTCATCCTGTGCGGTCGCAGCTGGTGGGATCATCGCGTCCAGGCGTTGGACGGTTGTGAAATCCACCCCGTCTGTCTGACCGCCACCGAAAGCCCCGGCTCCAGGAGATGCGCCTTCACCGGGGGTTTGCCCCTGCCCTTGACCTCGGGCACCCTGTTGTTGACCAGCGCCTTGTTGACCAGCACCGCCACGGCCGAAGTTACCGCCGACGCCAATGCTGGCAACTGCCCCTCCCTGATCGGTAGCGTACCGCGAGCGTCCGAATAGCGCTCTTCGGTACTGCGTACCTTCAAGGCCCTTCGGCGGCGTGCTACCCAAAAAGACGACAACTTTTCCTTTGACGTTCTTTCCTTCGTAGTCGTTGTGCTTAGCAAGTGGCGCGTTTATTCCGTACCCCACAAATTCAATCTGGTCGGACGTAAGCACCCTCTTACCTCCCACATTTGTAGGAAAGTTTACGCCTTCTTTGTTCTTGAACGTGCGCGTCTGACCGTTAGCTTCGACGGTAATTGTCGAATTGTTTTCACTTTTGACGCCGAGCACCGCGACTCTTTGGAGATAAGAACCATTTGGCCCGCCCGGCTTTACACCCCACGAACGGAGACGTTCGGCGATATATCCGGCAGCGAGTCCAAGGCCTTCGGTGAAAGTGTTGCGGCCCTCGAGTTCATCGGAAGCCAGATAGGTGAGCCACTCTTTTAGATCTTCCTGAGTGATCGCCTCTCGACCGTTGCTCTTTGCGTCGGCCACGCTGGAAAACGCGAAAGCTGTCACTAAAGCTACTTGAGTAATAATTGCCGTCAACTTGCGAAGATGAACCATCCAAGCTCTCCTTTAAATACATTGTTCTGTAGATTTCTTAATACGCTCAGACCTCGATCGACGATACAAAAAGATTTCTAAACGCGCTCGGCAATAAACTCTGGATTTCAAGGTAATTTGTTCATTTAATAGAGGAATACTGCGAAATTGGGTTGGAACTGTATGGGCTTTGATCGGTCACAAACGTTCGGAAAGTTCGAGCGACATCTGGCCGGCGGCCGCGTTGCTGCAGCCATCGAAGAGTACCGCAAAATTGTAAGCTCTGATCCCACCGATCTGACCGCGCTTAATACTCTTGGAGATCTTTACGTTCGCGTCGGCCTGCCGAGTGAAGCTAAGCGAATCTTTTGGAGAGTTGCGCGAGGGTATCATCAACTAGGCTTTACAACTAAGACAATAGCGGTTTTCAAGAAGCTGTTACGGATGGATCGGACTGACTCCGATTCAGCGTTGCGGCTTGCTGAGTGTTATTTATCACAGGGACTACGGAGCGAAGCTGGTCTCCACTTTGCTGATGTCGCGAGGGCAAGTGAGCAGTCAGGCCGGGAAGACCAGGCGTTTGCCGCTTATCAGCGACTGGCCGAGCTTGACCCTTCAAATCCGGCTCTGCTGATGAAGCTTGGCGAACGCTGGTTAACTTATGGTCTAACACAGAGAGCGTACGACGCCTTTAGTGCGGCCGGGCACGAGTATTCGGCACAGGGTGACGAGGAACAAGCACAGAATGCTTACTTGAAAGCGCAAGCCCTGCGACCTGCCGGCGACAAGACGCCGGCTGCACTATCGGAGTTTTCCGTCGCCCGGACACAAGTCGTGGATGACATTCCGATGCTTATTGATTTACCTGCGTGCACTTTCAACAAGCTGGGACAGGAAAGGATCATTGGATCGGAATACCCAGCTGCCGGCTTCTCTGGAGAGGCGAGTGACGCGATTGAAACGATGTTGACTCTCAGCTCCGCCGACGAAAACTTGCCTGACAACCGACGCTGCTCTGAAAGGATATCGGCGCTTGTGCCAATTGTAGTGATATCGGAGTCTGGCGGCTGGCGGGAATTCACTCAAACACTGGATGTCAGCGACGGAGGATTGAAGTTTAACCTCGCTCACGCCGTTCCTCCACTGACTGTCTTGAGGGTATCAGTAAACCCGAGAAAATGGCCCAGTCACGTTTCCAATACCTGGGTTGTGAATGACAACGAAGGGATTGTGCGGTACTGCAACAAGCGGCATGGACAACCGAGCATTGTCGGCTTCGATTTGGTTCGATCCCCGGAATAGATTACTCTCGAATATATACGCAGTCATATCCAGATTCACTCTGATGTCACCCATTCTTTAAGCAAATTTTTGCCGTTGAAGGATGATTTGGGTCAGATCAAATGGCTCAACAATCCATCGCGTAGCTTCGGCTCGAACCAGGTCGACTTCGGAGGCATTATCTCGTTCGCATCAGCGATTGACATCAGATCATTGACGGTGACCGCATAAAGCGAGAAGGCTACTGCAGCGCGTCCTTCGTTCACCATTTCTTCGAGCGCTGATGTACCTCGTATTCCCCCAACAAAATCAATTCGTTTGTCTGTGCGAATGTCGACAATCCCAAGCACCGGGTCCAGCAGTCGCTCCTGCAGCACGCTCACGTCCAGAGAAGACAAAGGATCGATGGGGTTTGTGGTTCCCATGGGCAGCGTTAAACGATGCCACTTGCCGCCAAGGTACATGTTGATCTCCGACTTCTGGGCAGGCGAAGGAAAGTCAGTCTCCCCCACGTCAAAACGCTTGGCTACCTGCGCCAGGAAGACATTGGTGGACATCCCGTTGAGCTCCTTTACTACTCTGTTGTACGGCAGGATCTGAAGTTGATCAGCTGGGAACAGCACCGTGAGGAAGAAGTTGTATTCTTCATTTCCGTCGTGATCAGGGTTCTTACTCAATTCCGCACGTGCGCGGCTGGCGCTCGCCGCCCGGTGGTGGCCGTCGGCGATATACAGCAGGGGAACGGCCTTGAACGCCTCGATGAGCAGGTCTCGATCAGCATCCGCAACGCGCCAGACCGTATGCGCTACACCATCAGGTGCTACGAAATCGTAGAGCGTATCCTGCTGCTGTGCTCGAAGAACGAGGTCGTTGATCTCCTCTCGGCCGCGGTAGGTCAAAAACACCGGACCGGTTTGCGCGCGAAGGGAAAGCATATGCCGCGTACGGTCATCTTCTTTGTCTTTACGGGTGCGCTCGTGTTTACGAACTATGTCAGAGTCATATTCATCTATTGAGCAACATGCAGCTATTCCCGATTGCGTGTGTTCTCCCATTCGCAGACGATAGACGTACAGGCTCGGAGTTTCCTCCACGAACATCGGCGCATTGGCTCTGAGTTTCTCAAAGTTCTCAGCGGCCTTTGCATACACCGGGTCTGAATAGACATCAATGCCTTCGGGCAAATCGATCTCAGGTCTGGAGACGTGAAGGAAACTCAAAGGATTTCCCGCGACAAGCGTGGCGGCTTCCGCGGTGTTGACGACATCGTAGGGAACTGCTGAGACGTGCGTGGCATTTTCCGATGACGGTCGCAGCGCTCGAAAGGCGCGAATTGTCGCCATTTTTTTCTCCCGTTTTTTTAATTGATTCCGCGCAACTAAATCAGGCGTTGAAAATCCTGAAGCGGATCCAGATCAAATGCTATGGACGCACTTCGCGCCTGTCAACTAATGGGCGCGTGGCTTATCATTACTCGTCCTTAAAATAATTGGAGACGCATCAATGAGTGGAAATCAACAACCGGTGCTGAGTCGCTACGACGGATCAGTATCGACCCTGACGCTCAATCGTCCCGAAAGGAGCAATTCGCTCCACCCGGATCTCGTCGAACAGTTGTCTGCTTTGCTATTGCAGGTTGAAGCAGACGCAGATTGCAACGTGGTTGTTATTACCGGGGCAGGTTCGGCGTTTTGCGCTGGATTGGATCTCGAGCTTCTGCTGAGCTGGTCGACCGATCAAAAACTCGCGTACCTCGCCACGGTTATCAAAGTTTTTCGCCAAATCTGGGGTCTTCCTCAGCCGGTGATCGCCGCGGTAAATGGCGCAGCTATCGCGGGCGGGTTCGATCTCGCAGCCTTTTGCGATATCAGGCTTGCAGCGCGCGAAGCAATCTTCGGTCAAGCTGAGGTCAATATCGGTCTCACCCAGATCATTCATCCGTTGTATAAATCGATCGGGCTCGCACGAGCGAAGGAGATGGCGATGACCGGGCAGAACATCTCTGGCGACGAGGCCTGGCGGATCGGACTCGTCAACCACGTTTATCCACAGGAAGAGTTGATGGCACGTACGATGGAGCTTGCGTCTGTGCTTGCGTCCAAACCACGTAAGGCATTGTTTGAAACAAAGCGCCTCACTCGCGAACTCATTGATCTGGATACCGACGCTGCACTGGACGAGATTGAAAAGACGTTTCGGGCTTGCTTTGAATCTGATGAACACAGGCACCGCACACTTGAGGTGTATGAGAGCGTTAAGGCGCGAAAGAAGAGTAAAGTTTAGAAACGAGTTTTGTAATTTTGACGCTTTGATTTCATAACGAATTAATTCGTTACTACGACGCGCAACTCCACGTAGTAACGGATTTATTCGTTTCTGAATGCGATCACCGTCGCGACTGGATCTTAACGATCGCACTCTGTTTGGGTGTAACTCTGATTACCACCCAACCGTAATCTCCCGGCGTGTTCCAGCCCTCAAGCACCGGCGTGTTCTGAGGGTGAAGAATCGTCCGGTTCCATTAACATCTGCGCCTTCCCCGGAAGCCTTCCCAAGCTGTAGTAGATGCGAACTGCCTGGATAATGGCGACTGGAGAATGGTCATGTCGCCTTGATACAACGCAAAGTTATATCGGTCATCGGGTTTTATCTGAAACAGAATGTAGTGGCCGGGTGGCAGCAGCATATTGGTTCCTTTTAACTGGAACGACTTGTTTGCATCGAAATGGTTCTTTTCCTGCTGCGGTACCTGACCGCTAGCCGAGACCAGTGCTGAACCAAGCAGAAAAACAATTGCGAGTGAACAACTTTTCGTAGTCATAGAAAACCCCCTTCACGTAGTAGAGCTCGCCGGAAGGGACAGCAACCCAGCGAATACGCTTTATCATGCTAAGATCGCGCCCAGGATATGTTCATTTAATTGATCAGTTTAGAGACCTATATTCGTGATGAATCAGAACACTGGCCGATTCTCGCAGTACGTTTAATGAGTGAGCAGGAGCCTGAATGAACATTTATACGGCAACACCTGGGGCGGCTGAGCATTTCAGGCTTCCTGGGTCCTATAATTGTGGCTCGAACCTTCAGGGCTGCGATGAAGAGAATCTAATCTTTCCTTAATCGGTCTTTAATAGGTGGGCGTGTACTATATCCCTCGCACAGTGACAATTAAAGAGCGGCTGCTAGACTTTATTTGAGCTAAGCAGATTATCACCTCCTCCATAGCAGCCGCTCCTTTTTCCTTTATACCTGTTCCGTTTAGTGCGATCGGCCTATAGCCGTGTTCATACCTCGCCAGCGAGTAACGGCACCAATTAGCACCCAGCCGTCCTCGCCAGGGATGCTGAAGCCTTCAAGCACAGGGTATTTCTGTGGCCATGACTCCTCGGTATCCATCAAGAGCCGCGTATGGCTGGGATATCGTCCACCGCTATAGTCGATTCGGGTTGTTTGAATCATAGCAATCGGTGAGTGAGTCATGTCCTCCGAATATAGCGCAAACAGGTTTGGGTTTGTTGCGTTTATCTGGTAAAGCACATAGTCACCAGGCGGGAGCACCGCTTTTCCTTTCTTCAACTCAAACGGGACGCTTATGGTAAAGTTTACGCGCTTGTGCAATGGTCCCTGCGCTAACGAGGGAACTACCGCTGCGCTGATCAACAAGATCGCCCCGAGCGTGAACATCCGTAGTTTAAACACCGTCTCTACCTCCTATCTAAGAGTCCGTAGTTCGGGAAAACCCGAACAATTCCTTATTGATCATGCTAAGACCGGACCGCTCGTTTCGAGACACTTATCGAGTAAGTAAATGTGGCAAGGAAGTTGCTTAATTGAGTCAGTTAATTGTTCATTGGCAAAAACCCAACTGGTAATTGGTTTATGGCACAAAGGAGAACACACATGATTGCAACAGAACCGTACAAGGCAAAACAGTTCAATTTGAGCGGTCTTAAGGGGATTTCCGACCAGACCCTCGAAATGCATTTCAAGCTCTATGAGGGATATGTCAAAGAGACAAACAAACTGTCGGAGAAAATCGCCGAGTTCCTCAAAGACGGGAAGGTCGACCAGGAAGAGATGCCTCTTTATTCCGAGCTGAAGCGGCGCCTGGGATTTGAGTTTAACGGGATGGTGCTGCACGAATACTACTTCGACAATATGATTAAAGGCGGCGGCGTTGAACCTCAGCGAAATTCAGCGTTCTACAAAGCGACAGAGACAAGCTTTGGAAGCTACGAAGTCTGGAAGGCGGACTTCGTTGGTGTGGGCAAGATGCGCGGCGTCGGCTGGGCAATGTGTTACGAAGATCCTGCGACCGGCCGGATTTCGAATCATTGGATCAGCTTGCATCAAATCGGTGAAGTAGCAGGCTTCATTCCGATTCTGGTTATGGATGTTTGGGAACATGCATTTCTGTTGGATTACAAACCGGCCGACCGACCAAAATATATCGAAGCATTTTTCTCAAACATAAACTGGAAAACAGTCGAGGGAAGGCTCAAGCAGAAAAAGTCTGAGGCAACTATTTCCCGATAACTAAAGAACTGCGTGGCGGCATCAGCGCGCTGATCCGCTTGCAGAGTCATCTGCCACAAAGACTCTAAGACAACAAAGATAGGCACACGCAAGAATAGTTTGTGTCCTGGGGTCTTTGTGGCCTCGCTTATCGGGGCTTCTCCGTCCTACCATTCAAAGCTGTTCTCCGATTACGTCCGGATGTGTATGCTACAATCTAGTCGGCTGGAACGGTGCAAGATTGTCCACCAACTTAACTCCTCTAACAGGTTACTCAGGAATCTACGGTCGCCTATTTGAAAGCAGTGAGTTTGAGCAACTCGCATCTGAAATAAATGTCGGCCGTCGAACGGTAGTGGTATCGGGTCTCACCGGTAGCGCCAGAGCCCTGGTGGTCGTCGCCCTTGAAAAGAAACTCGGACGTCGGATTATTTTTGTCGCGCGTTCTAATCGCGAGATCGAAGAGCTTCAATCGGATATTGACTTCTTTTACAGTGCAATAAATGGTGTCACTGCCGGCGATCAAAATGTACTTACGGTCCCGGCATTGGAGACCGATCCTTACGATGGAACTTCCCCACACGCCGAGGTACTCGAACAACGCGCGCTTGCGCTCTACAGAGCGACTCGGGGCGAAGCCAGAATTTTGCTAACCTCGCTGGGTGCGCTCGCCGAACGAACCATCTCCCCGGAACTTTTGAAGGCCTCGAGCATCGCACTCAAAGTAGGCGAGGAGATGCCGCCGGAGTTGATCGTCGATCTCTTAATCGCGGCAGGCTACGTGCGCCAGGAACCTGTGGGGTCGGTCGGCGAGTTCAGCCTTCGTGGCGGTATCCTCGATGTATTTTCGCCGGCTCACGACACACCGCATCGCATAGAATTCTTCGGCGATGCAGTCGAATCGATCCGCGAATTTGATCCGGATTCACAACGTTCGGTAGGCCGCGTCACAGAATCGATTATCGTTCCTTTGCGTGAGCTTTCTGTGCGACGCGAGGAATTTATGTCGTGGGCGGAGGCGGCGCAGCATCACTTTGAGGATGATCGTTTTCGACGAGATCTCAGAATTCGGCTCGCTCATGCTGAGCGTGGCGAGCCTTTTCCAGGATGGGAATACCTTATACCGCTGACCCGTCCTCTCACTTCCTCGGCGTTTGATTATTTCAATGATGCGATTCTAGTTATCGATGAACCGGTTGAGATCGAAAAGCGGGCGGCGGATCTATATCGATATCTTGGTGCCCGATTTTCGCTCGCCGATGACGCCGGTGAGTTGGCGCTGCCACCCGACAAACTCTTTTTGACCGCAGAAGAATTGCGGACAAGACTTGAACAATCAACTCGAGTCGAGCTTCGACTGCTGGGCCGTGACGCTGCGGCAACAGACGAGCAGTTTAGTACAACAAATACTCAGCTCGGCTCAGAGGCGGAGCCAGACGGACCCTTTGCTAATCTCGTGCGTCGCCAAAGTGCGCCGCTGTTCCTATTTCCGATCACCCCGGGTATTTCTGACGTCCCGATCATCTCACAGTCGCCTCGGCGATATCATGGCCGCGTTTCGGATATGGCCCACGATCTCGAATCGGAAACTCACACAACTCTATTTGTATTGCCCAGTCTGGGACTTGCGGAACGCGTCAACGAAATGCTCTCGGAGTATGGAGCGAATGCCGACCTGTTACCATCGCCGAATTTGAAGGAACGAGGGCCTTCAGTCCTGTCTACCAATCGAATCGTAACCGTCGGAAGGCTGACGAATGGATTCTCGTTGCCGATCGCCGAGCTCTCGTTGCTGACCGAGAGCGACGTGTTTGGCGATGTAGAAAGACCTTCGCAGCGCACGGTTCCAAGGAAAGCACGAAAGAAACGGACCGCTGCAGCGTTCCTCTCCGATCTGGGAGATTTGAAGGTTGGGGATTACGTTGTCCACGTAGATCACGGGATCGGCCAGTTTCAGGGCCTGCTGCAGATAGCAACCGCCGGCGGTCCGACTGGTAATGTGGCTGCCGGACTGGAGCGCGGTCGCGGTGACACTCGTGAGTTTATGCTGTTGACGTATGCCGAAGGGGCTCGTCTGTACGTTCCGGTGGAGCGGCTTGATCTTGTCCAGCGCTATTCGGCCAGCGAAGGCCACCGGCCTCAGCTCGACAAGTTGGGTGGGATCGGCTGGCAAAAGGCAAAAGCCCGCGCACGCCGGGCAATGCGCGACATGGCTGAAGAGCTGTTGAAGCTGTACGCCGAGCGCCGGCTAGTCAAGGGCCATGCATATGGCGCAGATACGCCATGGCAGCTGGAGTTCGAAGACGCGTTCGAATATCAGTTGACGCCGGACCAGGAAGCGGCAATAGAAGATGTTAAGGAAGGCATGCAGAGTCCGCAGCCGATGGACCGGTTGATCGTTGGTGACGTCGGTTACGGAAAGACGGAAGTGGCTATGAGAGCCGCTTTCAAGGCGGTAATGGAAGGAAAACAGGTCGCGGTGTTGGCGCCCACGACCGTTCTGGTTTATCAGCATTACAAGACTTTTTCGCAAAGGTTCAGTCCTTTTCCGGCACGTATCGAAATGCTCTCGCGTTTCAGATCCAACAAAGAACAGAAGGAAGTGGTAAAAGCGCTGGAATCCGGAGCAGTGGATGTCGTCGTCGGAACACACCGCCTGCTTTCAAAAGATATCCGTTTCAAAGATCTTGGTTTGTTGGTGGTGGATGAGGAACAAAGATTCGGCGTCGCCCACAAGGAACGAATAAAGCAGATGCGCAAGAAGGTTGACGTCATAGCGATGTCGGCTACACCAATACCGCGCACGCTCAATATGTCGCTGGCAGGACTGCGGGATATGTCGGTAATCGAAACTCCTCCGCGCGATCGTTTGGCGATCCAGACACATGTGGTTCAGTTTTCCGATTCTGTCGTTAGATCGGCGATTGAGCTCGAGCTTCAGCGCAGTGGACAGGTCTTCTTCGTGCATAATCGGATCGAGACGATTTACACAATCGCGGAGCTGATCGGCAGGCTCGTGCCGCAAGCCCGTATTGCGGTGGGTCACGGCCAGAAGGCTGAAAAGGAATTGGAAGATGTAATACTCAAGTTTATTCGACACGAGCTTGATGTTCTCGTATGCACCACAATCATTGAAAACGGAATCGACATTCCTCTTGCAAACACAATCATTATCAATCGTGCCGACAAGTACGGTCTTGCCCAGTTGTATCAATTGCGCGGCCGAGTTGGGCGCTCTAACAGGCGAGCTTATTCGTACCTGCTGATCCCGGCGGAAGATACATTGACTGATATAGCGCGGCGGAGGCTTGCGGCGATTCGCGAGTTTTCGGATCTGGGGGCGGGGTTCCGCATCGCCGCCCTCGACCTGGAGCTTCGAGGCGCGGGGAATCTATTGGGTGCGCAGCAATCCGGACAGATCGATGCGATTGGATTTGACCTCTATACGCAGATGCTCGAACGCACTGTTAGGGAATTGAAAGGTGAACCGGTTGAAGACGAAGTGTCTACGGCAATTAACCTGGGCATAGACATTCGGATTCCGGAGGATTTCATTTACGATATGAGCCAGCGGCTCAGAACATACAAACGCGTCTCGTCTGCTGAAAGCGAAGAAGAACTCGCGGATGTGCATGCCGAAATCGCAGACCGCTATGGACCTATCCCGGAGACGGTCGAAAACCTGTTCGAGTACTCACGGCTGCGTCGAGAAACATCAAAGTTGGGCATTATCTCAATCGATCGGGAGGGCGACCGTCTTGCAGTGAAATTCAGTGAGGAAGCAAAGATAGATCCTGAGAAGCTTGTTGCGTTGGTATCAGAGGGCGCGGCAAGCTTTGCTCCGAGCGGCGTGCTGAAGATCAGCCTGGAGTCACAGGACGACCGAGCCCTCTTCGCGGAAGTGCGTAGCTTACTCCTGAGTCGATTACGGTGATAGTGGACCGTTGTGATTTCGCAAGCAATCTAATGAATTGGTCCTGTATGGATGGCCCTCCGTGGCCGACCCTTCTTGCCGCAGTTAACTTATGTAAGAAGGGGCGGCCACGGAGGGCCAGCCGTACAGAACTTCTCTTACACTCCACTAGTTATTAAACCCGCGATCGGCAAGTCTTATCAGTTCGTCGATCGACGTATCGGTAAATCCTCGCGACCGCACTTTCGTGATAAACGCCGCATTGACTCCGTGGTCCTGCATTCTTATCAGCTGATTGATCGGCACATTCTGAAACCCGAGTTCTTTGAGACTGTCGATGAACTTCGGGCTCACGCCGTGATCCTGCATTCTTACAAGCTGTTCGAGCGGCGGGCGACCATAGCCGCGCGCTTCGATCTCCTGGACGAATTTGCCATTCACTCCGTGATCAATTGTTCTGGTCAACTGTTCCAGCGTTAGCCCGGTGTATCCTGCGGCCGCAAGTTCGTTGATGAATCGAGGATTCACGCCGTGATCTACAGTCCTGATTAGCGTCTCAACAGGAAGCTGCTTGAACCCCAGCGCATCAAGCTCCCTTATGAACTTCGGATTCACTCCGTGGTCAACCATTCTGGTTATCAAATCGAGCGACTGAACGTTGTAACCCAACGATTTGATTTCACGCACATATTCCAGCGAGACTCCGTGCTCTCCCATGCGGACCAGTTGCTCAGTGGTGGGTCGCTCGAAACCCTGCAGGTTCAACTCTTCGACAAACGCTATACTCACGTCGTTCATCGCCAGCGACAACAGCTGGTCGTCCGTGGGAGCAGCAAGGCCCCTCTTCTGAAGCTCAGCCGCAAACGCCGGGTTGGTCGTCAGCACGAAACTCCCCGAGCCCTTTCCGTCCTTAAACCAGCCTTCGCAGTTGAACGTTCCCGCGTCACGAACGATTTGAAATCGGACCGGCGAGCCGGATGACATGATCTGCGCGCTGGTAAGACCCTGGAGCCGATCAGGCGACAGGCTGAACGAGTTGATGTTGTTGCCAAAGCCGCGCTTCGTCGAAGGATAGTTCAGGGTGAGCTGATACTGATTTGATCCGCGCGTGGTGTCGATTATCCATTGTCCGGAACGTGAGTCTTGCGCCTGGGTCCGGAGGAAGCAGCTTATGAGTTCAAGTGAGATCAGAGCTGTCAAAGCTATCCTGCTGAGGCGATTTATTGTGGTCATGGGATTCTCCTCTCTTACTTTGCGCGGCTTTGAGGAACTTTGCGTCTTTGCGAGCCCAAAAGCAGGTTTCATCGCGAAGACGCAAAGAACCGTGAAGCTCGCTAATTATTTGTCGTAACCATGAATCTTCATGTCGATCAGCTGGTCGATCGATGCATCGTTGAAGCCGCGTGCCTTCATCTTTTGAATAAACTCCCCGGTGACACCATGAATCCGCATGGCAACGAGCTGATCCGGGGTCACTCGATCGAACCCGAGCGCCTTAACCTCCTTCGCAAACTCGGTGCTCACGCCGTGGATTCGCATCGCCACAAGCTGGTCTATCGCAATCCGATCGTAACCAAGTTCTCTTAGATCCTTGATGAACTCTGGCTTAACCCCGTGAATCCGCATCGCCAACAACTGGTCGATCGGAGGCTCTTTGTAACCCAATTCTCCCAATGCTTTTACAAACTCGGTGGTCACGCCGTGGATTCGCATCGCCACGAGCTGGTCCAGCGGCGGGTGATCGTATCCGAGCGTCTTCAACTCTCCGATGAACTCGGGCCTCACACCATGAATTCGCATAGCAACAAGGTCATCAACCGGCACCTGATCATAGCCCTCGGCTTTGATCGCCTTGATAAATTCCGGACCAGCGCCATGGATGCGCATAGCGAAGAGATTGTCTGTAGTCAGCCGGTCATAACCCAGCGCCTTCAAGTCTCGAACAAACTGGAGGTTGATATCGTGCACGGCCATCGAAAATAACTTCTCGTCCGACAGTTGTTCATAACCGAGACTCCGCATTTCGGCGGCAAAGCTTTGATTCGGCACAAACGTGAATGTTCCTGAGCCTTTTCCCTGCTTGAACCAGCCTTCACAGTTCAGGGTGCCGGCATCTCTGACCACCTGAAAACTGACTGGCGAACCGTTACTTGAGGCTTGAGCCTCACTGAGACCTTTTATGCTGTCGGCTCGAATATCCGACGAGGATGAGAAGCTTCCTCCGCGTTCACTACGGCGGTGAATCGAAAAGTAGACGAAATTGGTTCCGGGCCGCATCTCGAGGATCCACTCGCCCGTCATCGGCGCTTGGGACGACATAATCCCCGTCGACGCGTAGCAGAAGATTGAAATAATGGCGACCAGCGCCGCTCTCAAAATGTTTCTGGACATTTCATGCTTTGTTTTCATTTTTGTCTCCTCGCAGAGGTACCGTAGACTCTGGTCTGCGGACCGTTTGCTCCTCTGGTTGCCGCAAGTTCTGCTGTGCTCACATTCCAGCAGACTAGACAGTCTACGAGTACATCCCGCTCCCTACACGGAACGGGTTCAAGAAACTTGCAATGACCGCCTCGTTTAGTTCTGTTTCGCGGACGGCAGGATTTTCAGCCGGCGCAGTTCTACAAGCTGCTGCGGCGTTACATCGGTGAAGCCGCGGCTCTTAACCATCTGGATAAAATCTGGTGTGATTCCAAACATCCTGAGTTCGGTAATCTCATTCACCGTTGCTCGATCGAGTCCGGCATCTTGAATCGATCGAATGTACTTAGGCGTCACGCCGTGAATCCTCAATCCAATCAACTGGCTGGCAGTCAGTTTTGTGAACCCCATGATCTCGAGCTCCTTGATCATGTCGGCGGTGACTCCGTGTATTCTGAAACCCAAGAGATCGTCTTCTGATAGCCTTCCCGGAACAAAAATCTTCATTGTTTGAATGAACACGGGAGTTACACCGTGAATCGCAAACGCGATCAGCTGATCGCCAGAAAGATTCGGATAGCCTACATCTTTCAGCCCTTGAATAAACCTTGGCGTAACGCCGTGAATCCTGAACGCTACAAACCCGTCCGCATCGGTTGGACCGCAACCGAGAGCTCGCATCTCGCTGATAAATTGGGGGGTGACGCCGTGCACTCCAAATGCGATCAGCTGGCCCGCATCCAAACGGTCAAGCCCCAGGGCCTTGAATTCGTTTGCTCGTGCAGGTGATATGCCATGAATTCGGAGGGCGATAGCCGCATCGGCATCAATCTTCGTTGACAGTATCCCGACCATATCACGTACGAATTGGGCAGTGACACCGTGAATTCTAAAAGTATCCATCTGCTCGCCGTTTGCATTCGTCAACCCGGCAGCCAGAAGCTGCGACCTAAAATCTTGCCCTTCTAAACTCGGGCTGGTTTGAGCTGGCGTTTCATCGGCCGCTGGGCTCGATTCTTCCGACGCCGGTTTACTCGCCTCAAGGCTCGGCGAGATCTCTGGTCCAGAGATTACGGGTTTGTCTGCTTTCGTCCGATTGACAATCGACTGTGGAATGTCCGCCGTCGGTCTCAGGGACGAGTCGGCGGTATCGTTATGCTCAGAAAGTTCAAGAACCTGTTTGACTGCTGCGTTCACACGCGACAGGAACGCCGCCTGAGCACCCAGCAACAGAATGAATACCGCCGCGAGTGCGATGAACCCTGCCATGCCGCCCTCAAACCGATGGAACGCCGGTGAGCGGCCCCGCAGCAATCTCTGAATTCTCATCAGCAGAGATCCGCCGCTTGCCGCTACGGCAAGCTGCGGTCCTGAGCCACGCAGATCCTCAAGCGCAGTTAACGCCCGGGCATATGTCAGCACGTTACCGCACGCGGCAACCGCCAGATCGTCACAACAGTGTTCGCGTTCCTGACGTATCTGGGCCGAAACCCACCACACCGCGGGGTGATAGAAAAACAATGTCTCGATCGATGTCTGCAGAAGATTGACGAGGTAGTCAAACCGGCGTATGTGAGCGAGCTCGTGCGCCAGCAATGCCTCCAACTGCTCGGCGCTGAGGCCAGTCAACGCAGAAGCCGGAAGGAGGATCACCGGTCGGAGCCATCCCACAACTGTTGGAACTTCCACGAGCACTGATTCGCAGAGCCGAACCGGCCTCGAGACTTTGAGCCGTTGACACAACGATGAAAGGCGTGACTCCCATATTCGAATGCTCGGCCCTGTTTCGACTCGCTTAAGCCGGTGAACTACTACCAGGCCGCGGGCGAACCTTAATGATAGGAACAGAACTCCCGCGAACCACAATGCAAGGAACCACGGGATGAATCGCGGCAGAACATCCTGGATCCTTTTTACAATTGCATCTGATGTCGATGCTCGAACGGGTTCGATTTCTTTGTTATCAACCGATTCTACAGAAGGAGGTTGGAATTGCTTTAGCGTTACTCGCTCAAGCTGAATTGCGGCGCCCCACTCATTGGCTGCTTCTGTAGCTGGCAGATCAGCACTCGCTCTAATGATCACCAGGGTCGCTGCTGGTGCAATCAGCATCAACAGCATTGCCATGCAGGCCGTGGTGTATCGGACATTAGCCGAGCGCCGCCGAAGCATCAGGCTTACACTGAAATAAAGAATTCCAATCAATGCGCCTTGCCAGATGAAGTGGATCAAGGTCCAGCCGAGTGCCTGGAAAATGGGTTTGTCGAGCAGGTCGGCTATTGCATTCATTTTCCACCTCGCTCAAACTCGTCCAATATATCTCGAATCTGAGAGAGCTCCTCGTGAGAAGTTACCTTTTTGGAGTTGAGCGCGTGCATCAGCAGGTTTGAAGCGGAACCATCAAAGACCCGGTTAAGGAGGTCGCTGACAAGTTGGCGCTGGGTCTGATGTTGTGCTAGTTCGGCCTCATAGACGTGTGCTCGTTGCTGTTCGTTCCTGCGGACCAGTCCCTTTTCGGTCATGATCTGAAGGGTTTTAAGAACGGTTGTGTAGCCGGTTGGCTTGTCTTGATTGAGGGCTTCTTGCACCTCGCGCACGGTGCTTGGGCCGCGCTGCCAGAGAACTCTAAGGATGCCCAGCTCGGCGTCGGTCGGACGTGGCGGCCCGCTTGTCGGCATATCATCGCTCCAGAAAATAAATTAGGCGCAAATAATACTACGAAGGATTTCGTAGTGTCAACGAAAATCTTCGTACTGGGCGTAAGTGGCGGGAGAGGCGAATTGGTTTCAGGAAATTTTTAGTGGGTTTGGGCGGGTAACGCTGAGGTTAGCGCACGCAGCCAGGGAGCGCAGTAGGCGAAGCCCAGGCGACAGCGTGAGCCCAGAACGAGTCAGCTAACCCTGGCTGGGGCACGCAGCGGAGACGACCTGGGCTACACGCTCTCGCTCCCTGCGGGTCTCACCTCTCTCACGGTTTTCCTTAAACTCTCTCCGGCTGAACCACCTCCTTTGACTCATCACCTCTCTTCGTGTACGAATGAACTCCGACCAATCGCTCTCGAGGATCTTTATGAAAACCAAAATCGCCCTGCTGGTCACTTTCATTCTGTTGCTCGCATTTGCTCCATTACAAGCTCACATCGCGCAAACGACAGCTGATCCCCAAATTCTTGCCGAGATCGCAAAAATAAAAGCCATCGACAACCACGCGCATCCCCTGCGTTACGTCGCAGCAGGCGAACAGCCCGACGACGAGTATGATGCCCTGCCCCTCGAAGGCCTCGAACCGTTCGGCTTGCCGCCGCGACTCAGCCCTACAAATCCAGAATACATCGGAGCTTGGCGAGCACTTTTCTCATATCGCTACGATGATATGAGCGAAGCCCATCTGAAAGAGCTCGCCGCCGCGAAGCAGCGCGTAATGCGCGAGCGCAGCGAAGAGTATCCCAACTGGGTCCTGGATCAGGCCGGAATAGAAACGATGCTTGCGAATCGCGTGGCCATGGGTCGCGGGCTAAAGACGCCCCGCTTTCGCTGGGTATCATTTGCTGATGCCTTGATGGTTCCGCTCAACAATGAAGCCTCTCGCCGGGAAAATCCGGACTACAAAGTCTTCTACGTGGGCGAAGCCAAACTATTGAAGCGCTATATGGCCGAATCAAAGATCGCAGCGCTTCCGGCAACACTCAATGAGTATCTCAAGAATGTCGTCACCGCGACTCTTGAACGGCACAAACGTGATGGCGCGGTGGCCGCCAAATTCGAAGCTGCTTATCTGCGACGCCTGGATTTCGATGAGGCATCCGAAGCGGAAGCGCGCAGAGTCTACGAGAAATACGTAAAAGGCGGTGAACCGCCTGCAGCCGAGTACAAGACACTGCAGGATTATCTTTTCCGCTACATTGCCTCGGAATGCGGGCGCCTTGGGATGGCCGTTCACATTCACGCCCTTGACGGCGCCGGCAGCTTTTACAAACAGAGCGGAAGCAATCCGTTGTTGCTCGAATCAGCCTTCAACGATCCGGGCTTAAGAAAAACAAACTTTGTCATCGTTCACGGAGGTTATCCGTTTACAAGGCAAACGGCGTCGTTGATGGGTAAAGCAAATGTTTACGCTGATTTCTCTGCGCAGACTTTCTTTCTCTATCCGCGCGCCCTAAGCGAAGTGCTGCGGAGCTGGCTCGAGTACTTCCCAGAAAAAGTGCTTTTCGGCACGGATGCGTTTGCTTTGACTCCAGAAATCGGCTGGGAGGAGTCTGCCTGGTTGGCGGTGGTGACCGCTCGACAAGCGCTGGCGTTGGCGTTAACGGGAATGTTGAATGACGGAGAGATCAGTCGCGATCGAGCCGTCGAACTGGCTCGAATGGTAATGCGTGAAAATGCTGCGCGCCTGTACAATTTTTCAAAATGAGTCTGCGGTGGTTTCTCCATTGAGACGCGTTACTTCATATTTGATCCTGCTGATCATTGTGGTGACCGGCTGTCGGACAGGTGGTGACCGATCTTCAGTGATCATCAAGCTAAACGGCCGCGATATTCATCGGGAGGAGTTCGAGCAGTTTTTAGCTTCGAAAATGGGCGATGTAAGCACTGCCGACATTTCAGACACTACTCGAAGCCAGATGCTCGACGAATACATAAAGCGACAGTTGGTGCTGGATGAAGCAGCACGTTTGGGTCTAAGCGTGAGCAACACCGAGATCGAAGAGAGTTCTCAAGATAACCCGCAAGTCAAGTCCTCTGTAGCCACTGCCGCTACTCGCGAGGAGATCGTACGAGACCTTCAGATCGGAAAATACTATCGGCAGATCACAATGCGAGACGTGCGCGTTTCGCCAGAAGAAGTCCAGCAATATATCGAAAAGAATCAGTCGCGGCTCACTGATCGTCCGGGTTTTTTGGTTCGCGAGATTCGGGTTCAGTCACGAGAAGAGGCTGATCGCCTGCGTCGAGAAGTAACAATTGGCAAGCGGGATTTTGCATCGGTGGCCAGGCTCCATTCTGATGCTCCAAACGCTGAGAATAACGGGCTTACGCGCTATGAGGAAGGTCAGCTTCCGGCCCTGCTGGAGAAGGCCGTGCAACAGCTCCGGCCGGGCGATGTAAGCCCGGTGATCGAATCTAATTACGGTTTTCACCTGTTTAAGTTGGAGCAAAGGATCCAGCCTCACGCGCCGGAAGAAAGACGCTCGCAGCTTGATGATCGTCGAGCCCAGCTAACCGAGGAGTTGATTGCCCGCCGGAATCAGCAGGCAGTGGACAAGGAGCTTGAACGCCTCACATCCGAGGCAAAGATTCAGATAATCGACTCGGCGCTGGGCTTCCCATACACAGGACAGCTAAGGCATAATTGAGTACTAAACCAGCCCATATAAAGTACACTTGTGACAGGGGTAAGTCTGGTTTTGTTAATCTCCCGTCACGTATTTGCTAATGAGAGGATGTGCCGTATGAAGTTCATCATAACCAGCGCAGCGATCGGGTTACTGCTCGTGTCATCTGCATTCACGCGAGCCCAGGAACCCGAGCTGGTAAACGAGATCGTCGCCCGAGTCAACAGCGACATCATCACCCGCGCGGATTACTTAAACGCACTCAAAGATTTAAGGGACCAACTCACGCGCGAAATGACAGGTAAAAGCGAGGATCAAGTTAACGCAGAATATGAAAGAATAAAGCCCACGGTCCTGGATTACATGATCGAGAACATACTGCTCGAGCAGAAGGCAAAGGAGTTGAACATTGACGTCGAAGCCGAGGTTAATCAACGCATGGCTGAGATCGCCAAAGATAACGGATTGCCAAATGTTCTTGCGTTTGAGAACGAGCTGAAGAAACAAGGGGTCGATCCTGAGGGAGCGCGCGGGCAGATTCGCAAGGGACTTCAGCAACAGTACGTTGTGCAGAGAGAGGTACTGTCTCCAATCTTTCAACGTTTGAACGACAAAGAGCGACGTGAGTTTTACGAGAAATACAAGGACAAATTCACTACGCAGGGCGAGATCACGATTTCAGAAATCTTTCTCCCGCTCGAGGGCCATACCGCCAATGAAGTCGAACAACGTGCAAAGCGGCTCGTGGCGGAGATTCGCGCCGGGAAGAACTTCACAGAAGCTGTGCAGGCAAACTCTCCGGCTACGCGCGCCTCTCGCACACAGAACGGTAAGGTAGGCACGTTCAAACAGGGAGAGCTCAAGGAAGAAATCGCAGCGGCAACCTCAAGTTTGAAGACCGGTGAGATTACTGAACCGATAAGGCTTCAGGACGGGTTTCAAATCATCCGCGTCGATGAAAAAAAGACGCCTACCGTAATGCCATTTGAAAGTCCCGAGGTACAAAACGCCGTAGGACGCGGAGCAACAATGGAAAAGGCAGAAGAGGCGCGAAAGAAGTATTTGAAGAAGCTCCGCGAGGATGCGTTTGTTGAAATCACTAAAGGATACGTCACCGCTCAGGCAAAGCCCGACAAATCAGATAAGAATCAATAGAGAGAACGGCAGTAAGAATCTATAGAACTCGTAGTGACGAATTTATTCGTTTCCGCTTGTTGTAACGAATTCATTCGTTTTCTTTTGCGAGCAACCTAATTCGAAAAGAACGAATAAATTCGTTACGACGTGGGGAAGGTCTTTGCCAATAGTCCCACGATGCGTCTCGATATTTTCCTCAAGCTCTCTCGGCTCGTTCCGCGGCGAACTCTGGCCCAGGAGATGTGCGAAGCTGGAGCGGTGAAGGTGAACGGGCTACGAGCAAAGAGCGCTCGGGAAGTTCGAGTGGGCGATCTGATTTCAATTCGTCAACGCGGCCGGATCACAACAGTGCGCGTGGTCGATGTTCCGTTAAGAACGCCTTCGAAGCGCGAGGCCCCTTCGTTATACGAAACTATAAGCACTGAGTCAGCCGGCTAATCTTCACGCAAGCGATACCAGACACTGGATCTCTCATCAACGCGATTCTTGAAATGATCACGTTTGCAACAGGCTTTACGGCTACCTGTTTTTTTCCATAAGCCTGACTTTGTGTTCCAGCGTTTTCGCGCGTTGCAACGAACCGCAACGAAATTCTTACGCAATCAAGGAGACCAATACATGCCAACCGGCTACCTGGTCGTAGCAAAAGACGGAAAAGAGTACGGACCGCTCGATCGAGAGACAATTCAGCGTTGGTACCATGAAGGCAAACTTGACGGCAACTCGAAAGTATATGAGCCCGGCCAACATAAGTTCCGTCTGAAAGAAATCTTCGATCTGGCTCTCTGGAAGAATCCGGCTCTTATCAGTCAGGCAGCGAACTCAACGGCCGAACCTACATTCCAACCCCGCATGATGAGTGAGCTCACCGGCGAGGAGGACAGCGAACCGACACCGGGAATGTTCGCCGCCGGAGTGCTTCTGATCATCAATGGAGTGATGGGCCTGCTCGCTATCGGCCTGATCTTGCTTGGTCAGTTTCCTGGAGTTAACGAACCTCGAGGCTTCGTGGTGCCTATAGTTGACCTGATCGTCGCCGTAGGTTTAATCCGCGGCAATGAGAAATATCGGAAATGGGGACTTGCTCGCGCAGTGCTGGGTGGTGGGTTTCTTGTCTTCACAACGATAGCAGTCATCTTGAACGCAGGCTCAGCTCCGCCATCGTTTTCAGAGGTATCAACTGATACTGTGACGGGTTGGTTCAACATAATTTTTCAGCTGGTGTTTTGTGTCGGAATCGCATCATTGCTTTGGGGAGATTGGCCTTCGAAATTGCGGGTTGGTATTGGAGTCGCCTCGGTACTGATAGCCTGGTCGGGCATCATTACCACGACCGCGGTGTCTGGATTTGTCGCGGACTACAATGAACG
>DATFWY010000318.1:0-12923 GCA_035258805.1 Blastocatellia bacterium | reverse complement strand
CTATGCCAACGGTCTGGACGGCATCGATGAATCGATGTCCATTGATCAGTGCCTCCATTCGCTCTTCGGCGGCTCCAAAGTCGCAGCCGACATCATGTCCCAGGAATTCGGGCGCTATTTTCAGATGCCCATCGGCATCTTTCGCGGAGGCTGCCTCACTGGCCCGCAGCACGCTGCTGTCGAGTTACACGGCTATCTTGCCTATATCGTTCTGTGCGCTGTCACCGGTAGACCGTATACAGTCTTCGGCTACCAGGGTAAGCAGGTGCGCGACCAGATCCATGCCAGCGACGTAGCGCACCTGTTCCTGGACTTCTTTCGCAAGCCACGCTGTGGCGAGGTCTATAATCTCGGAGGAGGCAGGCAAAACAGCATCTCCATCCTCGAAACAATGGATGTGCTGGCAGATATGGGATTCAAGTTGAACTCCACCTACAAGGACCAGAACCGCATTGGCGACCACGTCTGCTATATTTCCGATTTGACCAAGATCCATTCACACTTCCCCGATTGGCAGCTAAAGTATGATCTAACCAGAATCTTCTTCGAGTTGGTCGAGCGCTATACAAAAAAACAAGGCCGGTGTGCTACGAATGGGGCATTCAATTGAAGCTCTCGGTTGTCGTTCCTGTCTGCAATGAACAGGGATCAGTCGACAACAACGTACTGTGTGGCTTGTGCAGACCGATACGCCTCTTTTCCAAGCTCATCCGAATCGCAGAGGAGCGGGTTATGCGGCGAGATGATTTGCTTTCTTTCTAAAATCTGAGTCTCGTTGAAATGAAGGGCCTCGTGATCATCCCCACCCACGACGACGATGCACGATCGCGTAATTGGCGACTCCCTATTGGACGAGCAGAATCGCTCGCCACTGCTGCGGTGTTTATTCTTTGACCAACCGGAGAATGTTGATGACATTACGGACCTCTTCTGCTTCTCGTTCTTGGCAGTCGGGACCTCTCTCTTCCTTTTTATTATTCGCCGGCAGTATTGTTTTCGCATTGGCTCTGGCGGAAGGAATGTTGCGGCTGGTTCCTGGTCTGCTGTCCGTGGAGCTACAGCAGATTGTCCAGGCGGACCCTGACAACTATGGGGTTGCTCATCCCTACATTGGTTACCTGGGTGGGCCTAACAAGACATTCATTATAGCCGGTAGGGATTTCCGGGCCGCTAACCATACGGACGGCTATGGCTTTCGCAATGCTTGGCCGTGGCCTGAGAAGGCCGAAATCGTCGCGGTCGGAGATTCGGTGACGTTCGGCTACGGCGTCGAGGATGACCAGGCATGGCCCGCACTTGTGGCAAAGGCTCTGCCCCACAACCGTTTAATCAATCTCGGACTTATTGGAGCCGGCACACAGCAGTATTTGCGATTGTATGAAACATTTGGAACAAGACTTCATCCCAAGCTTTTGTTAGTCGGCTTCTTAGTGCGAAACGATTTCTGGGACGCTGATATGTTTGATGGCTGGCTAAAATCAGGAGCGCAAGGGAATTTCATGGTTTGGCGAGATTATGGCCGACCGAGAAGTACTAGCCTTAGCTTGGACCAGCCGATCGGCAACCTTGTAAGGAGCTTACTGTGGCGAGGTCATGTCCTGGCAAGCAAAAGTCATTTCTATAATTTGCTAATGTATGTTCAAAGGTATCTTAGAGGATACGGTACTTCTAAGCCGAGAATTTTTCGAGCTCCTGACGGAACTCAGCTGCAGCTAGACTTAGGAGGTTTCACGTCCCAAACCGGGATAGGTCAACCTGGCAACCGTGCGTTTGATATTAGTGTAGAGGCCCTCCAGCGGCTCCACTCCATCTCTAGGGCAAATGGCACAAAAATCCTTGTAGTCCTTCAGCCGAGCAAGGAGGAGGTTTATTTGCCACTTATGGGTGAGACCAACGTCGATGCAGATCCGGGAAGGCCCTTGCGTGTGAAGCTCGGAGAACTTGGTATACCGTACTTAGATTTATTGCCGGATTTTCGGACTCGCGCTGCCAAAGGAGAGGTCCTCTTTTTCGAAGTCGATGGCCACCCCAATCCTCGCGGATACGCTTTAATCGCCGAGCTGGTGCTCGATCATTTAAGAAACAATGCGAAAACTTACAACCTGAAGGATTTAGCGAAAAGTTCCTCGCCGTGACGAAAAACCTCATGAATCTGGAGAAATGGGAAGGGAAGAAGTGTGACTTCGAGACACCTCGGCGCAAAGACAATGATAGTCTTCGTGCCGTTACGCTGTTACTTGGGCTCGCGATTTATATTGTGGAAAAGGTCATCGCTGTTAACCCGGAATTGACTCCGGTAAAGGCGCAGCTTCGATCATTTGTTAACGCTGAAGCCGGAGAGTTCCATCCCGTTTCAGATCCAGATATCGGGTTTCGCGGACCTCCACATCTTCGAGTTTGGACTTTCACCGACGACTATCAATATCTTACAGAGTCCGACGAGCACGGATTTCCCAATCGAATGCCGTTGCCCCAAACAGCGGAAATCGAAGTTTTTGGGGATTCCTTACTTGCCGGGGTGGGGGTAGCTATCGACCGGGAGTTCTCAACGTTGGTTGGTCGAGCTCTTCCAATCAAAGGAATAGTGAATTTCGGAAATGGCGGCGCGGCCCCCAATCGCCAACTCATGACGTTTCGTAAGTTCGGCGCTTCATTTCGACCGAGACTGGTCGTTTCCTGCATTTATTTAGCGGCCGATCTTGACGGTCAGCTAGTTTTTGATTCCTGGTTGAGGGATGGGGCCAAGGGGAACTACAACGAATACCGGTTAGCGCTCAATGACAGACTGCAGCCGAAATCATTTTGGACATTTTGGAGCAAAGTTCAAAGGATATCACACATAGCTGGAAAGTTGACCGATCTCGTTCTTCGTTGGCGGGGGATTCCACTGCGGATTAGCTTTCCATCTGGGCCTGACGTTCTCCTGGATATCGATAGTCTTCGAGCCCGAGCTATTGGACTTGATCGGCAGGACTCTCGCATGCTCTCTATGATCGACTCGCTCAAGGAAATGCGCGCTCTGTCGCAGAGTGGAGGCGCAAACTTCTTGGTGGTCCTGATCCCGAGCAAAGAAGAGATCTACGGCGCTCCCTTCATGCCTGAAGTCATGAATCAGGCGCGGGTATTGGAACAATGTCTCGAGCAGGAGGGTTTCACTGTCCTATCGGTCTATGACGTTATTCGGCGAAGAGCTAAAGACCGGTCTGCTTTTTTTCCTCATGACATCCATTTAAATGCGTTTGGCAATCAGATCGTGGCAGACGCTTTGGTAAATTGGATCGAGAAATCGGGAGTACTGCCGACCAAGAAGGACTTGGCAAAAAAGGAACCAAGTCTCTTCGAGCTTACTCCTACACTCACGCATCTTTAGCCACGCGTAGTTTTGCCGTTCCACCGGCTTTTCTCTGGGGCGCTGCGACTTCGAGTCATCAGGTCGAGGGCGGCAATCGATGGAACGATTGGTGGGAATATGAGCAATCGGGGCGGTTGCCTTATCGCTCCGGCGATGCGTGTCGTCACTATGAACTTTACGCTTAGCTCCGGTCATCGCTTCGACTGAGAATCCGACCGGTCCACCCGAGAAACCCAGCCGATTTCGCTTCGTTAGAAAAATCTTCTCTACACACGATCCCTAAGTATAAAGTCTTTTGCCTTTCATGGAAAACTTGGCACCCTCCGTTGTTAGAGGCAGCCGCGTAAGGATTCCAGCTCCGGTTGTCTATGTCGTAATCGCAACACTGCTCGGCTCTCACTTGTGTGTCCTGTCTGCTAGCTCTGAAACGTCCGCAATCGGGGAACGCGGACCTGTTCGAAGAAAGATAAATTTCATTGCTGCCAATTATAGCAACCGCACTGCCAACCCTGCAGGATGGGAAGCATATGGCGGCTCCGCATACACAAGAGAACGAGGGTACGGCTGGTTAGGCGATCTCTCAAAAAGTGCCTGGGATAGCGGAGAAACAGCAGAAATCATTCTATCTGATGGAAGAAGATCTTCGCCAAAGGATCTAGGTAGGTTGGAGTTGGCCAATGGAAACGCAAGCCATTCTGCAAACCGTCCGGTCGTTTTTCGTATTGATCTCCCCGATGGATGGTATCAGGTGAAATGTACTTCTGTTTGGCCCGAGAACATTCCCCTGCCCCTTGTAGATGAGCGAACCGTCAAGTTTCGGGCTCACGACGTTGTTTTTGCGGGTTCCGTTTACGGAGCGCCGATCAAGGTAGAAGGAAACCGTTTAGTCGAGGGCGCGGCAATCGTCGAGGTGACGGAGGGACATCTTCGAATCGTTATGGGCGACCCGGCTTATGGAGGCTGGACCTGGTCTTACAGCGGTCCGCTGTGGCGGGGATGGTGGAGGTCGTGGTTCAAACAGCCTAGCGTTTTCGCCAGTAACTGGCGCCAGAAGATCACGCGCACCGTCGATCCCGGATTTCACAGCTGGCGCCTCAATTCTCTCGAAATTGAGCGCGTTCCAGCGCCGGCCAAAAGGCCTGCCTTAGTTTTCAGAGATTTCTTTAATCGCGATGACAGCTTCGACATAAACTCTGGCGTCGCCGAGACGAATCAGTGGGTTAAGGTGAGATTAAATCCAGCTGTTCGGGAGTCTGTCGGAAGCGAGCTTTATAAAACCTCAGTCAAACTCATAGGATCAAAAAACGGCAAAGGCTTGCTTGGCGTTGTTCAGAAAAAGATGAGTCCTAAAACAGGGACTATTCGCTACTCAACCCGGGTGAGTTTGTTTACTGGAGAGGGCAGCCGGGTTCATTCGGGTATCCAAGAGGCGGGATTGCTGATGTTGGGTGAACCCACAGGGACCCATGAGTTTAACTCGACTTTTGTAGGCGTGGCGTATGACAGGAGCCAGGCGGACGCGCCAGGACGGGTGAGGTATCGCGTGGGAGATGGGCAAAGCGGCTACAGAACGAACTCTGACATTCCGGATACAGCGTTACCTTTCAGGGTCACTGAAGGGGAATACGAAATCGTTGTTGAGCACAATGTGGCTAACAATATGTTGAGTCGGGTGCACATCAATGGAACGGATATAACCAGCTCCTGGACTCCATTTGATCGCAAGCAACGGATTCCTCGCGGGTTGTTCGGTATGCGTGCCTCCATGGACGCGCACGGCTCCGGAGTCAGTTTGCAACAATTCTACTGGTCCTACCGGGTCGAGGATGTGTCGCCGAGACGGGAAGGTTAAGGTTTAGGTTAAGATTTACGTCAGTCTCAGCCTTAGCCTCAGCCTCAATCTACTTCACAGTGACTTCAAGCGCTTGTGATATGAGTGCCGCAACGAGGCTCGGTTACGATACGCCCGGACAGCCTCAGGCCTTCCAATTTCCATCGGGTTTTCTTTGGGGGGCCGCGACTTCGAGTCATCAGGTCGAGGGTGGAAATCGATGGAACGACTGGTGGGAATATGAACAGTCGGGGCGGTTGCCTCATCGCTCGGGCGACGCCTGTCGTCACTATGAGCTTTATGAGCAAGACTTCGACCTGGCGCGCTCTTGGGGACACAACGCTCACCGTTTCTCGATCGAGTGGAGCCGCATCGAACCCTCCGAAGGGCAGTGGAATCCGGACGCGGTTGACCATTATCGAGCAGTAATCCGCGCCTTGAAACAGCGGGGCTTAGAGCCGGTTGTTACTCTACATCACTTTAGCAACCCAGCCTGGTTTGCGCACGGTGGAGGATGGTTGCGTCGAGACAGCGCGATGGTGTTCGCGCGTTATGTGGCATACGTAGTCGAGCACCTGGGCAAAGAGGTGAAATACTGGATTACCATCAACGAACCCACAGTGTACGTCATGCAAGGCTATATCAACGGCGAATGGCCTCCTTGTCTGAAAGCTTCCTGGATCAAGTCCATCATTGCCTTTAGAAATCTCGCTCGGGCCCACGTTGCCGCGTACCGCAAACTTCATCGGATACGCCAGGATACGATGGTCGGTTTTGCACACAGCGCCCTCTTAGTGGTGCCTTGCGATCCTGAACGGAAACGCGACCGTATGGCCGCAGCTCTACGCGACATGATTTTGAATCGCGTATTCTTCTGTCTCTTAGGAACGCCTCTCCAGAATTGGCGACGAGGGATCCCTTGTCTAGATTTTATTGCGATCAATTACTACACGCGCTCCATTATAAGCAGCGTCGGCTGGGGAGCGGGTGCTCTGCTAGGGCAGGTTTGTCATTTATCCCGCCACAACCACCTCGGTCCAATGAGCGATATCGGTTGGGAGATCTACCCTCAGGGATTGCAGATGGTTCTAAAGAAATTTTCTCGCTACGGTCTTCCGTTATTCGTCACTGAGAACGGCGTAGCCACAAGCGATGAGGTACTGCGTTGCGACTTCATCAGCCAGCATCTGCAAAGTCTTGCCAAGGCGATCGAGGGCGGCGTCAACGTGATCGGCTATCTTTATTGGACGTTGATGGACAATTACGAATGGGCAATGGGATTGGAGCCCCATTTCGGACTGGCAGAAGTTGATCATAAGACCCAAGAACGCCATCCGCGGCCTTGTGTTGAGGTCTTCAGTCGTGTGTGCCGAGAAAACCGGGTGACTGCGAATTCAACGAATTGGGCTTGTTGAACGGAGTTTACTGGCAAAGTTTTCACTGTGCTAGTGAATCTCCGCTGCTCGCAACGACACCTTCGCCAATTTTCAGCAGCACGAGCAATGAATCGGGTTAAAGCCAATCTTGTCTTCGTCTTGTGCGCGATCTATTCACTGATAGCGGGTCTCTATCCGTTTGAATTCTCCGGCAAAACTTTACACCTCAATCGAGAACTGCCGTGGAAGGTACTGACGTTGCTCGCGGTACGCCTGCGGGATGTTGGCTTAGACGATTTCGTAACAAACGTAGTTTACTTCCTTCCCTGGGGTGCGCTGGTTTACGTATGCGGCTCGCCGCGCTCGCGCAACTTTTCCACGGTTCTTCGAGCAGCGTTGGTTGGCGGCATCGTGAGTTTTTGGATCGAGCTATCTCAGATATTTTTTACGAAGGAACCATCTATTTTCGACGTCCTTGCAAACACCCTTGGCGCCGTGCTGGGTGCATTATTCTGCGCCTTGAGTCCCCTAGGTGTTAGACGGCTTGCGGCTCGATGCCTCGGCTGGTTAGACCAATCGCAGCTCTTGTTGCCGGCCGCTGTTGTTCTTGGCGCCGTACCGCTGTTGATCTCTGTGAGCAAGTTTCCGTGGTTTGATTTGAACGTGTGGAACCGGCACTACACATCTCAACTCGGGAAAAAGGCTTCAATGGAATTCCCGTGGCCCGGCGTGGTCTACCTTGCTGGGGTTTACGAACGAGCCCTTGATCCGATGGAAATTGGTCAAAATTATGATTTGAGTCGGTCCAACGACGTTATGGAACGTCCTCCAAATGCAGGCCTCGTGGCCTTGTGCACGTTCAGTGAGGAACATGGCGATCAACCCAACGATGATTCTTATTGCGCGTTGCCGCTCAGTATTGCTTTGCTCCCGACATCGCATTTTCGCTGGCTCCATGGTCGCAATGGGATTGACATAGTTAAACCTTCGGTTCTCACGAGCGAACGTCCGGCACAAAAATTGTTTGACGCGATCCGTGGTCGCAACGAGTTGTCTGTGGAATTTTGGATGACGCGAGGTGCGGTGGCTGATAGCGCTCAGGATTCGGATGGCGCCGATGTTGCTTCAAATACGAGTCGAGCTTCAAACGCCCAGCCTGTGAACTTGAGATCAGGAAACGAATTTCAAGCACCAGAGCACGTTCACCTCGTCGTCACGTACAAGGGAGGGGTTCGTAAGCTATTTGTCAACGGACGGGAATACTCTTACTCAAATTTCTACCTGCGGCTGGGAGATTTCATCGTTAGCTTTGGAAACAATCCGGTCGCCCAGATCGCTTATAGTTTTGTCTATTTTTTCCCGGCCAGTTTCTTCTTGTCACGCGCGTTGTCAAAACGGTCTCTGGGCTACTCAAACACTTTGCTCGTGCCCATAACTATAGCGGTCAGCCTTTTGAGCCTGGCGGAACTTGTTCAAGCCTACCTCTTTGGCAGATCTGTTGATTTGGCTTTTGTCAGCTATGGAATCGTTGTTGTTATGGCTGGAGCCTTGTGTGGAATATTCTTGGGAAGCGATACGCGGGCGCTGGAACCAGATTTTCTTGCTTCTAGCTCAATTCAGCCTGGAAAGAAAGCATGAATCCCCGTTCGGCTGGCAATAGCTGATCCATCTTGACGAAAGCCCGCTCCGCGATTTCCCAATCCGCAAAGCACCGAGATTTTGAGTTTCAGACGATGAACCCTCTCGTCACCAACCCCGTAACGCTTAGGCGTATGGAATTATTTGTGAATTCTTTTGGTAGCTAATGCCTGCCCCTGTGATCGTTATTGGCCTCGATGCCGCCGAGCCGACGCTGCTGGAGCGATGGGCGTCCGAAGGGCAACTCCCGACCTTTGCTCGCCTGGAAAGACACGGTTGTGTCCGTTCTTTGGCCAACTGCCTGGGAACCCTGCCGGGAGCCATTTGGCCGGAAATCACCACAGGCATCTCATGTGGTAAGGTGCCGCTGTATTATCATCCTCGCCAGCTACACACCGGTGAGGCACGGGTGCGTCCGGTGCTTGCCGAAGAAGTTGAGCCCGAGGACTACTACTGGACGCTCGCCAGTCGGGTAGGCCGTCGGGTGGCGGTCATCGATCCGGTCCAATCGGTGCCGGCTCCCGACTTTAATGGAATTCAATTGTTCGAGTGGGGATTGCACGATCGGACCTTCAAGATTTGCAGCGACCCGCCCGAGCTGCTCGATCAGTTGCTCTCGCGCTACGGCAACCACCCGGTCCGTTCTTGCGATCTGCACGGTCGAAAGCGCTCGGGTTACGAGCGGCTGCTCGACGGTCTTCTTCAGGGTGTAGCTCTTAAGACCGCGCTCCTGCTTGATTTGTTGGGACGGGAAAATTGGGATCTTTTCGTCGCTACTTTTGGTGAAACGCATTGCGTCGGCCATCAATTCTGGCACTTTCTTGACCCGCACCATCAGTGGCATGATCCCGCGGCTCCGGCAAATCTACGCCACGGGATTCGCTCGGTCTACCAAGCGATCGACAAAGGCATAGGCGATCTGATCGAAACCGCCGGGAGTGACGCTTTGGTCCTGGTCGTCGCTAGTCACGGGATGGGGCCTTATAACGGAGGACCCCAGCTTCTCCCTGAGCTACTTGTCCGCCTCGGCCTCGATTCCAGTGACGGCTCCGGAAATTCTTGGTTGCGCCGCCTGCAGACTAAAATAAGCCATGCGCCGAGGATGGTTCAACCGGCATTAAAACGTCTCGCTGAGACGGATGCCCTCAAGTATATTCAGGGGCGGTCAGGCTGCCTGCTCGATCCGCTCGAGTCCCCGTCGACGCGGGCGGTCGCGCTACGGAATAACCGGTGCGGTGCCATACGTTTAAATCTCAAAGGTCGTGAGCCCGTCGGCTGTGTTTGTCCGGGATACGAGGCGCAGTCCCTGATCGCCGAGCTGCGAAAAGAACTTTTCGCGCTTAAGGACCTCGCGAGCGGGGAGCCAATCGTCGCCGAAGTCACAACAGCAACTGAAGCATTCGGCCCTGAGCCTCATCCCGACGTTCCGGATCTCATGGTCGTGTTTCGGAGCGATCTGGGGACACTCGAGGCCTGTTATTCGCCTCGCGTAGGATTGGTGGAGGTTCCCATATTTCACCCGAACATTCCCCGATCCGGGGATCACACACCCGAATCGCGCCTGTGGACCTTGGGACGTGGTATCCCAGCGGGCCGGCGGCTACCGGACGCGAACGTTCTCGACATCGCACCATCGGTGTTGAGGTTGCTCGACGTCCCCCTGCCGCCACGGCTCGACGGATCGCCACTTGCGGTGTTCGATCTTCCCGTATGTGGCAACCGCGACCTTACCCGGCCGCAGAGATTTGTCCAATGAACGAACTACTCATCAGTTATGTGATCACTACGAGGGACCGGCCGAAAGAGGTCTTTCGCTGTTTGAATTCGGTGCGCGCGCAAGACTATCCGCACAAACAGATCGTCGTAGTTGACAACGGTTCAACCGACGGCAGCGCGTCGGCCATTTGCAAGGAGTTTCCCGAGGCGAATTTGATTGTGCTTGGGGCCAACCATGGCGTAGCGGGCGGACGCAACCGCGGCGCAGCCAGCGCCGATGGCGAGATTTGTGTTTTCATCGACGACGATGCTCATTTTGCCGATGTGCAGGCAACCCAACGCATTGTGCGTTATTTCGGGGAGGATCCCAGGCTCGCTTGCCTTGCTTTCAAAATCTGCGATCCGTCAACCGGCCTTGAGGATTACCGGACGATTCCGAGGGCCGACAAGCTCAGCGTGCAGCACGATTATCCGTGCGCTTACTTTTGCGGCGCCGGTTTTGCGCTCAGGCGTGAAGCATTGCTTGATGTCGGATTGTTTTGGGATCGACTGGTCTACGCTGGAGAAGAGCTCGATCTGTCCTATCGGTTTGTCGACCGGGGATATCGTTTGTTGCACACAGCTTCTGTCGGCGTCATTCATCGCGAGGTCCCGTCAGCTCGACAGCGAGGACAGCGAAGCTATTTCTACGCGCGAAACCGCTGCTGGGTAGCAACCAGAAATCTGCCTTGGCCTTACGCTGTGACCACAACCGGACTCTGGTGGGGTTATACTGTGGTCACCTCTACGCTCAAAGGGGAATTAAGGTTTGCTGTTCGGGGCATTTGTGACGCACTGCGTGGACTCCCTTCTGTCCTGCACGAACGCCGATGTGTCGGCAAGGAAACCGTGCAACTCCTCAATACACTCTCAGGCCGACTCTGGTACTAGAGAGATCGCAAACGATTTTGCTCTCGATTTGCCTGAACCACTCAACGTAGAATAACCGCGCAGCCACGTACCGAAGGCGACAACCTTAGTCGCAAAAAGAAAGTTACCCCACAGTGCAATGCTCAGGCTACACTTCGGGGACGACAACATTAATCGTTAGATGGACATTGGACCCAACAAGCGCGGGTCATTGGCGACAGCACAGCGGAAAGACGCCACCAATCAATCCTTGATCGGTGGCGCTGTTTCGTTGACGCTGTGCAATGTTATTTCTCAGGTCATCAATTACGGCATCCATATCGGGGCGGGACGCTTCCTGGCCCCTGGAGTCTACGGTTACTTCGGAATCATCGTATCTACCTTTTCTATCCTAGAGACGATACTGAGATGGGGACTTTCCACGGCAGTGGCGTTTTATATCGCTCGGGACAAAGGAGGTGCAAAGCAAATCTTGAAAAAGGCTTTGCAGCTGCAAACGATCTACGCTCTCGTTTGGTTTGCTGTCTTTTTCTCGTTTTCGGATCGACTCGCGGTGATTCTGGGAGATCCGGGACTGTCGTCTTACCTGCGCATGGGTGCCTTTTTCATCGTCGCGTTTGCCTTTCTGCCGGTCTATGTGGGTTTTCTCAACGGCATGGGCCACTTTCGCAGGCAAGGCGCAATTGCGGTGATCAGAAGCGTTGTAAAGCTCCTCTTCATAGTGACGTTGCTCGTCTACGGTATGGAGATCTACGGGGTGATCGTCGCCTATACGGCGAGCACTTTAGCGGCTACTTTCTATGGACTCTGGGCTTCGCGACCAAACCGGGGAGCTCCGCACGCACGAGTGGAAGCAAAGAATATCGTTGCGTTTGGGTTTCCGCTGTTCATTTCCAGTCTGGCCGCTTCCTTATTGGTGCGCATGGATCTCTTCATGATCCAATCTCTGTTAAATGATCGCGTACTGACGGGTTTATACACTTCCGCTGTTGCTCTCATCAAAGCTCCCTACTTTCTCAGTCTGGGGACCGGGCTCGTGGTGTTTCGGAGCGTTGCACAGCTCAGGGCTAAGAATCCTTCCGAGGTTCGGGGATTTGTCTCGAAGACCGTTTACTACTATCTCTTGCTGCTGGCGCCTCTCCCTTTCATCCTTTCCGCTTCAGCAGAACAGATTCTTGGTCTTACTTTCGGCGACGATTATCTGCTTGCGGCCCCGGTGCTTAAAATATTGAGCTTCTGTCTCGTCTTTATGGTTTTGCTAAACCTTGTAACAACTTTGATTGCCGGCTTGGATCGTCCCCGGTGGAGCATGGCGTTGAGCCTCGGACTTCTTCCTGTCCAGTTCTTTCTCATCCACGAGTGGATCTCCACAATGGGACTCGCCGGAGTAGCTCTGGCGACGACGATAACTTACGTGCTTGGTGCACTCGTAGGGACTGTCTTTCTACTGCGTGAAGGTCATTTGGTCTTGCCGAATTGGAAAACTTTTTTCAAAGTCGGGATTGGGTGTGTCTCGAGCTACACCGTGACCCGGTGGGGCTCGCCATCGGGCCTGTGGCTGATTGCTTTGTGTCCTCTCATCTATTTCTTCTATCTCGCCCTCGTCAGATTCATGGGGGAGCTCAACGATTGCGAAGTTCGTCCCCTTGTCGAAAAATTTCTTCCCCTAAGAAGCGTCAGTCTGGTGCTTAGAAAAGACTCGTGAAGATCTGTTTAGTGGCTTCGAGAAGATGCGAGAAAAATCAATAGGGCAGGAGCAAACGGGAATGCGGTCGGCGCGCGCGATTGACCCATGAATATAATCAATCGCTGGTCTATAATAATACAAAAATTTGATGCGCTTTGAGTCAAGTCCAAGATGATTATTGACGGAAGGTCGTTGGGCTCCGGAATTGAAAAAGAACACGATCTCTGTGTTGTTGGCTCGGGTGTCGCCGGCATGTTGTTGGTGATGGAACTGGCCCAGACGTACAAAGATATTTGCGTCGTTGAAAGCGGGGCTTGGAAACCTGATGATGATACACAGCTGCTCTACGCACTGAATAGTGTCGGTCATCCCATCCGCAAACATTACCAAAGCCGCATCAGGTATTTTGGCGGC
>DATFWY010000317.1:0-42145 GCA_035258805.1 Blastocatellia bacterium | reverse complement strand
CCAGGCTCTTGAGCAACGAATCAACTCCAAGCTCTGGCTCAAGGATACGTACCTCGCTACCGGACGCATCGATGTGAACAAAGGCGAAGCTCTGCTCCGCAACTCAGAACGATAAGCGAATCATGGTTCACCGTGGTCGCGTCACCGGTGATATGCTTGAGGGCATTGACTATTGCGAGCTCATGATTCCGACGCCGCTACTACCGCGTCATGATCGTCACATTGAGAACGGCTGACGACTTATGGAAGTTTTATCGAACAAAGAGAACACGGAGCTTTCTTAACTAAATGAACACTCTGCGTTTCAGCGAGCCGGCGTTAAGAAACCCGCTTCCGAAAGCCGGTCCAGCAACAAGTGAAAATAGATGAATCCCGCGTAGGGTCTCCACTTGGAGAGGAGGCGGTGCGTCCGCTCATAGTCCAGCGGTTTCTTCAAACCCAGCCATCGTTGAAGATTGTTGCGCGCGCCAACATCATCACCAGGGAAAATGTGCAACCTCCCTAATCCACGGAGAAGAATATACTCCGCCGTCCAACGCCCGACGCCTCGCAATTGCATCAATCGATCGATAGCTGCGTCATCATCCAGGGTCGCTAACCGTTCGAGGTCAAGGCCCCGCTCAACAATGGCATCAGACAGTTCAGTGAGCGCGACGGCTTTCTGGCGACTAAGCTTCAACCTCTTTAGTTCTTCTACGTCTCGCCGTGCAAGGTCGGTTGGCTGTGGGAACGCATGGAGAACACTGCCCTCGATCGCAGCGCCATAAGTTTCGGCCAAAAGGTTAAGAACCCGGATGCCGAGCGTGAGCGTGATTTGTTGGCAAGCAATGCCGTTCGCCACCGCTTCGAACACACTGGGAAAACGTGGTGGTTTGAGCCCGCGAAACCGCTGCGCCAACCGCCATAACCGGCCATCAGTCTCGGCAATGCTATAGAACTTCGACAGGGACGCTTGCAGACCTAACATTCGATTCAGAGCCGCTGTAACGAACGATTCAACGTCCTGTGCGCGCCGCGCTCCAATGACACTAACCCCAAGCCGCGGCGCTTCCGGCCGCCCCCTTTGTGTGACCGCTACTTCCACAAACTCACCGGCTATCGGTAACGCGCGCCGGTAGGTCTGTCCATCCCAACGATCCACCTCGTTGTCCGGCCGGCGGCGCAACGCCCAGACCGTCAACTCAAGCGCGAAGGGAGGGGCGGGCTCAAGCGAAAAAATGATCGGCCGCAAATTGCTATTTTCCCTTCTCGCCAAGTTATTTCTTCGCCGCGTATCAACGTGTGCGGCGAAGTCTTAGCGCGTAACCGTAGTCTGGGGACACCACGCTTATGCGGGTCAACCCCTCTGAAGGAACTGCTGCAAAACCAGCGCGCCGTTGTGATCCTCATCTCGCGCCGCATAGATCAGAGTGATCGTGCCTGCCTTGGCTTTGCGCTTGAGCAGATTGATCGGCTCGTCTTTTTGTTTGAGCTCCTTTTGATAGCGTTGGCGGAACTCATCCCACTTCTTCGGATCGTGCCCGAACCAGCGTCTCAGTTCCGTGCTCGGCGCGACGTCCTTCAGCCACAGATCGATCTTGGCCTGTAGCTTTGTCAGCCCGCGCGGCCAAAGCCGCTCGACGAGGATGCGCTCGCCATCAGCCCTGCCAGGTTTTTCATAAGCCCGTTTTAGTTTGATCATATGTGTTCACCTCTAAACGCAACTATGAATCTTCGCCGAGCGGAGATCGGAGTATCCACGCGCAGACTCTGATCTTAGATCAATGCGCGGCCCTCGTTGCACCTTAGTGCGGGCCTGTCACTTCTTCTGCGCCTGGGATCCTTGTCCTTCGCCAAGCGTTTTTTGCAGAAGGTCCGGGGTGTTTTTTTTGGCTTCCTCTGCCGATTGACCGGCGGCTTTCGACGCCTCGTTGAAAGTCTTGTTAGTAATGTTCTTTGGGTCGCCCATATCGTTGTCGGGCATCGAGCATCCGCAGTTGTAGCGCATACGTCTGTTTCCTTTCTAAGAAGCCTTGCGGCACGCTAGTAGCCGGTAAATTCTTCCGTGCGAATGTTGTCGGTATTGACTCCGGCAGCGTTCAATACATTTCCCAAGGCATCAACCATTGCCGGAGGTCCCACAATGTAATAGATCGGCGATGTCAAATCACCAATGTACTTCGCAAGCATTCGCTCATCGATGTGACCGGTCTCTCCATGCCACGGGCGCTGTGACTTTTCCATCTTTGTCATTGTGGCGACAAAGGTGTAATTCGGATTTTCCTTTTGGACTTCGGCAAGCTCATCCAAAAACGGCGCGTCTTCGGGCCTGTTATTGGAATAAAACAAGAAAATCTTGTTAGGGAGCTTATCGTGCGCCGACTGAAGCATAATGCTTCTTGCCGGCGTAACCCCGATGCCACCCGTGAGGAAGACCGCGGGAATGCTCGCATCGTTGTGGAGAGTGAACGAACCGTAAGGGCCATCCAACGTGAGTTCCGTGCCAAGCTCCATTCTCTTTAACACACGCTTGAATGCGGTATCGCGCATTCGACTCGCAAACATAAGAAAGTTTTCGTAAGGCGCGCTCGCGAGAGAAAACCCTCGTATATTGCCCTCGGCATCAGTTTCAGCCGGGTCGATCAGCGTGTAGTCTGCGAATTGGCCCGCTTTGTAGACAAACCCCTCCGGCTTTTCAAAATGAAATGCCATCGTGCCCTCGGCGAGTTGTGTACGATTCTTGAGCCTAATTTTATGAATAGCCATAAAGCCCTTTCAAAGTTTTTAAAGTTCCTGCAAAACCGGTTGCTTGCTTAGCTAGGTGAATCGATACCCAGCACACATTTGTAATCAGGCGCAGTTGCCGATTGGGAGGCTTTCAGGCCGCTCACAATCTCATCGCGCCGCGATTGGATCGCTTTCATAAGTTTCTCGAACGATCGGGCGAACAAGCTCAGGCCCTCGTCGAGCACCTGTTGAGTAATGTCATCGAGCCTGATCCCAACTTCCTCAAGCCCCGCCAAGACTGCAATTTCTTCGGCCACGTTTTCTTCTAGCGAAACTCTCACCCGCCCGTGATCCCGGAATGCTTTGAGCGTGGCAGGTGGCACCGTATTTACTGTTTCGGGTCCGATCAGCGCCTCTACATAGTAGGCATCCGAGTAGGCAGGGTTCTTTGCCGAAGTCGAAGCCCACAGCGGTCGCTGGACTCGCGCACCTTGAGCTCCGAGGTTTACGAATCGCTCGCCGCGAAATAACCGCTTGAATATTTGGTAAGCAATCTTTGCGTTTGCAATTGCGATGCGGCCCAGTAAGCGTTCAAGCTTCTCTTTCTCTTTTACGCTGCCTGCGCGGGCGATCCGCTCTTGCAGCCGCTTATCCACCGCAGTGTCTATGCGGCTTACAAAGAAGCTTGCCACCGACGCGATTCTGTCAATCGGCTTGTGTTCTGCTACGCGTCGCTCAAGACCCCGAAGATAGGCTTCTATGGTTTTCTTATAATTGTGCAGCGAGAATATGAGCGTGATATTGATGTTGATGCCCTCATAGACGCAATGTTCGATTGCAGGAAATCCTTCCGACGTAGCGGGAATCTTAATCATCACGTTCTTGCGATTGAACACGCTCCACAGATGGCGCACTTGTTCGATAGTGCCCGCCGTGTCGTGCGCGAGCAGCGGAGAACACTCAAGGCTTACGAAACCATCTGTGCCGTCGGTCTTTTCAAACACTGGCGCGAGCAGGTCCGCCGCCATTTGAATATCGCGCACGACAAGAGCTTCGTATATATCGCTTGCGCTCTTCTGGCGCTCGGCCTGCTCGCGTAACTGGTCGGAGTAATCGTCTGAGCTATCGATGGCCTTCTCGAAAATCGTCGGGTTTGACGTAACGCCGCGCACCTCATCTTCGTCAATAAGCCGCTTTAGGCCACCCGCCGCGATAAGCCCTCGTTCAATGCCGTCATACCAGATCGACTGGCCTGACTTTGTCAATTCAACAAGTGGATTAATGCTCACGCGATTATCTCTCCTTAAGGCTAAGGCCGCTCTCTATTCTTCAAAGGGCTCGAGCAACCTTTCGAACACTGTGTCTCATTCGCCGTTGCATCAACGCGACAATTATCAGCGCGGCACAGAGGCGCTATTGTGCCTGGTGTGCTGCAAACGGCCTTCAGCAGCGCGCCAGTCTATGTTTGAGAAGAACGCTTCGATATACTTCGGGCGATCTGCCGGCTTGTAGTCCAGCAGGAAAGCATGCTCCCACACATCCATCACCAGCACGGGATTGAATCCCGCAACGTTGCCAATCTGGTGCAAGCTGATCCAGTGATTTGATAGTTGGCCGCCACTCGGATCTTCATAGCAGATGGCCCAACCAACGCCGCGCATCTTGCCGATGCTGACGAAGTCGGCTTTGCAGATGTCGTAACTTCCAAAGCTCTCCTCCGCTGCCTGGTAGAATGCCGCAGTTTTATCTGGGTCAGCGGACCCGCCGCGCTTCATGTTGTCGAAGTAGTATTCGTGCAGCACCATGCCGTTGTACTTGAAGCCGAGACGTCGTTTCAGTTCGGAGTAAGCCGGCATCTCGTCTTGATCTACCTTTCCATCTCTTAGGAACTCAGAGATTCTCTCTTTTAGATGGTTAGTCTCTTTGACATATCCCTCGTAGAGTTTGAAATGCATTTCCAGAGTGCGGTCAGAGATGCCATTGAGCTCGCTCAGATCAAACTGCTTGCCTTGTGCTGTGTGTCTCCTGTCATTCACTTCCCCCTTCGCGATTAATTTTGAATTTGTTGACCTGCAATCTATGCGCCAACGCTGCAATCGAAGTCGGTGCAGGGGATTGTGTAGCCCCCTGCATAGTTTCTCGCCATGTTGCGAGATATCCACCAAGCCATTGTCAAATTCTAAGCAGTAAATCAGTCAATACCTGTGACTGCATACTGAGCTTCACGATAATATGAGGGCACAGTTATTGCACTCCTTGGGAGGTCGTGGGAAACAATGCCGCGCCCTGTTTATTCGGATGACAACTCAAACTTAGAAAGGACAAGTAATGAAACGTCAAACCTCAAAAGATATGCGAGCAACAACCAAGCCTGAAAGCCCTAAGCTGATTGAGCCAGAGAGCCAATTTGCTAAATTGAGAGACCTGGAGGAAGCAATTGCTCGCCGGGCCTTCGAACTGTTCGAGCGTCGCGGCTGCGAGCATGAGCAGGACCTTGCTGACTGGGTTCGCGCGGAGTCTGAAATGCTGCAGTCGCTGGCAATCAAAGTCAGTGAGTACAGAGACCGGCTGGCTGTGAAGGTTGAATTGCCCGGCTTTAGCGCGGAGGAGATCGAAGTGAGCGCTGAGCCACGTCGGCTTATAATCAGCGGCGGAACCACCCCGACCGATAAAGAGGCGGGGAATACCTTTTTGAGAGAAATCGTGGCCAACTCCACGGGGATTCTGACCAAGCACATCTTCCGTCTACTTGACCTACCTGTTGCGATTGATGTGAATAAGGTAGGAGCTACTCTCACTGGCGGAATACTAAACGTCACCCTCCCAAGGCTCGTTGTCGATCAGTCGTTTCACGCGCAAGCCTCTGGTTCGTACAGTAGTACACAAAGTCTGCACTGGAAATGATGATAACTGAGGTAAAGAAACTCTCACCTGGAAGCCTGCTGATTGACGTCTTACTTCTGTGACCTCAGACATGTGAGCCTGATCGCCCATCAATCTTCACAACTTTGCAAGTAACATACCGGTCAAGCCAGTCCTCGCAGGTGCACTTCGACCGTTGATCATTTGGTCATATACGAATTTGCCCTGCAAGATTTCTCGCAGTGGAGTGGCTGGTTTTTGGCAGTGGAAGGCCGGGATGCGTCCCTTTCGGAAAAATGTTGAGGGTTTGATTCGGCACTAATCTTGCACTTACAACTTGCGTTCTTCCATCTTGCGATTCAAGGAGAACAACAAGGGGATAAAAATGAAGATACTCATTGCCATAGATTCCTCGCCCTCATCTCAAGCAGTCATCAGCGGGATAGCTGCGCGACGATGGCCCGCCGACACAACGGCTCGCGTCCTTAATGTGGTGGGCTCGGTTTCGGTTTATAGCGGTGTACCCGATATTGAGCCGTTCTTTAGCGCAGAACAGGAAAACGCAAAAGCTCTTGTGATGTCTGCCGTTGATCAACTGGCCTCGCGAGGGATTGAGAGCTCGTGGGTCGTAACCCCGGGCAACCCTCCCGCTGCTATTGTGGATTACGCCCGCGCGTGGGGACCTGATTTTGTATTTATCGGATCGCACGGGCATAGCGGTCTTACACGGTTCTTTCTGGGCAGCGTCGCTAAGAAAATCCTTCGCCACGCTCCCTGCTCAGTCGGGGTGTTGAGACCCATCACAGGTGAAAGGCTTGACAAGGTCGGAATGAAGCTGCTGCTCGCTACAGACGGCTCGAAGTATTCTGAGGCTGCCGTTCGGTCGGTTGCCGAACGGCCATGGCCCAAGGGGACAAAAATCAAACTCGTAAGCGTAATAGTCCCGCCCGAGATTGTTATGGACCTATCAAACGGCATGGCAGGCGTCTCAGAGGAGATGCAGCGCGCTGAGGGAATTAAGAAGGAGTGGGCTCAAGAAGCTCTCAGCACAGCCGGAAAGATATTGGGCAGCGCCCGCCTAAAATCAGCGGGGATCGCCCCAATTGGTGACGCAAAAGTCCAAATCATAGACGAAGCGAGAAAGTGGGAGGCCGACCTCGTGGTGGTTGGAGAGCAGGGACGAGGCGGGATAAATCGCATTCTGCACGGGAGCGTCTCGGAGGCCGTCGCCATCCATGCCCATTGCTCCGTCGAAGTGATCCATGACCGGCCTCACCTTTCTGCGGGCGAAACCGCCTAGCAGAAGTACGAATTCGGAAGTGAACCCCTTGATTGCGGAGCCAACCCAGGCGAAGCCACAGGCACAATCGGCGTAACTTTTGGGTAACTAAAGCGCCGGAACTGCGCTAATGACTTGCTATTGCCTCCTCCAGTTTCTTGAGGCGGTAACGGAGCTGGCCGCGGGAGATTCCCAGCAGTTCAGCGGCGCGCGTTTGGTTGCCACCGCTGCGCTCCAGCGCTTGCCGCACAAGAGACATTTCCACTTCGTCGAGAGGAATGCCTTCCGCTGGAAGAGAAACGAGCGGGCCGAGAGCAACCTTGCTTGCTTGGGGTTGTGACTGATTAGCGGCGGCATCCCGCTGCAGCCCGCCAGTCGCTTCAGAAACGAGGTCGTTGGGTAGATACGCCGTTGTAATCATATCACTGTCTTCGAGAATCATTACCCGCTCGATTACGTTGCGAAGTTCTCGTACATTGCCGGGCCAGGTATACCGGCGGAAGACGTCGATGACTTCAGGCGTCATGCCGCGAATGCGCTTACGCATTTGTTCTTTGAAACGCTCAATAAAATGCTCGGCCAGCGTGAGCACGTCATCCCCTCGATCGCGCAGCGGAGGAATATCAATACGAATGATCGAGAGGCGGTAGTAGAGATCCAGCCGAAATCGCCCAGATTCACTATCAGCCCTGAGGTTGCGATTCGATGCGGCGATAACACGCACATCGAGCGGTATATCCTTAAGGCCGCCAACGCGCCGGAAGGCGCCTTCTTCAAGAACGCGGAGCAGTTTCGCCTGCAGGTTGAGTTCCATCTCGCCGATCTCGTCGAGAAACACTGTGCCACCCTCGGCTTGTTCGAGTAGACCCTGTTTGCGCGCCTTCGCGTCCGTGAATGCACCTTTCTCGTACCCGAAGAATTCGCTTTCCATAAGGGTCGCCGGAATGGCGGCACAATTGATTGGAGCAAAAGGGGCGCCAGCGCGCCGCGAGCCGTAGTGGATTGCCTTCGCCAGCAGATCTTTGCCGGTGCCTGATTCTCCCTGTAAGAGGACTGTTGCCACCTCGCTTTCCGCAACCTTGCGGGCGAGCGTCATCATTTCCGCTCTGGCGTGTGAATTACCTATGATCTGGTCGAAGTCAAACTCGCGCGCACGCTCCTTGCGGATAAGCTTTACTTCTTTGCGCAGCCGCCCCGCTTCAAGTGCATTGGTTATTCTGACCTCGATTTCGTCAAGGTTTATTGGCTTTCCTAAAAAGTCATAGGCTTGTCCGCGCAATGCGGCAATCGTGTTCTCGACGTGGACGTCGGTGGTGATCATTATGACAAGCGCTTCGGAATTCCGCGCTTTGATCTTTGTCAAGACACTAAGGCCCGACTCATCAGGGAGATTGATATCGAGTAAAGTGAGTGCCGGTTGTTCTGCGTCAAATGTAGCGAGCCCAGCAGCAGCTGTGCCGGCTTCAAAAGGATCATACCCACCAGCGCGCAGTGCTTGCGCGAGGGTCCAGCGCACGGCCGAGTCATCGTCAACAATGAGGATCTTATCTTTGGCCATTTATCTCGTCCGAGAAGGCTGGAACGGATCTGAGCAAAAATTTTACGCAATAAGTGCTGAAAAGCACAGGCTGGCAGTGTTGGATTTGAATCTATGAGTGAAGTAGAAAGGAAGAACTAACGATGGAGGGAATTATGACTAAGGAATCTACAATCTACATAACTGAAGTCGATCTCGCTCGTCTAAGAAAGCTGATCGAGGCAGCGAGAGACAGTGGCGTCGACTCGAACATGCCCTACATGAATAAGTTGGAGGACGAGCTAGATCGCGCGAACATTGTTGATCCTAAGGAGATCCCGATGGACGCCATTACAATGCGATCCAAAGTACGCCTCAAAGATCTGGAGAGCCGTAAAGAGATGATCTATTCGCTCGTATTTCCTAATGAGGCAGACGTTGATGAAGGCAGGATCTCGGTCTTGGCGCCCGTAGGCACCGCCATGATCGGTTATCGGGTTGGAGACATAATCGAATGGGAAGTTCCGTCGGGTCTCAGGAGATTGAAAGTTGAGGAGGTTCTCTACCAACCCGAGGCTTCGGGAGATTATCAGCTTTAGTCGCGGCCAGAAACTTTGCACTTGCTTATTTCTACGAGTCCAGATGACTATCACCGGCCAACCAGGCCTAGACCTTCTACGGGGAGCGCATGTGCGTAATTCATGGCAGGATATTCAATGGGGTGCTCGTGTAGCTACCTTCTAAACGGCGTTATGAAGCGACAGAGTAAATTGAGCAAACAACGATCAACGGATCACAGCAACTATCATGAGGAGGCCCTCTCGTTGCTGGCAGCGATTGTCGAGTCCTCCGACGACGGCATCATAGGCACAACTCTGGACGGGACGATAACCAGTTGGAACTCAGCAGCGGAAGGGATCTATGGGTACCGTCCTGACGAGGTCAAAGGGCGTCCTATATCTATATTGATTCCCCCGGATCGGGACGATGAGATGCCGCAGATATTCGAAAAGATCAAGCGCGGAGAGAGGATCAGCCATTACGAAACCGTCCGCCTCACAAAGGACGGCCGCAAGATAGATGTTTCGATTACTATATCGCCGATCAAAGGTAGCGCCGGTACGATCATTGGCGCTTCGGCTATTGCGCGCGAGATCACCGGGTGCAAGGAGGAGGAGGAGCAGTTGCACGAACAGGCAGCCTTGCTTGACCACGCGCAGGACGCCATTATAGTTCGGAATCTGGAGGGCCGCGTCTTGTACTGGAATAAGAGCGCCGAGCGTATTTCCGGCTGGTCAGCAAGTGAGGCTATAGGAAAGAACATCTGCGCCCTACTTTACAAGGACAATCTATCTAACTACGAGGCGGCAATGACCGCTTTGACCGAAAAAAGAGAATGGGTCGGTGAGTTGAGTCAACGAACAAAGGATGGCAGAGAGATAATCGCTGAATGCCATTGGACGCTTGTGCCAGGTGAGGCCGACAAGCCAGCATCAGTATTTGCTATCAACACCGACATAACGGAAAAAAAGAAGCTCGAAGCCCAGTTCCTACGCGCACAGCGAATGGAAAGCATTGGAACGCTGGCAAGCGGTATTGCGCACAACCTCGGCAACCTTCTTTCGCCGATCCTATTATCATTTCAGCTGCTTAAGCGCAAATTCACCGACGAGGAAAGCCAGCACATGCTCGCCATTCTCCAGATCAATGCAGAGCGTGCCGGCGAAATGATAAGGCAGGTGTTAGAGTTCGCCAGAGGCATCCAGGGTGAGCGCATCGAACTTCTACCCACGCATGTCATGAGGGAAGTAGCAAGTATCCTCGAGGGCACCTTACCCAAGTCAATCGATGTCGAGCTGTCCATTGCGGAAGACCTGTTACCGGTCGTTGGCGATGCAAACCAGCTCCATCAGGTGCTGATGAATCTTTGCGTGAACGCACGAGACGCAATGCCGGACGGTGGCAGTCTAACCATAGGAGGAGAAAATACTTACATTGATGAGAACTACGCACGCATGCAACTCGAAGCAAAGCCTGGACAATATGTAGTCATCAGCGTTGCTGACACGGGCGTCGGTATCCCAGCCGATGTTCTAGGGAGAATCTTCGAACCTTTTTTCACCACAAAGGAGCTAGGTAAGGGAACCGGATTGGGCTTGCCAACTATTAGAGCCATCGTCAAAGGCCACGACGGTTTCATCAACGTTTATAGCGAAGTCGGCAAGGGGACGGAGTTCAGAATTTATATTCCTGCCGCGACCACTACTGAGGCTAAAAGCCTCGCAGGAGTTCAGCCGGACGTCCCCGTCGGACACGGCGAGCTTATCTTAATTATTGATGACGAGCTCCCAATCCTTGAAGTTGCTAGAAAGACATTGGAAGAAAACGGCTATAAGGTGCTGACCGCAAGTGATGGGGCTGAGGGATTGGCTCTGTACGCGGAACATAGGAAAGAGGTCGATGCCGTATTGATCGATATGGTCATGCCATATTTAGATGGCGCCGCTACCATCCGTGCCTTACGGAAACTTGATCCGGCTGTGAAGATCATTGCCTCCAGCGGACTGGCCGCCAACGATAAGCTGTTTGAAGATTCAGCTGTAGGCGTGAGAACTTTCCTGTCCAAGCCCTACTCGGCAGAGAAACTGCTGCGAGCACTGTCTGAGATTCTCGCCGCACAGTAGAGGACGGACTACTACGGCCAAAAACGCAATTCAACTAGCAACTTTTGACAATGGCGGATGTGCATTATCTACACTCTTGGTAATCTCGGCGCTGCCCTCTACGGAATGCTGGCCTTGTTAACCACGCTAGTCTCAAGCTCGACGCGCCGCACAAATAGATTTCGGAGTGTTGTTGCTGAGTTACGACTAACGTTGCGCCTTGTTGGATAGACAAAGTAACGCCTATACGCCAGTGTAGGAGTGCAACCCTGGAAGAATGAAGCTCACACCCAGCCATGTGAATATCACCAACGCGAATCCAAGCAGTGCGAAGTAGGCGCTACGTCTCCCGCGCCAACCGTGTGCAATGCGTGTGTGCAAGAAGCCCGCATAAGCCATCCACGCCACCAGGGCACCGACTTCTTTCGAGTCCCATCCCCAGTACCGGCCCCAGGACTCATTTGCCCAAACCGCTCCGGTGATGAGCAGCAGTGACAAAAGCGGGAATGCTACTCCCACTGATCGGTACAGCAGCGAATCAATCGCCTTAAGGGACGGCAGTGCGGAGACCACTTCATCGCGTTTCCAGGAGAACAGCGCAACGAGGAAAAGCGCTACGAACAGCCCAATCAAACCGCCGAACTCAACAGGATTCGAAGTCATGCTCTGCCTTAAGCTCGATGCGTTCTGCTGTACCCACATCTGAGCTTGTTCGGGCGTTACCGTCTGCTGCGACCGCTCGGACATCCATACGCTGAATGCCGGGTATTCGCGCGGCAATATGCGCGAGGCGAGGTTGTCCAGATTCCGAATCTGGAAAAAGAGCACGATCAATACTATCGCTTGCAACACAACCGCGCTGATGAAGAGCTTCCAGGCCCACTTTCTAGCTTTCTCGTTTTTGTTGAAATTGTCGACGCCGAACAGACCCACGGAGCGATCAGCACCAACAACGTGAGCGCCATCAGCGGTCCGACCATCGGCAGCTCCGCGCGCAAAGGCAGCGATTTCTCATCCATAAATGAGTTCACCGAGTACTCAGCGCGAAGCGATACGGACCAGGCTTCCACGGTACCGAGGCCCAACGCGCCAAGCGCCAACAGTCCGAACACACCTCCCCATATTGCAACCGCTTCGGATCGGATACCGTCCCTCAGCAAGTACGCGAACGCGAGTCCGAAGCTGAACAGGCAGACACCGTAGGCTAGAGTCGCTATCGAAACGTGTACTGGTCGCCAGTAGCTGTCCAGGATCGGCGGCAAAGTACTGATGCCGCTGCCGAGCATCATTCCAAGCGCGAGTATCACGACGAGGATCGGCATGGACAGCGCACCGAGCGCTCGATACTTCGCCTTGCGAATAACGAGGAGGGTCGCGAGAGCCGCTCCCGCGCAGAAGCCCAGCGTGAGTGCGTAGAGATTGTCTAGTGGAAAGTATCGCCAGACTCCGTTTATACCTTCCCTCCAGTCCTCTTTGTCGCGTGCTTCGATCCAACGCACCATCCAGCCCGACAGGTTGAAGCAGTAGCCTATCGCGACCGTGATGAGACTCAGGCGATCCAACACCTTCTCTTTGACGAAGATGTTGGTCACCAGGAGAACCGCAGCGCAGATGTAGCTGATCAGAGCGAGCATGATGAGCGCGTCGCAATAGATAAAGCCCACAGGCCGCCCGACCTGAATGCGCACAACGATAAGCAGTATCGCTCCTACAATCGGAGAAACTATCGGCAGCAAGCCGATGGCCTTTTCAGGAACGCTCAGCTCCAACTCGGCCATCATCGCTTCTTGGTGTTTTATAGCTCTACTCATCTCCCGATCCTCCAGTCGCAGACTTCACCAGCAAATTGAACCGGCCTTCGAAGGCAGGCCTATTTCGGTTTGTGTTTCCACCAAAGTAGATCCGCGAACCTTTGCCGTTCGGTTCGATCACCGCCCATACCCTCTGATGGGAGAAGAAGAAAACTCCGCACAATGACAGGATCAACAGCATGAAACCCATATAGACCGGCGTGCGACCGGGATCGTACTGGATCATCAGCGTGTGGTTGAGAGATGCCTTTTCAAAGTCTCTCAAGATGATTTTGTTCCCGTTCACCAGGAGCGGGTTCTGTCCACCTTCTCTTCCGATCTTCTCGTTGGCCTTCCTCAGATAGTGCTCGAAAAGCTGAGGGTTGAAGGCAAAAGACATCGTTCGCTTGCCGTCAGGTCCGGTGATCTCGAGCTGCGCAGCCGGATTGTTGTAGTCTCGCGACAGCGTAGTTGGTCCTGAATCATCAACATTAAAATCCGGATAGAAGCTTACATAACTGACTGTGCCGATACCTGGAACCTCTGCGGAGCCATGCGCTTTATGGTCACCGGCGCCAAGGTCGCCGCTACGGCGTTATCTGGTTCGAATGAAATCGTGATCTGACGAGCATTGCCGATCGGCAGAAACGAGCTCTGGAAGAATCGATAGCCGCGATAGTCACCGACGTTGTTCAAATGAACAATCATGTCCTGCCTGACGTTGCGCTCGTCGTCGATTATTCTGATGTAGCTCAATCAGTCGATCGTATTCGAATTATCGAGACCGCCCTCCGGTCTGATCAGTTTCTGCTCCAAGTCGGTGCACTCGATCTGAAACGGAAGAGACGCTTGGGATTCTCGGCCGCCGTTGACGGTGATCTCACGCGTTGCGAACGCGTTGTACGTTTTGCCTGGTTGGATCTCCATAGCCCCGCCTACGCCATAACGACTCGTGAGGAAGCCTCCGATGAAGATCGTGAGCAATGCGGCATGCACGACGTAGGCACCAAGACGATTCTAAGCATTGCGCTGAGCAAACACTGTCACTTGCTTATTCTCCTCGTTGATGTGAGCTCGAAAGCCGTGCTCACGCCATGCCTTTCGGACATTCTCTGCAACTGTCTTTGGGTCACCTCGCTCGACTGACTCATCTTTCAACATTTGGGCGGCGATGAATCTCCCGGAGGTTGTCAACTTTGGTTACGGATGTACTGCCACGCTGCCGGAAAGCGATCGATCGAGGATAGAATTATATTCAGGCCGGTTATGGCTAACAGGAGAGTGAAGTATCCAGAGCGATAGATGTCGAAGAAATTCAGCGCGCCGTACACCGTTCTCTGCGCTGGTTTAAGGCTCGCATAATACTTTTGAAAGCCGTCGACGTTCACCTGCATCACCAACATTCCGATCATGCAGCAGATAAACAACATGCTCAGCATCACGATGCCGAAGCGCACGGAGCTGAGCAAACGCAGCGCGTTGGTGAGTATGGAATTGCTCTTCTTGGCGATGACCTTAACGGCTACTGCAGCTGGAGCTTCCGCGCTCGGGGTTAGTTCGGTTTTAGTTGTTGCCATATTTGAGTTCCACTGTGAATTGCCGGACCGCTATAGAAACAACGCGACGTTTCACCTCGTACGATCCTCGGCAGCCTGACCTCCAGAATTCATCCCTAGTGTTGTTTCACCTCGAGTTGAATCTCAATGAGCAGGCCGATCGTGCAGAGAAATCGCCAGATAGCACTTTAGAACCCACGGATATTGAGTCCGAATAAAAATCTCATTCTATCGACACTAAGCGCTCTCCAAGATTCTAGGGCCGGGAAGACTGTCCCGGCCCCGCATCTTAACCTCTTGGCGATCGGATTAGAGTGACTTCAAGTATTCGATGAGATCGTTCTTTTCTTGCCCAGTGAGCCCTGTCTTGAAGAAGTTGTCATAGTGCTCGACAACATCCCCTAACGTGGCAAACCGGCCATCGTGATAGAAGCCGCCCTTGGTGTGCGTGAAGAGTCCTTTGAGCGGCGCCGTGCGATAGCGGTTGTCGGGTGAACGCCCAGATTGGAAATTGTCAATGCCGATCTCTTCGGGAGTGTGCATGTTCCAGCCCGGCTCGGTGAATAGCGGAGGCACATGACAGGTCGCACACTTGGCTTGGTTGTTGAAGATTGCCTGGCCGCGAGCGGCGGCTGCCGGGTCGAAACTGCCCTCAGGAGCAACAGGCGCTGGAATCGCCAGCTGATAATAATGAAGCGCGGCAAGCTTCGACGTGATTAAATCGGAACCGCTTCGTACATTTCCGAATCCAGCTTTCGCGGCTACTGGGAACTTAACCGGATCATTCAACCTCGGATCGAAGAACGTTCCCTGGCCATGCATTTCTAGGTTTGCTACGAACGCATTCCAGTACGTGGTCGAGCCGAAACCAGTCGACGTGCCAAGGTTCACGCCGGCCAGACCGAAAGCAGGCGGGATCAATGTAGCTCCAGACTTTCCATCAAGGCGGAACGCCTTACCGTCCAGCAAAACCTGAGCGTCGAATTTGCCCGGCCCCCAACTGTTGAAGACTGATCTGAGGGTGGCGTCATCGACGTCCAGGAGATTGGTCACAACGCTCAGGTCGGGCGCAAGCGCGACAATTGCGCCAACATTGAGATCCCGGTTGGCCCATCCATCCAGCCGGTGGCCAATGCCCGGAGCAAACGAGTCATCAACCGTTGAGTGGCACAGGGCACAGGAAATACCCATCGAACTCAGATTCCCATTCTGATTGAAAGTGCCAATGACACCTACCACTGCATTAGCTTTGAGTAATGCAAGTGTCGAGGTTGGGTCATCCAGGCTTACTTGTCCTTTACTAAGGGCTTTCTCAAGCGGCTTCGGTAGCGCATCAACGTCTACTTTTAAACCAACGGCAAGCGCCGTCTTAGGACTGACGCCCGGCCCTACGCCACCAAACATCGAGCCTGCGATTGCCTGATGGAGTTTCAGCGAGCCGCTCCAGAAAGCTTCATCCCCAAAGGTGTCGAAGCGAAATGTCTGACGACCCTCATCTACCATCCGCTGAGCATTGTCATTGATACGCTCAGCGAGCTTTTTCTCCTTTTGAGCGTAAATTCCGTCAGCGAACATTACGAGGATTGCAATGGCGGCTGTGAGCATTACTGATAACGAAATGATTTTCTTTGTGCGTGCCGCACTAACTCGGCTGTCCTCTTTGGCTGTCATAGCGTTGATCCTTCTCCTTAACGAGATGTCTATTCCGAGGTGAAACGATCAGCCCTCGGCGACTACAAACTTGGGAAGTCAGCGAGCACCCACGTTGTTCTTGAGTGTCCGATGGATGATTCCCAGAACTTGCGCGCGTCGGCGACGATCGCTTTGCGCGACGTTCTTCGCTTTGTTCAAGACTGCGCAATGCACGTTGGGAGCCAAACGAAATAGAGGACAAGACCGTACGTAATTTCGGGGACTTGCACACGGCCCAGCAACTCCAAGCAGACGATTCAAGCCGCGGTGTTTACAGCCTCTTATTCACAGGCCGTGTGCGCAGCGTGGCGCTATCATTAAATATGTCAGCTCAGTGTTCCCTTGCGTTGTCAGAAGCCGCGTAACGCTTGAGCTTCTAACGTGTCTACCTAGAATTAAGGTCATGGCTGCAAAAACTTTGACACTAACTGGCTGGTTTCGCGCAGTGCCCAGCGAAATTCTGTGCTTCATATCACAAGAGGGCCAACTACGTCTGGCTCGTTCTATGAGAGCACTCTACTCTTCACTGCTCTCCTGCGGTGGCGTGCGAGAAAGTCTCAAAGATGCTGCAATAGAACCTGCACGGCCGAACTCCATTGCCTTACGTCTCATCTAAGCGCCCGCCCTTATCCTTCGCAGCTTGCCTGTGACCATACCGGCATATCTATTGCTGGTTGTGCTGTGGTGAGGAGGACAGCGATCTCACCCCGACTGCGATGATCGGTGGAAATCTGAAATAGCGCAGCGGATCACTTTATGCGGAGGTCGAGACGTGCATAAGCGAAAAATGATCTGGGGGCGCGAGGCCGCTCCGAGAGAGCGAGGTATCGTGGAGGACCCAACTAACCTTGAGCCAGATGCTTTTGCGCGACTCGGTGCGGGATGCTCTTTCGACTTTAACAGCGGATGAACTAGCCTCTTGGCGTGATCATCTTCTTAGGGATCTAAGGAAGGCCGGCGTGAACCTTGGAGCATGCGCATTCTTGATCGGGATCTCTGACGGCTCAACTAACAACCTGACGCCATCAGGTATTGGACACCTGATCCGTTATGTCCGACTTAACCTGCCTGAAACAATGAAAGTTGTGGCTGGACGATTAGGTGAGTTGCTCACGGTCAGCAATGAAAGCGTCACGAAAGCTAGGCAGTTCCGACGAGCCGCTTAGCATAATGGAGGGAGACTATAACGAAGTTGCTCAGCCATTCGCCTCTGCCGATCCAAAGCACTTGGCGACTCAAGAATGCGTGTAGGTCGAAAATTGGATCGGACCGTGGTCACGGTCGCCAAGGTCGAGCAACGAACCACAAAGTGGGTCACAAAACCGTATTGAATGGTGAAAACTCGTAGTAGTTGAGGTGAGTTAAAGCAAAGAAAACAGGACGCGGGATAGATTTACTTCGTTCTCATAACCCAAAGGTCGCGGGTTCAAAATCCCGCCCCCGCAACCACTTACGAAATCTGGGGCAGAAGAGGGGCAGGCAGAAAAACCTTGATCTGTCCCTTTCATTAGATCTACTCACTAGCCAGCAGCTCCGTCGCAGCTCCTGCCTTCGCTTCATCCAATATATGATGCAGATGCCATCAATATATGAGTGTAGATGCTAGCCGTCGTTGTTATGGTCGCGCGACCTAGAAGCGCCTGGGCAAGTTTCAGATCACTCGTCACCGCCCGAACCTAAGCGGGCCGGGCGAGAAAGCGTAAGCGTTAGCCTGCCTGGAACGAGAAAGCGCAAGCCTTAGCCGGCGGCTGGAACGAGAAAGCGCAAGCGTTACTGGGTGGAAAAAGCGATTGCTGAACGCGACAGCAATCTGACAATGCCGGGCTCAAAGTGGATTTCAGGCTTGAGCCTGCATTCAGACCTTGAGCCTGGATTCAGCCTCGCGATTTTGATCTACCTCAGCGCGTCGGGTTGGCAGTGAAATAGAAAGGTTCAACAAGCTTGAAGTCGAATTCTATCGCCTTATTCACTACCAATACCTAGAGTCGAATTCTATCGCCTTATTCACCACCAATACCTAGAGTTGTATTCTGCGCTCCAGCCTTCGCTCAACCTGATGGCTTCGATAGCGAGCAAAGCACTTGAATTCAAGCTTCAGCTTGCGCCGAATAGATGGCAAGCTGAAGCTTGAACTCCAAACGGTTTAGAAGCTGAGTGTAGCGCGCAGATTGATGCTGCGGACTGGATTGGTAGGCGCGCCCACCACTCCAAACGTTGTGCTGAAGACGTTCGCGTCGGGGAAACCCCACCTCGGATGAATCAGCACGTTGTTGAAAGCGGAGAATAGCTCCAGGCTAACTCGCTCCCTGATCGGGAAAGCCTTGGTCATCGAAACATCCCACTGAAAAGTATTCCGGTCGCGCAGGAACAACAACTGCCCGAACTCACCAGGCGTGGTGTTGGGAAGCAAGAACTGAGGGTTGGCCCGGCCGTCAGGACCGATCAGCTGCGGATCGACGGCGAGGCGCTGAAGATCAGTGGAGCTCGCTCTTCCAACCTGCCGCGTGAGCGACGGGTGGAACATCTTCTCAATTTGCTTGAGGGTGACACCCGGAGCCAGGCGAACACCGGTTCTGGCTGGGTTGTTGTTCGGGCCGTTGTTGCCGTTGCCGTTTACAGTTTCGAAGCCACCGGTCAGTTGGATGGGCACGCCGGTCTGAAATACAAAAACCGAACCAAGAGTCCATCCCCCAAATCACTCCGTCCAGCACGCGGTTAGTATCGTGATCGAATATACTCTATTCGATCACCTACAGTACGCATTTATTGCAATATCGAGCATAAGTCAAGGCCGAAACGCACCATTTGAGCACTGGCCACAATGGTAGACTCGGGGTATGCTGCTGCCGCAGCCGCAACGAGTCCTGCCGGGCGGCGCTGCGGGGAGGGATTACGTTGACCGACCTCATTTCGCGAAGGTTGCTATTGAAGAGCATAGGATGTGCGGGCGCCGGTGCGCTTGCCAGACGATCAGCCCTCGCAGGCTCAGTTACTGCAGCAGGGCGCCCGGTCGAAATTCAGATTACGGAAGTTTCAGCATTCACTGTCCGCGTGAGTATCGTTCCCCTCGTACGCGATCAGCCAACGACAATCAGCAGTGACGGATCGCTCATCGACAAAGCCCTGCCGAATCCGACCGCACGTCTCTCGGGTCTCACAGGGTCGAAGACCGTGCCCTGCGGGAATATGGTCGTAATGCTGTCGACAGAGCCGCTTACTGTCACCGTGCGATCACGTGATGGCCGAGATATTCAGAGATTGCGCATAGACGAACAGTTCGGCTCGATGAGCTTTCTCCTGGGCGACAAGCCAGTGTTGGGTCTCGGCGAAGGCGGCCCGCAATTTGACCGTCGCGGCGCGAGCGATCCGATGCGCAGCGGGCAAGGCGGATACAAGCTTCGCACTCACGGCGGCCGCGTACCTATCCAATGGTTAATCGGCACGGGCGGCTGGGCGATGTTCATTCATCGGCCTCTCGGCGCGTTTGATCTCTCTGGCGAGGAAGGCCGCTTTGACCCTCACAATCGTGACGCCCCTTTGCCTCTTGATCTATTCATCGTTGCGGCGCGCGAGCCCGCTCAACTGATGGCTGAGTACGCGCGGCTGACGGGATTTCCTGAAATGCCTCCGATGTGGTCGCTCGGTTATCAACAATCACATCGAACGCTTGCAGGTCCCCAAGAAGTGATTTCCGTCGCCAAAACTTTCCGCGAAAAGAAGCTGCCCTGCGACGCGCTGATCTATCTCGGAACCGGTTTCACGCCCTCGGGGTGGAATGCCGCCAACGGCTCGTTTGCATTTAACCGCTCAGTCTTCGCCGATCCAAAGGCTATGCTGGACCAGCTCCACGCGCTGAATTTTAGAGTGGTGTTCCATGACGTGATACTCGCGCGGAGGCTTAGCGGAACGGTGCGCGATACGTGCGACCTGGCGAGATTCGATGAAGAAGAAGCGGGGTGCTACTGGAACCTTCATCGAAAGACGTTCTCGCTCGGAGTCGATGGGTGGTGGCCTGATGAAGGTGACCCGCTGGATGCAGCTTCGCGACTCGCGAGAATTCGAATGCACTATGAAGGCCCGCAGCTTGATCGCCCCAACCAGCGTCCCTACGCTCTTCATCGCAACGGCCATGCGGGTATGCAGCGCTACGGCGCGTTTCTCTGGTCGGGCGATGTCTACACTACGTGGGAAACGCTGCGTACTCATGTTGCCGTTGCGATTAACGCCGGATTGAGCGGCATCCCTTACTGGGGAACAGACATCGGCGGGTTTGTTCCAACGAAGGAATACACCGGCGAATTGCACGTACGATGGTTTCAGTTTGGCGCGTTCTGTCCCCTGTTCCGCGCGCACGGACGGACCTGGCATCTGCGATTGCCATGGGGTTGGAACACCGGTGAGCTTGGGCCAAACGAAATCGCCAGCTACGCAGGCGGCGCGGCTAATCCGGATCCAAGCGAGCTACACAATGCCGCCGTCGAGCCAATCTGCCGAAAGTATCTGGAGCTGCATTATCAACTGATGCCATATCTCTATTCAGTGGCGCGCGAAGGTCACGAGACGGGGTTGCCGATCATGCGTGCGCTTTGGCTGCATTATCCTGACGATCAGGTTGCGGCCGCGCGCGGAGACGAGTATCTCTGGGGGCGTGATCTCCTGGTAGCGCCAGTCTTCGAAAAGGGAGCAACCTCTCGCAAGCTTTATCTTCCGCCCGGAACCTGGCATGACTTTTGGACTGAGCAGAAAGTAGCGGGCGCCAGCGAGATCGATCGCCCGGTGGATCTTGCGACGATGCCGCTGTATGTCCGTGCTGGAGCCATCGTTCCGAGCGGGCCTGGCAAACAGTACACGACAGAAAAGGTAGAAGCTCCGCTGATGCTCACAGTCTATCCTGGGGCTGACGGTGTGTTCACTTTGTATGAAGATGATGGCGAGACCTTCAACTATCGCCGCGGTGAGTTTATGAAGCTGCGGTATTCCTGGAACGACCGGCGGCGCTTGTTGACGTTGAGCCTGGCAGAAGGATCACGTATGCTGGCGCCTCTCCGGCGAAGAATAGACGTGCGTTTGGCAGGCGAGAAGCAAACGCGTTCGGTGACATTCGAAGGCCGGCCGCTTCAGGTCCAGCTTTGATTAGGAGGACGCGATGAAACACAAGCGACACATCAAGGTGCTTCTGATTTCCGTGCTGTTTTTGCAGTCGTTGTTGGCGCATCCGAGGTTTACTGTCGCGCAAGGTACACTCGCCGACTACGGGCGCGCGGAAAATCTCCGCATTAAGCTGCAGGGGCTTGCTATCAACATTCCTGAAAGGCCGAACTGGATTGGAACGACCAGCCGCTTCTGGTATCGAAAGTCGGTCATAGGCGGCAACGAGTTCGTGCTCGTGGACGCCGAGACGCTGACTAAGAAACCCGCATTTGATCACGAGAGGCTGGCGTCATCGCTATCGGCGGCGGCGGGAGAAAAATACACCGCTCTAAAACTTCCATTCAATTCAATCAGCTTCGTTGATAACGAAAAGGCCATCGAGTTCACCGTCGGCGAGTTTCCGGGCTTTGGGTTTGGACCGCCAACGGCTGGTGCTGGATCCGGTCCGAGGTGGAAATGTGATCTTTCTGACTATTCTTGCAAAAAGCTTCCCACGGATCCGCGGCGGGAGCCGGCGCAGGGCGATATACGGGGCCGGGGAGGAATTCCTGGTCCACGGTACAACCAGGGTTCATCGGAACCCAAGCCCTCGCCCGATGGAAAATGGGAAGCGCTGATAAACAACTACAACGTCGCCATTCGCGCAAAGGGAAAAAGAGAACTGACAGCGCTCAGCTTCGATGGATCAGAGGGCAACCACTACACCGTGCAGTCCATAGCCTGGTCGCCCGATTCATCGAAGCTGGTCGCCTACCGAGTGCGACCAGGCTACGATCGCAAGATTCAGTACGTCGAGTCATCGCCGACCGATCAACTTCAACCTAAGTACTCGTCGATGGATTATGCGAAACCGGGCGACGCGCTCGACCTCCCGCAGCCGGTCCTCTTCGACGTCGCCACCAAAAAGAAGTTGGTCGTCGATAACGCCATCTTTCCCAACCCCTACCAGCTGTCGCGCCCCGAATGGCGTAAGGACAGCCGCACCTTCATCTTTGAATACAATCAACGAGGACATCAGGTTTACCGAGTGATCGAAGTAGACGCAGCAACAGGCGCTCCCCGTGCTGTGATCAGCGAAGAGCCCAAGACCTTCTTCTGCTACTCAGGTAAGAAATACCGCCACGAACTTGCCGACGGCAAAGAGATCATATGGATGTCCGAGCGGGATGGTTGGAACCACCTCTATCTCTGTGACGGAGTGACGGGCAAAGTTAAGAACCAGATCACCAAGGGCAATTGGGTGGTTCGGGCTGTGGATAAGGTCGATGACGAGAAGCGCCAGATCTGGTTTCAAGCGAGCGGGATGTATTCAGGCAAGGATCCGTATCTTACTCACTATTACCGGATCAACTTTGATGGCACGGGTCTGACGGCACTGACCGAAGCCGATGGAAGCCACAATGTTGTTTTCTCGTCCGACATGAAGTATTACGTCGACACGTGGTCGCGAGTCGATCTCCCGAACATAAGCCAGCTTCGCCGCACGTTCGACCAGCAAGTGCTACTTGAACTCGAGCGTGGAGATATTCAAGAGCTTCTAAAAACCGGTTGGCGACCCCCTGAAGTATTCACCGCGATCGGCCGCGATGGTAAGACGGACATCTGGGGCGTAATAATCCGGCCCGCCCAGTTCGATCCGTCGAAGAAGTATCCGGTGATCGAAAACATCTATGCCGGCCCACAAGGCTCATTTGTTCCCAAAAGCTTCAGCACGCAAATCGGGATGCAGTCGCTCGCCGAGCTTGGGTTCATTGTTGTGCAAATCGACGGAATGGGGACGTCTAACCGGTCGAAGGCGTTTCACGATGTGGTTTGGAAGAACCTGGGCGACGCCGGGTTCCCCGACCGAATTCTGTGGCACAAAGCAGTCGCCGCCAAGTATCCGTATTACGACATCACACGAGTCGGAATTTATGGCAACTCGGCAGGCGGTCAGAATTCGCTGGGTGGGATGTTGTCCCATCCTGAGTTCTACAAAGTGTGTGTCTCATCGTGTGGCTGTCACGACAATCGAATGGACAAGATTTGGTGGAATGAGCAGTGGATGGGCTGGCCTCTGGGACCGGAGTACGCGACATCGTCGAACGTTGATAACGCCTCCAAACTTCAGGGCAGCCTGTTGCTGGTGGTCGGAGAAATGGATTCGAATGTCGATCCCGCTTCGACGATGCAGGTGGTCAACGCGCTGATCAAAGCCAATAAGACCTTCGATCTGTTAGTGATTCCCGGAGGAGGGCACGGACCCGGCGGTGCATACGGCGAGAGGAAGCGCAACGACTTCTTTGTCCATCATCTGCTTGGAGTAGAGCCTCCGGATTGGAACGCGACGGATAAGGGTAAGGCTCCCGCCGTGGGCAATTAGCGATCTATGAAAAAAACACGCGTGAAGCAAGCTATCTTAGAAGATTGAGCGGACGATGCCTGCTTTAAGCCCCAGTAACATAGAGAATTGTGACGAAGAATCGAGTTAGAGTTCAATTCAGATCGAGTTGTACAGAGATAGAGCTGGAAGCGTATTGAGGATTGGGCATTCTCAATATGGATTGACTTAATATGAGATCCTGGAGTGACGTTGATGCGGAATGACAAAGCGGACATAAAACCTCTTGTGGCCACATTTCTGCTTTTGTTTCAATTTGCAGTGAGAGCGCAGCAGCCAAATACTTCGACGGAAAAGACGCAAAGGGATAAAGAACTAATCTTCAGCCGTTATCCGATCATTTCATTTGATGCTCTCGCTCTGTCTCACATCGGGAAATCCGTCGTGACTAATCTTACACGTGATGACTTTACGATTTTGGAAAATGGTATTAAACAGGATATTTTTGCTTGGCGACGCCCGCCCGCCCCCTTATCCTTCCTTTTAGTAATTGATCCTGCTTCTGACGACACCAATGCAAACGCGCTAGATCACCAACTCAGCACGATGAAAGCGTCTCTTATTGCAAGACTAAATTCTAATGACGAGGTGAGCGTTGAGTTATTCGGGGAACGTCCGACTCTTTTGCAGGATTATACGAGTGATAAGCAACTGATAAATGATGCACTGGACCGGGTATCTCAGCAGCGTCTGGTGTCAACGATGCCAATCGACCAAAGGTTAAGCAATGGGCTAAAGGAGGCCGCCCAACACGCCCGATTCGTTCAAAACCCTGAGGCCCGTCGCGTTATCATTCTAATCTCAGACTCAGCCGAGAAAATTCGTGATTTGCTGATATCGCCAGAAGCCGTGAGAGCCATTATAGGGCCGGTTCCTATTATCTTTTGCTGGAACGTAACCGGGCATCTTGATTTTCAGGTATTGGGTGAATCCCAATACTCTCTGAATAAGATTAGCCTCCTTAACTTAGTCCAGTTGACCGGGGGGGAGTTCGTGAATAACGAGTGGGAGGCTTTTATTGAGCAGATGAGAGGAAGATACTGGATAGCCTATTTACCCTCTGCTCAGCGGCGCGGAGGGGAATTGGTTAAGATTGAGGTGCAACTCAAGCCGAGCCCAAAAACTAAACATCAATGATGTTGCGCTCACATATTCTAGAATTGCCATTATTCCATCAGTTAAATAGCAGCGAATTGAGCTGTAAGCACCCACTCCGTTGAAATCTTTTACCGTCCTGAATTCGCGACTGCCTATTGATTCGGGTGATGATAGTAGTCGGGATTCTGGCGACCGCCGGCGGAACCAGAGCGCAAGATTTAAAGGACCAGCCTAACCCCAGTCTTCGCATAAAGGACTCCTCCACGTCAGGTCAGTACACCGAGCGCTGGGGATAGACGGGCGACAAGCGGGCGGGCCACATACCAACTTCTCTGACAGCTCGGTGCGAGACTCAGGCTGGATGGCATTCAGCTCGCCGGTGGCCCAAACTTGGTTTACCTCGCCGCTTCAGACTCACTCCTGCTCGGAAGCACACGCGCTTTCTGCGTGAGCTTGCGATCGCCAACCTTCAGCGTCACTTCGTACTCGCCGGGAGGAATATCACGAAGCTCGCTTTGCGGCCTCTGGCGAAGCTCACCCTCGGATGGTTGCTGTCGATTCAAGCCTCCAAGCTCCAGGGCTACTCGATTGATTCCAGCTTTATTGGTTCCTTCGAGCGTCCGCAATGTCGCTCCTCCGGCCGCTGTCAACGTTATCGTTACTTTCTCTTTCAGCTGCTGTTTGAGGTAATAAACCACCGAGAGCCCGTTCGGATCGTTGGCGGTGATCAGATGACGATCACCAAGCATCCGGTAGTTGCCCACCGTGCCCTCGCTCCTGCGCGTCCTTGGCTGGACCTTAAAGAAATGTACATCTTCGTTCACAACCGCATCACTCATCTCGCGAAGCACAGAGATGTTCGTGATCCATATGCCTCGACCGTAAGTGCCGGCGACCAAATCTGCCTCCCGCGGGTGAATGATCAGGTCGTGCACCGGAACGGTTGGCATGTTCCCGCTCATCGCGAACCATCGCGCTCCGCCGTCGAGGGTTACATAGATCCCCGCGTCATTGCCGACGAATAACAGGTCGGCATCCGAGTAGTCCTCGACGACCACATTGATCGGGCGGTTTGGCAGGTTGTTCGCGATTGAAACCCATGTTGCACCGTAGTCGGTGGTCTTGAGAAGAAATGGCCTGAAGTCATCCTGCCGGTGTCTCGATTTGGCGACGTATGCGATCGCGGCACTCGAGTTCGACGCAAACACCCGCGTCACCCACGCGTCTACGGGCCCGCCGGCCTTCGCAACATTATCGGTCACATCAGTCCAACTCGCTCCGGCGTTCTTTGTGACCTGCACCTTACCATCATCCGTTCCAACCCAAATGACTCCGGATGCTGCTGGAGATTCTGAGATGGTTGTGATCGTGCAATGTTGGATCGCTGCTCCGGGCGGGCTGATCTTGTTCGGGTCGTTAGTCGTCAGATCGGGGCTGATCTCTTCCCAGTGATCGCCGCGATCGCGCGAGCGCAACAACACCTGCGCTCCTGCATACAACGTCTTCGGATCGTGCGGCGACAATCGAATCGGCGCGACCCAGTTGAACCGCAACATCGGTTGGCCCGCAGCTCTGGTCGGCGCAATGATCTTTCGAACTCGCGTCTTTTGATCATAACGAGCGTGACGCCCGAATTCCTGAGTGTTATAAACCCAGCGGCTGTCGGTGGGATCGACTTGATTGTACATGCCGTCGCCAATCCCGACAGTGACCCAATCAGCAAACCCTACGCTGCCCGACCATCCGTTGCTGGGGCCTTTCCACGACTCGTGGTCCTGAAGGCCCGCGTAGATGTTGTAGGGATCCTCCATATCGACGGTCAGCGCGTACACCTCACCCAGTGGCAGGTTCGCCAGATGATCGCAGGTCTTGCCACCGTCATATGAGACAGCCACGCCGCCGTCAGAGCCGGCCATCAGCCGGTCCGAGTTCTGAGGATCGATCCAGAGCGTGCGGAAGTCCCCGAACGCCCGGCGAAACACTCTGTTGGCTTGCGGTCCGCCAAGCCCCGCCCAGGTTTTTCCGCCGTCTTCCGAGCTGCTGATAGACATGCCTGTGATGAAAATCCTATCTGGGTTGTTTTGATCGACACGAAGTTGATTAAAGGCATAGCCGGTTTTTCTGCCAACGTCGTCGCGGGCCGAATTCATCTTGCGCCAGGTCAAGCCTCCGTCGTCAGTGCGGTAGACCTCGCCGCCAATCAACCGCTCGCCCTGTGGCGCCCCAGTAGGCTGCGGTGTCGCTGAACCTTCAGGCGTCTTGTTTCGGTTATCAATCACTGCGTACAGAATACTCGGGCTCTTTTGGTAGATATCCAGCCCGATTCGTCCAATGATGCCCTCAGGAAGTCCCCCCGAGAGCTTTTTCCAATTCGAGCCGCCATCCGTCGTTTTGTAGATCCCGCTTGAAGGTCCTCCGTCCTCCAGCCGCCACGGACTACGCATGCAGTCATAAGTCGCAGCGTACAGTATGTCCGGCTTGCTGCGGTCGATCACAAGGTCAACTGCGCCAGTTCGGTCGTTGACGTAAAGAACCTTCTTCCACGTGCTGCCACCGTCGGTGGTTTTGAAGACCCCTCTCTCCTCGTTATTAGAAAAGAGGTGCCCCATCGCAGCGACGTAAACAATGTCGGGATTAGTCGGGTGAATCACGATCCTTGCAATGTGATGGGAATCGGTGAGTCCCTTGCGCTGCCAGTTCGTGCCGCCATCGAGCGACTTATAAAGGCCGTTGCCAGGATAGGCGCTTCGAGTGCACGATGCATCTCCGGTGCCGACCCACACGACCTCACCGTTCGAAGGCGCGACCGAGAGAGCTCCCATCGACCAAACGTCTTTGCCTTCGAATACCGGCGTGAAGGTCGTTCCGTTGTTAGTCGTCTTCCAAACGCCACCATTCCGCGCCGCCACGTAGAAAGTGTAGAGATGAGCTTTCGCAGGTGCCTCCGGGACCGCGATATCTGAAACCCACGCGCTAACTCGAAACGGGCCGAGGTTCCGGTAGGAAAACCCGGTGTTAATGGCCTGCTCGATGCTCGCGCCGTCCTCTGCTCTCAGGGTGATCGTCGATAGAAAAATGATCGCGAGCAGGAATGTGGCGATTCTTGTTGTCTGGCGCATAGATTCATCTCCCTCGTGATGGTCGGTAAAGGGGATCGATTGGCACCTTACTTCAGAAGCGTCGGGTTAACAAAATACGGTCCCTACTGAAACACTCGGACATCGATCACCGCTCCCGCAGTCGCATCTGTGTGAGCCTGGAACTTCACCGTGATTCGCTGCTTGCCGCGCGTGAGAGTTTCGGGAATCGGGTACTCAAAATCGAATAGCTCAGTCGGATGTATCTCGAGTGTTTGCGAAGCGACCTTTTGCCCGTCAACCAGTATGTCAAACGCGCGCAGCCGGCCTTCGCTTCCGCGATAAGTGCAAGCGAGCGTAATCGGCTTGGCGGGCGAAATCTTCAGTTCATAGCTGAACCACCCGTTGCGAGCTTCGCGAAACCTGCCACCCTGGTTTGTGCGCTCGCCCTGGTAGTTGTGCTCGCTTTCGCTATGGGCCACACCTGCAGTCACAAAGTCGACGGTGCGATTCTCGATCTCCTTGCGGCGGGCTTCACGCGCCGCGATCTCCGCTTTGCGCTTCTCCCATTCAGGTTCTGTGTAAACTTTCCAGTACACGGTGTAACGAGCGTCGAACACTCTGTAGAACGGCCGCAGCGTTGCATCTTGAGGTCGGGCGAGTCCTTCAGTTCTGAAAGTCAGTGGCGCACCCGCGACCGGTTTCACTCGAGCGAGCACGTCTTTTACGTCGCCGATGAATGCTGGAACCTGGATAGCCTTGACGCGATTCATGGGCGGCGCGTTCGGACCATACTGGACTTCCTTGCTCAGACCTTCCTTCCCCAGATCGCCGGCCAACACAATCGGGCCGTACAACACCGCGATCATCCTGGGATCATCAGGCATCGCTTCAATTCGCAAGCTCATCGGCAATCGGATGTCGATGGTGTCGCCGTTCTTCCATTCGCGCTCGATGGTAACGTACGACCCGGGCTGCGCATTGATCGCTTGCTTCATGCCGTTGACGGTCAAAGTGATTCCTGACTGCGCCCACAGAGGATACCGAATCTTGATCGCCAGTCGGACAGACTTCTGCGGCTTGAGCACGAGGCGCGTCGAGTCTTCTTCCGGGAACCGCGTCTCCTGTCGCACAATCAAACCTTTTTCTTTCCAGTCTAACTCAGATGGGACGAACAGGTTGACGTAAAGCGACTGCGCATCGTGAAAGTAAATGGTATCGGGGTACTTTGCATGGTTCTCCATTCCTGTACCCACGCAGCACCAGAAAGAGTCTTCGGGTTTGGAGAAAGTCTTGAACGCGCCCGGACGCAGCGGAACGTAGTAGCACATCATCCCAGTCGCGGGATCCTGGGACGCGAGGATGTGGTTGTAAAGCCCGCGCTCGTAGAAGTCCATCCTGTCGACCGAAAGGTCCCAGGTGAACAGGTGACGCGTGAGCTTGAGCATATTGTAAGTGTTGCAAGTTTCGGTGCTGGATGGTCCGAGATGCTTCGAGAAGTGCTCGGGCGGGAAGAAAGCTTCGCCGTCGCTGTTGCCGCCAATCACGTATGACCGATGATGCGCAACGCGTTGCCAGAAAAACATCGCGACGTCGTAGTAACGCTTCTCGCCAGTCAGCTCATAATCGCGAGCTGCACCGATCGCTTTGGGTATCTGAGTGTTCGCGTGAAGCCCATTGAGAGGGTCTTCGCCGCGCGCCAGCGGATCAAATATTCGCTTGTGGTCAAACTTGCGGGACACCCGAAGATATTCTTGATTACCAGTAACTGCGTAAAGATTCGCGAGGACTTCTTCCATGCCTCCGAACTCGGTGTTCAGCGCGCGCTGCTGTTGCTCGTCCGAAAGCCTATCAACTCGGAACTTGACCCAATCCGCCATCTTCGTCACCACGTCAAGAGCCTGCTTGTTGTCGCAGTGGAGATAGACGTCCAGGAGTCCAGCCATGATCTTGTGCAGCGTGTAGTACGGCGCCCAAACGCGCTGGGCTTTGTCCACTCGATCAAAGAACTCTTCGGGATATGCCGAAAGATAACCGGTGTTAAACCCGCGAGAGGGCATTGCTTGTTGGACTTTGGCCAGTTCCGCGACCACGGACTGCGCTCGCGTCTTGAACCGCTCATCTCCTGTGCTCGAGTACATCAGCGCGCAAGCAGACAGAAAGTGGCCGGTGCTGTGCCCTCGAAGCTCGGAGTCTTGGGTGCCTTCCACGCCGAGCGCTTCCCATCCGCCGAGTGGCTTGGCCGAAGACGGCAGGCCTGCCGTCACACGGAAGTTGTGCAACAAACGATCAAGGTCGATGCTGAGAAGATATTGCTGATCGCGCAGCATTGCGTCGCGGAACGGGCCGTCCAATAGACGCACGTCCTTCAGGTCAAATGCTTGTGCCTTCAGCGGCGCCTTGTTGAGAATCTTGATCCTCGCGCTGTCTTGCCCGTACGCAACGGAGAGCGAAACCAGGATACCTGCGACGAGAGAAATTATTGATCGATGCTTCACGTCCTCATCTCCTGTTTTGCAACGCTTTTCAAATCATGTTCGGCGTAGCGCTTCTTGCTCGGTTGAGAGCGGAAACCGCAGCAATGCTCCAACAACTTCTCGGTAGCTTCAAGTTCTGACTTATCTCGTGGGTGGTTAGCGAGAGGTGAGAATAAACCAGCGGAGCCAACGCCATCAACTGTTCTAAGCAAAATAAACGCATTCTTAGCACTTTTGAGCCAGATTCGCGCACGAAAAACTTTCGAATCTTTGACAGTGCCCTTGGATTTGATTAGAATTGTGCTACAGACTAAGGCTTAGTCGACACAGTGCCAACGCAATTGCCTCCCGGCTCCCAATTGTGGACGCTTGGGCAACTGGTTTCTGCGATCAGAGCCACTTGACCCGAACCTTCAAGCGCTGCGCGGGCGTGCCGCCTTCTCACTATCGAGAGTCTTTTCGTAGACAGTAAATGGGATCGGTCTCAGGCGCGAAGTACGGCAATCTTCTTTTCGTTGAACGGTGCAATTGCCTGGTCGGAAGTATCCTTGTCTGTGACCACGGTATGGAGATCGGAAGCGGGCCAGATCAAAGAAGTTCCTAGTTGTCCAATCTTCCGATGATCTGCTACCACGATGCGTTGGCGCGCCTGGTGCAGCATGCTGCGATGGATTGCGGCTTGTTCCGGATAATTTGTGGTAAGACCATGCTCGGGATGAATTCCATCAACACCTATGAAAACTTTGTCCACAAATATTTCGCTGGCGTTGCGCTGCGCGGTGTCCCCCACCACCGCGAACCAATCGCCACTGAGATACCCCCCGGTTATGAACACCTTGATATCAGGCAGGTGGCTGAGCTCCATTGCGATGTTCACCGCATTGGTTACAACCGTGATCCCTTTCCGATGACGTAAGCTGCGCGCGACCTGCGTGGTGGTGGTGCCGGCGCCGATGGCGATGATTTCTCCGTCGGCGACCAGGTTGGCTGCCGTTAGTCCGATTCGGCGCTTCTCTGCCGCGCACTGTTGTTCCTGTTCCTGGAATGATGAGACATGACGGAAGGCCTCATACAACATCGGAGCAACAGGCACAGCTCCGCCATGATTTCGATGCAGCAGTCCCTGCTGTTCCAGCTCAGCAAGATCGCGTCGTATAGTTGCGGCTGAGACATTGAACCTCCTTGCGAGGCGCTCGACAGAGACCTGCCCATGTTGGAGCAGTTCCTGGAGAATCAACGCGCTGCGATCTTCCAAGACGGAGGAATTGGTGGTCATCGCTTGAAAAAAATTGACAGAGCCATATCCCAATTAAAGGTGGGCTCCGCGGCAAGCTTAGCACTAGATGCACTCCAATATCCATCGCTTCCATGAAAGAGGCTACTGCTTGGACCACAGCATTCTCGAAGCAGTGATTACGCAGCGGATCACAGGGGTTCATTGAATGCTGAGAAATACTACTAAAGGATTCAGGAACCTACTGGCAAGATCACCACAAGGGGGGTTCACATCACATAAATGATTGGCTCTCGCTCGGTAATAGCAGGAGGGAGGCTAGTCACGTCTAATATTCCGAGAGATTACCATCGATCATTTGAGAAGATATCCGTCACTGTGAATTCTCATAGTGACTTCACGGCGTCATTTGGATACTCTTGGCTAGTCCTTCCGATTGTCTCTAGGCGGTCGGCGTTGTTTTAATCGACGTTGAGCTCCGACGACGACGCCAAAGCTCTCCGTTTCCTCATTTTAGACTTAACGGCTCGGACTCTTGCTACATTAGGTTTCTCAAGAGGAGCAAAACACAAGGTCGAATAGAAATAACCAAACATCAGAAGCGTAGGAAATCACTTGCGCTGGTACCCTTTCCCGTGAAAAGGAGGGAAAAATGAGTAAGTCCACATCTTCAGCAGAAGGGTTCGGCCCAAAACTTCAGGATCCGTCGATTCCTAACTATCGAATTACCAATTTAGATTCTTTCGAAGGCGCAACGAAGGAACCGCGACAGATCGCGGGACTCTATTTCTATCAACTCTTGGACTGCCTGGTAGACCTTGCGTATAAAGTGTCGATCGACTTTCGCAAGAGGCCACACCAGTACCAAGACTTGGGAGACGCATCCATTCCCCAGAGTCTTGCCGAGCTAAATGCAAGATACGGCACGGAGATAAACCTCTTGGCGCTAGGGCAGCGTAATGAGATTTACCTCCCCATTTTCGGCAGCTGGGATGGCTCCTCATCAAGCGAGAGCGACAGTTTCCCGCACTTGAGGGATGAACTTATCCAGGCCGCAACCGCCTTTGCCGAGCGCGCGACGAATACCGGCGTGGAGCAGCTGAGAGAAGTCGTACGCCAGGCTCATAGGCCTTTCAAAGATTATCTCGTCGGCTTGCAAGGAGATTCGGTCAGGTTCAGCAAAGACAAGGCCCTTTCAGACGAAACGGAAAAGACTTGCTATCCGATTCTGCGCAGCCAGGGGGTGGCCGCAGTTTTCGGAATCACGAGGAAAGGGGGCGGTCAGTACCCGTATGCGACTGATCCCGACGAGGATAAATTGGTCGAAGACATTTCGAAAGAGTTAATGTGGGTTGATAAATCACAAACCTACATTACCAGAGAGCGTATCAGTAATCTTCAAAGAGCAGCGCTCCGGGGCGCTGAGGCGATTGCCACGGCCATCGACTTCGAAGAATCGAGTGCAACGGACCAGGATCTCGATGTGCTGATTACCAAGTGCTACGCCTGGGGGAAGGCATTGGCGAGTCTCAAGGGCCAGGCAAAAGTCTGGGAACCTCCCCTACAGCCGACCGCGCCCACACCCGCCACGGTTGCAGCGGGGCCAACTGGATATGGGCGGTGAACCGGGGAACACAAGACGCTGCTGCGTACGTCGGACTCCAATAGATCAGTTGTCGACCTTTCCTAGTGTGGTGCGTCGAAGGATCGAACCGTGCACATCCCAGCGGAGAACCGCTGCGGCACTGTGATATCGAGGGTGTTCATGGACGGCTGACGCGACGAGTGCCTGATCATCGACTGCGATGTGCGAGCGTCTGTCAACCGGGATGCGCTAGGTGTCGGGTCGTTCGATGACGCCACGTGCACGCCCGCGGGAGATTCTTATGGCCGCCAGTCTGCAATCAACTTCCAAGTTCATGGTCGGATACTTCCCCGGATTAGCGATCCACGCGCGAGGATACCACGTGTCAGACATTCCAGCTGACAAGTTGACCCACATTAACTATGCTTTCGCCTGGGTCTCCAATAGCGGCGGGTGCGTATCGCTCAGTCCTCAAGATGACCAGATCAACTTTCCCGCACTTCAGCTCTTGAAGCAGCAGCACCCCGGGCTCAGGACGCTCATCGCCGTCGGCGGCGCCTCCCATTCAGGTAACTTCTCCAAAGCGACCGCGACGGCCGCCGCGCGTCAATCTCTAGCGCAATCCTGCGTGAGCTTCATGAGAGTGTCGGGTTTTGACGGGATCGATATCGACTGGGAGTTTCCTGGGCCAACGGATAAACCGAACTACACGGCGCTGCTGAAGGAACTGCGCAGCCAACTTGACGTGCAAGGCGTCACTGATGGCACACACTATTTGTTGACCGCAGCGCTCTCAGGCAGTCCGGATCATTTCGCCCATTTCGAGCTCCCTCAGATTGCCCAGTACCTCGACTGGATCAATCTGATGGCGTACGACTTCTACACGGCCTCGAGCTCGAAAACACATTTTTCTGCTCCACTCTATGCTTCGTCCACCGATCCCGAACCAGATCCGAAGAAACGCTCATCGTCCAATGTAGACGCCTCGGTCCGCGCCTACCTTTCCGAGGGAGTCCCCGCCGGGAAGATCGTCGTCGGCCTGCCGTTCTTTGGTTATGGTTGGGAAGGCGTGACCAATGTCAATCACGGTCTCTATCAAGCCACGACTGGACCTGCCCATGGCACTTGGCAACAAGATGGCCTACTTGATTTTCAGGACTTGAAGAACAATTACGTGGGGACCTATCTTCGGTTCTGGAGTACCGAAGCCTCAGCGCCATGGCTCTACAGCCCGGACACCGGGATCATGATCAATTACGACGACGCGCAGTCGTTGGGTCTCAAGGCCGATTACGTCAATGCGAATAAACTAGGTGGGGTGATGATCTGGCAGTTGAGCGCCGATGACGCGCAGTCTTCTCTGGTCAACGCGCTATCGGCCCGCTTAAATCCACCCGCACCGGCGCCCTCCCCACAACCCGAGGCCTCGCCGGTGTTGACCAATGCGACTCGATCAATAACGAAGGTAACGCACGTGCCGTTGATGGTCGATACAGGGGGCGGGACGAGCGATGTAGCGACAACCGAAGGGTTAGCGCTTATTAAATTTGGATACGTTCGTCAGCTTTCGCTACAGCCCGGCGAAGTCGATGCGGTACGAACCAGTGTGTCATCGGGTGCGTCACGACGGAGCGAAGAGTTCTCTGCGACTGAATCGCCCTGGGATTTGCTGACGTCCTTCGAAGGAAAACCAATACCCGCCTCGCTGCCGCCGGCAAGCGAATTTGCAGGCATCCCCGGCGCAATCCTGCAAAGCTTCGGAAAAGCACTGGCGGCGTTGCGCAAACAAGCCGTTGCCCAAATCAGCTCGAGTTTGCCGGCGCCGACAGGTCGTCCCACTGCGATAGGTACTTATGTTGAGTCGGCGGCTCCAATGCGAGTAGAGTTGCGCAAACAAGCCGTCGCCCAAATCGGCTCGAGTTTGCCAGCGGCGACCGGACAAAGTGCGATAAGTACTTATGTTGAGCCGGCTCCTCCGGTGCCAACCGCTACTCAAATCGATCTTGGCACAGCGCAGCACCTGCTCAACCTGGTTGCGGTCGCCAACAAGGGACTTGACATCAACATTGCTGCTACGCCGATCGGCATGGTCAATCTCGAACGCCTCGAGATGGCGCCGGCTGGCATCGAACGCGGAGAACTGATCGCGACAATCCCTCTGGCTCCTGGAGAGAGGACCGCAGTCGTGCAGAAGGAATGGTCGGTTACGACTAAGGAGTTCACTTCGATCGTTACTGATTCATTGGAGAACTATAGCGAGACGGGCGTCACGGACAACACCGAACTGGCCCAATCGACTACATCGAACTTACAACACAGCAACCAGTTCAACATCACAGGCACGGTCTCTGGAGGTATTCCTGATATCGTCACCGGATCGGTTACCGCTAGCTTCGGCGCGCAGGATTCCTTGTCGCAGTCAGCCACGGACAGCCGGAACCATGCGGTCGCGCTCACACAAAAGGCGTCCGCGCGAACAAAGAAAGAACACAAGGTCACGATTTCCACGACGACAGTCACAGGCACATCGCAAAGCACGACTCGTGAGCTCGTGAATCCGAGCACGACCGACCCGATCCGCATCGATTACTTCAGCATGATGCGAAAATGGCGCGTGAGATTGTATCGGTATGGGCTGCGGCTGACATACGACATCGTTATTCCAGAGCCGGCGGGAGCAATGCGGGAAGCGTATGCATACCTTGAGTGGTTGCGCAGTCAGATCGGGCCGTTTACGTTTCTTGTGCCCCATTTTCCCGCTAATTACGTAAAGAGCAAGGCGGATCCCAACTACGCCGTAATTTTAAAACTGGCAGATCAGTACAACGCACAGATCCCGCCCTTTCCAGAAGCGCCCGGGCCGATAATTATCAGTGCGTTGCTTCAGAACGACACGGATGCCAATGCCATAAGGGATGAATCACTCCCTGTCATTAATGTTCCGCAAGGATTCTGGATCGAAAATTTGCTCATTTCCATTCGCCTGAGAAACGTCGGTGCGGCGCTTAGGGTGTTGTTCAGCGGGTATCCAGAAAAAAAATGTGATCGCCCTGAGGGAAACGATTTCGGACCGGATGACCTCACCAAGTTCGGTTTCTCGGACCATGCAACTGGAAACGTTGTGGTTCGAGTCAGCCACCACGACTGCCAGAATTCCGGAGTCCAACTGGAAGCAGTTCTTTCGCCCACGGATCAAAATATAAACGGTTGGCTAAACGACGTCTGGAACGCACTCTACAATGCCGCCCAAACACAATATTATGCCCAGCAGCAGGATATAGCCGGAAAAATCGCACAACTTGAGGATCAGCTAAACAATGTCGATACCCTGACGCTTCGACGCGAGGAGAGCGAGGAGATTATGAAGGGCGTTCTCCGGTACATTCTTGGGCCTGGCTTCGACCACTTACCGCAGTACGTTGTAGACGCGATCAAAAGTACTGGCGCTGACATAGTCCACGGCGTTGTCTTTACGGGAAACGAACCGGTCCTTACGCCGCTGGAATGGAGCGTGGTCCGCCAGTACGAAGATACAGTTCGTTTTATCAATCAAGCCATTGAATGGGAGAACGTCGTTTCATTTCTTTACTCGTACTTCTGGGACGTATCAGAAAGCTGGGACTTTATTCGCCAGATTCGGCATCCTGATGCGGCCCGGCAAGCGTTTCTGCGGGCCGGCAGCGCCCGTGTGGTTCTCACTGTACGGAAAGGCTGGGAAACAGCATGGGCCGGCTTCGTAGACAGTGGTATTCCGGGTGGGCCATCACCTTATCTCACCATCGCGCAGGAGATCGCAGCCTACGATGATAGGAACTATCCAGGTATCCCACCGGCCAATCCAAGCCAGCAGTCGGTACGCTTAGAGGACTCGGTATACACGACATCGTCGACAAAATTGAATCCACCGATCGGAGGGAAAGCAAACGTTGAAATCGAAGTGGGGTCAAGTAAGGGGTTTATAGTTGGGGAGCATGTCGTCATAGATTCAGGAGTTGCAGAAATCTATTCTCCAGATAACGCTGGACGCCAAGAGAAAACAACGATTATCGCCATCCGCGACGGCACCCACATTACGCTTGCACAGGTATTGTACCCACACGGGAGCGATGACCAACCTTATGCGATAGTCCAACCTGGTGAAAAAGGAGTGTTGATCGCAGAATGGTTCGAGTATACGCCGACGTCGGGGACGGACATTGCGGTTACAAGCAATTTGGCGACGGTCGCCTGACCCGTAGGAAAGGCTTCCTCGAGCACCCGCCCTGCGCTAGCGCTACGGTCCAAGCCGATGTCCCAGCGAACGCCCGTGGAGTACAACACAGCAGTAGGCTAATGGATTCGAACCGCATTTCTCGGAGCGTGGATGGGTCACGCCGCGTTAGTCATAATGAGACGGTTCAGTCAGGCTGGAAGGAACGAGGCCAGGCCAGTGCCGCTCGAGAGTCGGTGACCTATGGGCGCTTTCGGTGGGTTTGACGTCGACACGTGGCAGGCGAATACCTGTTGGCTGTGGCGTTGGTCAAACCTTCGGTTCATAGGCTTCTACCTTAACCACCTCGAACATCCGCATCATGCTGGGAGCAATTGGAATACACACCTATATGATCTAACGGATAGCGGCTGGCGGATCTTGCCGCTCTGGTTGCCCTTCAGCTTCCAGGACATCCTTGCTCTCATGCCAGCGACGGACGGAGGGACGGATGGCAGGACCGCAGCGAGCGCCGCGACTAGCGCAGGCTTCGAGCGTGGCGCAACTATTTATCTCGACGTGGAGGCTCAGATGTTCAAGGGCGGTCTACGCGATGCACACGGACAGCTAACCGGCCAGGCTCGCTACCTTATTGACTGGCTGAGGGCGGTGCGCACAGCCGGGTTTGCTGTCGGTATTTATTGCAGTTGGCTCGACGCGAAACCCGAAGCACTGCTCTCGCCGCTCCTGTACGACTATGCACCTGTGCTATGGCCCTTCGCAACCCTGCTGACACCTCGAGCGGCATGGGATCAAAGCCACTATCGTCTCGATCCCGCTCTTCCCCCAGAGTGGCCTGTCTCCGCGCAGGGCGAGTTGGCTCCGGCCGATCAGACGTGGCCACGCGCGACGCAGGTAATCGGATGTCAGTACGACCAAGACCAGCGAAACAACGCTCTAACCTGGCCAAAGCAAGACGGACAGCCGAACGGATCGCGAAGTGTCGACTGGGACGCGTCAAAGGTACCTGACCCCGCGCACCCACGAGCTAGTGGGGTGGTGACGTCCGCAGCGAACTGGGGCAACCCGGACTTCTTGGACGTGTTCGTGGTCCGCCCCGATGCCATCGACGTCACGAGTCGCGGCCGCAGTAGCTCGCTCTCAGTTGGGAGCACTTTGAGATTCGGGGTTGGGGAGATTGGGCCTACGCCCACTGCCGCCCGTGACGATGGTTTCGATAGCGCCGCGGCCGCGGTATCCAGGGCAAGCGGGGTGACCAATCTCTTCGTTCTAGGTCTCGATGGTCTAGTGCGTACGCTCTACAAGAACCCGCGTGATACCTACCCAGTTCACGATTGGGCCCTCAATCCGACCGCCGGTGACCTAGCGCGTCGTGCCAGTCCACTGGCTGCGGTCACCCGAACCCAAGGGCAAATCGACCTGTTCTACGTCGATCGTGCGCATCGCATGGTGACGCAGTGGTTGAATCCCGGACGCTCGGATAGTGCCACGGACTGGAACGCGTCGAGACGAATACTCCTCGGACCCCCGGTAGCGGGCGGAAGCAACCTGACCGCGTTACCCTCGCCTGCGGACTACGCCAACTCTCCTGGTGAAATCATGAATCGGCTCGACGTGTTCTATATTAGCTTTGATTACAGCGACCCAGCACATCCTAATGCGTGGCAAGTTGTGCATGCTCAATGGTCCCAAAGCGCAGACTGGGCCATAGCACCCATCCCCGGACTCAGTGGAGTAGCCGCCGCGAGCGGTGTAGCCGCTACACGCGACTCCGCCGGAGACCTGCACGTCATAGTTCAACTTCGCGGCCGAACCGCTACCAGGCATGCGCGGCGACAGCCCGAGGCTACCTGGTCGGTTGGTCCCGGGCCGCAAGCACCGTCGCCCGGCCCTGCGGCCACACCAAGCGCGCCGGACTCCTGGGTGACGGTTCACTTGGCGGCATTGCGGGACGCGGTTATCATGGTCGGAATGACGCGACTTGGTCGCCTCGCGTGGAGCACATGGGCTCCGAGCGGTGGGTGGTCCAACTCATCCGCAAGCGCGCCAACACTGGACCAACATGGATTTCCAGTAGCAGCGTTCTCCACCGGCGCCCGACTAAGTCTCGCGCGACGAGGCCCGAGCGATCTCGACATTCTTGGAATCGCGGAAAACGGGGAGCTTACGTCGCGAACCTTACACGTCATTAGCGGCGAAAACGCCGTTCTCGCCGCTCCATAAACGCCGCCTCGACGCTCCAGTTCGCCGATTTTGTCCCATTATTACGCGTCGGGCCGAGTGGCTCTTGTTTCATGAAAGGAGCGCGGTAGGTGGCAATAAATCAGCAACCGGCATTTTGTTCCTTAGGAAAGATGGAAATCTGAGGCAAATTCCGAAGCTTTACCCAGAAGCATTTGCGTAGACCCGATCGCCGGGGCAGCTTGCGAAAGACATGGAAAAATACAGCAAGGTAGAGTGTCTTCATAACAGACTGTCAGATGATAAAGTCCAGTGACTTCGATCATCTAACGTGACCTTGCAGTGTTCGTGGTTTACATTACGTCTACACATGATAGGCAACTCCGATCATCATTCGCCGCCTGACCGGAGAATTCAGCCATCACGAGGTCTGAAACGATGAGCATTATCGACACCCCATTCAACACTGAATCCAGGATACCTTGCCTGACATCGCAAGGCGCGCGAACTTTGATCCGCTATTACAACTTCAGCAACTCACGGACTTTTTCAAACAAGCGTATGGAGCTTTCCGAAGCTCAGGCGATTGCAGCAAATGGAATGCAAATCGCCGTTGTGTTCCAGCAGCGCCAGAATCAAGTGGCGGATTTCACCGAACCGAAAGGAGCCGCTGCCGGTACTCGAGCCTATAGGTTTGCGCAAGACAATATCGGTCAACCTGCTGGATCGGGAATCTATTTCTCTGTTGATTTTGATGCCAGCAGTAGTGAAATCAAGAACAACATCGCGCCATTCTTTGAGGGTGTAAAGCGCGCGTTCGGTGAACAGAGCGGGGGACAACCTGATTACCGTGTTGGTGCTTACGGATCGGGATTGACCTGTACGACTCTCACTCAAAAAGGTCTAATTGAGTTGACTTGGCTGGCGATGTCGCGCGGCTTTAGGGGCACGGAGGCGGCGTTGAGAGCAGGCGAGTTTCACTTAGCTCAGCGCCCACCTGCTACGACGCTGTGCGGACTTGGGGTTGATTTCAATGATGCCAATCCTGATCGACCTGATTTTGGCGCATTCACGATCGACGCCGAGAGTGTAAGTCCAGCCCCGGTCGCGATAGTCGGCGAGCGACACAGAGTAGTCGCACGATCAGGTTTACGCCTGCGCGAAGGTCCCGGAACTCAGTTCGATATCGTCGGAAGTTTGCGCCCTGGACAGATAGTTTTTGTTTTATCAGTCACAGACGGATTTGCTCGTGTTGACGTAGATGGTGACGGGCAAATCGACGGGTTTGCCTCCGCCGGTTTCCTGGAGCGCATTTGACAAGCACCCCGATAAACGGAACTTACCTAAGACCTGCGCCATGTGACACGAGAAGCTGAATGAAGTCTAGACGCTTTAGTGAAACAGAATACATCAGCACATCATTCTTCGGTTCTCGATCCGGCCTTTTGAACTCAGTTCTTCAACAGCAGCATCGAGCGTCTTCCGACCTCAACCCGTGATTGTTATTTTGCCGCTGGTTTCTTCTTAACTGTAGAGTATCTGAGCCAGTCCTCGAAGCGTGTCACCCCAAAATGCGAGTTGCCTATCGGAACGAGGGATTGCTCGTCCAGTTTTGCGCCAAAGTAACGCGCGTTCATATCTGTGACGACCTGACGTGTGTCCTGGGTTGCGCTCAGGAATTGGCGTATGAATTCGTCGAAACGGAACCGCTCTGGACCAGCTAAATCGATAATGCCGTTTACTGGCTCTCCCAGTGTGACATCGACCAGCGCAGCAACCACATCGTCCGACAGGATGGGCTGGAAAAAGCCAGAGGGGCAGCGAACCTTTTGCCCATCGGTGGGGAATTGAGCGATGATCGTCTCTGTGAACTCAAAGAACTGCGTCGCGCGGAGGATGGTATAGGGTATTCCTTCGGACTGGATCAACTTCTCCTGAGCGACTTTCGCACGCATATAGCCGCTATCAGGGTTGCGATCGACACCGACAATTGATACTGCAATGTGATGACCCACACCAGCGTCTGCCTCCGCCGCAAGCAGGTTCCGAGTTGACTTCTCGAAGAACTCCAACACCGCCGTGTCCTCAAAGGATGGTGAATTCGTTACATCGACAACAACCTCAGCATCCACCAGCACATCAGCCAGTCCCGCACCTGTAACGGCGTTGACACCTGAAGAAGGGGACGCTGCCACCGCCTCATGTCCGCGCTCATGTAGGCTGGTCACAAGCTTCTTACCAATCAGCCCACTGCCACCAATGACGACAATTTTCATGACACACCTCTCATAATCTAAAGACCATGGTTGTTGAGAAGCCAGGCAGTCCATGAACGATCGCGTGCATGACGACGATCGTTGTTCCATATTGAGCAACCTTCATCTTGCTTCTCCCTTAACTTGTTAACTGCCATGAGCCACGGCGGTGTCAGCGATCCACTCCAACGGTCGCGGCTGAAACTTCAGTTCGCGTTTTGCCTTGGCATTCAATACGCCTCGCATCTGAATCCCATAGTAAACCGCATCCGCACCACCACTCGCCTTCAGAGCATCCTCGACCGATATCTGCGGCGGTGCTGGAGCATTCAGCCATTGAGCAAACGCAGGGAGCCATTCGCGCACCGCTAAAGGCTGATCATTCGCGATCAGATAAATGCCACGATTGCCTAGCTCTGCAGCTGCAACGGTG
>DATFWY010000316.1:0-4729 GCA_035258805.1 Blastocatellia bacterium | reverse complement strand
GTTGAATTCTCTGCCTCGACAAAATCGAGATAAAACTGCGCTTTACGCTGGAAATCTTGCGCCGGAGTCAGCTCGCTTTCACTCTTTCCCCCTGCCTTAGCGTCTTTCACGTCTTTGATCAGGTCCATCAGCGCGTCCATTGCCAGATTGCGCAGCCTGAAGGTTCGCTCCTGGATTGTCTCGACCCGCATCTTGAGTTCTTCCTCCGGCCACTTGTGACAGGTCTGACATGCGCGGTTGATATTCAGCACCGGGCTGCGCACGTGATGGTCGCTGATTTTCAGGGCCCCTTCACGTTTGTAAGGCATATGACAATCGGCGCATGTGACTCCCGAACGCGCATGGATTCCCTGATTCCACATCTCGAATTCGGGATGCTGCGCCTTTAGCACCGGGGCTCCAGTATCGGCGTGTGTCCAGTCCTTAAACTTTTCCTGATCGTAGTAAGCCTGAATCTCTTCAATCTTCAGACCATTCGCCCACGGATATACCAGTCTCTTCTCGGGCCCTTTGAAGTAGTACTCTACGTGACACTGGCCGCAGACGAACGCACGCATTTCCTGACGTGTCGCTTGTTTGTTGACGTCGTAATTTTGAACACCTTGCGAAGCCTTGAGCGCGCGAATGCCTTCCATAAACCCGGGCCGGGTAACTCGAAGTTGCATGGTCGTGGGATCGTGACAATCGATGCACGCTATCGGATGAGTTACAAGCTTGCGGGCTTCGGTGTATGGCATCTGATTCATGGCCTCGAAGCCTTTAAAAATGTCGCCGCCGCCCAGCTTCCTGTAGGGAATCACGATTGATGCGTGGCATTGCATGCATGTACCCGGTTGCTTTGTGACTGTTTGCCGCTCGGTGAAGGTCTGGTCCTCGAGCATGTAGGCGTGGCCCCTCTCCTCGCGGAAGTCCTTTGAAAAAGCGTATCCGGCCCACATTATTTTCAGTCGCGGATCCGCTTCGAGCTTCGACTCCGATACGACGGAACGAGGATCGGCCTCGGTTGGCGTGTGCGGCTCAGCTTCGCTTCCGCCAAAGCGCGTGCGTATTTGATCAACCGTCCGCTTATAATCATCGTACTGAAGCGGGAAATTCTTACCCCACACCTCGGGTTCTTCCGTCTCTTCACTTAGTTCGACCACGCGATAGAATGGGTTTCTCGCTTCCTGCTTGCGTTCGAAGATGTTGACGAGCAGCGCCAACCCGGCGATTGCCGCTACGATCGCAAGCGAGACAATGAGTAAGAAACCTCGTCGAGTGCGTTTGTGAGAAGCGGTGTCGTGTGTGGTTTCTGTCATAAGCGAGCTCCGTCTGTTTGTCGCTGGTTCTAAAAGTCCTAGTCGAGATGACCAACGGCCTTGTGGCAACGAATGCAGGAGAGTTGCTCGCCGCCTTTTTGTTCGGCGTGCGCGTCAATCGCGCTGGTGACCTCCTGATGACACTTCCGACAAGCCTGTTCGGTGATCTCGCGGCTCCGGTTGGTGATCTGAATCTGGTCTTCAAACCCGCCGGTGGTGAAGTAATAGGAGTGCCAGAAGCCGTTGCGTGCTTTGGTGGTGTATTTGCCAAAAAAATTAGCCGGTGTGTGGCAGTCGTTGCACACAGCGACCGACCGATGTGAGGACTTGACCCAGCCGTCGTACTGGCCGCTCATCACGTGACAATTGGCACAAGCTGCTGGGTTATCTGTCATATATGCCCAGCCCTTGGCATAGGTGAAGGTATACAAGCCAATCCCGACTGCGAGCCCGATCGTTATGCCCAGCACGATACCTCGAATGGTGCGTAAACTCATTCTTCTCCTTCGAGATCGCCGATCGTCATCCTAACGTTGGGCTCAATGTGCGGCGCATCTAATTTCGCCAGGAACTAAACCGTCGAGTGAGGGCGTGCAAAGCTACGCACAATCCGGAATTGTATGCCCGGCAGTGCAAGCTTGATACTGTAAGGTTTTACAGGTCGGTCCATCGAAGCCTAAAGGGCAGGAGTGCCCGCTTTTTTCTTCAACATGGGGGGCCTTGCGGTGCCAGGATCCTGTCGCCACGACGATTCTCGCGTGTGGACAAAAACAGGCTTTACGGTTCCGTCCGAACGTGCTCAATGCGTCCAAACATGCGCGACCATAAGCTCACGTGGCTTTATACTCGACTTCGTACCCGGCTCGAGAGTGCGAGACAAGATCTCTCACTCGGGCGCGCGTCCGGTGATTGAGCGCGCCGGCTTCGAAGTGTTCCGACAAGCACTAGTTGAACCGACTCTAAGATGCTGTTTGGTGAACGGCAGCACAAAGATCGAGTGAACGGCGGCACGAAGGTTCGCTTCGACGATCCTGGACAGCTTTGAGTTCCTCCTGCGGGACATCTATGCACCCAACCATTCTTACGGCGTTCTCCGAAATCTCGGTAACCGCGGCAATGTGCGCCGCCGGCATCGCGCTCTTCTTGATCGGAGTATTGGCCGCCAAAAAGGAGATCGCCGAGGCTCGCGGCCTGGACAAGGTCGTGGCGTTGACCAATTTGTGTTTCGCTATCCCGCTGGCGGTCTTCGGCGCACTACACCTCTTCGGCCCACAATTCATAATGCCCATCGTGCCGGTTTACATGCCGTGGCGCTTGTTCTGGGTGTATTCGATCGGCTGCGCGTTGATCGCCGCGTCCCTGAGCATTGCCACCAGGATTGCGGTACGCTGGTCCGGCCTGTTGTTCGGAATTATGATGTTTATGTTTGTCGCGATGATCCACTTTCCAGGAGCGCTACGCCAGCCGCAGGACAGAATCATTTGGACGATCGTCTGCCGCGAGATGTCGTTCGGCGGCGCCGCCTGGCTTCTTGCGGCGAGTGAAATAAACGGATGGCCCCATCCACTCAAGAACACGCTGATGACTGTCGGCCGTGTATTTGTAACGATAGCCTTGATAGTTTTTGGCATTGAGCACTTTCTACACCCTAGAGGTCTTCCGGGAGTTCCGCTCCCAAAACAGATGCCGGCGTGGATTCCGGGGCAAGTGCTGATTGATTATGTGACGGGCGCAGCTCTTCTTGTTGCCGGTGGAAGCATTTTGCTCAACAGAAAAACGCGGACTGTGGCAACGATTGTCGGCGGTTGGATTTTGCTGATGGTCCTGGTTATCTATGGACCTGTCTTGATCGTGGCGCTATCCGATCCGGGTATCGGAGTCGAGGTGGAAGGGATCAACTATTTTGCCGACACGCTGCTGTTTGCCGGAACCATTCTCGCTCTGGCGAAGGCGACACCACGATCCGATAGAGTCGGATGGTCCATTGTTCCTGGTTCTATCAGAAAGGCGCCTTCGGTAACCGCCACCGAAACTTCGCCTCCAGACTAACTGGCAATCCTGGACAATCTTCATCGACAGTTCTCTAGTCTTATTGCTTCCCTACAACACTAGGTTGTCCTTGAAACTCACTGCGATAAAAAACACGGGGGCGGTCCGGGCTGATGGCTCAACTCGGACGGTCAATGAAACTGAAGTATGTCGCAGCTCGATTGCGTCTGCCTTAATTGGGACAAGGCAATGGCTCTCGGCGATGAGAAAGCAATGCAATTCAAGAGAAGACTTAGTGGCTTAATTTCAAGGGCGGACTATATTGACTTCCGTCCGACTCCCTTATACGCTTAGCCCGCCTCTCACCCCTGTGCAGCTTGTGAACTTAGGCACGGGAATAAGGCTCGATCCTTACGAATTGCTATCGGCACTGCAGCAAGGCCAGTATCCTGGTTATCAATGAACACTGGCTTGAGCTAATGCTGGCGTGGCGCCGAAAGCTGGCTAACGTGCGCCAATGATCTCAGAGAAGATTTCTCATTATCGAATCATCAAAAAGCTTGGCGCGGGCGGAATGGGGATAGTTTACCTTGCAGAAGACGCGCGCCTACGTCGCAAAGTGGCGTTGAAAATTCTGTCAACGGAACTTACGAAAAATCCTGAAAAGTTGCGCCGCTTCGAGCAGGAAGCTTTCGCGGCGTCGGCACTCTCGCATCCGAACATTCTCGTCATTCATGAGATCGGCACAGAAGGCGATTGCCACTTCATAGCTACAGAGTTCATCGAAGGCGAAACGCTCCGGGATCGCATGGCCAGAAAGAAGATGGATTTCGAAGACGCGCTGGACGTGGCGATTCAGGCTTCGAGCGCGCTTGCCGCTGCCCACAAAGCCGGAATAGTCCATCGGGACATCAAGCCGGAAAATATCATGCTACGCGAGGATGGTTACATCAAAGTTCTTGACTTTGGACTCGCGAAGCTGGTTGAAGCGCAAGCGCCTTCGGCCGATACCGAAGCGCAGACGGTTGCCCGTATAAACACCGATCCAGGCACTGTGATGGGAACCGTTAATTACATGTCGCCGGAGCAGGCGAGGGGCAAGACGGTTGACTCGCGCACGGACGTCTTCAGCCTGGGTGTAGTCGTCTATGAGATGGTCGCTGGACGCCCACCGTTTGGAGGTGACTCAAGCACCGAAGTGTTGGCTGCGATACTGGATCGCGAGCCTCCGCCCCTCGCTCGATTTGAACCAGACACGCCTCGGGAGTTGCAGCGCATCGTTAGCAAAGCGCTGCGCAAAGATCGGGAACAACGCTACCAGACGATCAAAGACTTGCTGATTGATCTGAGGAGCCTGCGAGACGAGCTGAACTTCGAAGCTAAGCTCGAGCGGTCTATATCACCGGAGTCGGCGGCTCGAAGTGGAATTACCATAACCAGCG
>DATFWY010000315.1:0-10368 GCA_035258805.1 Blastocatellia bacterium | reverse complement strand
GCTCGTCGCCTCTCGCCAAGGAACCTCACGCTGGATCGTTCCGCCCTCCGAATTCTTCACCACGAACGGAGCACGATCGGTCTCAAAATAAAGCCCAGCGATTGTTACACCATCCGACGGAATATTGATGCTGACCGGTTCTGGCGCCAGTTCATCAAAAGCCGACTTCACCGTGTCGTACCAACTGGCAAACTCTATAAACTCAATACCCGGGACTGTTCCCGCTCCCTCATCGACGCCTATTAGCCAAAGGATTGGTTCTCCTCGCGCTGCATTAGCGTGTCCAGCTATTCGGCGCGCAGCTTTCTTGGGGTCAGGCCACGTTGCCTTTAGCTCAACTCGAGAATCCTCAATGGGCTGGTGGCGCTTAATACGATCAAGAACATTTAGCGCCCAGTACTCGATTTCATGTATTCGCACGGAGTTTTATCAGAAGAAGCAATGCGCAAAACGTTATGTTGTCAAACGCTGTTGTCAACGCAACCCAAAGAAGAGATAAGTCTAATGGAGCTGAGGGGATTCGAACCCCTGGCCTCGTGAATGCGAGCCACGCGCTCTGCCAACTGAGCTACAGCCCCATACTGAAGTGCGAGTGAATGGTACGAAATCGCCTTTGCCGCTGTCAAGAACTACCCATTTAAACGATTCTGAAGGACTTGTTCAGCAGTCAGTCTTTCTTGGGAATCGAGTCAGAGCCTTTCTAGAAAGCGAGTCAGTTCTGAAAAGCGCACCAACCCTCCGCGATTCCAGAGCGGCCAGCATCGCGCCTCCTCCGGTCCGCATCGTACAACCGGCTCTTGTTTCATTTCTCTAATTAGTACGAGAACACTACTAATGCACTCTTGTATCGACAAAACGATTCCTTTTTTGTTATGTTGAAAGGTTGCGACTAGCCCCAAATAGCTGCCAATGGGAGCCCGGCAAACTTTCGCCGGATGCGAAGAATTGCAAGCAGGTTTTAGCACGAATCTGTGCAATAAACAGGCGAGTCCAACACAAAAAAACGAGTGAGGGTACGGAAAAAGAATGAGCGCAGAACAAGTGGGAGAGATTGCCTATAAACCCCTGGCAGACGCGCCGGGAACGGTTGAAGTAAAACAACAACTTGAATGGTACAGGCTGATTCACCTCGGTCGATTGCTCGACGACAAAGCCCGAAACTACCTCAGACAAGCGAAAGGTTGGTCATATCACGCCTCGCACGCCGGTCACGACGGAATTCAGATCGCCCTCGGATCGGCGTTCCGGCCGAACAAGGACTATCTGTTTCCCTACTATCGTGACATGCTCACGTGCCTCGTTGGCGGAATCACGCCCTACGAGATCATTCTGAATGGTCTTTCAAAGAGTCCCGATGTCGCCTCGGGCGGGCGTCATATGAGCAATCACTTTGCAAAGATATCGATCGGGATCTGGAATGTCTCGTCGGCTACCGGAAATCATACACAACACGCGACGGGTCTCGGTCGAGCTGTCAAATATTACGACGCCGACTCGATCGTATTCTCGAGCCAGGGCGAATCGTCCTGCTCTGAAGGATACGTCTTCGAAGCGTTGAATGGAGCCAGCCGTGAACGCCTGCCGGTGATATTCGTCGTGCAGAACAACGGCTACGGGATCTCTGTTCCTGTCGCAGAGCAGACCGCCAACCCGATAGTGTCCGAGAATTTTCGCGGACTTCGAAATCTGACTATTATCAACTGCGATGGTACTAATCCTTTTGACTCGGTGAAGGCAATGCGCCGTGCCACCGATACGGTTCACAACGGAGAAGGGCCGGTACTCATTCACGCCTTTTGCGAACGGATTCACGCTCACTCCAATTCCGATCGTCATGATCTGTATCGAAGCCAGGAAGAATTAACCGAGGTACGCACCTATGATCCTTTTGAGCGGCTGCGTTTGCATTTGTTGAATGTCGAGGATGTGGAAGAGCTGACGCTGTTGGCCATCGAGGAAGAGAACAAAACGGTGGTTACGGAAGCAGCGGAGAAGGCCGAAGCCTCACCGGATCCCGATCCGTCCACGGCTACGATGTTCGTGCTTCCCGATGAGCAACCGGTCTCTCAGGAAGCTATGACCCCCGCGCAGGACGGCGCGCCAATTACCTTGCGCGAAGCGATCAACGAGACATTGAAGCAGGAGTTCCGCAAGAACCCGAACACCTTCCTTTGGGGTCAGGACGTCGCATCAAAAGAAAAGGGCGGTGTGTTCAACGTTACCAAAGGGATGCAGCAGGAGTTTGGCCCTAGCCGTGTTTTTAACGCGCCGATCGCTGAAAATCACATAGTCGGCACGGCGAATGGGTTCTCGCGATTTCGGGACGATATCTGGGTTGTAATCGAAGCCGCACAGTTTGCGGACTATTTGTGGCCGGCGATGGAGCAGATTGTTGACACGTCGCACGACTATTACCGCTCAAACGGACAGTTTGTGCCGAATATCGTTGCGCGGTTGGCATCGGGCGGCTACATCACCGGAGGACTTTATCACTCTCAGAATCTCGAGGCGACATTTGCGACTCTTCCTGGGTTGAGGGTAGTGTCTCCGGCGTTTGCCGACGACGCGGTCGGTCTACTCCGACACGCGATGCGAACTCGCGGGATAACCTTCTTTCTCGAGCCAAAGTATCTTTACAACCAGGTATTCGCCAAAGCTGGGAACCCTGGAGAGAACTACGAGATCCCGTTTGGAAAAGCACGCGTGCGACGCGAAGGCGACGACCTTACGCTGGTAAGCTACGGCACCACGGTGCACTGGTGTTTGCGCGCCGCAACTCAATTGAAGGATTTGCACGGCATCGAAGCAGAAGTTATCGATCTTCGTTCGCTGGTTCCGTTGGATATGGAGACGGTGATCAATTCGGTACGCAAAACGTCGAAGGCGCTTGTTGTTCACGAGGACAAGGTGTTTGGTGGATTTGGCGGGGAGATTGCAGCGCAGATTACCGAGAAATGTTTTGATTCACTTGACGGTCCGGTTATGAGGGTCGGATCGGAATTTACTCCGGTGCCGTTCTCGAAGGTACTCGAGCGCGAGATACTGCCTCAGGTCGAAGACGTTGTGAAGAAAGCGCTGGACCTGGTCAAGTATTAGTTAAAGTAGATTATTACCGAACCTTCTGTGTATAATCGACTTAGGGCGCAGGTGAAAACAATTCGAGCCAGAGGGGCTTCCGGACAGTGAAACGGAATATACCTATTCTTCTCATTATTCTGTTCCTTCCGATACAGGTTCAAGAGCGACGTAGCGCTGCGAACCTTAATGCAACCGCTTTCGCCACATCTCACGCCGTTGAGCCGCTTCAAGCGCTCACGGAATATGTCGAAAACATTAAGGCCCGCGGTCAGAATGCAGATGACCAAGGTGTGCTCATCGAATCACTCGAGGGAAGGGAACTCCTTGCTCAACATAATGCCAATGTAACATTCAATCCAGCATCGGTGATGAAGCTTGCGACATCATTAGTAGCGCTGGCAAAACTTGGCCCGGATTACCGTTATCGTACAAACGTCCTTGCCGGCGGGCCGATTGACGCGGCAACGCGCACGCTCGATGGAGATCTGGTTGTCGAAGGCAGCGCCGATCCGATGTTTTCGCTTTACGACTCTCAGGAGGTAGCTCTTCAGATTTCACGACTCGGTGTGTCTCACGTAACCGGTGCATTAAGGATAGCCGGACAGTTTTTTTATTTTGCGAATGGATATCATTCCAATTTGTCTTCAGAGACATCGGTCACAAAGCTTCGGGCTGCGCTTACTCACGCAGGGATAAGGATCGACGGGGATACCGTATTTGGTCTAAAATCCGGCACGCTCCTGTTATCGCATTATTCGGATCCTCTCGCCTCGATTTTGCTTTTTCAAAATGCACACAGCAGCAACGCGGTGGCTGAAGTCGTAGGAGCTTCAATCGGAGGACCACAAGGCATCCAGGACTACCTGGTCAAAGCAGTGGGGCTGAATGAAAGCGAAATCTTTGTCGGCCGTGCCTCAGGGTTGGATTTCAATCGAATCACTCCTCAGGCGACGTTGAAAGTTTTGAGGGCGCTGATCAAGGTCTTAGAAGATCACTCGCTCAGACCAGAGGACGTCATGGCGGTAGCGGGAGTCGATTCAGGAACCCTTCGAACGAGGTTAGGACGTGACGACGTTCGAGGATCGGTGGTAGCAAAGACCGGTACGCTGGTATCCCTGGACAACGGCGTGAGCACGCTGGTTGGTATTGCTTATACCAGGACTAACGGGCCGGTCTTGTTTGCGGTCTTCAACTCGGGAGGGAATGTTAACGGCTTTCGGCGACTGCAAGACCAGTTTGTTGAACGAATGATTGCGGAGGAGGGCGGCGGAGTGCCCGCAGGCAGGAACGCCGACGCTTTAGCGGATGCCGTTCGCCAATCTATTGTACAGGTCTTTTACAGACCCGGCGCTCAGCCCACGGATACTTCGGCCGAGTAGGAACTGATTCCCGATTTCTCCCACCGTCCAGGAATCACCTTCGAACATTGAGGGCACGCACCATTCTTAATGCGGTTCTGCATGACCCGGAACCCGTATCGCTCGATCAACGTCGCTTTGCAATTTGGACAATAGGTGTTCTCGTACTCCCCAACTCGCCCCGGCAAATTGCCCGCATAGACGAAGTTCAACCCCGCTTCGTAACCGATCTGAGCCGCGCGCATAAGCGTCTTAACCGGAGTATTATCCGGACCAGTCATTTTGTAGTCCTGGTGGAACGCCGTCACGTGCCACGGTATGTCTGATGACACGTTAGCAATAAAATCGGCTGCCGCTTTTATTTCATCGTTGGAATCATTAAAACCGGGAACCAAAAGCGTAACAATTTCGAGCCAGAATCCGCGTTCGTGGACCATTTTGATCGTCTCTAGGACGTTCGACAAAAGACCGCCGAGCTTTCTGTAATTTCGATCATTGAAGCCTTTCAAGTCTATCTTGTATAGATCGACCCACGGACGAATGTAATCGAGTACTTCCGGAGTCGCGTTGCCGTTCGATACATATCCGCAGACAAAGCCCGCAGGCTTGGCTTGTTTGAATATCTCAACAGCCCACTCGCTGGTAATAAGCGGTTCGTTATAGCTCGATACCAGCAAACTCGCGTTAGATCGGCGCGCCACGTCCACAAGTTTTCCAGGCGACACCTCCACTGGTGGCGCAACTGCTTTAGGATCGCGCAACGCTTGTGAAGTCACCCAGTTTTGACAGTAGCTGCAGTGATAATCGCAGCCCAGCATCCCGAACGTCAGCGCGAGTGAACCGGGCAGAGCGTGAAAAAACGGCTTCTTTTCGGTTGGATCGCATTGAACAGCGGCGGCGTATCCGTTTGGGACCATGAGCCGACCGCCGTCGTTATATCGAACGCGACAAATCCCGTCTAACCCCGGGAGAATTACGCACCGGTGTCCACAGGCGTAGCAAAGGACCCGTTCATCATCGAGCTTCTTCCACAACTCTCCTTCGACTGTGTAGTTCTTTAGGACTTGTTTTAGTGTTTGTGCTGCCATGGGAGGTACTACCAATCACACATCAATAGTCTAGCATGCTTCATCAGAGCTCGTACATTTGACCGTTGAACGTGTGATCGTCAAACAACTTAGCGTGATTTGCGGTTCCTTGCGCCTTCGCGCGAACCACAACTTCGAATTCTAAGAGATTTGAAATTTAGGTTTCGCGCAAGGACGCAAAGAACCACTAAGCACGCTAAGCACTTCACGAGTCGACGTCTGCGATGTTACAGTGATCAGTTGATAGGCACCAACCACTCCTTCAAAAATGAAACTCAGAATACTACATCACGATCACTGTTTTGATGGCTTTGCATCGGCTGCCGTTTTCTCTCGTTTCTATCGGGAAAAAATCCGAGGCGATGCCGAGATTGCTTACACGGGCCTGGCACACAAGCCAAACCAGAAGCTCATTGAAGAGGAACTATTTGATGGTGAGGAGAACGCCATCGTCGATTTCAAGTACAGTCCTTCTTCAAAGCTTACCTGGTGGTTCGATCATCACCAGAGCGCCTTTCTTTCACCGGAGGATGAAAACCATTTTCGAAGCGGCACCTGGTCTGCAAAGTTTTACGACCCGTCCTACAAGTCGTGCACAAAACTGATCGCTGATACTGCGGTGGCCAAGTACGGTTTTGACCTGACGAGTCTCAATGATTTGATTTACTGGGCTGATATCATTGATGGCGCACAATATGAAGACGCAAAAACCGGGGTGGAATTGGAGGCGCCGGCACTAAAGCTGATGTTGGTTATTGAGGCGAGCCGCGACTCAAAGGTGATGGAGAAGATTATTAGCGGTATGCAGACTCAGTCTCTCACAGAGCTGATATCGGATCCGTTGGTGGATCAGGAATTTCGTCCATTGTTCGAACGGCATCTAAAGATGATTGATTTGATCAAAGACGCTGCGCGAGTGGATCGAGGTGTGGTTTACTTCGATCTCAGCAATTACGACGCCGAAGGCTACAGTAAATTCATACCTTACTATCTTTTTCCTGAGTGCGCCTACTCGGTTGGTGTTAGCCTGTCACCGAGCCGTTCGAAAGTGTCGGTAGGGTTCAATCCGTGGAGCAGCCAGCCTCGTCGCCACAATCTCGCCTCGATTTGCGAGCGTTACAACGGCGGAGGTCACGCGGTTGTCGGAGCGATCTCACTGCGACCTGATCAGATCGAGTTAGCCAGGGAAACCGCATTGAAGATCGCCGCTGAGTTGCGTAGCTAGCGGATGTAACGGAGAAGTCGGTGGTACTGTACGCGTAGCCGTCCGCGTGCGCGTTATCAGGACATCCTTTACACTTCACGTCAATCCAGCGCTCGTCCAAGTATTGACAGATTAATGTTCGCTGGTTGGTGAAGCGAAAATGGGCTCTGCTGGAGAGCAACCCACCAGGAATAACCAGTCGGGAACTCATCGAAAAGATGAGCGAGGGAGGGGTGGCCACGGAGGGCCACCATACAAGACTGTTGCCAGCTTACTAATATTACCTAACCAGGTTTGCTCGAGGTCCTTGGTCCTCAACCATCAATGTGGATCGCGGTCCCACCAGTACTGCTTATCCAGCTTCTTTTGAACTGGCCAAACCTGATCCAGCGTGTCGCCCTCAAATAACTCACCGTTCTTCATCACGTATTTGATGGAATCGGTGTTGTGAATATCAAGGAGCGGGTTCTTATCCATTACGATCAGATCAGCGAGCTTTCCGACCTCGATCGAACCTACATCCTGCTGTAATCCGATTGCTTCGGCGCCGAATATTGTGGCTACCCTAAGAGCTTCATGAGGAGTCAACCCGCCGGATTGGAGATTCCAGATCTCCCAATGACAACCGAGACCCTGGAACTGACCGTGACCGCCCAGGCAGACCCGTCCACCGGCCTTCACAATCGCCGCGCAGGCCTTCGCCAGGCCGATATGCCCATACTCGGTTGGAAGGAACCACTGCGCACGCCGCTTGACCATCGTGTCCAGAAGCTCGTGAGGTATAAAGCGCCGAACCTTCTGGTTTCCGTGAAGGTCCGTGCTTTCAAAATAATAGTTCTCTGAAAAGGGGGCGCCATAGGCAACAAGAGTCGTTGGCGTGTAGAACGTCCCCGTCTTGGCAACGAACTCGATTACATCCTTGTACAGCGGCTGAATCGGTAACGCATGCTCATTGCCTGAAAAACCGTCGGCCATCTGGCTCAAATCGAGCTTCATGTCGAGCGCACCTTCGGTTGTGGAGGTTATCCCAAACTCCTTGCAAGCCATCGCCACCCACTGGCGAACGATGCGATCGCCAACCACGTACTCCTTAAGCGTCGTCGTGTGGTAGGCGTCTTTGTAACGTTTGATGTAGTTGCGCGCCGATTCCTTATCTTCCACCCCTGACTGGGCAAACACTCCAGGCCCGGTCGAGTAGACGCGGGGCCCGATAATATCTCCGGTTTCTATGAGATCTGTGTAGGCGAACACGTCGGTTGTTGAGCTCTGAGGGTCACGAGTGGTGGTAACTCCGTAGGCCAGATTCGCGAGATATTGCCATACCTGTGTTTGATGTACACCTCTCGGTGGCCACATGTGGGAGTGAACATCGACGAACCCCGGTACAATTGTTTTTCCCGTAACATCAATCACCTTTGCGTCGGCTGGTACTTGAACCTTGCCCTTGGTGCCAACCGCCGCGATTCGATTGTCGGTGATAACAATATCGCCGCGCTCGATAACCTCATCGCCCTTCATCGTGACGATCCGGGCACCGCTCAGCACCACAGTACCTTTCGGTCTTGCACGTGGAGCCTCGACAATAACATCCGTAGATTCGGGTTTATCGGCACTTATTTCCTGCCGGTAGAACTTGGCGCCCCATGACCAGGTCACCGACCTGCCGTCGTTCGTCCAGTTGAGATAATCGCCTCCTTCGGCGGACATTTTTTTAACCGGGACCGACGTTGGCCCGCTCGGAGTTAAGCTAATGGCGATCGTCTCTTTTCCGGCCTTCGGAACGTTGACCAAATAATGTTTACCCTGGAGGTTCACAAACGCGCGTTGACCGTCCGGTGAGACTTTTATCTCATCCGCGCTGGCTGGGTTTGGCCCTGTCCCGGTGCCGGTGACCTTGAAATGTGTTCTTTTATCAAGCCCGTCGAGGCGCATCGAAACGAGGCCAGCTTGCGTGGTCAAGTACACCCTGTTCGGATCATTAGTAAAATGAGGCGATCTGCCGCTCCCGGCTCCAATCAGGGTGGAGTCGCCACCAGTGGCCGGAATCCACCTGAGATCAACTCCAGTTCCTTGGCCGATTCCCGTGATTTCGCTGGGCTCCATCGTTGAATCCGGTAACACGTCAGGATCATGAATCGTTAGATCGGCGAACAATTGATCTGTTGTCGCTCCTGACCCGAAGACAATTTTCGATGAATCGGGCGAGTAGACAGGATTTGCATAGTAAGCGGAACGACGAGTTAACTGTTCTGGTCTGGAGCTTCCATCGGCGGAGATGCGATAGATATGACCGCCCTCACGCGACCACGTCACGTACGCTATGTATCGTCCGTCAGGCGACCACGCAGGCATAAACTCGCCGGCAGTCGAATCGGTCAAACGTTTGGGCTTGCCCGAAGGAAGATCCATAATCCAGAGTTTGCTTAGTGAGCTGAAGACGATTCGCTTCCCATCCGGAGAAAGTGCGGGCCAGCGAATCAATCGGGCGCGCAGAGTCGAGCTGTCATCGACCCGGTTCTGAAAATACACGCGTGGTGCAATCTCAGCCTCGACGCGAGCAGTGAAGGGAATCACGGTCGCCTTGCAACTCTCCATATCGACCCGCTGAATCTTTCCGTCGATCGGCACGATGAGAGATTTTCCGTCTGGCATGAAGGCGTAGCCGGGCATAGTATCGCGCGTGGCTCGCGATTCCTGATCATCCCTCGTAACCGGATTGATCAACCAATGTTCTTCGCTAGTTTCCAGATCGCGAACGCGAAGAGCGGTGCCGGACTCATAACGAGTTGCATAGATGAGCTTCTTTCCATCCGGAGAAAGCACCGGACGCATCGCGCTGCCCTGGGCGTTTGTGATTGTTGAGGTTTCGCTGGTCTCTCGATCAAAGCGAATGATCTGCCAGAGGGGAAACTGCGCGTTGTAAGTGAACGGACCGTTTCGTTGCGCGTAGTAGATAAATCGCCCGTCAGGTGATGCGACAGCGCCATACTTGTTCCGGCGAGGCGCTTGGGGTTGACCTTGGCCTGGCGGCGGTTGCGGAGGTTCGGGTTCGCCAACGTGAATGCCGTTTCCGCCGTCCTTGTGGTACATCCATATCGAGAATGTACCGAGGCCCTCGGTCGCCTTGGAAGTAAGCACATAGTTTCCATCGGCGGTCCAGGAAGGCGACAGAAATGAAGTGTTGCGGCCCTTGGTGAGAGGCTTTGGATTGGATCCATCGACATCCGAGACCCAAAGGTTTTCGGCTCCGCTGCGGTCACTGATAAAAACGATCTTCTTGCCGTCCGGTGAAAACTTCGGCTGACTCTCGAAGGCAATCCCACCGACGATTCGTTTGGCCTCGCCACCGGCGATTGGGACTGTGTAGACGTCACCGAGAAGATCAAAAGCGATTGTCTTACCGTCGCTCGAGACGTCGAGCGACATCCAGGTGCCTTCATCTGTTGTGAACTCGATCTTTTTGTCTGTCTTAAGCGGCAGTCCTTCTTCTTTTTTCTCCTTGCTTTCGTCCTTTTTCTCGTCCTCTTGCTTCGGGTCCTGGGCTAGTACGCCGAATGGCAGGGAAACGAGAACGATAATCAGTAGTGACAGAATCGTGCGGAATGGTCTCAAAGTCATCATGATTCATCCTCCGAAAGTA
>DATFWY010000314.1:0-28075 GCA_035258805.1 Blastocatellia bacterium | reverse complement strand
GTCGCCAGGCTGTAGACCCGCTTCAGCCGCCGGACTGTTTGGCTGAACTCTGGTAATCGCGACCCCGCTGGGAATCCGAAGCTTCATCTCTCGAGCGATCGAAGGATTTATCTCGGAGACTGAAACACCGAGCTTAGCAGGAGCTTCCTCCGGATCGTCCCCCTTATCCATCTGGTCGCTTTCGCCAATTCTCGAGGGACGTTCGCCAAGCTTGATCGTTGCAACTTCAGTGCGACCGTCGCGCACATACTTGACCTGAGTCGGCTTGCCAACGGGAGTGTCCGCAACCATCTCAGTCAACTGCTTCGGTGAAGTAACGTGTTTGCCGTCGAATTCGACGATCACATCACCACTGCGGAGCCCGGCGTTACCTGCCGGACTGTAGTCTCTCGGCAGATCATCTACCACCGCACCCTCACTGCCGTTGTACCCGGTTGCCTTGGCGAGTGACGGAGATACTGGTCTTAAGCTCACGCCAAGATACCCACGCGTGACTTTTCCGGATTTGATCAATTGCGCATAGACCTTTTGTGCCAGGTTCGCGGGAATCGCAAAGCCGATCCCACTGCTCGTACCATTCTGCGAGAAAATCAGTGTATTTATACCGACTACTTCGCCGTCCATGTTGATAAGTGGACCGCCCGAGTTTCCGGGATTAATGGACGCATCAGTTTGAATAAAATTGGTAAACTGCCCGCCTTGGACACCGAGGTCACGGCCGGTTGCCGAGACTATACCGGCGGTCATGGTCTGCTGAAGCCCAAACGGACTGCCGAGTGCAATTACCCATTCGCCCTGTTCCAGCTTATCGGAATCACCAAGCCTCGCAAAGGTCAGGTTCTGAGCGTCGACCTTGATCACCGCAAGATCGGTTTCGCTATCTTTGCCGATAACTCTCGCCTTCAGTTCTCTGCCGTCAGCAAGCTTCACATTTATCTGTTCAGCGTCACCGGCTACGTGATTGTTGGTTAGTATGTAGCCGTCAGCACTGATTATCACTCCTGATCCGGTCCCTTTCTGGCGTCGGGGTGACCCTAAACCAGGAATTTGCGGAAATCCCTCTGGAAGCTGGACCGAGGAACGCTTCGTTTTTTCAACCACGTCGATGTTAACGACGGCGGGCTTGACCTGTTTGGCCACGTTGATGAAAGTGCGCGAAAGATCTTGCGGTGTAGGCAGTTGGGCTTTCGTTTGCGCTTGCACCGGCCCAACGGAGCTCCCTTTAAGCTCGAATCCAAACCCGACAGCGACCAACAGAGCAACCACACAGGCTAAAATCCTCATGCTGCTCAATTTTCCCCTAGTACTCACATTATTCTCCATTTCTATCGAACCTCCCTACTCAGGACGAATGGCAAGAGTAATAGTGACGACAAACGAGTGGCAAGCCCTTCCGGATTCGCCACTCGTCTTACTTCGAATCAAACCCACTACAATGGACACATCTTCGTCCTGCGTAACTTCAACGCGTCAGCCGGACAGTTGTTTCATAAATAGCGGCGGCGCTTAACCTCGACTTGCAATACGCAAGTTGTTGGTTACCGAGAACACACCCGGCACACCGTTGGCGGCCATGTACGCGAGCTGGCTGTCCATTTTGTTCGAGACTACTCCCTCAAGCGTAACGCGGCCGTTCTTGACTATGATATGAACGGAGGGATTTGCCCCCATTGCATATCGATAGAGGCTTCCACTGCGGAACACCGCTCGATACGTGCGCGCTCGGATCGAATCATCAAACCCTGACAGGGGTAAAACCTCGATGTTGTTTACTACTCGCTCTACGCCCTCGATCCGAGCTACTCGCTTTTCGGCATCGTGCCGCGTGATCGGTTTGCGAACCTGACCAAACAACGTAACTGTGCTACCCTCAACCTTGTATTCGAGGTTGTCAAAGACTCCGTAATAGGGCAGCGTAACAAGTTCCTTGCGAACCTTTTCCATTGTTCGATCAGGCGGTGCAGCACTCGCCACACCGGCCGACATCACCAGGACTCCCAGGACCAATAGAATCAATAATTTATTTCTCATGTTATTCATTTTTTGCTTCCTTCCTTCGAATCTCTAGGTACTCTCTAATCCCACTCGATCTTCATCCTCTTCGCTGGCCTCATCACGGGTTCTCGACCAACATCTTTTGATGTTTGCGCTTCGAGATTGGCTGTCCGTTGCCCCGTAGCAGTCAGGTTCGGCCGAATTCGACCAGGGGAGGGTCGCAGTTCTTCGTTGTCCGGAAACTCAAATACGGCCGTAACCTTTCCCAAAGCCGCAATTACTTCGGCTCTGTCCCCTTCCGAAAGCCGCAACAAAACGTCGCGAAATACTTCCCTGCGCTGCCGCTGGACAGCATCTACGAGCCGGACGCCCGGTTCAGTGATCGCCACCAGCACCGAACGCCTGTCGGAGGCTATCGACTGCCGCTCAATTAGTTTCTTCCGGCCGAGCCTGTCAGTCAGTTGCGTGACCGCAGGCGCTGTTATTCCGAGAGCGACGGCCAGCCTGCTGGTCGGGAGCGACTCCCTCCGCAAGAGATGCAACGCCTGGGCCTGAACGGGAGTGAGGTCCTGAACGGCTTGCAGCCGACGATGATCCTCCATCAACCGAAACAGCCCCTCTACGAATCCGCCCAGAATTTCGTCAACCATCGCGCCCCCCCAAGGCATTTACTTAAGCTATATTGATCTTTAATTTCTATTAATTATTTTATGATCCTGATGTCAGGGGTGTCAAGTGTTGAATTTGCAGTGTTAAGCGGCGCATCGGGCAGAATAACAAATGTATTTAATGCGCATTAACTATTTGCCGAGCACTCCCGGGCAATATTCAACTTGTAAGTGTTGCCTCGGAATACTAGTCGGCCGAATCTTCGTCTGCGCCCAGGGCCGCTTGGAGCTGCCGGGAACGGTCAAATTCGGCTCTAAGTTGAATCAGGTTCTGTTCTGCGTTCAGCCGATCAGCTTTCAATCCGTCAAACTGCCTGGGGCCGGCCAGCTTGCGCCGGATTCTGAAGAGGCTTAGGAGAACGGCAACGGCAACTGCGATAAAAAACAACCAGCCGCCGAAGTAACCTCTCGCCAGCAACATAAAAAGCACAATTACCAGGATTATTGCCATAAAAAGGCCAAAGAAAGCGCACCCTTTCTGAAGAGGAGCGCTCTGCTCCCGGCTGCGAAGTACTTCGATTTCGTCCTCAACTTCTTCGATCTTGCCGCCTAACTCCTCGAGTCTGGCCTCTATGAGCGCTTTAGCGTTTCTGACCCGCAACGAGTCGTCCGCATCGGGCCACATTTCCGAGAGACTAATCGCCTCACGGTGCCGTCGCACCCAAAATGCGGTCGCACATCCGGGGCAAATGACATTGTCGAATTCAGCGGGAATCTCGAGTGCCCGTTGGCATAGTGGGCAGTAGGTGGTGATAGCGCTCATACGAGAGAGGCAATCATAATTTCGCGACGGAGAAGTCTCAACTGAAACTGTATTGAGGAAAGTGACCGCAGCCGTCCGTTTACGCCTCCTTGTCGCCGAAACTTCCAAACTCTCATGCCGATGCGCTATAGTTTGTGATTCATCGCTAAAGCGAGAATTGCACCAAGGAAAACTCATGACTGATATAGAAACGATCACCAGCCTGGCCAAACGTCGAGGCTTCGCATTTCAATCAAGCGAGATTTACGGCGGACTCGGTTCCGTTTGGGATTACGGTCCGCTGGGCGTCGAGCTGAAAAACAATATCAAGCGAGCGTGGTGGCGCTCGGTAGTCTACGAACGTGACGACATGGTCGGACTGGACTCCGGGCTGCTCATGAACCGTCTCGTTTGGAAGTACTCAGGACACGAAGCCACATTCTCAGATCCGCTGGTCGATTGCAAAAAATGCAAAGCCAGGCTCCGCGCAGACAAAATAGAATCGAACAAGTGTCCCGAATGCGGATCAACTGATCTCACGGAACCTCGACAGTTCAACTTGATGTTCAGAACTACCGTTGGTCCGGTCGAAGACGAGTCAGGTTTAACTTACCTGAGACCGGAAACCGCTCAGGGGATTTTTGTGAACTTCAAGAACATTCTCGACAGCACCAATCGCAAACTGCCATTCGGTGTCGCACAAATCGGCAAGGCGTTTCGGAACGAGATCACTCCCGGTAACTTTATCTTTCGAACTCGCGAGTTCGAGCAGATGGAGATTGAGTACTTCGTCAAACCGCCGGGCGCTCTTAAATCAGGGGAAATGACTGACGATGAGTGGCACGAACGCTGGATCGAAGATCGTTACAACTGGCATCTCGCGCTTGGAATGAATCCAGAGAATCTAAGGAAGTATGAACAACCTCGCGAGGAGCTGGCTCATTATGCAAAGCGCTGCGTTGACCTTCAATATAGATTCTTTCCGGATCGCTCTGACGAAGAAAAGCAATGGGACGAATTGGAAGGAATTGCGAACCGCACTGACTTCGATTTGAAAGCCCATTCGAAGAAACCGGCAGACACAGAAGGAAAACGGCTGAACCCCGACTCAACCGCCGATCTAACGTATTTCGATCACGAGACTAACCAGCATCTCTTTCCTTATGTCATCGAACCATCGGCTGGCGTCGATCGGAAAGTACTGGCGTTCATGATGGACGCCTATCGCGAGGAGGAGGTGCGGGGCGAAAAGCGAATCGTGCTCAAACTTCATCCGGAGCTGGCGCCGATAAAAGTAGCTGTGCTTCCGCTCGCAAAGAACAAAGAGGGGATCGTCAAACTTGCGAAAGATATTAAATCACGTCTGCAGCGCACCGGGGCGATGCGCGCGGTATACGATGACACCGCGGGTATCGGTAAGCTCTACAGACGCCAGGATGAGGTTGGTACTCCACTCTGCATCACTGTTGACCATCAGTCACTTGAGGACAATCAGGTCACCGTCCGCGACCGCGACACGATGGAACAAGAGCGTGTTTCTATCGCTGAAATCGAGCGCGTAATTGGCAAGAAACTGGGTCTCGTCCTCGGCTCGTAGCAAAGTAGCATCTCAGGACCAGCATCCACTAACTGAGTGTTTTTGAACGGTCAAAATCCCACCACCGCGCGAGATTGTGTGAAAGCCGATGTTGGTAGTTCGGCCTTCAGGAGGAAGTTGGTAATTTTCGCGAATTCACGATCCGCCTGAAGGCCGAACTACGAACTTTTCACACAATCTCGCGCGGTGGTGGGATTCGTTTCTTTCCCCTTTCACACGATTCCCACGACAGCTATTCTTAATCGAATGAACGCGGACGTGATCAAGCTCTGTGAAGCGGTGCGCGATGTCGGAGGACGCGCAATGCTCGTCGGCGGTTCGGTACGAGACCAATTACTGAATATCGACTCTAAGGACTTCGATATCGAAGTCTACGGCTTGCACCCTGATCGCCTACGAAGGGTCCTTGAACAGATCGGGCCAGTCAACGCTGTTGGCGGTAATTTCGCGGTATATAAACTTGTCTTTTACAGGCCGGAGCCGGATCGCTCTGTTTCATCTACTATTGAACCCCATCTGGAAAAAGATCGCCCGGGGCAACGATTCGAAGTAGATGTATCTCTCCCGAGACGCGAATCGAAGACCGGTAGAGGGCACCGCGGCTTTGTAATTGAAGGCGACCCTTCGATGAGCTTTGAGGAAGCCGCGCGCCGCCGCGATTTCACTATCAATGCCATCCTTTTGGACCCTCTCACTGGTGAAACGGTCGATCCATTCGGCGGGGAACGTGATCTGTCGCAAAGGATTCTAAGGGTAGTTTCGCCTGAGACCTTTGTTGAGGACAGTCTTCGAGTATTGCGCGCGGTCCAGCTGGCAGCAAGATTCGAGATGACGATTGATCCGCCAACCATCGCGCTTTGTAGAACAATCGACCTGTTAGACCTGCCGCATGAAAGAATCTGGGGCGAGTTGGAGAAGCTGCTGACACTGGCGAGCCGTCCCTCGATCGGCCTGGACGCCGCGCTTGAGCTGCAGGTGCTCGAGAAGCTCTTTCCTGAGTTCCTCGCGCTGACCAGCGATACAGCTCAGAAAGAAGCTGACTCGAGCAAAGACCTGTTTCTTCGCACAAAACGCGCGCTCGACGAGGCGGTTCATCTTACCGCTTCCTTGTCACAACCGAAGCGCATCGCGGTTATGCTTGGGGTTATTTGTCACGATCTCGAATGGGCGGGAGGTTCGCCAGCCGCTGAGCCGGACGTGAACACAAAAGTTGATCCCAGGCTTACGCGCAGAGTGCTCGACCGATTGGGACTGTACACAATTGGCGGTTACGATGTTCGTGCTCAGGTGTTTTCATTGGTCCGCGAGAATACAATAGCCGAGGAATTCAATCGACGACGCGCGTCAACGACCGATGGCGAAATTCGCAGACTTTCTCAGCGGGTGGAGATCGACTTGCTCTATCGCGTGGAGAAAGCCTGGGCGCTCGGAGGCAGAGCTTCAACAGGTGCCGCCGATTGGTTGATCGAACGCGCGGTAGTGCTCGAAGTCCAGAATGGTCCCCCGGCTCCGCTTCTGCTGGGCAGGCATCTGGTCGAAGCCGGCATTGAACCGGGACCTGAAATTGGCAAGCTGCTCCGCGCAGTCTATGAGAAGCAGCTCAACGGTGAGATCACTACAACGGAGGAAGCTCTAGTCGCGGCCCGAGAGATCCGATAATCGAAACGGTCCAATGAATCTCGATGGGACAAAGCATGGCCTCCGCGAATCTCGGGTCCTCTGCGGGCGAATGTTGACCGCGGAGGTCTCAGAGGAACGCTGAGATTTTAGCTTCACCTCGAACTGCTTACTCACACCCGGCAGTGAGTCACCCCGCGCTTTTCGAGGTATTGCTGGTGGTAATCCTCGGCGGGCCAGAAAGTGGACACCGGAGTGATTTCAGTTACCACGTCGCGCTTGTGCTTACCTGACTGTTGAAGTTTGTCTTTAGACGCCCGCGCTGCGGCTTCCTGCTCGTCCCCATGGAAAAAGATGACGGACCGGTATTGAGAACCAATATCAGGACCTTGCCGATTCAGCGTAGTGGGGTCGTGAATCTCCCAAAAGAGATCGAGCAGACGCTCATAGGACACTATTGCCGGATCAAAAGTGACCTCGACGCTTTCAGCATGCCCGGTCCTGCCGGAGCAGACATCCTGATAGGTTGGATTGTCAAACCAGCCACCGGTATAGCCAACCCGGGTAGAGCTGACGCCTTCGACCTCGCGAAAGGCAGCTTCGACACCCCAGAAACATCCCGCTCCGAACGTTGCGATCGCCATAGTAGAACTCACTTTCTGTCTTGTCTTTGAAATTGTTGGCATCTGTGCCCGGAAAAGACAAGCGCTGGTGGCACCCGTCTAAATCTCGATGTCCTTAACAGCTCTCCTTGATGGTGCTCGAAATCGCCGTGAAGTGGGGATCAGGTCGAAGCTTCAGAGTGCAGTATCCCCGATCAGGGGCCATTTATTGGAAATTCTTACACGGGGCCGCTGTAATCTTTACGCTGGCGCGAAGAAAAGCCATCTTCTATTCCCCTTTATTCTGAATATTTAAGGACAGAACCTGACCGACCTTCGAGGCTTTTTGATCGGCATAAGGCTTGCACAAGGGTCCGTGGGGCAGAGATACGGGTGATGTTAAGTCACTTCCGGTCTCTTATGCGGTTATCGTGGTGAGGACGGTAACCACAATAGGCGATGCGGATCTCTGCATCGCCTTTTTATTCTATCTCTACAAAGTGGGAGACTCGCAATGAAAGTTCGAATAACGAGCTTGATCGCCTTTGCGGCGATTACAGTATTGATGTCCGCAAGTTGCGCAACCAAGAAGTACGCTCGTAATCAGATAAGCGAGCGGATCACTCCACTTGAGAACCGTACTGGAGAGTTAGAAGAGACCTCGCGTCGGAACACACAGGACATCGCGAGGTTATCTACCGATATTACCGACGTCAAAGGCAAAGCCGATCGAGCGCAATCACAAGCCGATAACGCCCTATCCAAGGCGGATCAAGCAAACACGCGCGTGAACGGGGCCGAACAATCGGTGAATGACCTGCGAACAAACCTTGATAACTATACTCTACAGAATACGGCGTCGGTGCGCTTCAATTTTGACAGCTATCAGTTAACTCCGGATGCTAGAGCGTCACTGGACCAGTTGGCGGGGCAGATTAAGGATCGCGATAATTTCTTTCTGGAGATTCAGGGATATGCCGACTGGGTTGGAAGCGATGCTTACAATAACGAGCTGACGCAAAAACGAGCGGATGCCGTACGCCGTTACCTGGGCGAACAGCACAGCATTCCTTTATATCGAATGCATATCCTTGGATTTGGAAAAATCCGTCCTGTGGCCGACAACAAAACACCGGAGGGTCGCGCAGAGAATCGTCGCGTCGAAATACGATTGCTAACTCGCAACGTCGGCGGAACGCCGGCTGCGCAGACCAAACCTACAACAGAGCGTTAACCTTCTCTCTCGCTGGTCGAAAGGCTAGAACCGCCCTCGATCAGAGCCCCCAACGCAAAGGCGGGCCCTTTATTGGGTCCGCCTTTTTTTATTCAGCTTGACTGTCCCGTCCATCAAGCTCTAATTAAGTCTTGTGGCGAAAGCAACCAGGAAACGATCCAAGAAGTTTTGTTACGAGTATCCTCGTCCAGCTGTCACTGTTGATATTGTGCTCTTTCACCGGTTCCAAAGAGGACTGCAGGTGTTGCTCATTAAACGTGGCAAGGAACCTTTCAAAGGACTGTGGGCGTTCCCAGGTGGATTCGTTGATGAGAATGAAGCTCTCGAGGACGCTGCCGCCAGGGAACTGAGGGAAGAGACCGGCCTGAGCGATATAAAACTTGAACAGATCAGCGCGTTTGGCGACCCTGGTCGCGATCCGCGAGGGCATACGATAAGCGTCGCCTTTGCTGCCGTCCTCAATGAACCCCGCGATGCGCGCGCGGCTGATGATGCTTCGGATGTTCAATGGCACTCTGCTCGTCGCCCGCCGAAACTTGCTTTTGATCACCGCAAAATCCTGAAGATTGCGCTGAAACGTGTAATGGATTCTGTCTAGTGGATGGCGCATAAATCCTATAGGTCTTATATCTCCTACTGGTCAATTTGGTCCTATTAGGTATCAAACCTTGAACGACAAAACTAGAGGCACCAATTCATCTGTGCTACAAGTCGCGCTGGTAGAACCGGAAATTCCACCAAATACCGGGAACATTGCGCGTTTGTGCGCGGCTACATTCACACCGTTACACCTAGTCGGAAAGCTCGGGTTTCGGACTGATGACAAGGCGGTTAAACGCGCAGGGCTCGATTACTGGAACGAAGTCGAGATTCACTATCACCTCAACGTCGATGAGTTTTACGAGGCACTGCCGGAATGCAGGTTCCTTTATTTCACAACAAAGTCCACCCAGTCCTATACATCTTTCCGCTTTTTACCGGGCGATTGTCTGGTATTTGGGAGTGAGACTCGCGGACTACCTGAGGATCTGTTGCGAGCAAACTGGGAGCGGGCGCTAACCATTCCGATGCCCAATTCGCGCATTCGATCTCTTAACCTGGCAACATCGGTAGGCATTGCGCTCTACGAAGCGCTGAGACAAGTGGGAATTGAGTCATTGAGTCATTGAATCATTGAGTCATTGAGTCATTGAATCATTGAGTCATTGAATCATTGAGTCATTGATCGATTGGAGAATTGAAGCATCTGAACAATGAACCAATAAGTCAATGATTCAATGGCTCAATGATTCAATGATCCAATGATCCAATGATCCAATGACTCAATGACTCAATGACTCAATGACTCAATGATTCAATGACTCAATTCCTAGAATCTTGCCGTGGTGAATTTGTCCGATCTTTCACCAGTAGATGGATTAAACACCTTAATCGAAACAGGAACGCCTACTGGAAAAGTTTTCTTCAGCGGCTTTTTGCCCAGGTCTGCCGTAAGCTGGGTCAGCGTTCCATTTGCCAGCGCAAAGGAATCGTCGTAACTCACTGAAGGCAACTGAACGCCGTCGACCTCAATAACCGAGGAACCGCTGATAAATCCGAAGCCGTTTATGGTCACAGTTCGCTTGGTGAACTCTGCATTTATCACTTCCGGCGTTTGCCGGGCCGGGATCGTGTTCGTCAACGCGTTGTAGGCGTTGGCTCGTCCTGAGCGCGCAACCAGCGAGACCAGAGATGGAATCGGCTCAGAAGTATCGATTATTCGCTGCTTGACCTCAGCCGGCGTGAGATTAGGTTCATGTGCCCACAACAGAACTGCGATACCCGAAACATATGGAGTGGACATCGACGTACCGCTGGCCGTTCCGTATAACCCGTTACTTGGCGGAATCGTGCTCCAGATCGTCACCCCCGGTGCTGCAAGACTTACGCTCCGATGACCAAAATTGGAGAAGTCAGGGAGATTGCCGCTGGCGCTAACTGCGGCCACCGAGATCGTATTTGAGTAATCTGCCGCATACGAGCTGGGAAAATCAGGCTCTTCATCAATATTGACGCCGTCGTTCCCCGCTGCGCAGACGAACAATATGCCGGCTTTATTAGCGTCCTGAATTGCCTGGCGCAGGCTCTGTGAGTCAATTCCTCCACCCCAACTGGCATTGATCACTCTCACATTGACGCCGCGGTTCCGCATATCTATAGCATAGTTGATACCTCTAACCGCGTTCGATATCGGGCCCGATCCCTTCGGTCCTCCCAGGAATTTCAACGACATGATCTTGACATGCCACGCGACACCGGTTACTCCTACACCGTTATTACCAACGGCCCCAATCGATCCCGAAACGTGAGTCCCGTGAAAGTCCTGGCCGTTGTCCTTGAATATCCGATTGGTGTCGTCGAAAAAGTTCCATCCATTGACATCGTCTACAAAACCGTTCCCGTCGTCATCAACGCCATTACCGTCTATCTCAAATGGATTAACCCAGGCGTTGGCCGCCAGATCTTCATGTTGAAGCGCCGCGCCGGTGTCCAACACCGCTACAACTATGTCATCGCTTCCAGTAGTGATATCCCAGGCCTGCGTTGCATCGATGTTTGGTGAAACGGAATTGGGACCGCAGCTCTGGCAGCCAATCAAAGATAGTCCCCACATTTGATTGAATAATGGATCGTTGGGAGTGGTTTCCATCGTGTGGACGAGATAGTCCGGCTCAGCAAATTCGACTCGGGGGTCTTCCTTAGCCCGGCGCACTGCCTCTTCGACCGATACTCTGTTGTTCAAGTGTATAAGCTGCAGACCCCCTCGCCGGCGATTGGTCAGCGATTCTGTCCGTGCGCCGGGGACACGAATTATCTCTTCCGCAATCAGATCCGGCTCTGCTACTACTGCTGCCCTGTACTTCACCAGAATCTGATCATCAACGTAGCCTTTCGAAGGCTCGTTTTGCTGTGAATGGGCCCTGGTTTGTGAAAAAAAGAAAAGGGAGGAAAAGACCAAACAAATACAAACGGACAGGCACTTCCTCATTTTACTACCTCAAAACTTCTGGAGTTCGGAACGGATACTTGTGGCTCTTTTCACGGGGACTTTTTGAGAGCCCTTATAACGCATTTCTTTTCAAAATTTGTGGGAGACGCCTAATTATAATTGCGTTCCGCTCGGCTGCGCAATAGTCCTTTCTTCCTGGTAGCGTCCTAAAGGCATGTTGCCATGGTTTACACTACCTTCTTACGGCTTGAGCCGTTTTTTCCAGCACCTTCACCGCAACATACTGCCCATCCTGGCGCCAGCGTAGCCGGTCATCTCGAGATAGCCCCGACCACGGATTTTCCTGTCTTCGTTGCCCTCCGCCGCAATGCTGCCCTCCCAATAAGTTATGCCTGTACTATCGTTATCGCGAAGTTCCTGGTCGGCAAATGCGGCAGCAACATTTAAACGCAAGCCCTGGCCGAACAAATCGATCCTCCAGGTTACCGGATATGTCGCGCCGCTTTTCGGAGACCGCCAGACACTACCCGGCACAAGCGAGAAATCCGAATGATTGAGATGTGTCGGCTTACCGCGAGAATCGATGAGCGTACCGCTGGAACGCGGATCAATAGAGCCATCCCGCCGCCGAATCTCGAATAACATCAAGTCCCGACCATCTTCAAGCTGAATCGAAAACCAATCCCACCCTGTCTGCTGTTCGTCAAGAAAGCTCGTTCCGAACTCATGATCAATCCAGCTTAAACCCGATACGTCGAATGTCTCATCACCAACCCTCAATTGGCCTGACGATACAGCTCTCGACACCGATAAATAATGCGACGCGTTAGACGGCAAAGGTCCGCGTTGACTGATTCCGTTTTCGCCGTGAATCACCTCGGGTCTCGCCGGCGCAAGCTTGAGGCTGATCGAGTAACTTTCCTCTGACGCCTGAATCGTGTGACTGGTTTGATCGATTTGAGCAGCCCAGTCCTCGTTCCATACTCGTATTGAACGAGCCGGTGAATTTGTTTCCATGCCTGGTTTGGACTCGATCGTATCGGCTCCGGCCCATCCAATTCCGGCACGATTGATCCGCTCAAATGACTTGAATGACTGCCGGTCGATATCCGAGACTGCGAAATGAGCCATATATAAATCTCGCAACGCCCATTTCGAAGCGCTCGCTGGACCTCTTGTCACTCCGACCCTGAAGAACGTCAGCTGGTATCCAAATCGTCGTCCGTTCTTGCTTTCAAGATTCCCTGTGTAATACCACCATTCAACGCGATAATCCGCGTGAGCTCCGTGATCGCGGGGAAAAGAGTATTGATAGCCTGGTGCGGCCTCCCGCCAAGGCGCCACGAAAATGGGAACTGGCACAAACGCACGCGAATAATTCGAACCCGGATGCAGAAGTAGAAAAATTATGGCGATTACGTAGTATTTGGATCTCATTTTGAAATTAAGAGTTCAGCATTCTGCGTTCAGCGTTATCGATGGCGAACGGCAACGGAACGCCGAACGCTAATCGCTGAACCCAATCCCAGTTTTTTTATTTGGCCTATTCCGCGCGTGCAAAGCGCACTACATCAGTTTTCGCCGCGCGCGCTGCCGGGTACAACCCTGCCACCGCTGTAACTCCGATCATTATCAGAGTCGATTGCACAAGAAATCCAAGCGGCAGGTGAAACTGAATGGTCCATCCAAATGACTGCACATTGATCACATAAATCAACACCAGAGACAGCATCAACCCAATTGCGATGCCGATTGCCTGACTAACGCCGCCAATCAGCAATGCTTCCATAACCACCATCCGCCGTAGCTGGCGATGAGTCGCGCCGAGAAAGCCGAGCACTGCAATCTCACCGCGGCGCTCGAGAATTAGAGTAATTAGAGTCGAGATCACTCCGAGTGCGGCAATCACAATCGCTATGAGTTCAAGCGCATACGTGATAGCAAATGTGCTGTCGAAGATCCGCATGACTTCGCGTCTAAGGTCTACGTTTGTTGCAAACAGTATTTGCGCATCCTTGTCGACGGCGCGAGACAAACGCTCGCTCACCACCTCCGCATCAGCACCCGGTTGAAGATAGATGGACATTGATGTGGGACGTGAATAGGGAAAGTGCTTCGCGTACGTCCCCTGGTGCATCACGACCCATCCGCGGCTGCTCGAATAGTCATAGTAAATCGCAACGATTTTGAACTCGTGGGAGCCGAATGCCGTCGGTAACTCGATCATATCTCCAACGTATTTTTTGAAACGCAATGAGAAGCTCTCGTTAACAGTCACAAAGTCGTGTCCGATTGCGTCGCGGATCTGATCTCGCGCATCTGACGGAGCCTTGAACAGAAGCCGTCCATGTTTGAGGAATGTTGCAAAATCACCGGCACCAACAGTCACCGGTTCGTCCGCGTAAATGATTTGTTGAGTGGTGAATGGATATACGGCCTCTATCTGAGGATCATTCTGCGCAACCTTTATCGCCTCATCGGAGAGCTCGCCTTCGTCGGTTGTCGCGGCTCGGGTGATTGGTTTCGCATAGATGTCCGCGACCATCGTCTCGCCGACCCAGTAGGAAACGGTGTCACGGAAGCTGCCAATCATCACCGAAACTGCAACCATCATTGAGAGAGCTACCGAGAGTGCTGCAACTGAAATCGATACTCTCGGAATTGAAGCCCGCAGGTTGGCGCTCGCAAGTTTGGCTTCGATAACTGCTGTAAAGAACAATCGTGCCAACCATCTGCTATTCACCACACAGGCCAGCCAGAGGACGTTAGGAACCAGAAAGGCACCACCGAACATTAACATTAATGCCGCAACATAGCCGAAAATCGGCAATCCGTTTGTCGGATCAAGCGAACTAAATCGATAAGCTCCTACAAACAGCGTAGATGAAAGCAGCAGGTGCTTTATGGACGGTTTGAATGAGCGTGCCAGCCGCTCAGCTCCGCGCATTGCTTCGATCGGGCTAACCCGTGCCGCTTCGAGTGCTGGAACAGCCGAAGCGACAATCGAGAGCGGTAGTGCTATTGCAAATGCCAGCGTTACTTCGTCGACTCCAACCGAGTGACGCACGACGGCTTCGGTGGCGGCGGACGCTATGAAAAAAGTCTCAACCGTCGTCGCGGTGATCTGTACTGCAGCGCCAGCCAAAATCCTTCCTAGCCCTAATCCCACTACCGTGCCGACAGCGGTAAGAAGCAATGCTTCGCCTAAGAACAGCCCAAGAATTATCACTTGAGTAGTTCCGACCGCCCGCAGAGATCCCACCTCTTCTCGACGCGTTATCACCGATATCGACACTGTGTTATAGATTAGAAATAGACCGACGAGCAGCGCTATCGATCCCAACGCGCTCAGATTAAACTGGAAGGCCGCGATCATCTTCTCGACCTGGTCATACCCGGTTTCAGGACGCAATACCCGCAGACGATCAGGGAGCTTCTCGCGTATCTCTCGTTCGACCTCGCCTATGTCGGACCCGCTTTTGAGTTTTACATCAATCCGATCGAGCAACCCTACCCGATTGAACGAAAGTTGAGCGGCCGCAATATCGAGAAGCGCAAAGTTGCCCTGCAAAGCGCGCGCCGGTCCCTCATCCATCAAGAGACCACGTACGACGAAAGCGCGGCGTGATTCACCTATTAACAGGAAAATACGGCTTCCAATGGAAATCTGGTGCCGGCGCGCAAATTGTTCTGTGAGCACGATTGATTGTGGGTCCGCGAGCAGCATTAATAAGTAGCGGATGCCTGGCTCAGCTCCATTATCGTTCACACGAAGCAGCCGGTACCGGCGGAGAAGGCGATCACGTAAAACGTCGACTCCCAGCACTTGAAGATAGGGGCCGTGTGAGTCAGCAACAGCCGCTTCCCCGGAATCTGAATCAATGTTACTCAAATCGGCTTTTGCGAAGCCGGTGATAACCGGGCTTACCTGACCGTAAGACCGCAGCCAACCGAGATCTGCGAGCACCATTTCGTCGAAGCGACCCGCAGATCCGGTGATCTGGATAGATGTTTCGCCGGCAACTGAATCTGTCGCGGCGCGAAATGACTCGAGCGCACCAACGTTCGCAAGCCTTATTGCGACTGCCACGCCCACTCCCAGACTGATGCCCAGCACCGTTATCACTGAGCGTAACTTCTCTCGAACTAGTGCTCGCCAGATGAATTGTCTAAAGAGTGTGAGAAAGACGGTCATGCTATTTCCTCGATCACGCCGTCTCGCATGTGTAGTAAGCGTACCGCGTACTGCGCGGCCTCATTGGAATGCGTCGCAAGGATGACAGTGATACGCATCTCGCGATTTAGCTCCGCAAGAAGCTTCATAACTTGAGTTCCATTTTCGGAATCGAGATTGCCGGTTGGTTCATCGGCGAGAATCAGGTCTGGACGAGTGACGACTGCCCGAGCCACAGCAGCACGTTGCATTTCACCCCCGGAAAGCTCGGCGGGATAATGAGCGGCGCGGCCGCCGAGTCCGACGCGCTCGAGCATCTCGGTCGTCCGCTTACTCGCCGATGAGTTCGAGATGCCGTCGAGCATCAATGGAAGCTCAACGTTTTCGGCCACAGTCAGAGTAGGAAGCAGATTAAAGAATTGAAAAACGAATCCAATCTTCTTTCTCCGAAGCCTTGCCAGATCCTCTTCGGAAAGCGAAACGAGTTCGACTCCATCCAGTAGCACCCGGCCGCGGGTTGGCCGATCTATGCCTCCCAGAATATGCAGCAGTGTAGATTTTCCGCAGCCAGACGGACCAGTGAGGGCAATAAAGTCACCGGCTTCGGCATTAAAGGTGACGCCACGAAGGGCGTTCACCGCGCGGCCTGCGCCGTCGTACGTCTTGTCCACGTTGTCGACAACAAGAATCGGCAATTAAGTCTCTATGCTGTATCAATCAGAGTATTACTTGGAGAAATCGGGCGAGCAAGCTTCGGAGATTGAAGATTGAGATTCGGATTCCACCAGCAAACTCTCTATAGTGAATTTTGAATTTGTCTGAGCTATTGAGCGTTCTTATTGAAAATGTGCGGGTTACTTTGTTAATCTCTGGGATGTTGGAGCGCTTTCCCGCGTCGCAGGCATCGCAAGGCCATCCGCAGACGTGCGATCTAGAGATCCACTTGGCCCCGATAATTGACGTGGCAAACCCGCAGCGATTAGTTAACAAGCCATCCGTCGCCTGATATGTCGAGCAAAGCTGGAAAGAAACTCTCTCCAAACACTGTACGCTATGGAATTGCCGTTCTAGGGGTCATTGTAGCGACAGTCGTGCGAATGCTCCTCACGCCGTCACTGGGAGCGCGTCTGCCCTTCACCACCTACTTCGTTACCGCCATCGCTGTCGCAATTTTCCTTGGGATCGGACCGTCACTGGTCATCACTTTCCTGGGCGCTCTCCTTGGCACCTACCTCTTTATTCTTCCCACGCGTCTCTCTGGCAACTCTGGCCTGATTCAACTCCTCCCTTATCTGGTTGTAAGCGTCGGTCTCTCTTTTCTTATTAAGATCATTCAGGACGCGAGACAACGCGCCGAGCAGGCTGCTATCGATCTCGTAGAGAGTCGCGAGCGTCTCGCCACGATCCTTGCGAGCATTGGCGACGCGGTGATCGCAACTGATCTCGAGGGTCGTGTAACTTTCATGAACGGGGTTGCTCAGAAAGTCACAGGATTCAGCCAACAAGAGGCGGGCGGTAAGCATATCGGCGACCTCTTGACGATAATCGATCCAGACTCTCGTGAGCCTGTGAAGGATCCGGTCTCACGTGTCTTGCGTGACGAAACATTAGACGAAGCAAACAGACAAGCTCTGCTGATTTCAAAGAACGGGTTCGAAACGCCTATCGAAGACAACAGCACATCAATAACGGGAGAAAAGGGGAGAACAACCGGAGTTGTTCTGGTCTTCCGCGATATCACTCAGCGCAAGCAGGTCGAAGAAGAGTTGCGCGAGAATGAGCGACGTTTTCGGACAATGGCTGACACTACTCCGGTTATGTTGTGGCTCTCCGGTGCGGACGGGTTGTACAACTTCTTCAATCAGTCCTGGCTGGATTTCACCGGCAGGACTATGGAGCAAGAAATCGGCTACGGCTGGGCAGAGAATGTCCACCCCGATGACCTGCGTCGATGTCTCGATTCCTACGTGTCGGCGTTGGAAAAGCGAGAAGCTTTCACGATCGAATATCAGCTCAGGCGATCTGACGGAGAGTATCGTTGGGCTCTGTCCAACGGCGTTCCACGTTACACGAAAGAGGGCGAGTTTTTCGGGTTCGCCGGATCATGCGTTGACATTGCGGATCGCAAGAAGGCCGAGGAGGCCCTGCATTCGCTAGCTTCGATCGTAGAGTCGTCTGAGGACGCGATCATCGGGAAGAGGCTCGACGGGATAATCGCTAGTTGGAATGACGCGGCTGAAAGGATTTATGGTTACACTGCGGATGAAATAAAGGGTAAGCACATAAGCATTTTGGGAGCGGATGACAATGCGGCCGAGCTAACCAGTATCCTGGACACGGTCAAGCAGGGCGAGGCAATACCCCACCTTGAAACCGTGCGAAAAACCAAGGACGGCCGGGTAATAGACGTCGCCCTGACAATATCACCTATTCACGACGAAGCAGGAAACGTCACCGGCGCTTCAACCATCGCGCGAGATATTACAAACCGGAAGAGAGCAGAGGAGGAACGTGCACAGCTTGCGATGCAGGTTGAGAATGAGCGACAGCGCCTTGACAACGTGATCGCAAATGTCCCCGGTGTAGTTTGGGAGTCATGGGGTGAACCAGATCAGTCTTCCCAGCGAACCGACTTTGTTAGCGACTATGTCGAGAAGATGCTCGGATACACCATTGAAGAGTGGCTATCCAAACCAAACTTTTGGCTTTCCATCGTTCATCCGGAAGATGCCCAACGTGCAGCCGAGGAAGCCGCTGCGATTTATGCTTCGGGCAGGGGCGGAACGAGCCGTTTCCGATGGATCGCGAAAGACCGAAGGGCGGTGTGGGTTGAAGCGCAATCTGTGGTAGTTTGCGATGATTCGGGGAGTCCAATTGGAATGCGTGGCGTTACGATGGATATCACCGAACGCAAGCGCGCCGAGGACGCCCAACGCTTTCTGGCTGAAGCGAGTGGATTGCTGGCTAACTCGCTTGATTATGAAACAACCCTCGGAAGCGTGGCAAAGCTTGCGGTTCCTAATCTTGCTGATTGGTGCATCGTTCATACAGTTGAAGACAATGACCGGGTTCATCAGGTTGCAGTAGTCCACAGCGACCCGGCAAAAGAGCAAGCAGCTCGCTCGCTACAGGAGCGCTATCCTGTAGATCCGCGCGCGACCATCGGCGTCCCTAACGTACTGCGAACCGGAAGAGCCGAATTTTACCCCGTTGTCAATCAGGATAGATTAACTCTCGTCGCAAAGAATAAAGAGATTGCTCGGGCCCTGGCCGAACTCGGATTGAAGTCCTGTATGATCGTGCCGCTGGTTGCGCGGAATCGCACACTTGGAACAATCACCCTCGCCACTGCTGAATCAAATCGTTACTACGATGCGAATGACCTCGCCCTCGCGGAAGAAGCCGCTCACCGGATCGCACTGGCAGTGGACAACGCCCGCTTGTACCGCGAAGCTCAGCACGCGGTGACTGCCCGCGAAGACGCGCTTCGAGTCCGCGATGACCTGCTCAGCCGCGAACACACCGCGCGCGAAGAAGCGGAATCGGCAAATCGCGCAAAAGATGAATTCCTGGCAACCGTATCTCACGAATTGCGCACGCCTCTCAACGCGATACTTGGGTGGGCGCACATGCTCCGTACCAATAAATTAGACAGTGTCACACAGAACCGTGCGCTTGAAACGATCGAACGAAATGCAAAATCACAGGCTCAACTGATCGAGGACATTCTTGACGTATCGAGGATCGTCGCCGGGAAACTCAATCTTGAAGTCCGTCCGGTGGAGATCTCAATTCTCGTGGATGCTGCGATCGATGCGGTAAGACCGGCTGCGGACGCTAAGGGAATAACACTGGAAGCAGTCCTGGATCCTCGCACCGGTCCTGTCCTTGGCGACGCAAATCGCTTGCAACAAGTTATTTGGAACCTCGCGGCAAATGCAGTCAAGTTCACCGGAAAAGGCGGAACCGTGCAGGTCCGGCTCCAACGATCAGGCTCTTACGTTGAGATTGTCGTCAGCGACACTGGCCAGGGAATCGACACTGATTTCCTGCCATATGTTTTCGAACGATTCCGGCAAGCCGACGCCACGAGTACGCGCAGTCACGGTGGGCTGGGTCTCGGTTTAGCGATCGTGCGGCACCTGGTGGAAATGCATGGAGGCGCGGTTTTCGCTGACAGCCCTGGAGTAGGAAAGGGTGCTACTTTTACCGTGAGACTTCCGCTGTTGATGGCCCACGCAGATCAGCGCTCGGCCGGCATGCCACAGCTATCGTCTGGTGCAAATGCGTCACCCGAGTCTTCGACCAGGCTTGAAGGCGTGCACGTAATGATTGTTGATGACGAAGCCGACACTCGCGAGATGCTGAGATTACTAATGCGGCAGCTGGGTGCAGAAGTACGCGCGTGTGGGTCCAGTGAGGAGGCGCTAAGCATCCTCAGTGAGTGGAATCCTGATGTAATCGTTAGCGACATCGAGATGCCCGACGAAGATGGTTACGAGCTGATCCGCAAGGTTCGACGGCTTGAAGCAAACAGTGGCGGTCGAAAGGTTCCGGCGGTCGCCCTTACCGCGTACGGACGAGTCGAAGACAGAGTGCGCGCTTTGTCAGCTGGATATCAGATCCATATTGCCAAGCCCGCGGAACCGAATGAACTGGCGCTGGTAATCGCCAGCCTCACGGCTCGAAGAGCAAATAGGCTTCGAGGATAGGATTAGTTTTAACGTACAGGGTTGAACGTTAAATTCTGAACGCAGTTCATATCTTCCGCGAGTCATAAGCCCAATGTACCAGCGCCTGTCGTTGTCTGCGACGGCATGATAGGTCGCCGCGCCGGCAGTTCTTACGGACTTGCGCGATGTGCCTCTTCACCGCTTTCCACCTCTTAATCTGGCGCTCGTCATCAAGGCAACGTCTTCCCATAAAGTACCGGCAATACCACTGAAACCAACCCCGCGGATCATCCGCGTAAATCCGGCCTTTACGGCGCCAAACCTCAAGTGGCTGTGATGTGTTCACACCAAAGCAATTGAGCTTGGGGTCGTGGCGTTCGTGACAAAGCTTCGCTTTCGAGAACCAACTATTCGGATACTCCGCTTCGCAATCAGTCATATACTTGCCGCCAAACACCCCCAACTCGAGCATCTCTTTAGGGGTGATCTCCGGCTGAAAATCCAGATGAAAATTCTTTCCTGTTGGCTCAGTCAAATAGTAGACATAGCCCTGCTGCATCATATCGTTGACGACTACCGTGCGACTTTTCGTCTTCATTCTTTAACGTTGCGGCGTGTCACCCGATCCGTAAGGTGGTTCCGGCGGTGTCGTATCGCTAACGGGCGGATCTGGTATGCCATAACTTGCCGGCGGGAAGCCGGCGCTTGATATCGGCGGTTGAGGTGGGTAGGGTTGCGCCCTTCGTTTTTCAAATATCGCGACGCCGATGACTCCACCGAGCGCCGCAGCGCCAACGGCTACGACGCTGAACATAATCCACATTACCAGACAGATCAGCACAGGATGACCCTGCATCATTGCGACGATTTGATTCATCATTTCGCGACTGGCGGCATCGGGGAAATTTTCTGACCTCTGCTCCATCTGCGCCACCAGACTCTTCCACTGTAGTAACGTAAACGGAACGCCGATCACCAAATAAATAAGCGAACCGACAACTCCGGCAAGCGAACCGGCCCCAGCCCCATCGCTCTTGGTGACGGGCAATACAGGTGATCGTTTAATCAATAAATATGCTGCAAGTGCTCCGCCGACAATTCCCCAGCCACAACAACATAGATTTCCGTACGAGACGATCGGAATAACCGAGCCAAACCCCAGCACGAGGCCTCCGAGTAACGCCGGCTGCAGCTTTGATGGTTTCTCGATCATTTGGTCAGTCTCGGTTGGATATCAAGCGACTCGACAGCGTTGTTATGTCCTATACCCTCGATATTCCCGTCTAAAATCTCACAACGGTATCCGGACCCCCGTCGATGTGCACTGTATCTATGAAACGCACCCGCTTTGTGCGCTCGGTTGCCATGATTATCGAGGATGTGCGGATGCCGGTTCCAAAGAAACGAACACCGCGAAGGATGGTCCCATCGGTGACGCCGGTAGCCGCAAAGATGATCTTCTTGCCCGGCGCCAGGTCGTCGGTGTCATAGATGCGCTGGGGATCGCTAATACCCATCTCTTTCATCCGATCCACCGCATCTTCTGAAATCCTGTTGCGATCCTCGACATCCACGAGCTGCTCCTTCAAAACAAAGCGAGCAAGTATCTGACCATTCAAGCACTTCATTGCAGCTGCGGTGAGCACCCCTTCCGGCGCGCCGCCCGTACCCATTACCGCATGAACTCCAGAGCCGGCGACGGCCGCGGATATTCCGGCAGAAAGATCGCCATCAGAGATCAGCTTGATTCGAGCGCCTGCCTCTCGTATCTCTGAAATAAGTTTCTGATGCCTCGGTCGATCCAAAACGATGACAACCAGATCGTCAATGTCTCGATTAAGCCTTCGCGCGATGCTCCTAAGGTTATCTTTGACCGGCGCGTCGAGGTCAACCGCACCCTTCGAAGATGGACCGACGATCAGCTTCTGCATATAGAGATCAGGAGCATGCAGGAGTCCGCCTTTCTCCGAGCACGCCATTACGGAGATGGCATTTGACGATCCTGTTGCGCAAAGATTTGTGCCTTCGAGCGGATCGACAGCGATATCAACTTCCGGGTAACGATTCATATTCTCGGCGTTGGCGCGATGACCCATCCCTACTTTCTCTCCGATGTAAAGCATCGGGGCGTCGTCGCGTTCGCCTTCGCCGATCACGATCTCCCCGCGCATCGGGACGGTATCCATAACCTCGCGCATAGCTTCGACTGCTACATGGTCCGAATACTTTCGGTCACCCTGACCCATTGTTTGCGCCGAAGCGATGCCGGCAGCTTCGACCACCCGCAAAAAATCGAGTCCGAGCTCGTGCTCCATCTTCCTCTCTCTCATTCCTGGATTCCTCCGGTATTATCTGCGCCAGATCAGATTAGGGCAGAGTGTGCTGCTGGATTGTTCGTTGCTTCGGAAGTTGTTCACCACAAACTTGCAAATGAAATAATAACGATTCTTATCGCAGAGCCAAAACCAATTCTCACCAGTGCCTTGGGAACCGTCCGAGAGCGCGCAGGCCCAGCGAAATAAAGTTACCAAGTTGAAAAGGAAGTCGGGGCAATTCGTTAAAGGAGCCTACGAAGTACATTGTTGCCTTTATCGGGTTTGGCCATCGCTTCTGTATCTCCGACTTCAACTGGGCAGGTTCGCGTAGATTAAGCTTAAAAAATTCAGGTGTCTCGTTCGCTAGCGGGTAAGGGCTTGCCCATTGCCTCAACACTGCGGCAGCGAGCCATCGGGGCAGCTTCTTTGCTCCTGTCAACACTGGAATGTTGCTAACGCGCGCACCAAGTAACTCGTGCGCCAATCCAATTGTGCATGACACCCAATTAATAATCCGCTTATCTCCACCCAGGCAGCGATCCCAGTCGATATCTTCTTGAGCCTCCAAGGCTGCAGCGATATCACAAAGGCTCAGCGGTCGCCAACCGCCGTGCTTTAAAAAATGTATGCACAAGATGCGCAAGTGGTCTTCGAAGCAAGGTACTCGGACCATCACCTTTCCGACTTTAATCGTGGTCGCGCGTTCAAAAACTTCGTCAAATGATAAACCGTAAACAGCCTCAAAGCCGTCGTGCATATCCACGCCCGAGCCCTTGTCACCCTGCGCATTTAGAATTGACGCCGCAATCTTGTAATGGCCGCTATCAAAGCATATGTCAATGTCGCCGTACGGACGCAGACCAAGCTCCGGGTACAATGCAGCAGCGACACGTCCCTTAATCAGGAGTGGTTCTATTTCCTCAGCTGCCAGTGTTTTGATTACCTGTTCAATTTCTACTTCGTGAAGTCCGGCGTAGAGAGTCTGGAGGCGATAAGCTTGTTGTAGCTTGAATGCGGCGGGAGATGTGCGAAATTGCGAGCTGGTGATGCGTCGCCAGCCTAAGGCACCGGCGCCAGATCCGAGAAGCTGCGGCGTTACAGCTTCAATCTCTTCTTCACAAGTTTCTAACTCGGGTGGATTAAGACGCCATGCCCCAAAAAGCATCCTGGCAACCAATTCACCGTGCTTCTGTGTCGCACGATGCGGCGTCGTAAATGTTCGATGAGGACCTTCCATCAAACGTGCTTTCAATCGAATGGCCTTGTGATAGAGCCTCCTTAAGCGCAATGGCCAGCGTTGCAGAGTTGGCTGCAGCATTGGGCGGGGCTTGTACACGAAGCGTTTGAAGGGCGACACGTGGCAGCTTGTACTGCATCAGGTACAACTATTGAAGACACGATAGGCAGTGCAATCGCCGCAGCGGTTCCCGCTCGTCGAATCAACTCTCGACGCGAGATCCTGGAAGCACCCGGCCAGGTGCGCGCCCTACCTTGTAGCAGATGCGCCTTTGAAAGCTGATCGAAGGCCATCCACACTACTTCTCGATCAACTGCGGCATTACTTTCCTTACCAAGAAGGAGCACCAGTTGCTCAACGGTTGTTTCCCCATCGCACTGGTTCCAAACCAAAGCCGCTGTTCTATTCAGACAATGCGCCTTTTGGCGAAACAGGTCATAAACGAGCAGTTCGTCCGGAAGTTCCTTGACCAGTAACCCGTCTCGCCGCGCACGTGGCACGGACTCTTCTCTAGTTTTCAAAACAGACATCGGAATTTACTCCACGATAAGTCGATTTTATGTTGGGGCCGTTATCGCAGCCGACAGATGCGAACCCTGGGTCGCCTGCGCTCAGGTTAATGAACTGTCTTTTCGGTTAAACGTCTTTCACCGATATTCGGTATAGACAATAAGGTATGGCAGTCTCCTTATTGCGAGACCTGGTTCACAACCCGCCTCCTAACCGAACTGCCTGTCTGCGGGCCATCCTATGGGCAAACCAGATAAGTGTCAAGTATTGAGTCTCTTCAATCGCCTGCTGCCAGCGTTTTAATCAGACAAACTCCACCGTTAACGATATTATGATTTGGCTTGCGGTCTTTGTCAGCTATGGCGAGTATTCCCTGGACCGCAAGGCGAGGCAGGTTTATTGAACGAAATTCGACAATCCGATCCGATCTGTCGCGCAGGGGAATCGAACGCTCCCGCGCGCCAAGGGTGAAATTAATGACGAAAAGCGATGATTCAGTCTCCGCGCAGGCCCTGCATACTCATCACATATTCAAGGCTCAGAGAGAATTGCTCGAGGATGGCGTACGAAACCGGGCGTTCTACGCAGCGCTGAGGAAAAGAGTGACCAGCGATTCTGTCGTACTCGATATCGGTTCCGGGACCGGAATCTGGGCCATAACTGCTGCATTGCTGGGCGCCAAGAAGGTCGTGGCAGTTGAAAAAGACACACTGCTCATCCGCCTGATCAAGAACCTTGCGCGAGAGAATCGCGTGCAAGATAAGATCGAAATCATCGAGGGGGATTCACGGGAAATAAAGCTATCGCGAGAGTTTGACCTTTTTGTCAGCGAGACGATCGGCAACAGCGCATTCGATGAAGAGATCGTTCCAATCCTGATCGACGCAAGAAAAAGGTTTCTCAAGCGCGATGCCGCTCTTATTCCGAGCACCGTGTCATTAATTGCAGCTCCTGCTTACTTGAAGGCGGGAAGTAAGAAAGTACCGTCAGGAGTCCCACTTAGCTGCAATTATTTCAATTCACTTTCGATGAATGTTCCGCGGCTCTTGCGTGCAAGGTCCGGGCTCAAGCTGGTTGCTGAGCCACGGGAGCTGCTTCGCGTTGACTTGGAGACGATCAAGAAACCACCAGCGCTATCAAACCTCACCGCACGATGGAAAACCAAAAATACTGCGGATATGAATTGTTTTGTAACGTGGGCCGAAGCGACGCTAACAGATGGGATTAAGCTCTCTACTTTGGATACAACATCATGGTCGCCGCCGGTCTATATGATAAGACCCTTTAAGGAATCGAAGGGCGACCTTGAGTTTGTGCTCGAGGCATCGGGCAAGAACAATTTTTGGTCGGCGTCCCTGGCAAGGGGAGGTGACGAGGAGCGGCAGTCGTATTCTCCTGTTCTCGCTCTTGTTTCGTTAAACGCCGGTGGATAGCTCATGCGGCTGATCCTCTGAATATTCTCACCCTACCCTGTTTATTTATAGACATCCGGCTTTCCCTTTAGTAGACTCGGCTCACCTGGGTTATTCCAAATAGTCTCTGAGCACCTTCAAATAAATATGTGTGGCAGGTCTCCGAGATAGATGTGTATAACAATGCTTACCACACGGGTGGTATCAGCCACTTGTATCCTTCTTCTGACAGCGGGCGCCTTGCTTTCAACACTCGCTTTTCGTAAAGGTGAGTATAAGTATTCAGCGCAAGTTCAGATTCCGTCGACGACAACTCTAGTGATAAACGAATATCTGGCGGATCCGGCCGGAAGCGTTCCAGGCGACCTGGCGGGCGATGCCAACGGAGATGGCGTTCGAGATTCATCCGACGACGAGTTTGTCGAAATTGTTAATAACGGCCCACTACCGCTGAATATAGGACTCTTCACGATAAGCGATGCTTCGCAAACGCGTTTTACGTTTCCAGCCGGCAAGATCATTCCTCCTGGTGAAGCGGCTTTGGTCTTTGGCGGCGGCACGCCAACCGGCGAGTTCGGAAATACTGCGGCGAACGGCTTAGTTTTTACCGCTGGATCCGCCGGTTTGTCGCTCAACAACGGCGGCAGTGCTTTGCAAATTCCCTTGTTATTTGGCTCCTGCCAACCATCGCTGTGACAGATTTGTGACGGCAGCTAGTCTTTCTAGGCTCTCGACAGCCCGCCGCTTGGCGGAGTCGAGTGCGTGTGTATAGGTGCGGGTTTGCTTAATGCTGGAGTGCCCAAGCAATTCCGCAATCGTGAAGGCGTCGGTACCGGCTGCTCCCATGCGAGTTGCTGCACGGTGCCTCGTATCGTGAAAGCGAACATCGGCCAGATTGCACTGTCTAGACGCTTTCCTAAACGAGGCTGTGACGTGCTCGGCGCAGACAGTGAAGACACGATCTGCGCCAGCGCAGAGCTGCCTCTGGCTGGAAAAGGCGTCTTCCACAGCTTTGTTCATTGGCACCACTCTAGGCTTTCCTGTCTTGCTCGTTTTTATTTGTATGATGCGTCGAGCGAAGTCGAGGTCGGACCAATGCAAAGCGAGGATTTCGCCTCTCCGCATGCCTGTGCCCAATGCCACTCGCACAGCATTCGCCGATTGGGGCCTGTGGAGGTCGAGCCACGCCAACACCAGCTCCTCCTCTTCGTCAGTCATGTATCGCATTCGACTCTCACCGCCCTTGAACCATTTGACCGCTCGAACGGGATTTTCTCGCAAGAGCCCGCAATCGACTGCCATTCGCAGGATGCGACTCAGCAGGGTCAACTCTCGATTGACCGCCTGTGGTGTCCTGCCTTTGCCGCGCCTGGTTGGTTCTGCCAAACGCTCTCGCTTCCATCTCTCGATGGTCAGCGGCGCGAGGTCGGACAATTTGATGTGACCCAACCTATCGCCGATCAGTTTGACGGCTGATTCGTATTTGCGCGGGGCCGAACGATAGTTCGTTCGTGCCCAGGGCTTGAAAACCTCCTCAATGAACTCAGCTAACGTTCGTGTAGAAGGCTGTCCATACGTTCCATTGTAGATCGAGACCTTGACCTCATCCTCGACTTTTTCTGCTTTCCGCTTGGTTCTTGCTTCGGGTATCGGCTTACGGTAGCGGACTCCATCGATAGTAAAATCGTACCACCACCGGTCGCCTCGTTTTCTTACTGACATATCGATCCTTTCCCGAGCCGCAGCCAACGACGCGGGCGCGGCGATAATATGATGTCGTGGAGAAGGTTTCAACTCTTGGGTGGCGGTTCTTTCTTGATCTTTGGCTCTTTCAACCCCACGCTCGAATCAATCCATGCGAGGGCCGAGCGGAGTGAGATCAAATTCTGCCCCGTTCCCGCTGGCTTGCAAAATCCGAGCACTCCTTTATCAAACCAGCTGTAAACCGTGCGCGCCTCGACCCGCATCAGCTGCGCAAGTTCATCTGGCGTTAGGTACTCCACCTGCTCGATGGAGAGATCTCCCTCCCTGTGCTCAATTTTTAGATATATTGGCCGCGCGATACGGCCCTTGATAACATCGGAAAGGGTTTTTATTACTATCTCGGCGTCAGTCCTTTCATTATTCATAAAGGTCCTACCCCTCAAAGCGTCTGCGATACGAGCCTTCCGTCACGCTGTGTGCTCGTCCACGTATCGGTTATCGCACCTAGACACAGAGTTCGTGTCCACGTTCGATTCCACTTCACCCTTACCAAAAATGGGCCTCGTCCATCAGGCTTTTCGCTAGGATTTAGCCGGATAAATACTA
>DATFWY010000313.1:0-26258 GCA_035258805.1 Blastocatellia bacterium | reverse complement strand
CGAGCGAACTCGCGACCAGGCGATAGCCGAGCTCGAGGCTGCGCGCATCCCATGCGGCCCGTGTTATAACCTCGAGGAAGTTCTGACCGATCCCCAGGTGCAGTCGCGAAATCTCCTCGAACAAATTGAGTACCCGGGAGGCAAGGAACCGGTTCCTGTTGCGAGCCCACCTGTGCGTCTGAGCGAAACACCCGCGCCTGCTGTTCGACGCCCGCCGATGCTGGGCGAGCACACGGATGAGGTCCTCGGTGAGATCGGATTCACCAGCGAAGAGATCTCTTCCCTTCGGCGGGCACGCGCGATTTAAGATTTTCAAAACTGAATCAAATCTACTCGGAGGCGTTATGGCGACAAGGAACATCGATGGCATCGAAGAGCTAAAAACACTGGTTGGGCAGGAGGTGGCGACAAGCGACTGGTTTGAAGTCACACAATCGAGGATTAATGATTTTGCGGATGCTACTCAAGACCATCAATGGATTCACGTGGATGTGGAGAGGGCGCGTACGGAGTCGCCGTTTCATTCGACCATCGCGCACGGGTTTCTGACGTTGTCGCTGTTACCTCATTTGACTGCGCAGGCATTGAAGGTTCAGGGAGATTTCAAGATGGGAATAAATTACGGGTTGAACAGGCTTCGCTTTGTGTCGCCCGTCCCGGCAGGATCTCGATTGCGCGCAAGGTACACACTTCAAGCTGTCGAAGATTTCGCGGGCGGTTCACAAATCACCTGGGTGGTTACGTGTGAGACCGAAGGCGGTCAGAAACCAGCACTGGTAGCTGAGTGGCTTGTGAGGTACTACGGTTAGAGAATTGCAGATTCCAGATTACAAATTTAAGAGCTTGGAAAACCAAATCTATCGAGTGCGTGCGCGTAATACTTCTGCGGAGTCGGAAAACAAAATTCACGATGACGAAACGGCGCTGCGTTTCGGTTTTCGCGGCGGGCTCGTTCCCGGCGTCACGATCTACGCATACATGACAGTTCCGCTGGTTGAGCAGTTTGGACTCGAGTGGCTTGAGCGCGGTTCAATGCAGGTAAAATTTCACCAGCCCTTCTACGATGGTGATCAAGTGTTGGTCAAAGCTGAAATTGACGCCAGCGCTGATCCTATCAAGGTAGTTCTTACTGCCGAGCGGGATGATGGCACGATCTGCGCAACTGCCCTTGCGACGGTGAATGATGGATCGCATTGGCTAGGGGAACCGCGATTGACTGACAACGTAGCGCTACCGTCAATCGAGGCGCGACCGGTTCCGTCACGCGATCTGCTGGCTCCCGGAACTTCGTTGGGAACGTTGAACGAAGCGCTGAGCGTTCCGGATTTGGGCACACTCGATAAACTCGATGAACGTTTGCCGATTTACACCGGTCCAGGTGCGGTTGCGCATCCATTTACGCTTCTAGCACTATCGAATCAAATACTGGTACGCAACTATAAGCTTGGCCCGTGGATTCATGCGGCGAGTGATCTCAAGAACTGGAGCGCTGTGCTGAATGGTGAAGAAGAAGTTGCGGTCCGAGGTCGCATTGCTGAATGCTACGAACGAAAAGGCCATGAGTTTGTGGTCCTTGATTTGGAACTCACCGTCAATGAGCGGCTCGTGCAGCAGGTTCGTCACACGGCGATCTACCGGCCAAGAATGAATAAACCTGTCTGAGATCTGTCGACGGGATCCGAAGTAGCAATTCGAACGCGGAGGGGGTGATGACTGGAATAACTTCTTTCGGAGCATACATACCTTATTATCGGCTGACTCATAAAGAGATCGCTCGCGCCTGGGGAAGTCGAGCAGGCGACGGGGAACGGGCTATTGCCAACGTCGACGAAGATTCGATAACAATGGCGGTAGAGGCTATTCGAGACCTTCTCGCCGGCAGCGAAGGACAAGCGGTCGACGGTCTGATGTTTGCCACGACGACGTCACCTTACGCTGAGAAGCAGGCATCCGCATTGATCGCAACCGCTGCTGATCTGCGGCACGATACGAGGACAGCAGACTACACCACTTCCCTGAGATCGGCGACGACGGCGGTTCTTGCGGCACTTGACTCAGTGAAGGCTGGATCGCTTTCAAACGTGATCATTGCTGCGTCAGACACCAGGCTGGCTCCGCCAAAGTCGACTAACGAACGCATTTTTGGCGATGCGGCATCTGCCGTTGCGATCGGCAGAGATAAGGTGATTGCTAATCTGATCGGCAGTCACTCTGTTGTCGATGAGATGACTGACGTCTGGCGGCGGGGCGACGACCGCTTCGTCGCAGGATGGGAAGAACGTTTTTCGATCACCCAGGGTTACCAGCGGGTCGTCCGCCAGACAGTGTCGGAGTTATTCGAGCGCACTACGGTAGGCCCGGCAGAGATCTCGAGGGCGATCTTCTACGCGCCTGATGCGGGAACACTGGCGAGCACCGCGAAGAGCCTTGGATTGAAGCCAGAGCAGATTCCGGATCATCTGTTCACATCCGTTGGGAACACCGGGACAGCAATGCCTCTCCTGGTATTGTCATCGGTCCTCGAGGTCTCCAAGCCTGGCGAGAAGCTCCTGGTGATTGGCTATGGATCAGGTTGTGACGCGCTGCTGTTCGAGGTGACAGATGAAATCGATACCGCGAAAGCCGTCGCTGGAAGACGAGGTGTACAGGGACATCTCGCTTCCAAGGCTAACCTCGATAGTTATGAAAGGTACACAAAGTTTCGCGAGTTGATCGAGACCGATTCTGCCAGACGACAGGCCCCCTCCGCGTCGGCGGCGGTTATTTGGAGAAAGCGCGATGATATCTACCGTCTTCGCGGTTATCGCTGCCTGGCGTGCGGAAAGGTGCAGTATCCACATCAACGTGTTTGTATAAGCTGTTCATCAAAAGACAATTTCGAGAGCATCCCGCTCGCCGGCAAACGCGCGAAGCTTTTCACTTTCACGCTTGACTATTTGAATGCAGATCCCGATCCGCCTACGGTGATGAGCATCATTGATTTTGAAGGCGGCGGCCGCGCTTATCTACAGATGACCGATCGCAATCCTGCCGATGTAAGAATCGACCAGAGTCTCGAGATGACGTTTCGCAGGTTGTATGAAGCTGAGGGTTTCACGAATTATTACTGGAAGTGCCGCCCCGAACGATGACAACCTGAGATAGGACCAATAGGACCAATAGGACGAATAGGACAAATAGGACCTATTAGTCCAATTTCCGTGCAAGCGCGATTCTGTGCTGCGTTCTAAGGCCAGAGCGATTCTCCAGCCCACATTTTCGATCCAAAAAAAGAGGAGAGATCTATGAATGCTCCGATCAGAATGCTTATGGGTCTATTTCTGTGTGGGTTGTCGCTGTCGTGCTCGTCGTCCGGCAAAATTGTCGAAGCTAAGTCTGAAACGCCTTCACGGACCCGGTTGGTTCCAGCCACAGCATCGAATCTACGTGTCGCAGTTAGACCGGAATGGCGATTGGGCGCTCCATTTACATACGAGAACCTTACCATTTTTCCTGTGTTATCCGATCAGTCAGATACGCGTGCGGACCTTATTACACTCGACGAAGGCTTGCGCTCGGGCGAAGTGACGATCAGTGAACTGGGAGCGGACGGAAGTTCGCGCACCATCGATCACCGCCAATTGAGTAGCAGCGCGGAGGTGAACCGTCTCGCATTGACCAACAAGTCAGGCAAAGCGCTCGTGCTGATTGCCGGCGAAATGATATTGGGTGGAAGACAGGATCGAATCGTCGGGCACGATTGCATAATCGAGGCGTCTGCCACACCGGTTCCGCTCGATGTGTTTTGTGTGGAACACGGGCGGTGGTCGGGTGGATCTGCATTTGGGCAGAGCGGGCGCAACGTTGCGGGAGATCAAAGCGCGCGAAGGGATGAAACCAATAAGCTTGCTACTATGGCGCCGCTTGCGCGACCTAACATTCGCGAGAAAGCCCAGGCGCAGAAAAGCCAGGATCAGGTTTGGAACTCAGTGGCTGAGACGGTGACGGTGAACGGTACCAGCACGTCGACCGGCACCCTGAAGAGCGTTTACGAGGACAAGGCGGTAAACGGAAAACTCGAGGGCTACGAACGCGCCTTGAGAGACAGTTTATCGGCTGAAAGTGTTGTTGGCGTTGTTGCGGCTATTGGTAACAAGATCATCTCTGCGGATGTCTTTGCTAACCATTCTTTGTTTCATGCGTATTGGCCAAAGATGTTGAAGTCGTACGCCTTGGAAGCAGTCAGCACGAAAATCGCGAGGAAAGCCGAAGTAATGAAAGCTGAGGCTGAGGCATTTCTAGCGCGGGTACAAGGCGCGAGTGCAGCGAATGGACAGGACGGCGTGTACAGACTTAAAGAGAACCAGTCTGGAGCTGACGCCAGCTTCGAGCTTGAGTACACGGCTAAGGCACCGTCTTTGGTGCACTTCAATCGCGTCGCGAAGCAATAGCTTCGATTCTCCGATCTGCGAAATCTGCGGATGAGGGTTCCTATTTGTCCTGACCGCCTGCACTCTGATCTGCTTTTTTGGGCGAACTCTTGAAATCATTAAAATTCAACAACGCGTTGAATAGCATGTTGAACTCACCAAAATTCTGCCAGCGATAACAGGGATTAGTGGAGAAGAGCAGTACGCGTCCCCGCCCTACGGGGACATCGACAATTGCAGCACGATTTCGAATCTCAGCAACTCCCTTCATTAACCCGCTAAGCACCGATCTGTCGGTACCGGGGAATCGCATCAATACCTGGTTGCCGCGATCGCGTTCAGGAACCTGAAACAAGGGTCCATTTGCGTAACGCACGGGTACAGTCTTTTGAGAATAACCGTAGAAAATCGGATGGGCTGGCTGAATGATCTCGGCCTCGACAATCGGTCCTGGCGCATAGAACTGAGGAGACGTTCGTCCGGCATCAATGTTTCGCGTAAGACCAAACTCCGACGGAAAGAAACTTGCGCTGCCAAGCGTTACAAGCAGCCCACCGTCGTTTATGAATTTCTCAAACTCGGCCACACCCGAAATTCCCATCCCTCCGGTGATATCCGGCGATTCACCATAGACACCCAGATTCTTAAACCTCTCAGTCTTTGTATATGCGATAGGCTTGCTCCTGGGCTCGATGTCGTAAACCAGCCCTTTCCCGCCACGACCTTGATTGGGAACTACGATTACATCGTACGCACTGCGCAAGTCGCCCTTCTTGACTCGCTCCTTATAGATTAAGTCGAATGGGACTTCGAATTTGTCCAGTGCATAACGTACCCATCCCACCTCTTGGGTATTGCCCCAGGTGCTGTAAACCGCGACCCGTGGCAGATCCAGTTCATGCATCGGCACATTTGGAAGGCTCGAGACCGCCGCAGCCGTGAGCCCCAGTTGTTCAATTGCGTCCTTTACGCGGCCTTGCACATTCGTTCCGTTCTGATTGAGCGGTACGACAAACGAACCAGCCGGGAATTCAGTTGTACCAACCTTGAAGGACTGCTCAGCCGCCTGGAACTTAAGATCCTTCAATCGATATCGAAGCGAGATCATATTATTAGAGCCGTAATGCGCGATCGCATATGCACTCGCGGTCTGTGAGCCTGCGAGAGTACCCTTAATTTCGAGCACGTCTACAAGCTGAACAGGGATATCGAGAATAGACTTATCCGCAATCTCCTTTATCTCGGCGTGACTCATCAAGCCCATCGTCCAGCCTGTATCGTCATAGGTCCTCAGATTCTGGTCCGGAAAGTCCTGCTTCTCCAGAAGTATTTTTGCCAATCTGCCGTACGGTTGATTGCGCTTGATCACGAATGAACCGGCTGGAAAAGAATCCTCCTTCAATTTGATCTCAGCTGAAGTACGGCCAACTTCGATCCCCTGTATGCGAAGAATGTTGACCATAGTCGCCACGCGGGTCATATCACGCTGGCCCGCAGGGATCACGTAACCGAACGGGGCCTCTTTTTTGCCGGCCTCCACCGAGTTGCGGCTCTTGCGATAGAAGTTTTCGAGGATGAGCTTTGGAAATGATGCAGTTAGTTGGAGGGCGGATAGTACGCCCGTTTCCATATAATTTGTATTGTTGCGCATCGACCAGATTACTTCTCTGTAGGGCGGAAGAGGTCGATACCATTCCCGGCTGGTCGGACTGGTTCGACCGCCGCCGGTCGCCTCGCCCGAATCCACTTTTCGCTTCATCGTGTTTGCTCCCGCATTGCCGAAGGTCTCGTACATTCGCAGCATTCCGTTATGGTTGGATGACATGAATCCGAGGTAGCCCGGAGACCACATATCCACGAATGCGTGTGTCCAAACGCCGGGCATTCCGTACTTAATCATCTGAGTCATTTCGAAGTTCGAAAACCAGGGCAGCTCCCCGTAGAGAATCGGATCGAGCGTCGGGTTTTGCGGCGCCTGTCCGCTGAAGGTGTACATAAACGGCACTGATTCATGGAGCTCGTGCATAATCGGAGGATGCCACTGCAAATACCAGTCAAGCAGCGTTCGCATCGTGAGCTGCGAGTAGTTCATATCGCGATTGTTGTCGTGAAATATGTACTTACCCCAATACGGCGGGCCGCCAACGCTGTCCTCCTCGGTCTTCTCGTCGATCTTGTGCCGGTAGTACCAGTCCACATAACGGTCGCGGCCGTCGGGCTCAGCAACCGGCGTTATGGTGACGATTACGTTGTCTCGAATCTGGTTTATGACTGGCGAGTCCTCGGCGGCGAGTCGATAAGCGAGCTCCATTAACATCTCTGGCGGACCCGTTTCGGCGCTATGAAGTCCGCCCATCACGTGATAGATAGGCTTCGCCTTAGCGATCACCTCGTTGGCCTGCTCTTCGGTTAACTTGCGCGGATCAGCCAACTGGCCGAGATAAGCTCGATACTGATCAATGTTTTTGATTGATTCCTCGGAACCGACTGCTACCACGACGCACTCGCGTCCTTCGTCAGTAGTCCCAATCGGAAACACCTTCACTCTCGACGTCTTCGCCGCAAGCGCCCGATAATAGGCGACGGCGTCGGCGTAATACGTTAGCTTTCCGGGCGCACCGATGTGATGTCCAAGCACATCTTTCGGGGACGGAATGTCGGGGACTTTCGGCAGGTGATCGACAAGCGGGCTAATGAATTCCGGTTTTGTGGTCCACTCTTTCACGGATCGGGCGAAATCGGCATCCTGTTCCTGGCCTTTTGGCTTCTGAGCCGATACAACACCGCTCAAAAGTATGACAATTGCCAGGACAAGCAGTCCTCGCTTCCGATGAAAAGCATTCATATCGATCTCCTGAAATAGTAGTCAGTGACCACGGATTGAGCACGGCCTGAGCACGGACTAGTGATCACGGACTAATCACGGACTGACCACGGACTATTTTTAGTTTTCTAAACAAAAGCTTTTTAACACCATTGGACGTTTCTTACCAGAAGGGTCAGATTCAGAAGATCAGATTCAGAAGGTCAGATTCGATAGGGATCCGCTTGTTAACCGTATGGCTACCAAATGTTAACTCTCTGCGGCCGAGTCCTCTGAAAGCACATGCAAAGTGAATCAGATTATGCTTGAATCAGAGAATGCGGTTTTGAGGCGGCTGCTGCTTGAAATTCTCCTTGCCCGCGCAGCGCCGATGCGGTCGCATTTCTTGAAAGAAAATGCAAAAGGATCGCGAGAAAAGTTTAATAGTATTCCTGGGGGAACCAATCAAACGCTGCTGGATCGCACGAACAAAGAAATACCCCCGCTTTCCAAGTGCGTCTCAGTAGCCATTTCTTAACTGGAGGTATAAGCAATGCCAGAGGTTAAAGCTCACGCACCGGGATCGTTCTGTTGGTTTGAGCTCAACACAAGTGATCCCGCGGCGGCGAAGAAGTTCTACACAGGTTTGTTTGGATGGCAAACAGAAGATATGCCGGCCGGCCCGGATATGGTTTACACAATGCTGCGACTCAGCGGACTGGAAGTAGGAGCGCTCTGCGGATTGCAGCCGGAACAAAAGGCGCACGGCGTACCACCACATTGGATGACCTATATCGCGGTTGAGAGTGCGGATGCCGCGGCCCAGAAAGCAGCCTCACTTGGAGGAACGGTTTTGGCACCTGCCTTTGACGTGATGGACGTTGGACGAATGGCAGTCATTCAAGACCCGCAGGGCGCGACGTTTTGCGTATGGCAGGCGAAGGCTCACATCGGGGCGAAGCTTGTCGGGGAAACTGGAGCGTTTGGATGGGACGAGCTTTGGACGACTGATCGTAAGAAGGCTGCTGAGTTCTACAAGGGTCTCTTCGGATGGGGCGCCAAGGAAGGAAGCATGGGTGAACAAGGGATCTACACTGAGTGGCAGATCGGCGGCCAATCGATCGGTGGAATGATGGAGATCACACCGGAGATGGGCCCTGTTCCGCCGAACTGGCTTCCTTATTTTCTGGTCGACGATTGCAACGCGATCGCTGAAAAGGCCGCAGCGACTGGAGGGAAGCTGATGGTACCTCCAACAGACATTCCGAACGTTGGAAGGTTTTCGGTGATTCAGGACCCGCAAGGTGCAGTGTTCGCGATCATCAAGCTGACAGGACACGCGAACTAGATTACAGCGTTGCTAACAAACTGTTGAAAAAGGGGGCGCGAGCGCCCCCTTTTTTTGACCTCTTTCATCGCGTCTTTTTGCGTGAATGCCATTTGAAAGTCTGGTTTCGCGCAAAGACCCAAAGTTTACGCAAAGCTCGCGAAGAAGATTAGAACGCTTCACTTCCGAGCTCCTAAACCAATCACTTCTGGGCGGTCGCTGCGTCGACCGGGCCGCCCTTCGCCTTCTTGCCGTACTTCTCGAACCAGGCCATCAAATAAAGTTGTTGAAGCAGCTGATGCGAAGGCCGGCGCCAACCATGGTATTCATCCGGCATGCGCACCAACAGGGTTTCCTTCTTGAGCATCTTCAGCGCGCGATAGAACTCTTCGCTCTGCCGGATCGGTGTTCGCAAGTCGGCTTCCCCTGTCATCACCATCGTCGGAGTCTTGACGTTGGCGACGTAGTGCAAGGGAGATCGAACTGCGTACTGCATCGGATCCTCCCACGGGTACTTGTCGAACTGATAGTACCAGCTAGCGCCGTCGGTCGTTCCGACGAATGAATGCCAGTTGATCACTGGTCGCATAGACACCGCTGCAGCAAATCGATCGGTGTGACCAACTATCCAAGCCGTCAACACGCCGCCGCCGCTGCCGCCGCAAACGAACAGGTTCTTATCGTCGATAAAACCCTTTGCAATAGCCGCATCGACACCGGCCATCAGATCATCGTAATCCTTGCCGGGATACGAATACTGGATACCGTTGACGAAATCCTGGCCGTAACCCGTCGAACCCCTTGGATTTGTAAACAACACCGCATATCCGTTGGCGGCAAAATTCTGGAATGACCAGCTAAAGGCAACCGAATACATCGACCAGGGTCCGCCGTGAATCCATAACACCATCGGATATTTCTTCGAGGGATCGAAGTCTACTGGTTTGATCAGCCAGCCTTGAACCTTCAGCCCATCCTTGGAGTTGAACCAGAGCTCTTCGGCGTCACCCAACCGGACTCCGGCAAGCACATCTTCGTTGACGTCCACGAGTTTATTCATATTCGCCGAGTCTTTCACGTTAAACGTCACCAGCGTGCCGGGCTCTTTGAAGCTCGAACGCACAGCCGCGACTTGCCCGTTATTGGCCATCGAATAGCCCTCGAGCACGTGAACACCATCGGTGACCTTCTTTACTTGCCCGCTGACGCTCGCAAAATAAATGTGTGACGAGCCCGTCTCTTCCATGTCGTAGTAGACGCCGCTTCCGTCTGGAGCCCAGCGGATGCCGCGGGGCGAGCTCGGCAGGTTCCCGATCCAAAGCTTCTTGTTGCCGCCGGCATTGTCCATCAAATAAAGCGAGGCGACGTGATTGGTGTAGTTCTTCTCATCGTATCCCGTATAAGCGATCCATTTTCCGTCGGGTGATACCTGCGGACCACCATCCGGTCCCTTGCGATCGGTCAACGGTTTTACTTCCAGGGTCTTCAAATCGACCGCGTAAATCTCACTGTCGCCGCGAAGGTATTCGGCATCAGGCTTTCGAATCGCCGAGACATAAATCGTCTTACCATCGGCAGACCATTCGGGATTGTTGTGATTGTATTTACCGGAGGTGATTTGACGGGGCGTGCCGCCAAGGACTGAGTCGATGGTGAAGACCTGGCTGTTGCCCATTGGAAGCGGACCTCGACCATCGGCAGCCCAGGCAAGCCGGTTGACTATGACCGCGGGCTTGGCCCACTGGGCGTTTCGGGGCCGTTCGGGAAGCTTCACTGAAAGAATCGGATCGTTGTCTGGTTCGAACGCGTTGAAGGCGATCATCTTGCTATCCGGTGACCAATTGATCGCGGACGGCGCCTGTTCGAGGTGAGTGAGCTGGGCGACTTCACGGGTATCAACCCACAACACGTGAAGCTGCATTGTGCCGTCGCGATCCGACAGAAAAGCGATGCGCTTTCCATCAGTAGACCAGACAGGCTGACCGTCTCGCCAGTTGCCGCTGGTAAGCTCGCGGACCCGGTTGCCGTCTACGTCGACGATCCATAAATTACTGACGCGCTCATCCTTGACTTTATCGATCCATGAGCGGGTAAAAACGATTTGCCGGCCGTCTGGAGAGATCGCCGGATTGGAGACTCCCTCCATATTCATGAAGGTCTCTTTGTCGAGGGTTCCAGGCGTGCCTTTCTTTGATTGAGCGAATGCGCCCAGGGACAGAGCAATTATGAACAGCCCTATGGCGATGGAGTGGGAGACTTTTGTGGTCATGTGGTACCTCCAAGGTAGCTCTTCGGAAATCAGAGCGAGCCGTTTACTTTCTATTGGCGTGTTATTTGTGCGCGTTTTGTGCGTTCCACTGCAGAGAGGCCACAATATTGCGCTTCGAGCCGGTAGTCAAGGGAGTTAGGTCTTCTTTAGCGTCTTTGCGTCTCAGCGCCTTTGCGTTACATATCGGACTTAAAGTCAGGTTTCTCGCAAAGACGCCAAGAACCGCAAAGCCGCTAAGAAGAGCAAAGACCCGAACGATCACGCGGGGCGACTCAGGTACGATCGTAAAGGAGGCGAGATCGCCCGCCGCACCAGGGCGTTCTTGGCTTTCCACTCGGACGCCGAATCCATCTCGACCAGAAATCGAACTCCCCCTGATTCAAGAGTCGCTATGGGGACTCCGTCACGGTACAGAATTCGATTTGTCGCAAACGCAGAAACTCGATCGCCCGGCGTTATGATCCCTACCAGATTCAATGGGTCCGCTGCGCTCACGCTAACAAGCGTCCCCTCACCGGGAGTTCGACGGATCGCGCGCAGCATGCCAACCGCGTCCGGCAAGGCGAACTGCTCGCCTGAGAAACCCGAGATGAAGCGGCCTCCGCGAATCTCACCACGCGCCTCCAGGCGGTGATAGGTCCTTAGTAATTCTCGCCACGGAAGCACTACGTCCTCGCGCTCGAGCACTTTCTTGAACACAACGCCATATCTTTGTAGGAGAATTCGAGCGATCTTTTCAACTGATTCACGATCGTATGAAACACGACCGTTTGTCGTCGCTCTAGCCTCGCGCGCTAAAAGCGACCAGCGGCCGGCATTCGACATCTCGTAAACTGTTCTCTTGCGTCTTGCTGCGGAACTGTTGCGTTTGTTCGAGGGGGTCAGCAGCGCCCGAAGGCCAGTAAAGCTGTCCGCAGTAACCAATCCAAGAGCAACGAGCTCACCCAACGCTTCTTCGATCTGAGCGCCCAGTAACGAAACTCCATCAACCAGATCTGTGAAGAACGACGCGCCGCGTTTTACCAGATACTCATAAACCGACGAAGCGTTGGATGTGAGAGTGATTTCGTTGATAGACGGAGGTGGAAACAGCGGTCCCCACAACGACAGATTCCGCCGGTTCAACAGAGCGATGGGCGTTGTACGAACTGGCCCGGATGCCCTCAGCCGCTCCGGCCCAGTCTTTGGTGTTGTGAGACGGGCCCACATCACCCGCCCGGCGAGGCAGAGCGAGTCGAGCCACGCAGGATCGTAATCAACTACGCGAGCGGGAAAAATCTCACCTTCCCAGGCTGCTGCTGGCGCCTCAAACCCCTCGAGCTGATCAATCACCGATGCCAGAGCATCCGGTCCCTCGACCTGATGCTCTGGCGCAAGTTTTTGCCACGCGAGCAAGAATCGAATGAAATCCGCGCTCGATACCGGCTCGATTTCCTGGCGCAAGCGATTCAGCGTGTAGCTGTGGATCCTGGCAAGCAGCCGGCGCGCGCACCACTCAATCTCCTCAATCCCGGGAGTGAAACGCCCGCGAAAAACAAATCCCTCGACTTCCAATGTTACAAGCGCATGTTCGATCTCAATTGGTTTCAACCCCAGAGATTCGGCGAGCCGCGAGACGGTGACCGGGCCCAGTCCCTCCAGTCGGCCTCTAATTATCTCGACCAACGCGGTCTCGCTGCTCCAACTAACTTCCGACAGAACCGCGGGGGCAAAAATAGAGGGTTCGGTTTTAGCTTCGGTATAGATCGCATTGAGCTGAGGCAAACGTTCTGCAGCAACCCAAAAGCTCGGACCACCAGGTTTCGTGTGAAACACCGCCGCCCGCCGATCATTCGATAGCTCCTGCAGAAATTGTTCCCATCCGTGGCCTTCGCTAGCGGTGATGAAACCAAGTTCCACCAGCGCATCGTGAAGCTCGTCGGCCCTATCGACCTGCGGCCACACTTCGCCGCGGACCCGCTCGATCGCCGCCAAATCCAGCGCACCGAGATCGGAAGCCGTTTCCGGATCAAGCCATCGTCGTTGTGACACCGCACGAGTCCTTCGTTCTTCCAGCGGTGCGTCATCGAGGAAGGCATAGGGTCTGGCGTTCAGAATCTCCTGAGCAAGCGGAGACGCCTCAACGAGATCGCGAGCAATCAAAGTTTTCTCGCCTCGCTCGATGGAGGCGAGAAGGGCTTCCAGGCCCTGAATATCCATGGCTTCTTCGAGACAGTCCCGAACCGTCTGGTTTACCAGCGGGTGGTCGGGAATCTCTATGTTACCGCCTTGAAGATTTTCCGCGCAGGCTACCTGGTCCGGGAAAACGGCCGAAAGCAACTCATCCGCATCCATCCTTTGCAGTTGAGCAGGAACCTTTTTGCCGCCTCGTCGCCTCACTACTGCAAGAGAGCGAGTTGCGTTCCATCGCCATCGGATTTCCCACATTGGAGCGGCACACACCGCCTGGATCAGCAGCTCGCGAACTGACATCGATCGCAAATATCGAAACACTTCGTCCAGGGCAAAGCTGTGCGTTGGACCCAACGAGAGTACGATCGCGTCTTCAGTCGCTGCCGCTTGTAGCTCGAAGTTGAATTTTCGGCAAAAGCGCTTTCTAAGAGCCAATCCCCAGGCCCTGTTCAGCCGGCTGCCGAAGGGCGAGTGAATCACCATCTGTTGCGATCCGCTCTCATCAAAAAATCTTTCAATGACCAGAGTCTCCTGCGAAGGCATCACCCCGAGCGCGATCTTCGCGGTGAGGAGATACTCGACAATTTGTTCAGCTGCGGAGGATGACAGACCGAGTTCGTCCATCAGCCATGACAGCGCGGCACCGGCTCGCTCGGGATAATCTTCTCCAGCGAACCGGTCGGCTATCTGAGTGCGTAACCTCGACACTGAAGCCGATAGTTCATGCGTACGCCCAGGAGCTTCTCCGAGCCAGAATGGAATCGAAGGAGGCTTGCCGTGAGCATCGGCTACGCGCACTCGCCCATTCTCTACTCTGATTATTTCCCACGAAGCATTTCCGAGCTGGAATATGTCACCTTGCAAGCTCTCAATCGCCCAGTCCTCGTTTACCGTACCAATTATCGTGTCAGTGGGCTCGAGGACTACGGTGTAATCGGCGGTGTCAGGAATTGCTCCACCTGATGTGATAGCAGTCAATCGCGCGCCTTTTCGGCCACGCAACCGGTGGTTGATCATATCGTGATGCAGATAAGCGCCGCGCCGACCTCTCCGGGTTGCGAACCCATCGCGCAACATTCCAAGAACAACATCGAACTCGCTACGCTCGAGATTACGATATGAATAAGCGCGCCGAATCATCACGAATAGCTCGTCTTCAATCCATTCCTCAGCTGCTACAGCCGCGACAATTTGTTGGGCAAGAATGTCGAGCGGTTTCTCGGGGATAGATAGCTCGTCCAGCTCGCCTCTGCGAATCGAATCGAGCAGCGCAGCGCATTCGATCAGCTCATCGCGGCTCGTCGGGAAGATTCGGCCCTTTGGAAACCCGGTTACGCTGTGCCCCGATCTCCCAACGCGCTGAAGCAACGTGGAAATTGCTCGTGTTGAGCCAAGCTGGCAAACGAGATCGACGTCACCGATGTCGATCCCAAGTTCCAGAGAGGCCGTCGCTACCAGTGCTTTTAGCTCACCCGCTTTTAATCGCTGCTCGGCGGCCAGTCGTTGCTCGCGCGCCAGGCTGCCGTGATGGGAAGTAACATTCTCATCACCGATCCGTTCACCGAGAAAGCGAGCCACTCGCTCCGCCATTCTCCTGGTATTGACAAACACGAGCGTAGTGCGGTGCCCGGCAATTAACTGAGCCAGCCTGTCATAGACCTCATCAAAGACCTCGCCTGACATCACCGCGCCCAGCGGTGACTCGGGTAACTCAATTGCGAGGTCAATGGCGCGCTTATGCCCTGTATCGATGATTGTGCAATTGGGCGTGCCTTTTTCATCGATGTTGGTGTTTCCGACCAGAAATCGTGCTACTTCGCCAATCGGCTTCTGAGTGGCTGACAGCCCAATGCGTACAAGATCGTTTTCGACCAGCGATTGGAGACGTTCAATAGATAAGGCGAGATGTGAGCCACGCTTGTCGCCAACAATCGCGTGAATTTCATCGACGATCAGCGTGCGAGCGGTTTTGAGCATACGACGTCCGCCGTCACTGGTAAGCAGGATGTAGAGCGATTCTGGAGTAGTAACGATTATGTGCGGAGGGCGCTTGATCATCGCCGTTCGTTCGTGAGCCGGAGTATCTCCCGTGCGAACGAGGGTTCGGATATTGATTTCCTCGAGCCCCAGTGCTTTCAACTCTCTCTGTATGCCGGCGAGAGGTTCCTGAAGGTTCTTTTGAATGTCGTTGGAAAGCGCCTTTAGCGGCGAGACATAGATGACGTGGGTCTCGTCTTCGAGCGACCCGGCAAGGGCTAGTCTTACAAGGTCATCGATGGCAGAAAGAAACGCCGAAAGGGTCTTGCCGGAACCGGTAGGGGCGGCGATCAGGATGTGCCGTCGATCTTTGATCGATGGCCATGCCAGTGCTTGCGGAGCGGTAGGCGCCTGGAAATGTTTGGCGAACCAGTTTGCTACGGCGGGGTGAAAGAGATTGAGGGCCATTGTCATCGGTTCCTTATCTAGAGTTCGCGAATCCAATCAATACCCATCCTGAGTTTATCGTACCATTGAACGGCGACATCGTCCCGACGGGTTTTGATTGAACCTTCCAATCAATCAACCGAAACTCGATTGAAAATATCTCGAAAATAATAGATAATCGTCGAAGAGATGTCAACGACAGTTTTAGTCGGGTCTGGAGCCGTTTCTATTTAATCTGCGGATTAGTTCTTTGACTGATTCCCAGATTACGCAGATTGGCGGAGACTATCTAGTAACTTTTGCGTTGCGGGACACCAGTTGTCCGAGGAGCTTTTCGTGGAGCAGCATCAAAAACCTGGAGCTTCCCGCGGGCGAGGAACGATTCAGAATCCTCCGAACAGGTTCGAGCGTCTCGCCTACCTTCCCATACTGGAGTCTGGAGAAGACGAAGATGGATCAATCAATACTCAATACCTTAAGGACTCCTCGCGCTCATTGATCACCTACAACGACAGCCCAGATGTCGGATTCGAAGCAAGCATCAACCCTTATCGAGGCTGCGAACATGGTTGCATCTATTGCTATGCGCGTCCTTATCATGAGTATCTCGGATTCTCTGCGGGGCTCGATTTTGAGACAAAAATATTAGTAAAAGAAGACGCCCCCGAGTTGCTTCGCGAGGAACTAGGTTCGCCGAAATGGCAGCCAAAGATTGTGGCGATCAGCGGCGTGACCGACGCATATCAGCCGATAGAAAGAAAGCTGCGGCTAACGCGCCGGTGTCTCGAAGTGCTTACTGAGTTTCGGAATCCGGTTATAATCGTGACCAAGAATCACCTTGTCACCCGAGATATCGACCTCTTAAAAGAGCTTGCCAGTTTCAATGGCGTTGCTGTTTGTGTTTCAGTTACAACATTGGACCCTGAGCTGGCGAGGGTAATGGAGCCGCGCACATCGACTCCTGAAAACAGACTCGAGGCCATACGTGCCCTGGCCGAAGCTGGCGTTCCTGTGCGGGTGCTTGTGGCGCCGACCATACCGGGGTTGACCGATCACGAGATGCCGTCGATCATTCAGGCCGCGGCAGAGTCAGGCGCAACCAACGCAGGTTATGTGGTGGTGCGTTTGCCACACGGCGTCAGTGGACTGTTTGAAAACTGGCTCGAGGTGCACTTTCCAGAACGAAAGAAAAAAGTACTCAATCGAATCCGTTCAATTCGCGGAGGAAGATTGAACGATCCAAACTTTGGTTCTCGGATGAGGGGTGAGGGAGTATTCGCCGATCAGATCAGCTCGATGTTTAAGCTCGCTTGCCGCAAGGCGGGACTGAATGGGAATGGGCCGGAGCTCTCTACGGCAGCATTTCGACGCCCTGAAGGACCCCAACTAAGCCTGTTTGGTGTTAAGTAGCCCCCGGTTAATCACATGCGAAGCGACAGGTTTCCAGTTACCCGATTGTCCGCGATCGTTGGAACGACAAGTCCTAACCAGGAGGAACGCACACGCGCCTTTGAAGCGCTGATCGCAGCGTATTGGATGCCGGTCTATAAGTATGTTCGAATCAAGTGGAACAAGCCTGGCGAAGACGCTCGCGACCTGACTCAGGGTTTTTTTGCAGCGGCAATGGAAAAAGACTTTTTCGAACGCTACGATCCTGCCAAAGCAAAATTCAGAACCTTCCTTCGAACCTGCCTGGATGGGTTTGTTGCAAATGAGCACAAAGCGGCCGGTCGAATCAAACGCGGAGGAGATGCTACGATCCTTTCACTGGATTTCGACGGCGCGGAAGAGCAACTGAGGGTCGCATCGCCCCCGCGTGATGTCGCAGGCGATGACTATTTTGAAAAGGAATTTGCGCGAAGTGTGTTCAGCCTGGCGCTTGAAAGCTTTCGCACGACCATGCTGAGTGCCGGCAAAGAAATACACCTGCAGTTATTTGAGCGTTACATCCTCAACGATGAAGACGAATCAACAAAGAGCAGCTACAAGGTACTTGCGACGGAGTTCGGAATATCGACCAGCGATGTCACAAACTACCTGGCATTCGGGCGGCGCGAATTCCGCCGGATCGTGCTGGAGAAACTACGCGAGTTAACCACTTCGGATGATGAATTTCGTCGCGAAGCACGAGCGCTGCTTGGGGTAACGCCACCATGAGATGGCTTCCGGATAGTGCGGTCGAACGGCTTCGAGAAGACGCAGATTTGCCCGACCTCGGCGATTCAAAATACGCGGTTATTGGTAAGCTGGGTTCAGGCGGGATGGGTACGGTCTACCTGGCGCAGGATGCGGAACTCGGTCGCAAAGTAGCCGTGAAAGTCATGAATATCGCCGACCCTTCCGGCGCGCTTGCGTCGCGAATGATGCGCGAAGCTCAAATCATCGCGTTACTCGAGCACCCGGGCATAGTTCCGATACACGATGTGGGAATACTCGACGATGGCCGGGTGTTCTACGCAATGAAGCTTGTGCATGGCCGCTGTCTCGACGAATCGGTTGATTCGGCCTCGCTCGCAGATTTGCTGCGTATCTTCCAAAAAGTTTGCGAAGCCGTCGCGTTTGCCCACTCACATGGTGTCATTCATCGCGATCTAAAACCCGAAAACATTATGGTCGGTTCGTTTGGCGAAGTACTGGTTATGGACTGGGGAGTTGCGAAGGTGCTAACCGGTGGTCGTGCCGAAAAGGACCCAGCGTTGCCGGGAATGAGTGATGTGTCACCTGAAGATATCGAGCTTGGCGATACCTTACAGCTATTCGGCTCAGTGCAGGGTGAGACAGGCGGCGGGACGATTATAGGAACGCCGGCTTATATGCCGCCCGAGCAAGCGAAGGGTCGAACTGAACTGCTCGACGAGCGCTCGGACGTATATGCTCTCGGCGCGATCCTGTATTTTCTACTCACCGGACGACCTCCTTCCGATGCGGTTGATGGATCCACGACGCGTGCGACAGTGCCTGCTGCTCATCCAAATCGCCCTCGTCAGATTAGATCGAAAATACCAAAGTCCATAGAAGCGGTGTGTTTAAAAGCGATGTCCGAAAAACAAGCGGATCGGTACTCGGGCGCGGAGGAAATGGCAAGAGATGTGTTGAACTTTCTCGACGGTAGCCCGGTAAGTGCGTATCGGGAAAATTTCGTTGAGACTGCCGGACGTTGGCTAGCGAAAAATCGATTCCTTGTCCTGCTCATTTTGGCTTATTTACTGATGAGAGTGCTTGTATTGTTCTTCCTCAGACGCTAAAGAACCGAACGAAGTATGTTTAATAGTAGTTCTGAAGACTGAAATTAAATACAAAAAATAGGAGCGATTCTATGTCGAAACCTGTGCTTGGGTTAGTGCTTGGAGGAGTGTTGGGTATATTGGACGGGCTGACCGCGTGGTTCACTCCAGCCGTCCGCGATCAATTGGCTGGGATTGTGGTGGGCTCGACTATCAAAGGATTGATTGCCGGAATCCTGATCGGGTTTTTCGCTCGGAAATTCAACTCACTCCCATTGGGTATCGTATTTGGCTTGGCGGTAGGCCTGCTGCTGGCATTTGCGGTCGCTGCGATGCAACACGGCTACTACCTCGAGATAATGCTGCCGGGCAGTATTCTCGGAATCATCGTGGGCTTTGCGACACAGAGATACGGGCGTCCCGCCGCCACTGGCGGGGCAAGCCGCCAGGCTTCTTAGCGACTCTGCGTCTTATCGCGTCTAGAATGAGCATCTAAAAGTCGCAGGACTCCAAAGAGGATCGCCAAAGGCGCAGGTTATGTCCTAAATTTTACCCTAAGTGACTAAACAAGAACTCAGGGACTCGGTCTGGAGCCTGATGGAATCGAAGCACGTTGCGCGGTTCCCGGGCGCCAAGGGCCGCATACCAAATTTCACCGGCGCCGAGCAGTGCGCGAAGCTTGTTGGCGAGCTCGACGTGTGGAAATCCGCTCGCTACATCAAAGCCAACCCTGACTCACCTCAACGCGCCATCCGTCATCTCGCGCTCAAAGAAGGCAGGACGCTGTACATGGCCGTACCGCGATTGAGAGAGCTGAAATGCTTTGTTGAGTTGGATCCCTCGCGGCTGGGTAAGAATCTTTACGCCGCTTCCAGCATCAAAGGCGCGTTCGAATTCGGACGTCAGGTCTCGATTCGAGAGATGAAACCTGTCGACTTGATACTCTGCGGCTCGGTGGCTGTGAGGCGCGATGGCTCACGGGTTGGAAAAGGTGGCGGATATTCGGATCTCGAGTATGCCATCGCGACCGGGCTGGGAATAGTGGATTCGAAGACTCCAATCATCACCACCGTTCATCCGCTGCAGATCGTCACGGGCAAAATCGATCTGAGACCTCACGACATTCCAGTGGACTATATTGTGACTCCTGAGAAGGTAATCGTGACCAGGACTCGGATTAAACGCCCGAAAGGTATTCTTTGGGGTTATCTTGATGATGAGAAGATCGCAGCGATCCCGTTATTAAAGAAGATGCGATAGGTGATAAGTCCTGTTTCTGATAGGAGGATTACGATGCTCTCTGTTGGTGACAAGGCGCCGCTGTTTACGCTGAATGACGGCGAAGGAAATCAGGTCAAACTATCAAGCTTCAAGGGCAAGAAGGTTGTTTTGTACTTCTATCCGAAAGATTTGACGCCAGGTTGTACGGTAGAGGCGTGTGCGTTTCGGGACGATGTTGGAGCGTTGAAAAAGGTCGGTGCGGTCGTGCTGGGAGTTTCCGCAGATACTGAAAAGACTCATCAAAAATTCACGGAGAAGCACGGGTTGAACTTTCCGCTGCTTGCCGACGTGAACCACGAGGTAGCGGAAAAATACGGCGCCTGGCAGGAGAAGCGTATGTATGGTCGGAAGTACTGGGGTGTTGCTCGAATGACCTACATCATCGATGAGAATGGAAAAATTGCGAAGGTCTACGAAAAGGTCAAGCCAGCCGGTCACAGCGAGGAAGTGATTGCTGCGATAAAGTCGATGAATTAAACCCGTGTTAGCGCGGAACTGGGCGGAACTGGAAATCAATTGATCATCGTTTGTATTTGCGGATGAGGCCCATGACGATCCCCTGAATGGTGACGCGGTCCGGCGGATTCACAATAATCGGTTTGTATCGAGGATTCGCCGGCTCAAGTCTGATCTGATCCCGCTCCCTGAAAAACGTCTTGACCGTGGCATCGCTGCCGTCGACCAGCGCAACAACCAGATCGCCATTGTTAGCGGTTTGTCGTGACTCGACTATGATGCAGTCACCGTCGCGAATCTGCTCCCCGATCATCGAGTCTCCGCGTACGCGAAGCGCAAACAGGCGCTCACGGCCGACGAAATCACGAGGCACGCTCACCGTCTCGTGACTGAGGATGGCCTCGATGGGTTGACCGGCAGCGACCACGCCCAGAAGCGGAATCTCATTCTCTTGTTCGGAAGACTCATCTCTGACTATCTCGATGCCGCGACTTACGTTTGGGATGCGGCGAATGAGCCCTTCGCGCTCCAGCCCCGACAAAATGTGATGAACGCTCGCCGGCGAGCTGAGTTTGAATTGCTTGCCGATCTCGGCCATGGTGGGTGCCCAACCATGCGCATCGGCGTAGCGGCATAAGTAGTCATAGATCTGTCGTTGTCGAGGTGTGACCATTCCTTCTCCTTGAACCAAGACCTTTCCGGAATTGATTCGGTTGATAGAAAACTGCAGTCGGTACTGTGACTCACGCCTCCACTGTCCAAATTGGCGGAGCTGTTCAGCTTTCGATTTTCTTTCTAAAAATCTACCGAAGATTCTCGAATAGTTTTGCGCAATTGTCAAGGAATTAGTTACTTTGATACTAATAGTGGCACAAAATACATATTGACAAGCTTGTCGGATTTTCGTATATTTTCGGATACCCTCTAAACAGGAATCGAAAGCAAAGGTGAAGTCGACATGACTATACAGCAAGCAATTCGGGCTAGATTACGAATCGAGCCGGGTCGAAAAGTGAGAACATTTGGGGGATGGTGCAGGCGTGACAGGGTGTTGTTAGACGGTTACGAGATAGGAAAGATTCAGACGAGGCGCGGGCGCAGCAGGACCGAGGTAGTGACGATAGCGGCAAGCGGCTTCGTTCCAGGGCACAACGTGGACTGGCTTGTTTTGCAAGCTCGGGAAGTGCCGTGTGGTTTAGCGGCCAGCAGAATTGACCGGTCTCGTTCGATGATGGATCGCCCGGTTGTTGTGTTGCGACGGAGCGCGGGATGAAGGCTCAGGACGAAGTGTGGGATGAGCGACAGGTCGTTGGTCGGGGCAAGCGGTGCGGACGAAGAATGAAGATATGGATGGGCGGATCGCGATGCTCGAGGCCGTTGCCGCAGCGGTCGAACGGTGGTTAGCAGATCCGAGGTATGTAACTGAGCAGCTAATGATGAAAGCGCTTCGAGAGCTGCGAGAACTGGATAAGCGCTCGTGAGGGGATTTAATTGGCCGCCATGCTATTACGCACGCGATTCATATTACGCCCTCCCGAATTGCGAGCGTTGCGGATCATTGCGGCTTTGCGTGAACCCTGTTTTATGACCCTTAAGCCTGGGTTTCGCGCAAGGCCCGCAAAGATCCGCAAAGCTCGCAGGGTGCTTACAAGCGCATCGTTTCGTGGGCTATTAGGTTTCGTGGGCCGCATAAAATGTTACTGATTGCAGTTGCAGAGATAGCTCCCAGTCCTCACTCACTCCAGGGGGTGATGCCGGCCCCGCGTCATCTCCTGGCCTTTCCTGTGCCCGTGGCCTTCTTTGAACCTAGTTCGCTCACGATCTCGAACTCTTTTGGGGTAACCGGTTGGACAGACAATCGACTCCCTCGTTGCAGCAAAACCATATTCGTCAATCCTTTTTGTTCTCGTAGTTCCGACAGAGACACTTGACGCCCGAATTTCTCCTTGAACTTTACTCGAACGCAATACCAGATCGGCTTTGCCGGCGTAGCCTTAGAATCGTAATGACTGTCCTTAGCATCAAACTGTGTAGGATCTGGCTCTGCAGCGCCGCTGATTTCAGCGATGCCCACCGCCCCCGGCGGTTCGGCACTCGAATGATAAAAGAGAGCCAGATCGCCGACTTTCATCTCATTCATCATTAGATTGCGCGCCTGATAATTTCTTACGCCTTCCCAAAGCGTTGTTTTGTCTCGCTTCAAATCATCGATTGAATAACTCGTCGGTTCGGATTTGATCAGCCAATATTTTGTTGCCATGGTCTCCTCTCGAGGTAAAGAGTGCCTTCCGCCCCGTCTTCGGTTGCGAACTTTCACAAAAGTAAACTGCAAGCGGAACGCGAGGGCCTGAAGTCTGTTTTCAATGACTGGTGCTCGCTTTTGTAAAACGCGGATTCTTGAGACCGGTCGAAAGCTTGTTATCTAGCTCTCTGATCACTCGAGCCGCAAGATGCCCACGATTCATGTTCAGAAACTCTCGCACCGCATCGAGGTCACGCTTTGCCAGCTCGCGTAAGGCCCACGACACTGCTTTAACCACCATGTCATCGCGATCGTCGATCAACAGAGTACAAACCTCAAGCGTGCGCCGAGTATCGCCGTTTCCACCGCGAGCTTTATTGTTCAACGGCACCGTGCTGACGAGCGCCGCGCGGCGCCACCATCGGTCTTTTGAGCGCGCCCAGCTGTGAATCAGTCTTTCCGGCAACTGATGCTCGCGCCAGGCCGGACCTGCAAGATAACAGCCAAACATATCAACCGAACCCCAGCTATTGATGCCCTTGCCGAATTGCTTTATGTCCTTTTCGGAAAGGCTGGCGAGCGCCGGCGGATGTTTGTTAACAAGCTCATAAGACATGAAGCGATGCGCTATTGTGTTCTCGCTTAACAGGTGCAGCGCCACCTTGACTACGAAACGTGCAGGCGATTTGGCAAGCTGCTTTGAGTACTCACGACGGATCGTTCTGATTTCCACTGTGTTAGAGTTCCCCAACGAGGATAGTCGCTCCGATATTTATTCTGCCGTCGATGCAATGCTTTTTGATTCAGACAGCATCTATCGGACACCCCACTCCCACATTCCATACCCGACCTTCTTTTCGAGCGGGTGCCCCGCCTGTTTCAGCGACAACGCGATCTGGCCGCGGTGATGTGATTCGTGCGCAAGAACGTAACCTAAAAAAGCAGTTACATGCGGCTTGAAGCCCTTTATTCTGCCTCCGTTTTCGAGCGAGCTCTTCAAGAGCGTTTCCATCGCTTTCCCGGACTCTTTTAGGCGTCGTGCTAGAAGCTTCTTGTCCGCCGCATTTTCCTTTTCGATTTTCTCCAAACCCTCCATCAATTCCGGTCCGGAAACCTTCAACCACATCAGACGCACGTTATGAAGATGAGCCAGCTGTTGCGCGACCGTTCGTCCCTTAGACGCCGAGAGATCATTCAGCGCTGCTGGGGGAATCGCATCAAGCAGGTACAGGTTGATTCTGTTATTAATGTTCCACGTATCAACGATTTGATTTTCAAGATCCATAGTCATTTTACCGGCCTTCTCAGGATTGCTGGACGGGTCATGTTTCTACCGCGCTTGTAATCCAGACGCAAGCCAGCATGTAGCGTAGACTGTCCAGTCTGCGCAGCCCTCAGGTTGAAATCTTCAGTTGTAATAAGCTGATTCAAAATATCGCTTATGATATTTTCTTTTAGACCTGTTACTTTTGATTTAGTGTGATATCAATTGCGCAGACTGGACAGTCTACGCTACACCGGAGACGACATGGGAAGTTACTGCGACATTGCGCCGGGACACCCGTATCATGGTCCTTACCATGAAAAAGAGTACGGCTTTCCGATTCGCGAGGACTCAAAGCTTTTCGAAAGACTTGTGCTCGAAATAAACCAGGCAGGGTTATCCTGGCTGACAATTCTGATGAAGCGCGAAAACTTTCGCGCCGCGTTCCATCAATTTGATCTAGATCGAGTGGCTGCTTACGGTCGACGCGAGCGCTCGAGGCTAATGCGAGACGCAGGAATCATTAGGAATGAGTTAAAAATCAACGCGACAATTGAGAACGCCCGCCGGATACAGAGTATTCGAAAGAGTCACGGATCATTTGCTCGATGGCTTGATGCGCATCATCCGCTGACAAAGGAAGAGTGGGTCAAGCTTTTTAAGAGGAACTTTCTGTTCACTGGAGGAGAGATAACCGGGGAGTTCCTGATCAGCACCGGCTATCTGCCGGGGGCACACATAATCGCCTGTCCGATTTACGAGCGGGTCGCAAAGAAGAACCCACCCTGGATGAAATCAAACGGATCCCGATGACCTCTAACCATTGATCAACGATCAAATCTCGCGTAGGGCCTTGGTAATAGGCATTCGGGCCGCGAGGCGCGAGGGAAGCAGGCCGCCAATCAGTCCAAGCACCAACGAGAAGATCAGCGCCGATACCAGGAGATCAGGCGTGATGCGAAAGCTGAATGCCAGCTCGCTGAAGGTTCTGAAGTTCATCGTGCCTGTAGCTATTCCGTTCACCGGCAAGGCCAGGAGACAGCCGACCACGCCGCCGATCAACGCCAACATCATTGACTCGATGACGAAGCTGGTCATTATCGACAGTTTCGAAAAGCCCAGTGCCCGCAACGTGCCAATCTCTCGCGTGCGGTGAGCTACCGAGGCATACATTGTGTTCATTCCGCCAAAGCACGCACCGATGCCCATTATAATCGCCACGAAGATGCCAAGCTGCCGAATCGGACCCGACGCGCTTGTTTGCTCCGCGTAATAGCTCAGTTCGGATTTCGCATCCATCTTCAATCGCTGGTCGGACACGATTCGGTTTATCAACTGATCACGAGTCGCGACGCTCTCAGCGCGAACCAGTGCAGCAGAATAGCCCTTTCGGTCGAACGCATCAGCGACGTCGTTCACACTCGACCAGATCTCCGAGTCGAACGACGTTCCGCCGGCATCGAACAACCCAACAATCTTGAGGTTTCGCCGGCCCAACTGGAGGGTCTCGTCTATGCTCGTCCCGCTAAATCTGTCTGCAACCTTGCGGCTTACTATCGCCTCTCCGACGTCCTGCTGAAACATTCGGCCCTCAACGAGTTTTACATTCGGTCTCAGCGCAAATCCCGCCTCTGAGACCCCGCGCAGAGTAACGTTTGTCGACTCGCCGCTTCCACGCCTTGGAAGGTTTACGACCACTGCGATCTCACCCGAAGCCTTTGGCTTGTCCTGTTGGTCGCGCGCGATACCGGGAAGCGTCTGAAGAATTTGGAATTGTTCTTTGGTCATTCCGCTCTGCATTTCGGTCTGGGAGCCGGGGCGAATCACGACCACGTTTTCGGGCGAGCCGCTGGCAACCAGCGCGCTGTTCAAACCGTTTGCCAGAGCAAATAGAGCTACAAACACCGCTACCACCAGAGCGATTGTTCCAATAGTCATTATTGTGCTGACTCGGCGAACAACCAGGTTGCGGAAATTGTATTTGAACGGAATAGCCATAGCCTTCCTCGGAGCTTTATCAGCAGACCATGCAGAACTCGCTTACTGCCTTCTGCCTACTGCCTTCTGCCACTGCCTTCTGCTTCCTGCCTTCGACGATCTGATCAAGCAACTCTCCGCAGTCCATCCACTATACGTATCCTAGCGGCATTCCACGCTGGTATGCCCCCGCTTATTAAGCCGATCAGAGCCGACGCGGCTAAAGCAATCACGATCGTGCTAACACCAATCTGAAAATTCTGGAGGAATATAGCGAGCACATTGCCGAGCCCAACGAATTGATAGATTACCTTTGCCAGGATTGCCGCGAGCACGCCTCCCAACAGCGATATCAGCACCGACTCGGAGAGCAGCAGCGACAGAATCATGCCGGGCCGGAATCCCAGGGC
>DATFWY010000312.1:0-5736 GCA_035258805.1 Blastocatellia bacterium | reverse complement strand
TTAAGGTTCAAGGAAACATCGTAGCCAAGATCCGCACTCCTCGCTCTGCCACCCTCGGGGCGCCTTGGAACGGATATTAGGGGACGTGGCCGCGTCCGCCTTTCAAAGGAATCTCAGGAAGTGTGGGAGGTTAAATCTTTGTTAATTTATCGCACGCTTTTTGCTCTTTTGAACGAGAGGATGAAATAATAAACGCTTGGTTGTATTCCAGTTTTCAGACACCTACTTCACAAATGGAGGCTCTCTTCTTGGACAGACGGGATTTCATCAAGATCATCACGACCGGGACAGGCGGCGCGATACTTTACTCAGTTGGTTGTACATCTGTACCGACATCCTCCCTCCCGACATCTTCCAGCTCCTCACTATTCTTTTCTCCTGTCCGCGGTCCTATGCCGATCACAACTGACGGCATTCTTCCTGCCAGGCAGGCGGCTGCCTATGCGCAGTTCGATGTTGTCGATGATCTCGTATTGCCCGAGGGATTTACCTATGAAGTTATCGCAGTTTGGGGTGATCGTGTGGGCGATACGCGCTTCGGTTATAACAATGATTATCTATCTCTCGTCGAGACAGAAAACTCGCAGGGATATCTCACCGTGAACTTTGAGTACATCAGTCCGATTCCATGGTTTCAGGCTTGCGAGCAAATCGCCGGGAGAAGTATTCCGTTTGCGGAGCTTCAACGGGAGATTGAACGCCCGATCAATGCGTTCACGCTCGATGATGGCAATCCGCTCAAAGAGAAGATCCGGGTAGTTTGCAAAGAGGCATTGATCGATCAGGGTCTCGGAATCATTGCGCTTCAAAGGGGAACAGACGGTAAGTGGTCGAGAAGAAATGGGGGCGCCGAGCGTCGCATCACCGGGATCTCGGGACTGGAAGACCGTAGATATCTGGGCTGCACCGGACCCGCGCGCGCGATATTCCGCAAGGACTCAGGTCGTGGCTACATAGACAAATTGGGCGAGCGCATCATAGGCACTTTTGCCAATTGCGCCGGGGGAACCACGCCGTGGGGCACGGTTCTAAGTTGCGAAGAGAACATTCAGTTCCAGGTTCCGGAAGGTGTATACCCAGACGGCTCTTCGTTTGATCCGGGGATGGTACCCTTTACGATCAGCCCTCGTGAACTCAATGGCCAGGCCAACGTTTTTGGCCTTGCGGGCAATAAATACGGATGGGTTGTCGAAGTTGATCCGGCGAACCCTGGCGACAACGGCGTTAAACACACCTGGCTCGGTCGCTATAGGCATGAGGCGGTAGCAATTCGCGGCGTCAACGGCAAGCCGCTCGCTGCTTATTCCGGCGACGATCGCACGGGCGGACATCTCTATAAATTTGTGAGTCGCGAAAAAATAAAAGACTTAACTGACAAGAAGAATTCAAGTTTTTTCGATAACGGAGCGCTCTTTGCCGCGAAGTTTTTCCCAGACGGCAGTGGCCGTTGGATCGCCCTCACGCCAGACACGCCCGTAGACCCGGATCTGCCCGACAGCATTGCAGGCAACATGCTCACGCTACCGCTTCGCCCAACCGGTGGAGCCTTCCGAGCTGAGACCGACGCCGACGTTGCGAATTTCAAGTCGCGTTTCCGCAGGCTTAACGACTTATATGAAGGAAGCGCCGAAGAAAAACAGGGCGCAATTCTGATCGATGCCCATCAGGCGGCCAACGCGGCTGGCGCAACCTGCACGGCGCGGCCGGAAGATACCGACCTTGCTCCTGACGGTTCCTTATACATCTCTTTTACATCGGGCTCTCCTTCAATAGATGGCGGGTCAGATTTGCGGATCTTTAAAGGTCCGGGCGAGATAACGGCACATGAATATGGCTTCGTAATGAGGCTGCGCGAGGATAGTGATGACCCGGCGGCATTGAGCTTTCGCTGGGAGATGTTGACGACAGGAGGAGAGCCCGCTGACGGCGGATCGGGGTTTGCCAATCCCGACAACTTAGTGGTCGATACCGTCGGAAATGTTTGGATGGTGACCGACATCGCCACAGACCGTCAAAACCGCGCGGCGCCTGTGCGAAAAGACTCGACCGGCAAGGCGCTCTCGCAATCTCTGCTCAGTGGATTGTATGGGAACAGCACGATGTGGTTCATCCCAACCGCCGGTCCTGCAGCGGGACAAGCATACTTGTTTGCGATTGGGCCGATGGAATGCGAATTCACCGGGCCATTTTTCAGTCGCGATGAGCAGGCTCTTTTCGTGTCCGTCCAACATCCAGGTGAGCAAAATGGAAAGCGTATAGCGGGGGCGTCGGAATCGCGTGAGTTTGCAATGAAGACCACGGAAGGAACTGAATTCAAGCAAGCTCGTCGAGTTCCGGTCGGTTCGAACTGGCCGAGAAAGGGCATGGACGATCAACCTCTCTCGGCAGTAGTAGCTATTTATTCGCCGCGCAAAACTTTCCGATCAGACCAGGCTTGAAGAACTAGCGGTATTGGTTTGCCAAAGGATTGCGAAAATACCCTCGACTTCAAGAAGAGTGAAATAATCGAAAATACCACCCACGGTTCCGTGGGTGGTATTCCGCTGCACCGGAAAGCCGCGGCTGACCAACTCAGCCCTTGAGGCGCTGACTTAGTGCTTCTGCCAGTGGAACGGCCGAGTTCGGGCTCTGTCCGGTCATCAGCGGACCATCAATGACCACGTTCGGTTCCCAGTTCGCCTTGCTCGTGTACCTGGCCCCACGCCTCTTGAGTTCGTCCTCGAGCGAGAAAAGCAGATGGTGCTGCAGTTCGATCTCGTTGTCTTCGTCATTCTTGAAGCCGGTGAGATTCAGCCCTGTGACCAGGTACTCACCATTATTCTTCTTGACGTCGCGCAGAATTGCTGGCGAATGGCAAACCATGGCAATTGGACGGTTGCTTTCGTAAAAGTCGCGGATCAGCTTTATCGCATAGGAATCTGAGGCGAGATCCCATAACAGGCCATACCCTCCGGGGAAGAACACCGCATCAAAGGTACTGTAATCGATGCTTCGCAGTTTGCGGGAGTTCTTCACGGCGGACAGCGCGACCGGATCATTGAGGAAGCGGTCGGTGTATTTGGTAGTAAAGGGTGGCTTCATGCTGAGCAGATCGATTGGAGCTTCGCCGCCCTTCGGCGAGACAATCACGACTTCGTAGTCGGCCTCGGTGAGGATGTAGTACGGCGCGGCAAGCTCTTCGAACCATGTACCAGTCTGCTTTCCGCTGATGCCCATCTCATCGACCGAGGACATGACGAGCAGGATGCGTTTCTGTTGATTGATGTAAGCCATAGTTTATTCCTCCTAACGAAATGAATTGATTTAGAAGGAAGGGGCCAGGGCGACCCTTCCCTCTGGAGACAGGAGGTTCACGATGGAAAAATTGCATTGTGTTCTCTCCTGCCGTTATCATCACAAGCAGGATAAACACAACATAATCCATTGAATAGTAAGCACAATTCGGTGTGGTAGGTACTTTTCGGTCGATCTTTATGAAAGAAGAGAAAAAGATTTTTCCGCGCAAGAGACCTCCACGCCAGAGCGCCCGCATGGTCGAATCTATCTATGGCTGCAAGTGGTCGCTGACCGTCTATCAGCTGCTGGCGCACGGCATCAATCGACCGGGCGAGATGGTGCGCAGTGTGGAGGGACTCACCACCAAGGTGCTCAACGAATGCCTGCGCAAGAATCTGAAGTTCGGCATTTTGCAGAAGCAGGTCTTCAACGAACTGCCCCCGAGGGTCGAGTACCGTGTGACCCCTTTTGGCGAGCGCTTCATGGAGATCCTGGAGCAGCTCGAATCGCTACAAGAGGAATTGGAGAGCGACAAAGCGGAGAGTGCTTAGCCCGGCAGACGATGATTGTCTACCCCGCGAAACCATCCGAGTGATGTACCGTAGAATGTCAAGTCTGCGGATGTCTGAGAATTCGTAGACATTCGCAGACTGGACAGTCTACGGTACATCACCGCACGCCGACTATCACCGATTTCTCTTCAACTGCGCCGGGAGGAGCAGTGGTTTCTGGAATGAGGTTGTCGAGCAGCATTATGAGCATTCGATTTAAGGTAGTGAAGCGACATACGATCATTGAGTACGTATGATCTTGCAAGTGTAATTACACGATGATAGCCATAATCGCGTATACAAGGATTCCCTCGATGTCCAAACAGTCATCACGAGAATACATCGAGTTTGAAGCGGGTGTGTCATCGTATAGCCTCCTCGTCTGGGAAGATCCTTCCTCTCGACAATTCATACAGAGTTGATTCAGTCATTCGATTTCTTGTTTCACGAGCGCGGCTGTTGCTTCGGCTCAGCCCGGGCTGACGCCTACTACTGCGCATCCACCAGGTAGCCCGAAATGACCACGTCTAAACTCCCGACTCCAGATGCTATCGGTCGGATGATGGCAGCGACCACCTGAGTTCCCGGGTCTGCATAAATCTTGAGCGGCTGCGTGATTCCGTATAACATCGCCGATCCACTTTGAGGGATCAGGCCCGGAAACAAGCTGTAGTTAACCACCTCGCCACCTACACTCGTTGCGATGCTAACGCTGTCGTAGTTTTGGCCCGATGGTAGAGTAATCAGCACGCTGACGGTTTCGATCACCAGACGCTTGGCGGCAGGCACGGTGAACGTGGCGCTCGTGCTCGTTCCGTTCGCCGGAAAGGGCGCGTTGAGCTCTTTGGCGAACAGTTGGAGCGCCGGGCTGCTCGCAACGCTAAAAGCGGTTGTCTGCACAGTGCCATCGGGGAACTTCACGCCGCCGACCGTCGTCTCGATGGCGCCAGCAACGGTGAGCTTGGAAGTCGGGACGGTGGTGCCGATGCCAACCTTCCCATTCTTGTCTTCACTGATGCTGGAGTCACCAAGCACGGCGGCTCCCGTCCATTTCGCCACCTGTCCGGCGGTGCCGCCACCGGTAACCGTCGTGGTGGCAGCCGTGGGCAGGTCGCCGCCCTGTTGGGCACCGTGTTTGTTGTCGCTTGCGCGGGTCTGTGCGTGCGCCGTAACGGCGTAGGACGCCAACAGCAGCACCGTCCAAAGCACCCAGCTGACCGCTAACTTCGATTTGCTGTTCATTGTAGTATCTCCTTACAAGTAACTTGGATTCTGAATTGGTGGCCCGCGTCGTTGTTCACTTCGCCGACCACGCGCCGAAGATACCTCAATGCCCACCCGCCGTGTAGAGCATACTTGTGCGTTTTGGATTGATCTGAATAGTGTGTTTGGCATTTCCGGAAAGGTACGGCCCAAATGCCTACGAGATCTGCGAAGATGAATTTTTTGGAATGGATGCAGCTTTCGAAAATGCTGCGGAGGTATTGTGGATCATATTGATGCTGACGTTCATTCGAGCCGCGGCATTCTGATAGCTGTATCCATCAGATAAATACTTCAGAAGACGTATTTCTTGTAGTGGCTGATCGATGATCTCGGGCAGCGCGGCTTCTGGAAAAGGCTCACCACTTAGCGCGCGAATCTCCGGGGACATTAGCGCTCCTTTGTATACTTCTCTTGTCGCCTCAAGCATCGCAGCCGGATGCGTCTTCAAGAGCATATTTATGCGTGGCACCTACGTCGTCGTCTTCATCTCGAAGAGCGTTGCGCAGAGGTGTGCATCTTCGCGGAACTCTTCGAGGATGTTTCTTCGCCGCTTGTGCGAAACCTTCACGGAGAGCGGTCTGGCTCTTGTAAGGGGGTCAGGCTTGAGTTCATTGACATTTGCTCTTGAATCGAGATTTAAGAC
>DATFWY010000311.1:0-6672 GCA_035258805.1 Blastocatellia bacterium | reverse complement strand
TTCCCAGACCATTCTCTTGACGCTCGCCTTGCGCGTTTGCTCTAATCGAAACGGAGTTATCGCGTGGATAGAAGCGACCTCATCTATGATTGGAACCGAGCGTCCGGACAGGAATCCGCGCCTCGTCAGCTGGAACTGAACGACGAAACGCTTCGGGACGGGTTGCAATCGCCATCGGTGATCGATCCGCACATCGATAAGAAGATCGAAATCCTTCATCTAATGGACTCCCTCGGCATCGACGCCGCCGATATCGGACTCCCAGGAGCCGGGCCCCGAGCAGTTTCGGACGTAACCCGGCTCGCAAAGGAGATTGCAGATTGCAAACTGGATATAAAGCCGAACTGCGCAGCCAGAACCGTCGTGAAAGACATCGAGCCGATAATTGACATTTCCGAAAGGGTCGGAATTCCGATCGATGCGTGCACCTTCATAGGATCAAGCCCCATCCGGCAATATGCTGAAGGCTGGTCGCTGGAGATGATGCTCACCGCGACCGAGGAAGCGGTGAAGTTCGCGGTATCGCACGGGCTCTCGGTGATGTACGTAACCGAAGACACGACCCGTGCAAACCCGGAGACCGTTCGTGCGCTCTATCGTGCGGCGATTGAGGCCGGTGCGCGAAGAATCTGTTTGTGTGATACCGTCGGCCACGCAACTCCTGAAGGAGTCAGAGCGTTAGTCAGTTATGTCAAGGAAGTCATCAGCGAAATGGGCTTGAGCGACGAAATCAAGATCGACTGGCACGGACATCAGGATCGCGGTCTCGGTGTCATCAATTCGATAGCCGCTTACGAGGCAGGAGCGGACCGTCTGCACGGTACTGCTCTGGGAATAGGCGAGCGCGTCGGGAACGCGCCTATGGACCAGCTTCTGGTGAATCTCCAGCTGATGGGCTACATAGAACGCGATCTCTCGAATCTGACTCGCTACTGTGAATCGGTGAGTGCGGCAACGGGTGTCCCGATACCTATTTCTTATCCGATGGTGGGTCGCGATGCTTTTCGTACCGCAACAGGAGTTCACGCCGCGGCAGTAATCAAAGCGTTCAATAAGGGCGACGACTGGCTCGCCGATATGGTCTACTCCGGCGTACCAGCCAGTATGCTCAATCGAGAACAGACGATTGAGATTGGCCCAATGAGCGGAAAGTCTAACGTCGTATTCTGGCTAATGCGCAACAGCATCGATCCGACAGCCGAACGTGTCGAGCGGATATTCAATCACGCGAAGCAGAGCGATTGCGTCCTCAGCGATGAAGAGATCAGACGGATAATCTAGCCTCACAAACCCACATACAATGCAAAATTACGCACCGAGCACAGTGGAATGGACATCAGTAACGCAACTGCTTGAAGCACAGGCCATCAAGACCGCATTTCAGCACATCAATCAGATGCGCACTGAACTGGACGAAGAACTGGTCCGGGTGTGCGAGATTCCGGCGCCGCCTTTCAAAGAGCAGGCTCGAGCTCGCGATATTGCTCGTCGCTTTGCAGAAGTGGGGCTCTTTAACATACGGACGGACGAGGAAGGGAACGTCATCGCCAATCGACCGGGTCGCTCGCCAGGGCCACGCCTGATTGTTTCCGCTCATCTCGACACCGTTTTTCCAGAGGGCACCGACGTGAAGGTTCGGCGGGAAGGAGACCGGTACCACGCGCCAGGTATAAGCGATAATAGCTGCGGAATCGTCAGCCTCGCTGCGCTGGCTCAGGCTCTGAATGCCGGGGGCATAGAAACAGCGGGCAGCATATGCTTCGTTGCCACCGTAGGCGAGGAAGGCGAAGGTAATTTGCGTGGCGTGCGTCATCTGTTTACCAGCGCTGAGTTTCGGTCAGGCGTCGATGCTTTCATCTCGCTTGACGGTCCCGGGTTGGAGCGCATCACGCAGCGCGCTCTCGGTTCACGCCGTTACCGGGTGACGGTTACCGGTCCCGGCGGTCACTCGTGGGGCGACTTCGGGATCGTCAATCCGGTTCACGCACTTGGGAGGGCAATCGCGCGCTTCGCTTCATATCCCGCTCCGCTAGCGCCCCGAACTTCGTACAATGTAGGCATTATTGAGGGCGGCAGCTCGGTTAACGCGATTCCTGAACGCGCAAGCATGCTGGTGGACTTACGCTCCATATCGAGTGACGAAATTGATAAACTGGAAGCCCACCTGAAGCGTGTCGTTGACATTGCAGTACGGGAAGAGAATTCGCAGAGATCGACTAGCGGCACTACTTTGATCTGCGAGCTCGAACAGGTCGGTGATCGTCCTTCAGGAGAAACGCCGGTCTCCTCGCCGCTCGTAAGGGCGGCGGTTGAATGTTCCCGCGCACTGGGCATCGAACCACGCCTGGACTGTTCTTCAACCGACTCCAATATTCCGATTTCTCTGGGGATCCCCGCGATCACACTGGGAGTGGGGGGCATATCGAGCAACTGTCACAGCCTTAACGAATGGTATGAACCTTCCGGACGCGAGGTCGGGCTCAAGAGGCTGTTGCTCCTCACCGTGGCGCTGGCGGGGCTCGCTTCGACCCAGTCCTAAACCTGGAAATCCTGCCGGTTACCTTCGGGCTTAACGCCCGTTGGTTGGTATCATCAGCTGTACATTAAGGTGCGGGCTGTTCAGGAGGTTTGACTGGCTTCGGCTGTTGAGGCTTAGGCTCGGGCTTTGGATTGCGAGTGTCGGCTATGGACATGAGAATTTCTCGGCGGACCTCTTCATAGGGTTTATCAATCGGCTTGTTGGCTTTGTCGCGCCATCCTTTTACGATTTCGCCAACGATTGGAAACTGTCCATACTGATAATTCACAGTGTGAAACAGGCTATCCTGCGGCTCGAGGAACACTAACATCTCCTCTTCCTTTACGTAGTTGTCCTCCGCACATCTCACTCTCGACCGCGCCAGTACATGTAATTGACCCAGGGTGAAGTCGCCTTCAATTACATCGACCGGATATAGCACTGCCAACTGGTCAAACTCGCCACGATACTTTGCCTTCTCGACTTTGTGAACTTTGGCTCGCGCAATCAGAATTGCTTCGCGAGTGACCTCATCAATAGACATCACTCGCAGACAATTCTGCGACTGCGCAAGACCCGTAAGAACAAAGAGGGGCAGCGCGATTATCAATACGGCTCTTCTCATGTAAAGCAGATCCACTCCTCCGAAACCTGTTAATGCTACCACACGCCCGCAAGTGCGGAAAAGTTCCATTTCCAGAGGCCTTAGCTCACCGCTTATCCCATTAAAATCGCATAAATCGGTGGCGTCCGTTCCCTCTCCGGATACCAGAAACCGCTTTTCTGACTAAAGAAATCAACTCTGGGATCGAGGGGCCGCTGGTTGACCTTCCTCAGATAGACGCTTCTTAGATGCTTCTGAAGGGCGTGAACGAAAAAAATTAAAAGTAAGGATGCCGAGTACAACCACAGCTACCGCAATCAGCACCTTCCATCCGTGTTGCCGAATGATCCTCGCCGCGTCCTCGCCAAACCTGATAGCCAGCCAGCCTTCAACCAGGAAGCGCACCGAGCGGCCGACAAAAATCGCAGCAAGGAATCGCCAGGTCTTTAGCCTGAAGACGCCCGCGCAGAGCACGAACGGCTTGAAGGGAAACGGCGGCGGCAGCACCGCCGGAACCATTACCGCCACCAGGTCGTATCTGCCCAGCAGGTTCTCGATTTTATCCCGCTTCGCAAGTGTGACACGGTTAAGTGCCACAGCTCCCGCGCGGCGAGCCATCAGGTACAACAACGTACACCCAATGGCCGATCCGGTAGTCGCCGCAAGCGCATACACCGGCATCATTGACGGTGCGTTCGCGCTCAGAAGTATCATCACCGCGTCCGGACCACCCGGCAGCGGTATTCCCACTGAATCGACGAGCGATATTCCAAACAAACCCAGGGGACCGTACGCTTGGAGCCATTCGAGCAGTTTTTGAAGCCAATTTCTGACTCCCAAAATCATCAAAGCTGGATCATTCATTGGGGAGTCGCCTCGCTAATCTCAGCAGACGGATAGTAAAAGCTCAGGATCTCGCGATGCCCCCTCCCAGCTCGCGCCTGCGCCATCGCACCCGTTACGCAGAGTCCGACCTGGCTACCGAAACCTCGACCCCTGAAAACATACCTTGAACCATGGCGCGTGAGGGTGAAGCTTGGGCTCAATACAGTACTCCAGCCCAGGTGAAGGCCAACTGCGCGCCTGAATGCATCTGAATTCAAAACAACTCGGGTACTACCGTCACGAACCGTCACCGTGCTTACGAATCCGCCTCGTTGTTCGGCGTCGACGATCAACTCGGTCGCAGACGAGAACTTTGAACCGGTAAACGCTGATAGCGACTCCAGAATTCGATTGCGATCAGCCGACCGCTCCCATCTCCTGAAACGTGAGGTTTGACACCACTCGCAGGAAATTCTGGTGTACGGATATCGACTGTGTCCGCCCCAAACCATCGAGGGCGTCGCGGTTAATCCTCCGCAGGCGGCTGTATAGTAACCGTCGAGAGGTGCTCCTTCGAATCTCAAGACTTTTCCGGACGTCCGAGCTACTGAAGCCACTACCGCACTGTTATCCACCTGATCGGAGAGATCCTGTTCGCCGCGATAGAGCTGGCAGTGAGTAGTGTCACAGAAATCGAACCCCTCTGTGCAGTGGCGGCTCGAATGGGAAAACATAAAAGTCCTGACGATCACGGCCAGGGCCATAAGCGCCTGAGGTTCGCGCTCGCTGGTTTCTGCTGCCACTATAGACGCAACCGCAGACTCGCGAGGGGTGGTAAGCACGATCCTGAGCGGCCCCCGTCCCGAAATACCGTTATCAATTGATACAGTACCGCGCACCGCTCGCTTTAGCTTACCCGGAAGGATGAGTTCCAGTGTTGAGGAATCATCGGGTGTGATCCTTGCGGAATCGGTGATCGCGGATTGTCTAATGCTGTGCGAATCCTGAACGTCAATTTTGAAGTGTGTACCCGCCACGCTAATACTAATCATTTGGCTCGGGTCTATTCGAGTACCGGCAAATGATGCTCCATCCAGATGCGCCTGCTCGCCCTTTGCTATGCGCACCTGGACGGTGTGTGGCCGGAACAAAGTAAACAGGCCTATTCGCACGTTGTCAGAGCTGTTTACCGGCAATGCGGCAAAGAACATCAGCAGTGGTGCAGCTAAGAGGCTCATTGTCGGGATAGAAAAGCAAGCCCGGCGGAGGCCTTCCCGCCGGGCATTTCCATTTTACGAATTCCTGCTGGATGAGCGCTATTTCTCGATTGCTTTGAGGGGAGCAGTTGCCAGGCCTCCATCCGACGCCTCGGCAGCCACTGCCCGCTCCTGTTGCGCATCATCAAACATGTCGCTATAGACTTCGCGATAAGGATCAATTAGCGCCCCGCCTTCAGACTTGGTGAATGTCAACTTTCCGGTTTCGGAATCGAAATCAATGATCACCAGATCGCCGGTAGCGACTTGCTGGGTCGCAACCAGATTGGAGATGGGATACACAAGGAAGCGTTCGATCGCACGCTTCAGATGCCGAGCGCCATACTTGAAGTCGATACCTTCGTCCAAAAGGAACTTCTTTGCTTCATCGGTGCAAGTGAATATGAACTTTTCGCCGGTGCCGCGCATGATGCGGTTTTGCACCTGACCGAGCTCGAGTTCGAGAATCTGCTTAAGGTGATACTCCTTGAGGCTGCGAAAAACCACAACCTTGTCGATACGGTTCATAAACTCCGGGGAGAACTTCCGCTTGGCCGCCTCCGATGCAGTGCGATAGATCTTCTGGTCGACATCGTCCTCCAGCATTCGTTTGCCGCGCGCTGGAGCGAACCCTATCGAGCCGGTGATCAATTCGCTCATCTCCTTAGCGCCAAGATTCGACGTGAGGAAGATCATGCATCTGGAGAAATCAACCTTGCGGTTATCTCCCAGGGTTAACGTTGCCTTGTCGAGAATACCCAGTAGGAGCTGCCAAAGGGCGTCAGATGCTTTCTCGATTTCGTCAAACAGAACAAAGGTAAGCTTGTCCTGTTCGGTGTGATATTTGTCCAGATTCTCCTGCGTCAGCATCGGCGCGGTCTCGCGGTGTCCGAGATACCCAGGGGGCGAGCCGATTAGCTTCGCGATTTCGTGTGAGTGCTGAAACTCAGCGCAGTCGATTTTGACGACCGCGTTGGCTTCCGCAAACAGTACTTCGGCGGCTGCTTCAACTACCCGGGTTTTACCAGACCCTGTCGGACCGAGGAACAGCATTGTGCCGACCGGTCTGCCCGGGTTCTGCATGCCGGCAAGATAGATTTGGTACAACCCGGAAATTCTCCTGACCGCGCGCTCCTGCCCGACAATCAATGCGCCGAGCTTGCTCTCAAACTCCTGAGCGCGAGGGCTTTTCATATCCGGGTTTAGAGATACCCGATTTTGCGAATGTTCTCGTGTTTCGTCCACTTTGCTCACTCCAAAACTTCTACAGGAAAGACGCGAGCCATAGACGGGAGGCTAGGATGCCTCGGCTACTACAGCCGAACCTTTCCTGTTTTACAAACAACTTTTCCTTGGCTGAATGAAGCGTCGGAACGTTGGAGAAGTTTCTCAGCTACAAGTATAGCTCTGACCTCGCGCCGCGTGCCACGCCGCAACCCTATTTGTACGCAAATCGGGGCCAAACGGTT
>DATFWY010000310.1:0-22462 GCA_035258805.1 Blastocatellia bacterium | reverse complement strand
ACTGTCCAGTCTGCGGCGATTTGCAATTCGGTCGGCTATGATTTTTCGCAGACCAGACCGTCTACGGTACGTTATTGGTGGATTCCGTATCTTGACTCCTTGAAAACCTCAAACAATTTTTATGGCAAGTACACAAGTTACCGTAGCCCTCCTGGGACTCGGAAATGTGGGACGCGCATTCCTGCGTTATGTCAATTCCGTAGAATCCCCGATCGGAGCTGTGGTCAAAGCAGTTGCGGATCGCAGCGGCGGTCTGTTTATTGATAACCAATCCGATGTAGAGCGATTGATAGCCGCAAAACAAATCGGCCGTACCCTGCGCGAGATCGCGGGCGCCGATTTGATCCCCAACGTTGCCGACTTTATTAAGGTATTGCCCGATAGAGGCATTTCCTTTTTGGTTGAATCACTTCCGACAAACATTGAGAATGGCGAACCGGCACTAAGTTTCATCCTAGAAGCGCTAAACCAGGGCACCCACGTAGTCACAGTTGATAAGGGTCCTCTTGCACACGGTTTCGAGGAGCTTGTGGAAGCACAGAAGATGGGCAATACACTTCTCGGCTATAGTGGAACGACTGGCGTGAGCATACCGGATGAGTTGGCAAACGACCGTGTGCTTGAGATTCGCGGAGTACTGAACGGCACTACAAACTTTATCCTGAGCGAGATGCAGCAAAATCAAACAACGTTTGATGAGGCACTTGCCCGAGCGCAGGCTGAGGGAATCGCCGAACCGGATCCCGCCCTCGATATTCAAGGATGGGATACGGTAATAAAGACGCTGATACTCGCGAAGACGTTGATGGGGGCCGAGACCCGGCTGGCAGATGTTTCCAGGATCGGTATCGGGCCGGAAACAGAATCGCTTATCGCGATTGCGCGGGACTGCGGCCGTATGGTGAGGTTGGTTGGGCGCGCCCGAATCTGGCAGGGACGCGTTCGCGTAAGTGTCGCGCCAAAGATAGTTGAGGGCGGTACGCCGTTTTATGAGGTATCGGGGACCTCAAAAGCTGCGATCTTCCGCACCGAGAGACAAGAAGTAGTTTTGGCGACGGGACGGTCAGGAAGGGATGCGATCTCTCAAACTATTCTTGATGACATTGCGAGGATCGGGTCCTTAGTTGATCATCGAACCCCCGGATGAGATTCCAAAGCAACCGCAGAGGAGTGGGGTCGCAACCGCTCCGCTATGACTTAAGGTCTTAGAATCTCTCGGAATCGCCCTCAGCGGAGAGAAGATCATTAAAAGACATCTGTGGGCTTGGTTCGTGCTCTGCTTCACTCTCGTGGTCAGATGATTGAGTTGTCGACTGAGGCTTGAGCGCTTTCTGCACATCTCGGAGATTAAACCGGATCAATCGGTCAGTAAGCCGTACCGCAGGTATTCGTCCCGTCCGGCGCAATCGGTGTACGGACGCCTCGCTGATCTGAAGCACTTCAGAAAGTTGCCGCGCTGTCAGGTATTCCGCACGCCTGTCCTTCGGGGATGGGGTTGTACCAGATTCCCCCGCCTCGGCGTGTGTTTTTTGTCGCTCTGCAGCCACCTATTTCTTTACCGGCTCAAGTGAAAATGACAATGGCACTGACTCATTCTCATTAACCTCAACGAATTTGGTGTCGAGCTTGTAGCCGTTGAGTGTCGCGGTAACCTTGTACCGGGCACGCACCGAAGGTACTCGAAACGCGAATTCACCGTGGCTGTTGGAAGTGTAACTCATTGATAGAGAATCGACCTTTTTGTGGTCCTTTTCTTCGTCCGCTGTCGGCACTCGGACAAGTTTCAAACTCACTCCAGGAAGCGATGCACCAATCGAATCAAAGACTGCCCCGCGAATCAACGAAGTGCGATGGCTTGCCTTGGAAAGCCGGATGGTTTTTACAACGGTCTCTTTGCCTTCCTCGACCTGCTGCATTTGCACCAGTGTCCCTCCCTGGAAGCCTTCCGCGTCGAAACTCACCGTGTAGTCATCAGGAACGAGCTCGAAGGAGAAGGCGCCATTCGAGTCAGTCTTTGCTTCTTTTACTGATCGATCGCGGCTGCGAAGAACCCGGACCTCTGCGCCCTCTATCGGCTTTCCTTTCTCGGTTTCGATCTTCCCTTTTAATGTGCCAGAGCCTTGTGGTCCTCCGGAAGCAGGGACAACCAGTGCGAAAAGCAGAATGAGTATGCTCATAAAAAGTTTTTTCATACAGCTAACGATCTACATACTATTGAGGTCTGCTGGATGTAGCTTCGACTGTCTCGTCTGCGCAACTATTTACAGTCTACGCTGCATCCGAAAAATGAAGTGCTTCTGATTTTGCGGTTCGGATCTGAGAAAAGTCAACCAAAGGCATCGCAAACAACTAGCGATCTTCCATGACAATTCACTATCATCCGGGCGATGAGAGTTATCGGCGGAGTTCACCGCGGAAGGAGACTGCGAACGGTTGCGGGACTCCAGGTTCGCCCAACATCGGACCGGCTGCGAGAAACTTTATTCAACATCATTGCGCCAAAAATTACAGGATGCAGGTTTCTTGATGTTTGCGCAGGCTCAGGTGCGGTTGGGATCGAGGCCCACAGTCGCGGCGCAGACGAAGTGACTTTCATAGAACGCAACCGCCAGGCCTGCATTGCGATCAATACAAACCTGGAGATGTTAGGCATCACTCAGGGTGCCACGGTCATCAATCGAGACGCTTCAGTCGCGCTGAAGCGACTTGAACAGGACGCAAGGCATTTCGACTTTGTGTTCTTCGATCCTCCTTATGCATCGGAAATCTATGATTCGGTGATGAGACAACTCGGCTTCGGGAAGTTGCTGACCAGAACTTCTGTAGTCATCGTTGAACATCGCATAAAAATGCCCCCCAACACCCGCTACGGAAGGCTTAAGCTATTTCGGGAGGTGAAGCAGGGTGAATCAGAGTTAGCGTTCTTTGCTACGGTGCCAGCCGGCACCTGAGCCTCAACTGGATAGCAAGAAGTTTCCATGCTAGTATCGCTCGCTTTGACAAGCCACCGGCTCGATCCAATTCGAGGAGAAGAACGCTGATGAGGCGAGCAATCTACCCGGGGTCATTCGATCCCATAACCATGGGTCACCTCGACATAATCGAGCGTTCAGCCAAACTCTTCGATGAAGTCGTAGTCGCTCTTCTCTTGAACATGGAGAAACAGCCGATGTTCACAACTGAAGAAAGAGTGGAGATGATTCGTGAGGTTCTGCCGAGTGGAAATGTGAGAGTCGATACTTTCGAGGGACTGCTGGTGCATTATGCCGTCGCACAGCAGGCTCAATTTGTAGTTCGAGGAATTCGCGCCATTTCAGACTATGAATACGAGCTTCAAATGGCGCTTATGAATCGCAGGCTGGAGCCCAGCGTTGAGACCGTCTTCCTAATGGCTGGCGAAGCGTATTCTTATGTCAGCTCAAGGCTCATAAAGGAAGTGTTCAAGCTGGGAGGCTCTATCAAGGGCCTCGTGCCGCGTGCAGTCGAGAAACGAATGCGCGACAAACTCCCAAGCATCTGAGGCGCGGTTTCGGGAGGTTGCTGCGCATAATTTTTTGGGATCGCCAACAGGGAATCCGGAGGGTTCGGTTGAGCATAAGCAAAAACACATTCAAAGAATCCATCAATGTGGAGGGCATGGAGGTTTCATCTACGCTTGCCGTGTTGATGGAAGCTGAGCGTTTGCGAGCCGAAGGCGTCAATCTGATTGACCTCGGTGCTGGGGAGCCCGACTTTCCAACACCACGCAACGTCAAAGACGCTGCAGAGCACGCTATTGAAGAGAACTTTACGCGCTACACTGCAACCAGCGGCATTGCTCCGCTACGCAAGGCCATCACGGAAATGATGCGGCGCGATTTTGGAGCAAACTATGACCCTTCTGAAGTGCTGGTAACCATCGGCGGTAAGCAGGCGATCTTCAACGCGATGGCCACGCTTCTGAATCCGGATGACGAAGTTTTGATCCCCTCTCCGTACTGGGTAACCTTTCCCGAAATCGCGAAGTTCCTTGGTGCGCGACCGGTAATGATTGATACCGAACCTGAGGGATTTCTGCTGACTGCTCGTGCGGTAAGCGATTCAATTGGACCGCACACCCGCCTGCTGATCATCAACTCCCCGAACAATCCTACCGGACGAATTATTCCGCCGAATGATTTTAAGGAAATCGTCGAAGTAGCAGCCGAGCGGGACGTCTGGGTTATCAGCGACGAATGTTATTTGTACTTCGCGTACCCGCCAGCCGAGCCGTTCACCGCTGGTCAGTTGCCTGAACCGTTGCGCTCGCGAGTGATGATATGCGGTTCATTCTCAAAGACCCACGCGATGACCGGTTGGCGGCTGGGATTTGGACTCGGTCCAAAAGCGTGGATCCAGTCGATGTTGAAAGTGCAAAGCCATTCAACATCAAATGCGAATTCTATGACACAGAAGGCTGCGGTCGAAGCTGCGATTGGGCCCCAGGATTCCGTTCGTTCGATGATTGACGAATACCTGCGACGGCGTAACTGGATCGTTCCGGCGCTTAATGAAATCGAAGGCATTGAATGCGCAATGCCTGAGGGCGCCTTTTACGTGATGCCGAATGTAAAGAAATTGTTCGGCGGCCGAGTAAAAGATTCGATTGACCTTTCGAAGGTGCTGCTGGATGAGGCACAGGTAGTGGTCACCGCGGGTTCTGCTTTCGGAATGGAAGGCTATCTGAGGATTTCTTATGCCAACTCTCTCGAAGCGATTCAGGAAGGCGTGAGGAGAATTGGTGTTATTGCAAGGGGTCTGCTTGGAAGCTAGGCAGAGAAGTATTGCGCCGGTTGACACACATCACTCAAAACCCGGCAAGATGATCGATCGTGTTGGGAACAGGCTGGCCCTTGGCGGCCGACGAAGGGAGAAAGCCGGTCGGGACTCGCGTGAAACAGAGCGTCGGCCACCACCCGCGGTCTAACTGCGTTTTGGGCCCTGTCGGATCAGAACTTCGTGATGCTTATGTCCTGGTCTCCTTCTTCTCTAAACTTCATGAAGAAGAAGAACGCGAAGCAGACAAGCGCGGCAAACAGGAAAACACCACCGAGAATAAGATCCGTTCGGTCGGTGCCGCCCACCGGTAGCGGCTTGTACATATACTGATATATGAACCAAGCCCCCGCCCCAAGGCCGATCACTCCTACAAGCAAAAGCGCATTCTTCATGGCCCCTCCGTCAGAGATAAAGCCTCAGATATTGCTCAACTGCGGTGCGTGTGGATTATCTGTAACTCTTCGTTAGCAATTATACACCAAATCCAATTCTTTCAAGAGCCCCGAAATGTACCGTAGACTGCACAGTCTACGGTACATCAGCTGCGCTGGAAGAGGGACCGGCTCCGGTTCTCTTGAATCATTTCACACGCGACGTCGAATACCTCTTGTACTGAAACCCTTCCTCTTGATGAACCGGTCACGATTCTGTGGGAGGGTGACGACCTCATAGTCGTCAGGGAATCCCTGATCTCAATCGCCGGTGTGCTGAGCTCGGAAGCGATTTGCGCGATAACAGCTTCGTCGGTGATCACGACAGTTGCCCGGGCGATAGCCGCAAAGACTTCTGACGCTCGCGGCTGCACAAGCTTTATTGCACCCGATGGCAGCCATCCGCCCAGGCTTCGCGTCAGCGCATTATCGTAAGGCTCGTCAGCAATTACGATTCGTGCGCTGAAGTTATTAGCCAGGCGCGTAGCGATCTCTCCAAACGCCGCAACCGGCCATCCACGCGCACTCTCGGGATTCGCCGCGTAAAGTAAAACGACCATTTCGCCCCCGCGAGATCCGCTCGAGTACAGGCGTTTCTCGAACATCTCGTCTTCTTCGGACGGCGTTAGGACCTCGATCCGCTCATCCTGTATCTCGACATTAAGCTGCCGCAATACGCTTGAGTAGTCAGTAAGTGCCGAGGAGCCGCCAGGGCGCACACCACCAAATTCGAAAAGCCGTCCAATGGCTCCCGGCAGCCTTCCTGGCGACAAGACTGGCACTCCCAAAACAATACGGGAAATCAGCTGGGTTTCGAGACGCGGTGAAAAATCAAGGATAAGCTCAAAACTGTAGCCACGAGCCTGCCTCATTATGGTCCATCCACGTTTGATCGCATCGGGTCCGGTCGCCGGCAATTTGACGACGCCAAGTGGAATCGCCATGTCGACCAGACGCTGAGCCTGGAGTACTTCACAAGTACCAATGTGTGCCGCCACTCCAAGGTATGCCTGCGGAAAAGATGCACGAAGCGCCCTCGTTGCCGGAATTAAACTAAGAGAACGACCAAATGGTGAGACGTCCAAAGCGAGTATTGATCGTGCGGAATAACGCATAACAATGATTTACGAGTCGATTTTGCCGCACGGCTTGCGGCTCTTCAGATATTATAAGGTCACTTCAATTGATTGCGCGACGCACAATACAATTCCTGGTTGAGATCAATCGTAATCTTGTTCGCTCGTTGGTGTTTCGTCGGCACGTGTGAGCCATGCGACCTTTGTAGCGATCCTCTTGCGTCACCAAACGCTTCTGTAACACGATGGGTTAAACAGGAGAGAAACTTGACTGCAGGCCTTACTGGCATATTGGTTGGATCCGCGGACCACGGACATATCCTCCTGGCGCTATTCATAGCTCTTTTGGCAGCGAAGCTCGCGGCAGAATTATTCGAGCGCATTCGCCAACCGGCGGTGGTCGGAGAGATCCTCGCGGGGATATTAATCGGCCCCGCGGTGCTGAAACTTATTCAGCCAACCGATGTGATGGATGCACTCGCGGAAATTGGGGTCATCTTCCTTCTTTTCACCGTCGGGCTGGAGACTCGCCCAAGTGACATTTTCAGAGTTGGACGCCGGGCAACAGTTGTCGCGATTCTGGGAGTGATTGTGCCGTTCGTCGTAGGTTGGGGGCTTCTGGTCCTTTGGCCCGGACACTCTCGAATTGAGGCAATCTTTCTCGGCGCGGCGATGGTCGCGACCTCGGTTGGAATCACTGCTCGTGTCCTATCCGCACGTGGGTTGCTCAGCACTGAAGCCAGCCGCGTGATCATGGCTGCCGCAGTCATCGACGATATCATCGGTCTGTTAGTTCTTGCGGTCGTCAGCAGCCTTGCAAGCGGTAAGGTTAATTACGTCAGCATCCTGTTGGTCGGCGGTCTGGCAATAGCATTCACCACACTGGTCATCAAATTCGGGGCTCGCGTGATAAATCGTGTCGAGGAGCCCGTGAGAAATCTCAAGATCGACCATTCTCTGCTTATCTTTGCGCTGGTGCTGTGTTTCGGGCTGGCGGCAGTTTCAAGTTTGATCGGTATTGCGGGGATAATTGGGGCATTTCTTGCGGGCGTTGCGCTTTCCGAGTTGACCGACGGGACGAGGCTGCATCAGCAGTCACAGGCATTGACCGAGTTCACGACGCCTTTTTTTCTCATTTCAATAGGAATGAAACTAAATTTAGCGATCTTCGTCTCGTGGGACGTCGTGTTGCTATCGCTGGTGGTCATCGCGTTGGCGATACTGACGAAATTTGTGGGATGCGGCCTCGGAGCTCTGGGAATGGGACGCCGGCGAGCGATACAGATTGGTGTTGGCATGATACCTCGAGGCGAGGTTGGAATCGTGGTCGCACAAATTGGACTGGCGCTAGCAGCAGTTAGCGACGCCGTTTACGGCGTGGTTCTCGCCATGTCGGTGGTCACTACCATTGCAGCGCCGCCCCTGATCAAAGCAGCGTTCTCGCACGAGCAGGTCAGTGCCCAGGACAAGCAGTATGACGTGGAGCTTCAGGAGGAGATAGGCTAAGAATTAGACGACCTGATTCGTTCTCTGCGCCCAACGAATAAACTCGTTACTACGTGGAGGGATTGTCCGATAACCATTTCCCCCTATTTTACCCTACCGTCACTTCACTATTTCGAAGTCCATCCATTGGGTAGCCCAGCGAAATTTATCCTTAGCCAGCTTATCAGTGACTATGACCTGTATCATATATTCACCCGTCGACAGGTCGTCTCCCAGTCGCAATCTGCCGGACGCAGGAATGTGTTTCCAATCAGGTTCGTCGCCAACAACAAGCGGACTCACCTTAGTTGCAAAAACCTGCTTGCCGTCTTTGAGCAATAACACCTGAGTCTCGAGCTGAGGCTTCCTGGTCTTAGGATCTAGCTCGGCGTTGTAGATCAAGAATCCGTAATCAAGAAAGATTCCGCGCGTCAGCATTCGAACTGCAGGCGTTGTTGAAGGATCAATCGATTCGATGGCGCCTTCGCTGTTGTTCGGGTCTCCGGAAGACGAACGTTTTGCAGTTGCCGGATCGAAGCCCGAAACCACCAGCCCCGACAATGTAAGCCGATTCTTATCTATATCGGGAACGTCAATAAACTGGCTCGCTGAACCTACCTTCTCGGTGCGAGGGTCACGGACCGCTACCCGCAACTGATATCCCCCGGGTTTCTTAATGGGCACGTCGATCGCATAAACAAAACCCTGCTCCAGGAGGTTTTGAAAACCGTCGCTGCGGACGCTCAGACTGTAACTTCGGGCTTCGCGGCCGACGATCTCGCCATTATCCCCAAAGGTAAATGCCACTATCTCGACCACACCTTTGCGCGCACCGTCCTGCTCCTCGCTGAATGAGATGTCGCGGGCGTCGATGTGCATTATGGATCGCATGAATGCGCCTTCTTTCGCTTCGTGCCCAAACAGGGAGGTCAGTTTCAGATGGATGTCCCCCGAGGCGAAAGGTGAAGTAAGCGCTGACACTATTTGCTGGGCCGCGGTAGTGTTTGTAGCGCCTGACTCTTCATCTGAGATGCCGTAAAAGCCGGTCCGCGAGCGAACAACGAGCCCCGCGCGTTTAACCTTGAGCCCGATATTGTGAAAAGGTCTTTTGCCTTGTATCGCTTTGAAGGTGGCTTCCTCCGGAATGTATCCGATGAGATAGTAACCCCTCTGATCATCGAGGACGCGATTAAATCCCTCTGAGAGGTTGTTGACGTTCTTGATGAAGAATCCGCCAGTTTGATCAGCCAGATAATTCAAACCTCCCTGCGTTTCAAACAAATGACCAGGTCGCGTCCCAACCGCCCGACCAACTTCTGCAGTCGTCTGAAAAGCGGTGTTATCGGCCGGAGTTAAACCTGTATACTGCATACCACGAGGATCGAGCGTATAAACGATTACAGAAGCACGGTTAGCGAGATCAACGATTCGGCGAACCGCTTCCAGGACTCTAAAGTTCGCCTGCGAATTGGCGGATCTAAAAAGCGAAAAGCCATCCGAAAGCAAAACAACCGATTTCCGGCCAGGTAAGTCTTTTAGTCCGCGTACGATCAAATTGAGCGCACCCAGCGTTCCGGTCGAAAAAATCTCCGCACGAGTCACGTCTGTACTCGCTATTGCTTGTTTCATTTCCTCCGCACCCAACCCGCCGGCTCCGGCAAATGGGGCGCTCTGAACAGGCTTAAATGCACCGAGGCCTCCTCCTCCCATCAAATTGAAGCGTACGCGCTGAATAGCCGCATAAAGCAGACGTTTGTCCGACGTGAACTGCTGTAACGCACCGATTCCCGCACCTGTTCGAAGAATCGCGACCAGATCGCCAGGTTGCATCTGTTCATCAACAAACTTCTTTAGTGAGTCACGAACGGAGGCTATGCTCTCAAACGACATCCCAAGATCATCAACCACTAGCGCAATCGTGCGTCGAACCTGATCCGGCCGAAGGCGAGCCGTGGTTGATGGCGGAAGACCGGGCGCATTCGGGCTGGGACGCGCAGGAGCAGCCGATTCGCTCTTAGCCGGCTGAGCGTTGACGTAGGAGAAGTTCGTTATTCGCTGCCGCCGGTTGTCTTCGAATAGCTCGAAGTCTTCCGGCTTGAGGTCGCTTATATGCCTGCCACGCTGATCCGTCACAACGGCATCGATCTGCACGAGCGTAACCGAGATCCTCACCACGTCATCATCTTTTTTGGTTTGCTGTGCCTGCGATTGCTGTGCGGAAGCCTGTTCCGTTTGAGGGAATGTCTCACCGCCGTTTGTCTGGCGGAATCCAGATGCTGAAGTGCCGAGAGCAAGCAGAATAAACAGAGGGAGCACAAGACTAGTCTTCATTCGAGGAGCCTCCTATTCCCTGTGAGGAAAGCCGGCGGCGCTTCTACCACCACAACAAAGCCAACTAAACACGGCGTGTTCATAGTTCTCGCAACAAATTGAGAACTTCCTCGGTGTTGCTGAGATCGGCAAACAACGCGTCGGGCGAAAACTGCTTTAATTGCTCGACACTGTGCTGACCCGACGCTACGGCCAGAACACGAGCACCGAAATGACGCGCGCACGAAATGTCGCGTGGCGTATCGCCAATCACAATAAATTTATCAGGGGAAAGGGTTCGCCCCAGGTGAGTGCTGATTCTTTCTGCGGCAATCGCAGGTAAGTGGTTTCTTTCTTCGTCATCACTTCCGAACGCTCCACGAACCTTAAAATAGGACCAGATCCCGGCGACGCGCAGCTTGGCTTCGGCAAGCCCCTCGACATTTCCGGTTAAGAGAGCGGTGACAAACCTCTTATCGTCTGAGAGCGCCTCGAGCAATTCCTGGACGCCGGGACACAGGCGAAACACTTCTCCAGTGGAAGAGAGGTGATTCAATATCTCTATCGTTGCCGCTTCAACCATCGGCAACCGCTCCAAAATCGAAGCGGGAGTGACTCCCTCACATTCGAGCGCTTCGCGATAGATAGCCAAATCGGTTTTGCCGGCGAACTCTACGTCGCTGATTCGCCCACACGTCCCGAAAACATCCAAGAGCATTGAGTTGATCAGTCCGCGGTACTCGATTCGTCTGACGGTCTTTATCAAAGTGCCGTCAATGTCAAAGAGTACAATTCGCAGTTCGTTATTATTCGAATGCTTACCAATTCCCATTTTGAGAATTCTTTTCTAAATTACAATTCGCGTTTCGGCTCTGATTGACCGAATGGACGCTAACGGGGGCCGATAAGGATCCTGCTGTTACACGTTAAACCTGAAGTGAACGACATCTCCATCCTGGACTACATATTCTTTACCTTCGAGTTTCAGCTTTCCGACTTCACGACAACGCGCCTCGCTACCCAGCTGCACGAGGTCCTCGAAACGGATAACCTCAGCCCTGATGAACCCGCGCTCGATGTCCGAATGAATTACTCCGGCCGCCTTGTGTGCAGTGGTTCCTCGTTTTATCGACCAGGCTCGACATTCGTCTTCCCCCGAAGTCAGGAAGCTGATCAAATCCAGCAGTGCATATGCGGCGCCAATAAACCTGTTTCGAGCAGGTTCGGTGATGCCAAGATCCTGCAGGAAGTCGCGCTGTTCCTCGGGTGCGAGTTCCGCGATCTCCATCTCAACTTTCCCGGACATCGGAATCGCTCGCAGTTTCTTTGCCTTGGCCACCTCTTGTACGGATGAGGGAACACCTTCCCCAACCGACTCTTCTGACTGATTCAACAACAACAGCAATGGCTTAAGGCTCAGAAAGCGAAATCCGGCAATCAAGCCCAGGTCTTCAGGACTGAGTTCGATATCACGAAGTGGAGTTTCCGATTCGAGCGCGGACTTTAGTCGCTCCATTAATTCACTTTCTCGAGCGGAGTCTTTCTCTTTCTTTAATCGGCCGATCCTATTTTCGATCTGCACCAGGTCGGTCAGCATCAATTCATCGTCAAATGAACTGATATCGCGCAGGGCATCAGAAGGCTGGGACAACATAGGGTTATCGAACGCCCTCACAACATGGACAAGCGCATCGGCCTCGCGCATGTGCTGAACAAGTTTCGGATCAAGCCCCGAATGAGTTCTCTGGCCATCTTCGGCTTGCGGTCCGGCAACGTCCACGAAGCTGATTTCAGCGTAGGTCTTTTTCTTGGGATTGAAAATCTCAGCGAGCTTGTCAACGCGATGATCGGGGACTTTTATAACTCCAACATTGGCTTTCTCTCTCGCGCCGTAGCCACCAACCTCGGCGGTTAGGCCTGTGAGCGTATTAAAAATCGTCGTCTTTCCTGCACCTGCAAACCCGACTAGACCAACCTTCATCGTTCATCACCTTCATGAAACCGCTCAACTGTCATATTTCCTTTGTCTACGACTTGTTCTTCAATTACCTGCCGTTATCGTCCTTCTCCAATCTCAAATCCTGACCTGACATTTGAGCTGGCTGTTTGAGTCCGAGGATCCCCAACATGGTCGGCGCGATGTCTCTTAAAGAACCGGTCTCGCGAAGCTTGCCGCGATGACCGTTGATGAGAATCACCGGCACCGGGTTCGTGGTGTGCGCGGTAAAGATCTGGCCGGTTTCAGGGTCAATCATCTGCTCGGCATTCCCATGATCGGCGGTTATGATTACCGACCCGCCCTTCTCTCGTGTTGCGGCTACGACGCGACCCAGACACTCATCAATCGCCTCAATAGCTTTGATCGTCGATTCGAGATTCCCGGTGTGGCCAACCATATCCGCGTTCGCGTAATTCATGATCACAACGTCGAACCGTCCGCTTCCAATCTGAGCCACAACCTCGTCGGTAATCCCGTACGCGCTCATTTCCGGCTTTAAGTCATATGTAGCGACCTTCGGGGACGGGATGAGAATCCGCTCTTCGCCTTCGAAAGGAGGCTCAACACCTCCATTGAAAAAGAATGTGACGTGAGCATATTTCTCCGTCTCGGCGATACGCAGATTTTTTAGCCCGGCTTGAGCAAAAACATTTGCAAGAATTTGTTCATGATGCTCGGGTCCGAACGCCACCGGCAGATTAAACTGGCGGTCGTAATGGGTCATGCAAGTGAACCGAACCGAGGGCGGGGTGCCGCGGTCAAAGAAATTGAAACCGGCTTCGGTAAATGTACGTGTGATCTGCCTTGCTCGATCAGACCTGAAATTGAAAAACACCACGCTATCGCCATCCCGTATCGATGCGATCGGCGCGCCTTGGTCGTCAATGCACACGATTGGCTTTACGAATTCGTCGGTGACTCCTTCTGAATAGGATTCGCTGATTGCTGCAACGGGGTCTCGGCGCGGTCGGCCTTCGCCATACCTGAGCAACCGATAGGCTTGTTCGGTCCGTTCCCAACGCTTGTCACGGTCCATTGCGTAGTAGCGTCCCACAACTGACGCAACCCGGCCGATCTTGTGCTCCTTCATCCGGTCGCATAACTCTGCGACATATCCCGCTCCGGAATCGGGCGCCGTGTCGCGACCATCGAGGAATGCATGAACGAAAACCCGTTCGACGTTGTGCTCTTTGGCCATCCGCAGCAATGCGTAAAGGTGCTCTTGCGATGAATGCACTCCTCCGTGTGAAACCAATCCTATTAAGTGCAGGGAAGAGTTGTGAGTCAGCGCCTGTGCGATCGCCGCCAGCAGGGCTTCGTTACGAAAGAATTCGCCGGTCTCAATTGCGTGATCTATCCGTGAGGTGTCCATTCGTACGATTCGACCGGCGCCGATATTCAGATGACCGACTTCGCTGTTGCCCATTTGTCGGCTTCGCAGGCCTACATACTGACCTGAGGCCTCGATGAGGGTGTATGGGTGGTTTTGATACCACTCATCGAAATGCGGAGTTCGAGCAAGCGCGATAGCGTTTCCAACTCGATCGGCGGAATAGCCAAATCCGTCGAGAACTATGAGGACAAGCGGTGTGTTCTTAACTTGGGTCACTGGTGATTCGTCTCCCGTGAGAATGTAACATTACAGTCGTTACTGGAATGCGTAAAGGCGAGGATCTCGTTGGTTTTCGCTCAGCAAGCAAAAGGGGCGCGAGGCCCCTTTTTGCAAGAACGTACGGTAGCTTCAGTGTTTAGCTCTTAAAGTTCAGCGTTCGAGTCCAGAGACTTATTTCTATGATTGATTAAGAATCACATGTAAAGTCTGAACTCAACGCTAAACGATGAACGCTGAACGTTATGTTGCTTCATGCGCAGACTAGACAGTCTACGGTACTTCCTTACAGCGCCTTCTCGATTGCTTGAATCACCTGGTCGCTTTCGGGCTTCACTGCCGGCTCGAACCTGGCAATCAACTTCCCGTTCCTGTCCACCAGGAACTTGTTGAAATTCCACTTAATATCTCCGCCGAATTCCGGGTTGGTTTCCTTGCTTGTCAGAAACTTATACAACGGATGCATATCGTCACCCTTCACCGATATCTTCGAAAAGATCGGGAAAGTCACGCTGTACTTTGTCGAGCAGAAGGTCTTTATCTCCTCATCCGTGCCAGGTTCCTGCGACATAAAATTGTTTGCCGGGAACCCAAGTATGACGAAGCCACGATCCTTGTACTTGAGATAGGTCTTCTGGAGCCCTTCATACTGAGGCGTGAATCCACATCGACTTGCGACATTCACAACCATAACGACCTTTCCGCGATACTGCCCGAGATTAACTTCCTTATGGTCGATGTCCTTGAGAGTGAAGTCGTAAATCGATGTCATTTTTTCCCCGCTCGAAGCTGCGGTTGTGCTAGTGGTAATTGATGTTGCCAACACCGCGGCAACGACAATCGCCGCAGTTAAAACTGAAGTGAGCGTTCTTTTCATTCGATCCTCCGAGCTGTTATTTGAGCCTTTCGGCTGTAGTTTCCGATTGTTTCTCAACCGGTTTGCAGGCCTGGCATCTTACTACCTACCAATTCCATAACGAATTGCAAGATTGCGGCCTGGCACCTTACCAAGTTTACTGCGCACCAATTGTGTGACGAATTGCTAGATCGCAGGCCTGGCACCTCATCTTGATTCTTTTCGGACACTTTACTTTTCAGCGGGAGTCACGACTTCGATTCCGGCCGAACGAGCGGCATCCATACCACCGGTAAGCGAATAGGCATTCTTGAAGCCCATCTCTAGAAGCTTCTCCATCTCTGCATCGGCAGCTTCATCGTGAGGACAAGTGCAATAGGTAACAATTACCGCATCCTTGTCAGCGGTTTTTGCCCACTCCTCGAGCTTGTCGGATGGAACGTGAATGGCACCCTTTAGAATCTGTCCGCCCAGGTTGTGCCTTGCATCGACAATGATGACTTTCTCTCCCTTGTCGAGCCGCCCCTTGAGATCTTTTGCGGTCATCTGCTGTTTCGCTGGTGTTCCAGCTTCCTTTTTATCTGCAGCCTTCGCGGCGCCATGATCGTGCTGATGTAAGTCTGCTCCGAGCGCGCCTGAGGCAAGAAGCCCGGTTGTAGCCAGGGCGAGCATGGTGGTTCTGAATCGCATAGTATTCCTCCGTTGAATATGATTCCTGACAGTATCGTTTAACTTCGGCAGTCGCAACAAATTGTAACATTCATTAAATCGTCGTCGCCATGGGGTTTGTCTTTTCAGGTTGGAGATTCAGATTGCCAAATCTCCTACCCGCAGAAAAAAACTGAAACCTATCTTGTACTATTGACGTAGTACAATAGGACAATGAGTCTTCCGTTTAACATTGACTCCGGGCATCCGACGCCGCTGTATCACCAGCTCGACCGGGCGATCCGGTTCGCGATCGCGACCGGCAAGCTCGCTCTGGGCGATCAGCTGCCCACCGTTCGCCAGCTCGCTGTCGAACTGCGGATCAACGCCAACACCGTTGCTAAAGTCTACGCGGAATTAGAACGAGTGGGCGTGGTCGAAACTCGACGTGGCGTCGGCACGTTTGTGAAAGCCCGCGATTTCGAAGCCGCCCGCGATAAAGATCGCGAGCGCGAGCTTCGGGAACTTGAAGACCACTTCCTCGGAAAGGCGGCTCATCTTGGCTTCTCCGCCAGGGACGCCGTCGACCACCTGAGAAGCCGTCTCAAGAACATTAAGTGACTCGGAAGGCGAAAAGGAGATAACAATGGGACACACCACCAGCGACACACAACTTGCGCAAACAAAATCGGCACTCCCAAGCCCGAACGCACCGCACCTCAACATCGTCGCGGGTACGTTCTTTCTCGTTCCACTGATCATCGGGATCGTTCTTACGGTTTTTTCTAAGAACCCGATCGGAGTGATCATTGGGATTATCCTCGGGCTCATACTCTCCCAGGCGCCCAAGGTCGCGAAGCAGTGGGAAAAAGCTGTCGTGCTGAGGCTCGGTCGATACGACGGCGTGAAAGGTCCGGGTTTGTTTTGGATCGTGCCGTTTATTGAAACTGTCTCGAGCTGGATCGATCAGCGCGTTATCACGACGAGCTTCGCCGCGGAGCAGACGCTTACTTCCGACACGGTTCCGGTCAACGTAGATGCAGTGTTGTTTTGGATGGTGTACGATCCGGAAAAAGCGGCGCTCGAAGTCCAGGACTACCAGCAGGCGGTGAGCTGGGCCGCCCAGACCGCGTTACGGGATATCATCGGGAGAACCGCGCTAACCGAACTGTTGAAGGGCCGCGAACGAATAGAAGAAGAACTGCAGAAGCTCATAGATGAGCGCTCAAACCCCTGGGGAGTGACGGTGCAATCCGTCGAAATGCGCGATGTGGTTATCCCTGACGCCCTGCAGGATGCGATGTCACGCGAGGCCCAGGCGTCTCGCGAGAAGCAGGCGAGGATTATCCTTGGCCAGGCGGAAGTTGAAATCGCGCATCTGTTCTCTACCGCCGCCGAGTCTTATATGGAGAACCCGACCGCTCTTCACCTCCGAGCGATGAACATGCTGTATGAGGGGTTGAAGGAGAAAGGCGCTCTGATGCTAGTGCCGAGCTCGGCGGTGGAATCGATGGGTATGGGCGGACTGATGGGAGCCGCTGCTTTTAGACAGCAGGTACTCACTGGAAGCAAGGAAGAAGTTAAGTGAGGCGAAGTCAGTTTGTCAGCGAGTGTGCGGGCGCGTTGCCTTCGGTTCTTGCAACCTGAACCAGATTATCGTAGAAGGTCGCGCCCGCACCGATATCCGTCAGTGCCTGCGAAACTGTTTGATTCACATTCGTCTTGCCCGGACTGAGCTTGTTCCACCAGATCGATAGCGCCACCGCGACTCCCGGCTTTACGCGTTTGGAGATTCGAGCGGTGAGGTGACATTCTCCCCGATCGTTCCATACTCGCACCGTATCGCCATCGCTAATTCCACGGCTGGCAGCGTCGTCGGCATGAAGTTGAATAAACGGTTCGCGCTCGCTCTTAATAAATGAAGCAAGGTGAGAAAAGGTTGTGTTGAGGAACGAATTGGCGGGCGGGCTCAGAAGCTGCAACGGATACTTAGCTGCGAGATCCGGAGCGCTCGCTGGGGACTCGCGGGGAGGAATATAGGTTGGAAGCGGATCAAATCCTTTTCGTTCCAGCGCCTCAGAGTAGAACTCGCATTTCCCCGACGGTGTGCCGAATTTTCCATCCGCGAACGGAGCAAAAGTCTCAGCGAGATTCAACCGAGCCCATCCATCCTGCTTCAAACCTTCCAGCGTTATTCCCTTGAAAGGCTCATAGCCCGCGGTCAAAGCCTGACGAATGAGGTCCTCGTCAGTATCGGCGAAGCAGCTGTCTGTGAAACCCATTCGCTCGGCTAATAGACGAAATACCTCCCAGTTAGGTTTGGCTTCGCCCAGCGGCGCTATTGCTGGCTCGTTATAAACCAGATAATAGTGACCGTAAGGCTTCACCATATCGCGCTGTTCAAGCTGAGTCGTAGCGGGCAGGAGTATGTCCGCATAATCCGCGGTATCCGTTTGAAATTGTTCGTGAACGACGGTAAACAAGTCTTCGCGTCTGAAGCCCGCCAGTACGTTGGATTGATCCGGTGCAACCGCCGCCGGGTTGGAGTTGTAAACGTAGATCGCTCGAACCGGCGGACGTGCCTCGGTAAGAGCTTCGCCCAACCTCGACATATTGATGGTTCGTGGATTACCGCTGGCGAGATCAGGTCGCTGAAGCGTCTGTTCATCAAAAGCGAACATACCGCCGCTCGATAAGAGAACGCCGCCGCCAGCGTCACGCCAGGAACCAGTAATCGCCGGCAAACAAGCGATCGCGCGCACAGCCATGCCGCCGCCTGCGTGACGTTGCAGTCCATAATTAACTCTTATCGCCGCTGGTCGAGTTGTAGCGTACTCGCGTGCAAATGCAATTATTTCGTTTTCAGGAACTCCACATATTTCGGCTGCGCGCGATGGGGAGAACTCGGCAACTCGGTCGCGGAGTTTTTCGAAACCGACGGTATGCCGCTCAATGTATTCGCGGTCCTCCAGCCCTTCGCTGATGATCACATTCATCATAGCCAGGGCAAACGCCGCATCAGTCCCCGGATTGACCTGCATGACTTGATGACAATGATCGAGAGTGTGATTCCGATAAGGATCGATGCCAACTAGCCTGGCGCCGTTCGCAAGGGCTTGTTTTATTTGAGGCCACAAATGGATATTTGAGGAAAGCGTATTGGTTCCCCAAAGGACTATCAATCGAGCGCGATGAAAATTCTCGAGATCAGTTCCGATCTTGGCGCCGAGAGTATAGTTCATCGCATCTCCGCCGGCAGCCGAGCAGATCGTCCTCGCGAGCTTGGTCGCGCCAAGCCGATGAAAGAAGCGCCGGTCCATGCTCCCGTTGTTTACTATTCCCATTGTTCCGGCGTAGCTGTACGGCAGGATACTTTCCGGGCCATCAGGCGAGCCGGCAATCTCTTGAAACCGCGTCGCAATTTCATCGAGGGCTTCATCCCAGGTTATTCGCCGAAAACGTCCCTCACCTTTTTCCCCGATGCGACGCATCGGATAGAGAACTCGATCCGGGTTGTAAACGCGCTCAAGGTAGCGGGTGACTTTGGTGCACAGAAATCCCTCGGTAGGAGGATGTTGCGGATCACCTGAAACGCGAGTAGCCCGTCCGTCCTCGACTTGTACAAGCATTGCGCAGGTATCCGGACAATCGTGCGGACATGCTGCATGAACTATTTTGGTCTCAGCCATGTTAGCTCTCGTTGAGGTCGCTTCGAGCAGACAGAATAGACTACTGATGTCTTTTATTTCAAATCTGACCCAAAAGAATCCCGGCGTGCAAAACCCCAGCCACGGCAGAGTCCTTCTGGAAAGTCCGAAATCCCACCGACGGCCGAGATTGTGTGAAAAGTTCGTAGTTCGGCCTTCAGACATCTGGGCTTTCCGCAGCTTGTGCACTTCAGCATCAATCGCTCGTGCCATTCCCCCACTAGCCATAGTATTCTGCAACGCATGAAACTCTGGGGTGGAAGGTTCAAGGGTGAGGCTGACGCCCAATTCGCGCGCTTCAATTCATCATTCGCGTTCGATCGGCTACTGATTGAGGCGGATATCGAAGCGAGCACCGCACACGCCGAAGCGCTCTCCGCAGCAGGAATACTCAGCGAAGAAGAGACCCGCCGAATAACATGGGCTCTCAACGAGATTCGCCAGCAGGCGCGCGAAGATCCAGGCTTTCTGAATAAGCGTGATGCCGAAGACGTTCATAGCTTTGTAGAAGCTGAGCTTGCCGACGCAATCGGTGATGTGGGTTACAAACTTCATACCGGCCGCAGTCGCAACGACCAGGTGGCGACGGATCTTCGTCTCTTCTTGCGCGGCGAGATTGATTCGATTCTCGAGCTGATCCGGGATCTGCAGCGCGCTCTTATCGAACTCGCGGAGTCAAACGCCGGTCGTATCATCCCAGGTTATACTCACTTGCAGCGGGCGCAACCGATTCTCCTCGCGCACTACCTGCTCGCATTCTTTGAAATGCTGAGACGCGACATTGCGCGGTTAAATGAAGTTCGATCCCGTGTTAACCAGTTGCCATTGGGCTCGGGCGCATTGGCCGGTACCGGATTTCCGCTGGATCGCGACATGGTTGCTAGAAAACTTGGGTTTGAAGGCATTTGCGAGAACAGCATCGATGCGGTTAGCGATCGTGACTTTGTGATCGAGTTCATAGGCGCCGCAGCGATCGCAATGACACACCTGAGCAGGCTTGCTGAAGATTTTATTATCTATTCGAGCGCCGAGTTTGGTTTTGTCGAGCTTTCGGACGCGGTTTCGACAGGATCATCGTTGATGCCGCAAAAGAAAAACCCGGATTCACTCGAACTGATTCGTGGAAAGGCAGGGCGGGTCTTTGGGCACCATACCGCAATGCTCGCAACGATGAAGGGCTTGCCGCTCGCATACAACAAAGATATGCAGGAAGACAAGGAAGCACTGTTCGATACACTAGACACTTTGAGCAGTTCGCTGGGAGTAATGGCAACAGTAATCCGCAACGTTAAGTTTGACGCCGAGAAGACTCGCAGTGCCGCCTCTACAGGATACTTGAATGCGACTGACCTGGCAGACTATCTGGTTCGCAAAGGTATGGAATTTCGAAAAGCTCATGAACTCGTCGGACGCGTCGTTTTGCACGCAATTGAGCAGTCAAAACCGCTCGAGGAAATCGGGCTAGAATCATTGCGCGAGTTTTCACCGTTGTTTGAAGATGATGTATATGCATCGTTGAGCCTGGAATCATCGATTGCCGGCAAATCGGCGCCGGGTGGAACTTCTCCTGAACAGGTAAACACATGCTTGCGCAAAGCTCGAAGCGAAGTAGAGAAAAACCTATGAACTGGAAAGAAAACGGCGTACGGATCGTCCATTCCAATGAGCTCGACACTAACACGCCACAGACTCCGGGCATGAATCGCGCCGCTGCCATCACTCACGCGCGAGCCGGCGCATCAAAGCTCTGGGCCGGAACAGTTAATATCCATCCGAACGCAAAGACCGGAGCACATCATCACGGCGAGCTGGAAAGCGTCATCTTTGTCGTAAATGGTCATGCTCGAATGCGCTGGGGTGATCAACTGGAGTTCACCGCTGTGGCAGGTCCGGGAGACTTTATTTACGTTCCACCGTATGTTCCTCATCAGGAGATAAATGCCAGTAAAGATGAGCCGCTCGAGTGCGTGGTTGTGCGCAGCGGTCAGGAACCTGTGGTAGTGAACCTCGATATCCCGACAGTCGAACCGCCTGAGGAAGTAAAGTGGACGGACTCCATTCACCAAGGCAATTGACTGTGGCATCGCTAAAATTGGTGACCGACTTGCGACACAGATATTCGCCACAAAGGCACAAAGACTCTAACCGACACTAAGATTCTTGGTGCACCTTCGTGTCTTGGAGTCTTTGTGGCAACAGCATTGGCTAACAATCCCCACTGCCCCACAATCGAGCAAGTTGAGACCGTTCTGGGCTCGTGATATTGTTAGTCGGTCAGACTTTCCGACCACCACATCTGGCCTAGCCAAGGACCGAGGACCCGAGTGAGTAACACCGAAGCTCGTGAAGCTCTGAAGAAGCATTTTGGCTTCACCGACTTTCTCGAAGGACAAGCAGAGGTAATTGACTCCGTACTAGCGAAGCAAAACGCGGTCGTCGTTATGCCCACCGGCGGAGGCAAGTCGCTCTGCTACCAGTTACCGGCAGTGATGATGGACGGCGTGACACTTGTAGTTTCACCGCTAATCGCCTTAATGAAGGATCAGGTCGATGCTCTTGTCGCGCGAAAGATTCCAACAACTTTTATCAACAGCTCGATCGGTTATGCGGAAACCAACAAGCGCTTAAGTGAGATCAGACGAGGTCTGTACAAACTTGTGTACGTTGCTCCGGAGCGATTTCGAAGTCAGGCCTTTATGGATTCGATCGCCAACGTCAAAGTTCGGCTCTTCGCGGTCGATGAGGCTCACTGTATTTCGCACTGGGGGCATGACTTCAGACCGGATTACTTGAGGTTAAAAGACGCTATTGAGCGGATCGGTCATCCGCAGATCATCGCGTTGACCGCGACAGCGACCCGGAAGGTCAGAGCCGACATCAGCGAACAGCTCGGATTGCAAGATCCGCGTTATCTCGTAGCGGGGTTCGATCGCCCGAATCTCGCCCTTCGAGTGGACCATGTCTCCACGGAGAAGGAAAAACTGGAAACACTAAAACGAATAATCAAGACATCCGGAGGCGCCGGAATAATCTACACCGCCACTCGAAAAAGCGTGGAGCAGGTCTCAGCCAAGTTGAAAATGGCCGGTCTCAGCGTCGAGCCTTATCACGGCGGGATGGGGGAGATTGAACGAACTCGCGCCCAGGACAATTTCATGACCGGGCGCGTCCAGGCGATCATCGCTACAAACGCCTTTGGCATGGGAATCGACAAACGCGACATTCGGTTTGTTGCTCACTATCACATCCCGGGTTCGATCGAAGCGTATTACCAGGAGGTTGGACGCGCGGGCAGGGACGGGCTGCCTGCGGAATGCGTCCTCCTATTCAACTATGCCGATACTCGCACTCAACAATTCTTTCTCGAGGGTAATCATCCGCCACCAGAATTGATTCGTCGCGTTTATCACGAGATCGCTTCGTTTGGTCTCGAGAAGATCGAAATGTCTGCGCGTGAACTCGGCCAGCGACTCGCAGAAAAGAACGAGATGTCGATCTATTCGGCTCTTGTATTGCTCGAGAAGGCCGGACATATCGAACGTGG
>DATFWY010000309.1:0-4195 GCA_035258805.1 Blastocatellia bacterium | reverse complement strand
GCAGGCGCGGACGAGCAGCGATTGGCCAAGCATTATACGGAGAACACAGAAGCCTACCAGCTTTACCTGAAAGGGATCTTCTACTTGAACAAGCGCACGAGAGAGGCGTACAGGAAAGCGATTGAGTTCTTTAATGAGGCGATTGAAAAAGACGCGAACTACGCTCGGGCTTATGCGGGGCTGACAGACTGTTACTCGCTGGGAGACTACCCGTTGCCTGCAAAGGAAAAATACCCACTGGCCAAACAAGCGGCGCTTAAAGCAATAGAACTGGACGATACACTCGCTGAGGCTCACGCCGCACTTGGGCGTGTCAAACTGGATTATGACTGGGACCAGGAGCGGGCCGAAAAAGAGTTCAATCGTGCAATTGAGTTAAATCCTAACTCCTCATTGGCTCATATGCGTTATGCACAATTCTTCACTATGCACGGCAGACATAACGAGGCGATTGCTGAGTCCAAGAAAGCCATAGCACTCGATCCGCCTTCGCCGCTGATAAGCTGGGACCTGTCGTACTCTTACTACTGGGCGCGGCGGTATGATGAAGCGATAGAGCAAGGCCACAAGACCCTTGAGCTTGATACAAATTACCTCCGTTCTATCGAAATAATCGCCCTGAGCTACGAGCAGAAGGGAATGTTTGACAAGGCATTTGAATGGTACTTGAAGAAGGCAGCTATTGATGGAAGCACAACACACGTTATGGCGCTTAAAGAAGCTCTCGACACGTCAGGTGTCAACGGATACTACCGCAAGAGCCTTGCGTTGGAGTTCGCGAAAGCTCAACCAGATTCGTTCACCGTTGCCTCGCTTTGTGGCCGTCTCGGCGAGACAGAGCAGTCACTTGAATGGCTGCAAAAAGCTCTTGAGGAGCGCTCGGGTGATCTGATTTACATGAAGATCGCACCCGGGTTCGATAACATGCGGTCAGACCCCAAGTTTCTGGAGATAATGAAACGCGTAGGACTCGCGCCTTGAAATAGAGTCGGTCCGACTATCGCACCTCTTTCTATAAACATTGCCCTCCTGGCGGACGGAGGGCGGCACGGCTCGTGCGCTCTCTAAAAAGGGCTTTCCAAAAGGACGAACGATTCATGCGTTTACGAACAGATGATTCGCATCAACAAGGAGGAAGCTTATGCGCAATCTGATCTCAAAAAGTCTTTTGGCGTTTTGTCTGATTCTCGTTTGTGTGCCCTCGATCCTGGCGCAATCGAACAGGCTGACCATCAATGACGTCTTCAACCTGGAGCTGGCCACCGACCCGCGGATTTCGCCCGATGGCCGGCGGGTCATTTACGTGCGTCAGTTCGCAGACATTATGACCGATAAGCGATGTTCTAACCTCTGGATCATCAACTTCGATGGCACCGACCATCGGCCGCTGACCACCGGCAATTTCAGCGACACTAATCCGCGTTGGTCGCCCGACGGAAAGCAGATCATATTCATTTCGAACCGTGACCAGACGCCCGGAAGCACGCCGCAGATCTATCGCCGCTGGATGGACACGGGTGAGACGGCGAAGATCACCAACCTGACGCAGACTCCGAGCGGCATTGCCTGGTCGCCCGACGGCAAATGGATTTCGTTTACCATGCACGTGCCCGAAGCACCCGCCTCAATCATCAAGATGCCGACTCCGCCCGAAGGCGCTAAATGGGCCGAGCCTGCGAAGGTGATTGACAAGCTGGTCTACCGATTCAACGGCCCCGGCTACTTGAAGCCCGGTTATACTCACCTCTTCGTCGTGCCGAGCGAGGGCGGCACACCGCGCCAGATTTCAACCGGCAAGTTCCAACACGGCGGCATAGCCTTTGGCGCAAGCGAAGCGGTCTGGACGCCGGATGGGAAATATCTGCTGATGTCGGCCAACCGCAATGTAGACTTCGAGCGCGAAGCGCGTGATACGAACATCTATGAGTTCGCGTTTGCCGACGGTGCCGTCCGCGCTTTGACAACGCGAAAGGGGCCGGACAACGGGCCGCAGATCTCGGCTGACGGAAAGCTGATCGCATACACCGGCTTTGAAGACAAGTACCAGGGTTATCAGGTAACGCAACTCCACTTGATGAATCGCGACGGCAGCAACCAGCGAGTGATCTCGTCGAAGTGGGATCGCGATGTGAGTGCGGTCCAATGGGCAAATGACGGAGGCGGGATTTACTTCACATCTGACGATCAAGGCAATACCGGGCTCTATTTCATCTCACTCGACGGAAATGTGAAAAAGCTGCTCGATAACGTCGGCAGTACGGCCAGCGCTTATGGTGGCGGCTCATTCACCGTTGCGCGTAACGGCGCCTTTGCGATCACGCAAACACGCCCACATAATCCCGGTGACATCGCGGTCGGCTTGCTCAGCAATTTGCAGGTCAAGATCATCACCGCCGTCAACGAAGACCTGCTGGCCAACAAGAAGCTCGGCGAGGTCGAAGAGATCTGGTATGAGTCGTCGAAAGACAAGCGCCGCATTCAAGGCTGGATCATCAAGCCGCCAGACTTCGACTCGACGAAAAAGTATCCGCTGATCCTGGAGATTCACGGTGGGCCGTTCGCAAATTATGGCAATCGCTTCGATCTCGAAAAGCAACTCATGGCCGCGAGCGGTTATGTTGTTCTCTACACCAACCCGCGCGGCTCGACCAGCTATGGCGGGGAGTTCGGCAACCTGATTCACCATGCCTATCCGGGCGATGATTTCTTTGATTTGAATTCGGGCGTTGATGCGGTAGTGGCAAAAGGGTATGTGGACCCGAATCAATTGTACGTCACGGGTGGCAGCGGCGGCGGCGTGTTGACCTGCTGGATGATCGGGCGCACTCCGCGCTTCCGCGCCGCGGTAACGGTCTATCCGGTGATCAATTGGTACAGCTTCGTGCTCACTTCCGACATTGGCAACTGGACGGTAAACCACTGGTTTCCCGGATTCCCGTGGGACAACGTTGAGCATTACGAAAAGCGATCACTGCTCTCGGTGGTGAAGAACGTTAAGACCCCGACCATGGTGTTGACGGGTGAAGCTGACTACCGCACCCCGATGTCTGATTCCGAACAGTACTATCAAGCGTTGAAACTCCTGGGCGTGGAATCAATGCTGGTACGCGTGCCTGATGAGCCGCACGGTATTCAGGTGCGGCCGAGCCATCATATGTCGAAGATCCTCCACATTATTGGATGGTTTGATAGTCACCGGCAACAACACGATCAGTGAAATCGGAAACTACCCGAAAAGGGAAGACGACCGGCCAGACCAATGCTGGTCGGGCTGTCAGGATAAGCGCTCAACTCCGTCTTGTGGGACTCAAAACTGCTGCTCGAACTCTATGTTACGAGGAGATGAACAAAGATGATCGGTAAGAAATTCGCTCTATCGGCTGGCTTAATCGCAATCGCCATCGTGATAGGAAGTCTCGTTGTTTACGCCAACATCAACTACGCCTCCGAAGGAACAGTACAGGTCGTAACAAATTGGGGAGGAATCGAGCGCGTTTATACTCCCGCTGACGGCTGGTTCACCACGATGGCTCCCGGTCGCAAAGCTCACACCGCCACTGTACGGTCATTCACTGAAAAAGCGATGACCAGGGTGACCAGCAAAGACAATGCAGCCCTTCAGGTAGAAATCGCTGTCACAGCACATACGGATGCCACCCCGGGCAGGATCGAAGAGTACATACGCAAATTCGGATTTACCGAAGAAGAACGCCACCGCAGGCGGAACGAGATACTTGCAGGCCTTATTCAAACTGAAGCCCGCAACGCGTTCGCGGAGTATGCTGCCTATGACATCTACGCCAATCAGGAAGCAATACAGAAGCGGATTGTGGAGTCTCTGAAACCCCTGCTCGCCGATCAACTGATCCTGACGATGGAGAGCGCCCAGATTGGCAACCCCGACTTCCTTGACGATCGCATAGAGCAGGCCGCAAGCGCGGTGGTCGCGAATGAGAAGCAAAAGCAGGCTGAGCAAGCGAAGTTCGAGGCAGCCAAAATCACCGCCCAGACAAAGGAGATCGAAGCCCGAACCTATGCCAATCCGGCCTTGCTCGACATCAAAAAACTAGAGTTGCAACTCGAGATCGAGCGCGTGCGCTCGGAGGGTATACGCGGGCATCAGGGTGCACTCACGATCGTTCAGGGTTCGAGTCCGGGTATCCAACTCCAGGTGCCAACTCAAAAGTAGTAAGAA
>DATFWY010000308.1:0-16745 GCA_035258805.1 Blastocatellia bacterium | reverse complement strand
TCCTGTTTTACAAACAACTTTTCCTTGGCTGAATGAAGCGTCGGAACGTTGGAGAAGTTTCTCAGCTACAAGTATAGCTCTGACCTCGCGCCGCGTGCCACGCCGCAACCCTATTTGTACGCAAATCGGGGCCAAACGGTTAGTGCCCTTTTATGCCAACGTCGGTTTGTTTGTCAAGCAAAGAATTTCTCCATCCCAATAATTTCTTCAATTGCGGCAATCTATCTGTGTTGCCTGATACATAGGACTTTCACAAAGAATCTGACCAGTGAGCAGCCGGATTTTGCTTTATTCCGAGGGGATCGGGGTTGCCGCGGCTTTAGGCTACAACGTCAGGCACCCACCTGAACGAGTTGGTATAAAAGCCCTCGCACCAGCTTTTACAACCTCCGTGGCTCACTCTAGTACAGGCGTAGCGGAAGTCGATTCTCTGGATCAAAATCTGTGAGACCCTGCCCTCGTCCAATCGCTCCTCTCCGCACCTGGGTACGCTTGTTAAGACGACAGCTGCTTTCATATAATGTCGCCTGCTATTCAGGAGCCCCCGTAAACCTCGGAGCAAATCATGTCTGCTTTTCATAAATCCGAGTCTGTCCACTGCACTCCTAAGGTTCGACGTCGTAATGGTCCCTATCCGTTGGCAGTAACGTGTTTGTTGGGGGCGTTCTTGATCGCATCCATAGGCTGGACGGATCGCGGCTCTGCGGATTCCTCAGTGCGCCGATCACCCTCGCGCTTCTCCAGCCCGGTATTCAATTGTGGTTATGATCCGGATGGTGCAACTGACGAGTGGCTGGTTCACAAATCGAACTTATTAAGCCGTTCGAAGGGCACCGGTTCGGTTGTCGCAGATTCCATTTTGTCGGCTGCCGGGCCGACTCTTGCCGACATCGGGGATATCGCTGTTATGGAGGATGACGGCACGGTCATATACTCCCCGATCAAGTTCAATTTAAAGAATAGCTCAATACTCTTCACGCCCGAAGGTAATGGCTACCGGATCTCTTTGGGGGACATCGGATTCACCAGAGATGTCGGTGGCAGGCTTGGATTCTTTTTTGGAGTAGACAAGAGGCCCGAGGATGGGGATAACGGTTATCGGGACTTCCAGCTCCCCGAAGCCCCATTTCCTTTCTTCGGGACATACTACGACACGATTTACATCGGAACTAACGGATACATTACTTTCAACAGTGGGGACACCACTGCCAGACTATCCCCGGCGGCTCTTGCCAGCGACCTTCCCCGAATCGCGCCGCTGTGGGCCGATCTCGAGGTCGTTGATGCTGGTGAGATTTATTACAAACGGTTTGCGGATCGTCATGTCGTAACCTGGTCCGGCGTGGGACAACCGGCCTATGAGGGTCTTAGTACGTTTCAAGTCGCCTTATATGACGACGGGCGAATTGCGTTCGTTTACAGGAAGGTAAAGGCTCAAGCGGCTCTCGTAGGAATATCTCCCGGAGGCTTCGATGGTGAACCGCGGGCGATTGATTTCTCCCGACCTCCGGCCGATCCGATCAAGGAACCCGTCTATCAGATGTTCGGTAAACAGAAGCGACTCGATCTGCCGGCGCTGATGCGAGCTTTCTATCGACACTTCCCCGATAGCTTTGACACAGCGTTTGTATGGTCCGATTTCGAGTACGATAACGGCCTGGGCGTAGCTCACTCATTTAATGTAAGAAACCAGATTAGCGGAATCGGCTTGCGGAACTTCGATCGCGGGTTTGTTTATGGAAGCGCCGACAGGCTTTCGACGATAGTGACGATGGGCAACCAGGCTGATTGGCCCGGAAACCCGCAGGTAATAGAAGCCGGCTTAAACTCAGCAATAAGCATTGTATGTCATGAACAGGGACATCGCTGGCTCGCTTATGTGCGCTTCGACGCCGAGCACGACATCAAAGACGATCTGCTCGGCCGCGAGAACGCGCACTGGAGTTTTCTAGTTGATACGCGGACTAATTCGCCGGGAACCTTCTCGTCCTTGATGGAAGGGAACGCATGGCGAGACGCGGGGTCAGGTACATTTACTACAATCGAAACGGCCGTCAACTATTTCACTCCACTTGATCAGTATCTGATGGGTCTGCGTTCATCTGATGAGGTTAGTGAAATCCCGTATTTGACCACCAACTCACAATTGAAAGAATTCATCCGCGAAAAATCTCCTGCTTCCGGCTTTTCGCTGAGCGCCATTAGAAAAACGACTTCAGTTGCCCAGATTGTGGAACGCGAGGGCCCGCGCATTCCCGACGTGCAGCATTCGCAAAAGGACTTCAGGGTAGCTTTCATCCTGTTAACCGAGCAGGGCGCACAACCATCGAGCACTGTCCTGGATAAAATTGCCAGGTATCGCGACGCGCTTGTGCAGTACTTCTCAGTCGCAACCGATGGGCGTGCAACTATGAGCGCGTCTCTGCAGGTACCGTAGACTGTCTAGTCTGCGGAGGCTAGAAATTGCGAAACATACATCGAAATCTGTTAACAGTTAATCGCCGCAGACCAGGCAGTCGACGGTACAAGGAGCTGAGTGATAGCCTCGGCACCGTAGCGAAAACAAGATCTCAAAAATGGAAAAGCCCGCTGCTGATTCCAAGCAGCGGGCCACAACAAGTTCGCATTACTGGTAATCACATATCGGCGAGAACGTTTTTATTAGCCCGATCGCGCTTCGCGGACTTTAAAACCTTGAGCTTTACTTGCCGCCTTCCAAACTCGACGGCCTCGCGCTGGCTCTCGACGTAAACATCGACTCGACGTCCTTTGATTCGCCCGCCTGTATCCGCCACAGTGTAGGTCCCGGTGTATCGCCCGGCGCGCAGGTGCACGACAGTCCCGAGAGGCAGCACGCTGGGGTCTGCAGCAATCATTCCCGGACGAGCACTGACGCCAGAAGCGGTTCGACCCTTCAAGCAGTAGGCTGTTGCATGGAAATCTACCAGGTCCGCATTTGACAATGAGTCAATGTCGAGAGTCGACAGGAAATCGGGTCTTGCAGCCTTCTCTGCATCTACGTCGAGGCGCGGAAGCTCCGAGTCAACGGGAGTGACAGACTCGATTTGCTGCGGAGACCTTTTTGCGGTTACTGCGTTTCCGGCATCAGGAAGGTCCTTGAACGAGCCGGGAATATCAAGGGATGACTGCGAGGATTTGCCACCGGCGGATGGTGGATCATCCGCGGCAAACACCGTGTCGAAAATACCGGTAAGCGTGATTACAAAAACAAAAACGGCAGCAAAAATAAGCGCTGAAAAGAGTTTTCTATGCGAGCCGATCAACGAAATCATCCTTCCTCCGAGTTGCTTCGATAGAACTCTGCGCCGAAGGGGCAACCGAACTAGGAGTTTCACCTCGACCGGACTTCACAGCGTCAATTTTCAATACGGCGCGTTTCATGTGGGGAAGCCCGAGTATAACACGCGAAATTGATAATCAAGTGTGAGCAATGATCCCCTGATTCCTTCGAGGGTCGAGTGCGAGGATTAATCTACAGGACCACAAGGGCTTAAAGGGGAATCTTGCAAATTTCTTGCGTTTGGATCACTTTATCTAAATGTTGATAAAAATAAACGGAATCGACCTGGATTACCGCGATCAGGGCACCGGTATCCCCCTGGTATTTCTTCACGCCTTCCCGCTCAATCAGCAGATGTGGAACGATCAGTTAGATACATTACAGAGTCGCTGTCGCACAATTTCCGTTGACCTGCGAGGTTTTGGCGGGTCTGGCGGATCGGAAGTTCCTGTGTCCATGGATCAGATGGCCGCCGATGTGCGCGAGTTGTTAACCGCCGTAGGAGTCCATCGAATTGTCCTGGTAGGACTCTCAATGGGCGGGTATGTCTCGCTCGCGTACTATCGGATGTACCGAGAAACCCTGCAAGCACTGGTGTTGGCAGACACGCGTGCGACCGAGGACAAGCCCGAGGCTAAGGAGAGACGTCATAGGTTTGGTGAGAAAGTCGAGCGCGAGGGTGTGAGTTCCATTACCGAGGAAATGGTTTCTGCTTTGCTGGGTCACACCTCACTCGAGCGCAGACCATCCGTCGTACAGCGGGTACGCACGATTATCGAGTCTAACTCTCCCGGTGGAATTGCTGACGCCCAGCGCGCAATGGCGGCACGTCGCGACTCAACTGACTTGCTTCCCGAGATGGATCTTCCGGTGCTGGTCATTTCAGGGACGGAAGATAAACTCACTTCGGTTGCGGAAGCAGACAGCATGCGTCAAGCAATAAAAGGGGCGAGATTAAAAGTGATAGAAGAGGCCGGACATCTTTCGAATATTGAATGCCCCGATGAATTCAACGGCGCTCTGGTCGAATTCATCGAGTCGCTCAGAAGGCGGGAATAAGATGTGAGATTCGCAATTTGAAAATTCGCAATTTGAAATTCGCAATTCGAGCTTCGCAATAATCCGAAATTTTCCGCAATTTGAAAATTCGGAATTATTTGAAATCTGAAATTTGAAATCTGAAATTTGAAAAGCATAGAGGCCCGAGTCCGCGCCTCCCGCAATTGGAATCTGAAATATGCAATTGATATGGAATCTGGATTCTGAGACCCGCAATAAATCCGCAATTTGGAATTTCAAACTATTTCAAATTTAAGATTTCAGATCTCAAAGACTAATCACGCAGACTAATCACGCAGACTAATCACGCAGGCTACCGTAATTCCCCCGAAAGTAAGCCAGCGGTTTGTGGTCCGCTACGCTGGTCGACTCCACCTCGCCCACTATGATCGTGTGATCTCCACCGGGATAAACATGGGCAACGCGGCATTCGATATACGCGAGAGCACCCTCAAGAAGCGGCGCTCCGTGAAGACCACAGCGATATCCCGCACCTTCAAACCTATTTTCGTCCCTTGAAGCAAAACGTCTGGAAACGCCCTGCTGATGGTCGGCTAAGATGTTTACCGCGAAGTGTCTTCCTTCGGCCAAATGATTGTGCAACGACGCTCGCTTATCTATACACACCAGCACGAGCGGTGGTTCCAGCGAAACCGACGAGAACGCGCTGACGGTTATGCCCGCCGGCCGGTCATCATCCGCAAGCGTGGTCACTACGGTTACCCCGCTGACAAACCGGCTTAACGCAGTCCGAAACTCATCCTTGCTGACGGGCATATACACAATCCGATCCTTGGCGCTCCTATGAGCTTTACTGAGCTTTGTACTTGTTTATCAGCTGTTGCAACCCATCAGTCGAGCCGCCATGCCGATATTTGTAGTACGATTGAAGATCCCCGAGTATCTGGTCGTGCAGCTGCTGATAAGTGGCGTTCCCTTCAGAGAGTCCCACCGCGTGCGCAAAGGCCTCAATAACTTCATCCAATTTGGAGTGAGCCTGTTTAAGGATCGAATCCTTCATGGGACCTGCTGAGGCAGCCTTATGCTGTTCTGCCAATTGCTGGTACTCGTCATTCAACATGCTTCCAATCAAAACAAACGTAAAAGGATCTTTAGCGTCGAGTGCGGCGGCCTTATCCAGCTTCGTTTTTGCATCGGCCTTATTGCCGGTCATCATCGACAGCAAACCCAGGTTCTGGTAAAGGATCGGCAGCCAGCGTGTCCGATACTCTCCCCATCTCGCATCATCGAAATTCTCAGGCTTCTTTCCGGCTTCAATTAGTTCAATCGCTTTTGAGCCGTACTGCATACTCTGCTGAGCGAACTTTGCCTCTCTCTTTTTCGCCTGCTGGACTCCTTCCAGCGCCGCCTGGGTGAGAACTGCAACGTCATTTGGGTTCTTCGACAAGTACGCTGCAGCAACGCGGAATCCATCATCAGGACGATTCTCCTTAAAATATGTATCAACAAGGATAGGATTAATAATCTCGACGTCCGCCGGTTCTTTGAAAACAGTTAGCATGCTTTCGAGCTGGCTGATTCGCTGTGGACCGTCCTGGATCTTGCTTATCTCCTGCCCGATGTAACCTACCACTTTTGGACGCAATGAGCTTTTCGGGAACTTCTTAACAAACTCACCCGCAGCTGCAACCTTTGCTGCGACATCTGGCGCCGACTCGATCTTTGCAAGCGCTTTCTGCTCGGCATCTGAAGCGGCGCCCTGTTTATCTTTGGCCTGATTTTTTTCTTGTCCAGGATAACGCGAATATCCAGCAAAGGATGCTGCGCCCGATAAGGCGATTGTCGCGATCGAGCAGGCCGCAGCAACCTTGATAAATACGGAGTGTATCGTCTTCATTGCTACCTCATTTTCTTGTTTGTCAGGGTCTCGGTGCGAGTGTCCACTGCAGAGGGTGATATTGTGCAGGATGTTTATGGGCATTGGCAAGCCACGCGATTTTGTGCCACTTCATCGTCTTGTTCTTTGTAACGAATGCTCGCAATGGGTCTTAACCTTAGTTGTCGATAATACAACAGGCAACTCAAACCCAGATCAATCGAGTCTTAAGCTTTGGGATTAGTCACTTTGGGATTAGTCTCTTGAATCGATTGCGCTGAGGCGGATAGAATCATTGCAGGAACTGCGCTAACGAGAACCTCGAGAGTCCAGCGGAGGTGTCCAAAAATGATGAGAAAATTTTACTCGGCCTTAACGGGTTGCGTGCTCATATTTGCGTGGGCTCTGACCGTCGTTGCACAAGATTGGGATCACGCGGTTTCTCTTTATAATCAGAAACAGTACCGTCCGGCCATCCGCGAGTTTCACGCTCTCCTAAAGGCGAACCCTGATGCCTGGCAATCCTGGTACTACATCGGTTCGAGCCATTTTCAGCTTCAAAGCTATGAAGATGCAATTGATGCATTTCAAAACTATTTAAAAAGTGCGGAGAAAGATGAGAAGGGTCAGGCTGCCGGAAACTACTACATCGGCATGTCCCAGTATCAACTTAAACAATACGACAAAGCGATAGCATCCCTGGGCCGGTACATCTCTATCTCAGAAAAGAGCAAGCAACCGGTTAACGCCAATGCTCGCGCAGCACTTGGGCGCTCTTACATTTTCACGAATCGTTTCGGCGAAGCCATTCCGGTCCTGACTGTCGCTGCATCAGAAATGAAGACGAACGCGACTAATTATTACTACATTGGTTACGCTCAAAATAAACTCGGCAAAACAGACCAGGCAATTGCGGCGCTCAACCAGGGGCTCGCGATCGACCCAAAGGATGCAGACTCTCTTTCTTTGCTTGCAGACATTTATTTTTCGCAGATCCGTCAAAACCCGGCAGCCGCTAAACAACTGATCTCAGTTGGCGAACGACTGATGGCTGTTAAAAATGATGAGCGGTCATGGGGCCTCCTGGGACAGGCATACCTGGTCGATAAGCAATACGCGAAGGCCGCGCCGCTTCTGGATAAGTATGCCCGCGCGCACACAGATTCCGCCGGTGCGTGGTACAACCTCGGCGTCGCACAATCCCGCTCGTCGCAGTGGAAGCCTGCCGCAGAAGCGCTAGAGAAGGCTCTCAGCCTGACGCCGACCAATAACGCCGCCCTTTTAGAGCTGGGGTATGTTTACGAAAGTGATAAACAGTACGATAAAGCGTTGGCTACATATCAAAAAGCCTTTGACGCTTCAGGTCAACGAGACGAAACGGCTCGGGCGGGAATCGAACGGGTTAAGCAAGCGAAACCCTAGCGCTGTATCACTCCTTCATTAGTTACACCGATGACTCGCTCAGCTCCTTCGTAAGCGATCGCCAACAAGTCGATCTCAATGCTTTCTCCGGCGCCAAGCTTGAGCGCTTCTCCGCGCGCCGCGGCGTGTGATAATACCGGCAAGGTTGCACAAGGCTCGAGTGCAACTGTGTAGGTAGCACTCCACCATGGATAATCGCTGCCCCCACGATAAACCTGCCAGTACCACAACTGTTTAAAGACGTCCGCGGGATATCGCATCGCGAAGCCGATGCCGATTTTTCTGTTAGTGACCGCAAACCAACCATCAGGAATCCCATCAAGAAAAACCATGTCACTAGCAGACACGTCGGGTCCCGGAATAGACGAGATGTCAATTTGAGCGCCATCTACACCGGATGCCATCGGCCAGTTGCTTACTTGATCAGGTTTCAATCTTGATGTCGAGGGAGTGAAATCGCCTAAGGTTCGAATGCGACACGCCGGCAGGTCTATGCGACAGCTTTCGTCAATGAAAGGCCAACCAAGCGCTGGGTGATGGCCCCAGGTGAAATTCACGTCCTGACCGCTTTCGTTGATGACACGCTCGTTAATGCGCAGTATCGCCTCGCCGCGACGCAGACCAACAATCTTCACCAGATGGAACGGGGTACGCACGGTGCGTACTTCGAAGCGCACTTCAATCTCCTCGGGCTCATCCTTCGTTATGATGTAATTCCAGGGCAGCAGGAGTACTTCTCCATGTTGCCCCACTTCGGCGCCCTGGTGGAGCGAGAGGCTTCCGCAATTTGGGAAGAGCTCTTGCCAGCCACCCTCGTAATAATCCATGTGAGCCCCGGAAGCTCGCGGACTCGACGGTTCAAAGTGAGAACGATCACGTAGACCAACCCAGGTACGCCACATGAAGTCGATATCGCGCGGCTTGTAAAGAAACTCGTAAATATCCGCACCCTTGTCCCCAATAATCGTCACCCGGAGTTTTTCATTCTCCAAGACGACGCAGCGGTGGCCCTTTAGGATCATTTCGGTGATCCTGCACGCGTAGTTCCGATTGTGATGGTAGGTTTGATAGGTCATAGGACTTCAAGCGATAGACAGATTATCTATCTCGGTGAAGCGCCGCAACAAGATTGTTACTCCATCTGGATCACAAGTCATTCGTTATTGCTTTGTCGTGCTGTTATTGCTTTGTCGTGCTCGGTTAAAGAGCTTTACCGCGACATCAACATCTCGTAGCCAAGATACTTGGATAACACAATATATAGTATCACAGGACGCATGAGTCCACAGTGTCGTGTGACAGAGCTTGCAAACGTCCGACGGACCCGCCGCCTAACTACTTCGTAAATCCGATGACCGTAAGCTTTTACGACCCAACTATCCAAAGATTTCTTTGACTTAAATCTAAGAGCCGCGAGTTGAAACGCCGATTGTGCTGTGCAATAAATCAAAGCACAAAGAATGCACAGCAAAAGAGACAAAGCGGTGATCCTGCTCAGTGGCGGGCTCGACTCAACAACAACCCTTGCCGTCGCCAGGCACCAGGGGTTTCAAACCTTTGCAATCTCTTTCAATTACTCGCAGCGACATTCGATCGAGCTCGACAGCGCAAAAATTGTCGCCAATGCACTCAAAGTCGAACGGCATTTGATCCTTAACATTGATCTCAGTGCGATCGGCGGTTCCGCACTGACTGACCAGATTCCCGTACCAAAAGACCGGAAAGACCAGGAAATCTCCTCCGGCATTCCTGTGACATATGTTCCAGCCAGAAACACGATCTTTTTGTCGTATGCAATCGCCTGGGCTGAGGTTCTGGGCGCCGAAGATATCTTCATCGGCGTCAATGCGCTCGACTATAGCGGATATCCCGATTGTCGCCCCGAGTACATCACGGCATTCGAAAAAATGGCGAATCTCGCAACAAAGGCGGGAGTCGAAGGAAAGCTGAAGTTAAAGATCCACGTTCCCTTAATAACGATGTCCAAGGCTGAGATTATTCGTACCGGATTGAAGCTTGGGGTCGATTACTCACTGACTCACAGTTGCTATGATCCATCGGAACAGGGCATTGCCTGCGGCAGGTGTGACAGCTGTCTGCTTCGACTAAAAGGTTTCGCGGAGGCCGGCGCCAGCGATCCACTGCGTTACCAGGAACGATAACCTATAACTTTCCTTCCTGCGCCGGCCGCTCACCCCAAATCCACTGAACAAACCAATCGTAGTTTTGTTCCATCACCGACCGTTGCTGCTTTGGCTTATCTATCCCATGACCGAAACCTTTGTAGACAACCATCTTCACCGGCACGCCGCGATCTTCAAGCGCCTGCCGAAGTTCATAGGCATTTGGTATAGGCACCCGCTTGTCCAGTTCGCCATGTTGAATGAGCGTCGGAGTCTTCGCATTCTTTACATAAGAAATCGGCGATGTCTTTCGATATATCTCTGCGTCATCCCAGGGAGTGGCCTTTAGATATTGTCGCGTGAACGGATGGATGTCGGTGTTGACGTAATAAGTCATCCAATCTGAGATCCCCGCTCCCACCGAGACTGCTTTGAATCGATCGCTGCTACACGTGATGAATGCGGAAATGTAACCGCCCTGGCTCCAACCCATCGCCCCTACGCGATCACGATCAACTATTCCCTGACTGATCAAGTGATCCACACCGGAGATCACGTCCCAGTAATCGCCCACCCCAAGATTGCGGACGTTGAGGGATCGGAACTTCTCCCCATATCCCGCAGAGCCTCGATAGTTTGGCCGGAGAACCAGTGCTCCCTTTGCGGCGAACATCTCGATTGGGTAATAGCGATCCGCGCGAACAACTGGCGTATCGACACCGGTCGGTCCGCCGTGAATCACAACCAGCAGCGGGTACTTCTTAGCCGGATCAAACCCCGCAGGCTTGATTAAGACTCCCTCGATAGGAGTTCCATCGGTGGACTTCCACTGAATCACTTCCCGCTTCGCAAGCCTAAACTCCTTCATCTGGTCGCTCATAGTAGTCAGACGCTTCGGCTGAAACTGCTTGACCTGAGAGATGTAGACCTCGGGATAATCATTCGCGCCAGCTCCAACAAATGCCACCTGTTTATAGTCGGAGGTGAATGAGAACTGGGATGCACCATACTCCGCCGGCTTACTGATCTGCTCGATCGCTTTGCTAGCGGGATCCAGACGAAACAGATGTGAGGCGGTCTTCTGTAAACTTCCGAAATAGATGCCGTCGCGAGCCCACTCAATTATGCCCGGCGATTCGTCAAAGACTTCAGTGAGGACCTGGCGGGGTCCTCCTTCTGCCGGAGTCATTGCTATATAGGAATTAGCATAATAGAAGAACTCGCGTCCGTTAGCCGTCTGATAGGCGATCTGCCGGCCATCGGGCGACCACACCGGGTTTCCATCTGGTCCCGCGGTATCTACGATTCGCTTGAACGATTTGTCGGCCACTGTGATGACGTACACGTCGCCCGTGGCCGATGAGCTTAGATCCGGGTCCTTGGCGGCGCTAAACGCGATTCGCTTTGAATCCGGGGACCATGAGAAGCCGTTTACGGTGAAACTTGATCCGTCGGTAAGTCTCACGGGTTCGGCCTTCTTCTCGCTCGTGCCTGAGGAAACACCAATTGTCCACAGATGTGTAAAAGAGTAATCCCCTTGTACGACTTCGTACTCGCCATATCTCTCTTTGCGATCCTTGCGCGCCTTGCTTTCTGGATCTGACGCGGTGAAAGCAATAGAACTGCCGTCCGGCGACCAGCTCATTCCGGAAACCGAGGTTTCGACATTTGTGAGCTGAATTGCCTCGCCGCCTGCCGGGGCGATGATATAAATCTGCCGCTTTCCATCGCGATCCGATATGAATGCGAGTCGTTTTGAATCGGGAGACCAAACAGGATTGCTGTTGGACTTCTTGGAGTTGGTTAGTCGATACGTTTCACCGGTGTCGACACGCGCTATCCATATCTCAGTTTCGAAGGCATTTTCTTCCCAGTTAGTCTTCTGGACTTGATAAGCCACGTAACGTCCGTCCGGGGAAATTCTAGGTCCGCTTACGGACTTCATATTAAGCGATTGCTCGACTGTTGGCGTCTGTGAAGGTCCGGCTACCCCAAAAGAAGAGACGATCAGAATCATCATCAAGGCGAAGAGAGTTTTCTTCATTGCTGTACCTCAACTGGAAAGATCGCGGCGCAAATTGGGCACGTGAACGGCACTATACCACAAGATATTTTGCTGATTAAGAGGGGAGCCGGATGGAGATGAGACTCAGTCGAGCGTATCAAGCGCTAACTGCATTTCACTGCGGGCCCTCTGGTCACCAGCTGCTCCCGCGACTGAAATACCCTGACGGTAAATTTCGCGAGCCTCATCAATGGACCCGCTTTGAGCGAGTAGTCTTCCCAGCTGCTGGTAAGCCGCTACTAAACCTGGATCGCGAGCAATCACTTCGCGAAGCTGCGGAAGCGCGTCGGAGACTCTGTTTTCTTTCTCCAATTCCAGCGCCAGGGCATAACGCGAAAACGAATCATTCGCATCCTGTGCGACAAACTCTTCCAATATCTCTCTACGTGTCTTCATGAGATCTAAGGCGAGGAGATACTAAACAGGATCAGTTTTAAACGGGTCCTGATGGCGGGTGATTATCCTGGTTCAAGCCATTTGAATGGCGCGTTCCGTACCAACAGAACGCGCCGACCAGAACGAGAACTGCAAACACGTATGTGCCAACGAGCAGCGAAATCAACATGTGAATTTCATTGTGCGAGCAGTATCACGCGAGACCGATTCCTATCGGAGCCTATCGCTCTTCCTAAGACTCAGATTCTGGCTCTGATTGGTGTTCGCTCACATCAACAGTGTCCGTCGCTTTTGAGCCCGCCGCTGCCGCTGCAGCCATGGCTCGCTCGCCCCGCGTATCTCGCTCTCGGATTCGCGCAGCCTTTCCACGGAGTTTTCTCAGATAGTAGAGTTTCGCGCGACGCACACGCCCCTGACGCACAAGTTCTATGCGATCAATAACGCTTGCGTGCAACGGGAAAATCCGTTCAACTCCGACGCCGAAACTTGTTTTTCGCACAGTAATTGTTTCGCGCACGCCTGAGTGCTTGCGCGCAATGACAACGCCTTCGAACGCCTGAATGCGTTCCTTGTCGCCTTCCTTGATTCGAACGTGAACGCGAACTGTATCACCTGATTGGAAGTTTGGAATATCACTGCGTAGTTGTCGCTCTTCAACATTTTGTACTATTGGATTCATAGTTATTACCTCGCTCTAACTCGGCGGAGATTCCACCGTTAAACTCATTCAATCTCTTTTAAGATCGCATCGATCTGGCTGTCCTCAGTCTCCGAGATGGCGCGATTACGTATCAAGTCAGGCCTTCGGCGCTGCGTCTTCTCGATTGATTTTCGCCGGCGCCACCGTTCGATCTCCGCATGATTACCGCTAAGCAACACATCGGGTGTTCTTAGCTCGCGAAACTCAGCGGGCCTCGTGTAATGCGGATAGTCCAGCAGGCCTTTAGAGAACGACTCTTGTTCAGCCGACTCTCCGCAACCGAGCGCCCCGGGGATAAGTCGAGTAATCGCATCTACCACGACCATCGCCGGAATCTCACCGCCGGAAAGCACATAGTCACCAATCGAGATCTCATCGTTGACGAGGTGCTCAGCTACTCGCTCATCAACACCTTCGTAACGCCCGCAAATTAAGATTATGCCGGGCTTACGAGAGTACTCCTCAGTCAGCCCCTGATCAAATAACCGTCCTTGAGGCGAAAGCAACACAACGCTGGTATTGGGGCTGTCGCAAGCGACTGTCTCCACCGCGCGAAAAAGCGGCTCGGGCTTCATTACCATCCCCGCGCCTCCGCCGAACGGTCTATCATCGACCTGACGATGTTTATCGCTCGTGTAGTCGCGCAGGTCGTGGACGTGAATTTCAATCAGCCCCGCTTCGACTGCGCGTCGAACTATTCCAAAATCAAAGACCCCGCTGAAGATCTCCGGAAAGATCGTAATGACATCGAACCGCATTTCGCTTTTGATTCTGAATCGAAGCTTTCTGGCCTCCAGCTTCGTCACGTTCCGCGATCACAAATCAAGCAAACCATCCGGAGGATCGACAGTAATGCGTTTTGCGTTCACATCAACCTCTGTGCAGATCTCATCGGCAAATGGAACCATTCGCTCCACGCCTTCCTCAGTCTGCAGTACCAAGATGTCTGTACCACCAGTTCGCATCACGCTTTTGACGCGACCTATCGATCGTCCAGTCGAGGTGACAACCTCAGAGCCAATCACCTGATGTTCAAAAAACTGCCCGTCTTCAAGCAACTCAGGATCGCTGTCCGCGATCACCAGACGGCCGCCGGTCAAATCCTGCGCCGCGGTCATCGTATCGTACCCCTCAAATTTCAAAATCACTCGATCGTTGTGAAACCAGGAGTCTTCAATCTTCAATTTCACTCGCGCGTCGTTTGGTAACCAAACAGTGACTGATTCCAACGATGAGAATCGTTCCGGGAAATCGGTCTGGATAATACAATTGACCTCGCCTCGGATGCCGCGGGGCTTCACGATGCGAGCGATTACGATGTCCTCTTCACCCGAATTCTGTTGCGAGTTTCCAGTCACTACTCAAGAATCTCCAGCACGAATCGTTTTTTCGCTTTCATGCCGGCTGCCCTAAGCAATGTTCGGATCGCCCGCGCCGTGCGACCTTGTTTTCCAATTACTTTGCCAAGATCATCCGGAGAGACTCTTAGTTCAAGAACCGTAGCTCCTTCACTGTCGATCTCTGAGACGGCCACCTCTTCAGGATGGTCGACGAGAGCCCTGGCAATTGTCTCGACGACTTCCTTTAATGAACTTTCGTTCATACGTCTCCTCCTTCTAAGCGTTCGTGCGAGAGGAAAGACGCTCGGCCCGGCCACTAACTCGACGCGAAGTCATCAAACAACGGTTCCGGCGTTTGAAGCTTCAACCTTACGGTTCATAAGACTGCGAACAGTCTCAGAAGGCTGAGCTCCTCGCTCCAGCCAATACTTCACCCGCTCCCGATCGATCTTTACGTCAGCCGGGTTATGGCAAGGATCGTAATAACCTACTGATTCGACAACACGCCCGTCGCGCTTCGACCGTTTCTCGGTCACAACAATCCGATAGAAGGGCTTCTTCTTCGCGCCCATCCTGGTCAACCTGATAGAAAGCAAATTACACCTCCGTGCTGGCAGTCGAGATAGCGTCTTCTCCTATTACAGCACCTCTGACGCTATTCTCTATAGTTATTTATTAGTTCCGGACACTGATGACGGTTGATTCAGGAAAGCGGGCATTTTGCCCATTCCGAAACCTGCCGGTTCTCGTCTCGCCGAGCACTGCTGCCTTTCCGGCATTCGTCCCATTATACCCGAATTTACAGCCTCATCGTTTCTTTTTCTTCTTGCGCCTCTTGGTGGCCTTCCGCCTCGAACCCGATCCAAAACTCGGCAGCCCGCCGCCCATAAGCCCGCCCATCATTCCCCCGAGTCCGCCCGATGTCATTATTCGCATCATCTTGCGCATCTCGGTGTATTCGTTGATCATCTGGTTCACTTCCTGAACCGCGGTCCCGCTTCCTCGCGCAATTCTCTTCCGCCGCGACCCGTTCAAGAGAGTATGATCCCGCCGCTCTTCAGGAGTCATTGAGCTTATGATCGCATCCGTGATCTTGAGCTTATGTTCCATCTCCGCGGTCTGCTCCGGAGTCATCCTCATTCCTCCGAGCAAATTCGAAGGTAACATATCCAACAACTTATCGAGCGAGCCCAGCCGCTTCATTTGCCGAAGCTGATCGCGAAAATCCTCAAGCGAGAACTTATCTTTCTGGAGCTTCTGTTGTAACTCGAGCGCTTTTTCCTGGTCTACTTCAGCCTGTACTTTCTCAATCAGCGAAAGCACATCACCCATGCCGAGTATCCGCTGAGCAATGCGGTCCGGGTAGAAGGCCTCGATCGCATCATAACGCTCGCCAACACCAAGGAACTTGATTGGTTGACCGGTGACTTCCTTAATCGATAGAGCCGCTCCCCCGCGGGAGTCGCCTTCCATCTTTGTTAGCACGACTCCTGTTAGACCGATGCGTTCGTGAAACTCTTGAGCGGAACGTACCGCATCCTGGCCGGTCATCGCGTCAGCTATGAATAAAATCTCGGTCGGTGCTGTTTCCGATTTTATCTGCTGAAGCTCGGTCATTAACTCTTCATCTATGTGCAGGCGACCCGCAGTGTCTATGAGCAATGTGTCATAGCCTGTAAGCTCACATTCCCGAACTGCCTGCCGGCAGAGCTCGATTGGGTCGTCTAAGCCCGCGCCCTCGAAAACAGGTTGGCCAATCGCATCAGCAATTATCGACAGCTGTTGTCGCGCCGCCGGTCGATATACGTCCACCGATAGCAGAAGCGGCCGCCGTTTCTGCGTATCAACCAATAGTCGCGCAAGTTTTCCAGTGGTTGTTGTCTTGCCCGAGCCCTGAAGCCCGACAATCATTACTACGTTTGGAATCCGCTTTGTGAATAGTAACTGGGTCGAAGTTCCGCCCAGCATTTCAACCATCTCATCGTATACAACCTTGACGACCTGTTGAGCGGGTGAAAGAGAGCCCATGACCTCCTGGCCCAGCGCTTTCACTTTCACGCGGTCGATGAACGACTTTACCACCTTGAAGTTGACATCAGCTTCCAGCAACGCGAGGCGAATCTCCCGCATCGCGGCCTCTATATGCGCCTCTCCCAGACGCCCCTGACCGCGGAGATCCTTTAGTACCTTCTTCAGCTTGTCTGAAAGTGCTTCGAACATAGAAAAATCGTCTAAAAACGGAAACTTATAAAGTATAGACCGGCTATCAATCTGTCAAGGTTAAGCCCATAGGGAGGCTATCAAAGGAGCCAGTCGGCAACGCAAGAAACCAGTCTATAACAGCAAAAGAGGAGGGCCACCGATGTGGCCCTCCTCTCCACTTCTTCAGGCGCTCCAGGCCGGGCTCTCACCCTGCCCTTCGCTCCTGTCCTTTCAACCCTGACCTACTGCGCCGGACATCTCTCCGTGCAGTTGAACGGCTGCGACGGCCCTCCGTTCGGC
>DATFWY010000307.1:0-3570 GCA_035258805.1 Blastocatellia bacterium | reverse complement strand
CACTGACCTACGTGTTGATCATCGGAACTCCGACGCGGTTCCAGTGCGGCAAGCAGATCGGCACCTACGTGGGAATGATTCCGAGCGAGGACTCCAGTGGCGGCAAGCAACGGTTGGGACACATCAGTCGACAAGGAAGTTGGAGATAGGAGGGTTGGTCAAGACTGTTTTGGGATCGGCTGGTTCAAAAGGGAGATTTCGATTCGTTCTTGATTCCGGAACTGCTCGCGAAACGGGCCGACACCTATCTGCAGGCCGGAGACTACAGGAGAGGGATTACTGACTATCAAAGAAGTGTTGGCGGCTTTGATTATAGTCGTAAGACGGTAGATCGCTGGCACATCGTGAGAAAGGTAACCAGGAGCTCTACATTGATAGCGAGACTGCTGAATTCGAAAATCAGAGTTTGCCCAAATTTTGGATGAAGTTGGTAGATACAAAGCAGACCACCAAGGGTGCCTACGTGGTTGAGCAGTGGGCTGTCGATTGCAGGCTCAAGAAAACCAAAATTCTTTCACTTCTCAAATACGATGCGAAGGGAAAAGTGCTCGACTCAAACGATAGCGAAACCGGTTGGGAATCGACGGTTCCCGACAGTTTGGGTGAGCAGATGTACAGAGGAATGTGCCAACCGTCGGAACGGCCCTCATAACCTAACGTCATACTAGAACCCACTTCAATGGGATGAGAAGCAGTTGAGCCCTGCCTAGCTCATTGGACAGGGAAGGAACTCGCCAGCCTGCGATACGGCAATGGATTGTTGGGTTGACATCTTACCCGAAGCGGATACATACTCGGGTAGAATGTCGACCCAAAAGGATAAAGAAAAGCTTGAGTTGCTGCAAGGCACGCTGGACCTGCTGATCTTACGCATATTGATCTTTGGACCGCAGCACGGGCAGGGGATCGCTCGCGCCATCCAGGAAACGTCAGACGAAGAGCTGCTTGTCGAGCACGGTGCGCTCTATCCCGCGCTCCAACGGTTGGAAGAGCGAGGATGGCTTTCAGCGAAGTGGGGAACCTCTTCAAATAACCGCAAGGCTCGGTTCTATACGCTAACCGCCGCGGGCCACAAACAACTTGTCAAAGAAACCACAAAGTGGAAGAGGCTGGCGAAAGCCATCGCCCGGATTCTGGGGTCAGAACTGGCGGGAGGTTAACAGCCATGTTCGGACGCAAACGCAAATTGGATGACTTTAGCGCGGAGATTGACGCCCACTTACAACTTGAGTTCGAACGCCAGCGAGGACTAGGCCTGAGCGAAGAGGACGCGCGGGCTGCCGCGCGGCGCGCCTTCGGTAATGTCCTGCGAGCCAAAGAGCGTTTTTACGAATCGGGTCGCTGGCTCTGGTGGGACTATTTCTGGCAAGACGTGAGCTACGGCGCGCGTACGTTGCGCAAATCTCCCGGCTTTACCTCGATCGCTGTGCTCACCCTCGCCCTGGGAATTGGAGCCAACGCCGCGATCTTCAGTCTCGTCAGTACCTTCCTACTCCGGCCTTTGCCTATCAGCCATCCCGAGCAAGTCTGGGCCATTCATCAAGGCAAACAAAACGACCCTTCGTATTCCCAATCGATGTCCTATCCCAACTACAAAGATCTCCGTGACCGTATCCAGGTCCTCACCGGCATGGTCGTTTATCGTTTCGATCCCCTGAGCCTGAGCCACAACGGTCGAAACGAGCGCGTTTGGGGCTACCTCGTCTCTGAGAATTATTTCGATGTCCTCGATGTTCGTCCAGCTTTGGGACGTACCTTCTTACCTGAAGACGGCATTGCAACTAACGCACATCCCGTCGTGGTGTTGAACTATCGCAATTGGTTGCGTCGCTTCGGCGGCGATCCTGCCATCCTGGGTAGCTCCATCATGATCAACGATCGCACCTTCACCGTCGTAGGCGTGGCTCCACCCGAATTTATAGGCACCGAGAGACTGTTCACGCCGGAATTTTGGATTCCGAGCATGATGCAGGAGTGGATCGAAGGCTACAGCGGATTAACTTCCCGCGGCGACGGCCAATGGCTTGCCTTCGGGCGCCTCAAGCCCGGCGTAACACCGCAACAAGCACAAGCTCAGCTGAATAGTGTGGCGCAACAATTGGGTAAAGAATATCCCGGACCGGATGATGGAATGTCTCTTCGCCTGAACCCGCCGGGCCTAGTGGGGCCAGATTTGCGCAAAGCGGTGATTGCTTTTAGCTTGGCTCTCAGTCTGATGGTCTGCTTGGTCTTGGCCATCATTTGCACCAATTTAGCCAGTCTATTGCTGGCTCGCGGGGCACATCGCCGCAAAGAAATTGCGGTGCGCTTGGCCATCGGAGCCACTCGTCTTCGTGTCGCGCGGCAATTACTAACCGAGAGTCTTCTACTTTCTGTGCTTGGGGCATCTTTGGGATTGCTTCTGGGTGGCTTCCTCATCCAACTCGCCAAAGCTGCGGTCCCTTCTCTTGACTTTGCCCTCACGCTCGGTCTGCGCATGGATTGGCGCATAGTCAGTTTTGTAGTCGCACTGTCGCTTCTCACGGGTATTGCGTTCGGTTTGTTTCCCGCGCTATACGCCACCCGGGCAGACCTCCTCGGCACATTAAAAGATGAGTTGACTTGGGGGCGTCGTAGATCGTGGTTGCGCGGCGGCTTTGTCACCATGCAGGTTGCGCTCTCATCCATCTTGCTCATTACCGCAGGACTAACCGTCCGAAGCCTGCAGCACACCCAGAGTCTCGGCCCCGGCTTCGACCCGAATCACGCCGTGACGCTATCCGTTGATCTCGGACTGCAAGGTTACGACGAAGCGCGTGGACGCAATTTTTATCAGCAACTCCTGCAAGCTACACGAGCGCTCCCAGGAGTCAAGGCTGTTGGCCTAATCAGGAGTCTGCCTCTGGGCCTGGAGTACAGCACCACAGGCGTTTACCCCGACGGCCGTCCCGAGCCACATGCAAATGAGATGCCTTCCGCATGCTACGAGAGCATCAGCCCTGGCTATTTCGCCGCCATGGGTATTCCGCTAATGGTGGGACGCGACTTTTCCGAAGCCGACACCGCCAAATCGTCCGGCGTCACCATTATCAATGAGACTCTTGCGCACCAGTTCTGGCCCGGCGAAAACCCCATCGGCAAGCGCTTACGTTCCGGGAATACCGGCTCCAACGCATTAGAGGTCGTTGGCGTCGCCAAGAATGGGAAATACCAAACCCTCGGCGAACTCCCGGGCCTGATGATTTACTACCCTCTCTCGCAGGTTTATTCGTCCGACGCTGCGCTTGTGGCGCGCACGAATTCTGACCCCAAGCCCCTGATCGCCGGCGTTCGTAACGAAGTCTCTAAGCTCGATCCCAACCTACCCATTTACGAGGCGAAAACACTGCAGGAACACATGAAGCTGCCACTCTTTCCTTTACACGCTGGGGCCGCGGCCGTTGGCAGCTTCGGTCTACTCGCTATGATTCTCGCCGCCATTGGGATTCACGGACTGATGGCCTATTCGGTCGCGCAGCGCACGCACGAAATTGGTATTCGCATGGCCTTAGGTGCACGGGCCCGGGATGTCTGGACGATGGTGCTGCGCCA
>DATFWY010000306.1:0-11780 GCA_035258805.1 Blastocatellia bacterium | reverse complement strand
ACGTGTCGATTCTCATAGCCGAAGACAATATTGCCCAGCGGAACTACCTTCGCGAGTTGATCGAACGGGAGTTCCCCGCCCACTTGCCTGTCCTCGAAGCCGCCGACGGCGAAGAGACTGCTTCCCTCGCTCTCACGCACTGTCCTAAGCTCTGCATCCTCGACATTCAAATGCCGCGACTCTCAGGCGTGAAGGCAGCGCGCACTATATGGCGAAGCTTTCCCCAAGCTCGAATAATCTTCTGGACTCAGTTCCCACACGAGATCTACATTAACGAAATTCGTAAGATCATCAAATCCGTCCAGCCGCCGCCGGCCTATGGCTTTATTCACAAGAACAACCCTGAGTCTCGTTTTCTTCGCTTCGTTGCTGCGGTCCTTGAAGACGGGGCGGATATGATTGACCCAGCTTTCAAAGACTCGTTCAAGCGACCGCTTCTAACCGAGTTTGAAAGCGAAGCGCTGTACTACCTCGCGATGGGCCTCTCAAACTGGGCCATCGCCAGGAAGTGCAGTCTGAGCCTGCGAGGCGTGGAAAGCCGGTTGGCCACTCTTTACGACAAATTGTTCTTGTCGTCGTCGGAGGGGACTGCACACGAGAGCTATGACAAGCTCGCGTACAACGTTCGAACCCGCGCGTTCTTTGAAGCACTGCGGCGCGGGTTGCTGAACAGCGACGAACTCGAGAAAGCCGCTTCGGATCTTGAAAGTTGGATCGAGCGCGATCGCAAGCGATATCTTGATGAGCGGAGCCGAGAACCGAAGCAGCAGGCAAAATGATGATCATTCGATGATCTAAGCGGGCTCCTTTCTTTCATTCCACTTAAGTCCGTCTCCATAATTCGATCCCAAGGCATGAGGTTGTCAGTGCACCAGTCAATCGGGTCCGCCAAGACATCACGATATTTGAGACTCGTCTCCTTTCTTTGCGCCGCGATCATCCTGTTTTCCATTCTCGCGTCGATAACTAGGTCAGACAGCTCACGAGCCATCGATTTGAACGCTTCACCGCCCACGCGGCATCAGTGGGGAGCAGTCACATTGTTTCACGGGCTGCCATCGGACCACGTCCGATCGATTGCCCAGGATAGCGAAGGCATGATGTGGTTTGGAACCGACAGAGGGCTCGTCAAATACGACGGGCGCCGGATTCAACGCATCACAGCCGAAGGCCCCGCGTCGGCGCGAATTCTCTCGATCAAAATAGATCGTGAAGGCGTCTTGTGGCTTGGAACGGACCAGGGTGCGGCAAGGCTGATAAACGGAGAGGTGAAGCCTATCATCGAGACACACGGACGCACCGTGACCGCCATCATTACCCCCAGCGGGAACGGCGCGATGATGACTACCGAAGAAGGCGAAGTTATTATCTGCACGAATGAATCCGACGGGACGATCGCGGTCCGTCGAATTGGCCCGGACGATCATCCTTTGCTCACCATCGAATCGAGGCACATGGCGTTACCATTGACCAGCCTTGCCTTAATCGACTCCAATTTATTGATCGGAACTCGTGGCAGAGGCTTACTGGCGATCGACGCAACGCAGATCAAGGCAGGCTCGAGAACCGCTGGCGACTTTGTGAAGGAGATCGTCAGCCGGCCTCGGGCGTTCTTTGTCCGCACGATCGATACAGACTCGCGGGGACGACTTTGGTTTGGGGCCGAGGCCTCTGCAAGCGAAAGCGGCCTTTTTGGCGGCAGTGATTTTTTGCATCTCGAAAAAATGGGCTCAGCCCTCGGCACTGTGAGCGCGCTCAAAACGGACGCTACCGGCAACATTTGGGTTGGCACTGAAGCGTCAGGCGTGTGTGTCTTTCGGGATGGCCAACGCCTCGAGCGCTTCACTTTCGAAAACACCGGAGGCGGGCTGCTCTCAAACCGCATATATTCGATTTTTATTGACCGGGAAGGTGTCGCGTGGTTCGGCACCGATCGCGGTGTTTGTCGCTACGATCCGAATGCCGTGCGGGTTGAAACGATTTCTCCGAACGCCGAAAGCAATTTCGCAAGAACGCTCTTTCAAGCTTCGGATGGAACCCTCTGGTGTGGCACCAACCGAGGTCTGTTTGCTCGCGATCAGAACGGACACTGGCGAGAAACCGAGGAATTACGTGGGAAAGTCATTCACTCGATCGCTTCAGATCCCCAAGGCAGATTGGTGATTGGCACCGCCGCCGGGCTTTACATAAAAACTCAATCAACGGACATAAGAAAACAAAGCCACGTGTCTGGAGCCGAGTTCACGCGGGTCGCGAACACAAACGGCACCACTGACAACATTCGCGCAATTACGACATTTCAGAGTGGCTTGTACATAGGCAACTTCGGTAGCGGCATAGAACGTCTCGACGGAAATCGAAGGACGTTGGTCTGGCCGGAGGTTTCAACTGGCGCTCGCGAACGACAGATTGTGAGCTTATATGCGGACGACGCGCGACTTTGGATCGGGACCGCCGATGCAGGCGTTTTTATATTCGATGGAAAGGAAACTACAACTGAACGCGCACTCGACGAGTTGATCGGTACTGCGGTGCGTTCAATAGCTGGAGACAAAAAGCGGGTGCTCTGGCTCGCATCGGCGAGAGGCCTTTTCGCTCTCAAGGACGACAACCTGGTCAAGATCATCGAAGGCGTCGACGCGCGCTGCCTATCCGTATGCAAGTCTGATTCACAAGACGCAATATGGTGTGCTTCGGTAGGAGGCGGTTTAGATAAAGTGGTCCTTGAACCGAATGGCGAACATTCGACTTCCTCCCCGGAGTTTCTCAACTCCAGCATCAACAGCGAACAAGGGATGCCCACGCAAAGCGTATTTGCGGTTATCTCGGTCGACGATGAACCAGGCAACGAGGCCCTCTGGATAGGTACAACCCGCGGCTTGGCCCACTACAAACCGTGCCGGCAAGCTCCCGTCCTGACCGTTACGAGAGTGATGGGCAAGCGCGCGTATGCCGGTGAGGAGTTGCGTAATGGTATCAATTTGGAATATCCGCAGAACAGCCTAGCGGTGGACGTTGCAGCAATCAGCAGCCGCACTTTTCCGGAGCAATACCAATACGTATTCACCATCTTCGACGATCGCGCTCGCGTGGTTCGCGAGAGGCGCTCGCGTGAATCACAACTTTTGATAGAAGGCCTAAAACCCGGTTCATACAGTCTCGCAGTCTCCGTGTTTTCAAACGACCTCGTTGCCTCAGAGCCCCTGCAATTTCATTTCACGGTTGCGCGTGCGCCGTTTCCGTGGACTTCGACCGCGTTGTCAGTTTTGCTCGGGCTTGCGATGGTCGCAATGTGGTGGGGTTATCGACAGAATCTACGATTGAGGGGCGCGAACCGACAACTTGCAAAGACCAGGATGCAGTTGGCAAATGAGACTGAGGCGGAACGGCGACGCATCGCTCGCGATCTTCATGATCAGACACTGGCGGATCTGAGGCGGTTGATGATGCTGACTGACGAACTGCCGGTTGCCGAAAGGAAGAACGGGCATCTCCAGCCTTCGCAATTCCGGTCTGAAATTGAGGCGGTTTCTACTGAAATAAGGCGCATCTGTGAAGACCTGAGTCCATCGGCGCTTGCGAACGTAGGTCTCGTCGCGGCGCTCGAATGGGCGCTTGCGGATGCAGTCGCTCATCAGCCTCCGGATAAGAGATTCGAGTATGAGTGCTCTTGCGACCAGGGAATAGAAGACCGGTTAAAGCTTGATTCAACAACCCAGATTCAAGTTTTTCGGATCTTTCAGGAAGCGCTGAGCAACATTTGCAGGCATTCTTGTGCTACGAAGGTGAGGCTGTCCCTTGGAAACGATACAAACGGCGATTTCCTTATGAGTCTTGAAGACGACGGGCGCGCATTCGACTTGGATCGGGTGCGCGGATTCGAAACCAACCGGCCGTACGGATTCCGGTGGATAAAGATCGGGCGTGGGCTTAGCAACATTCGATCGCGCGCGAGCCTCATTGGAGCGGATGTCGATTGGAAGGCTGGACGGAATGGCGGAATGATATTTTCATTGAGAAAAAAACTGGCGTCTAGTTTGAAATCCGGAATTTGAAATTCGAAATTATTCCGAGTGTGAATTACGAAACTACTCGCGTGGTTCTAAAACCATTTGTGTTTGAGTCACAACTGCTATCAGTCGTCCCGCTTCGTTTGTGACTCGTGTCTGCCACGCCATCGTCCTCTTGCCTCTATGCAACGCCAGGCATTCGCCGATCACCTTCGTTCCAACAGGCGCCGGCGCAAAGAAATTAGTCTTCGACTCAATTGTGGTAGTGCTGAAGCCCCCTCCCAAATTAATGACCGTCGCATAGGCTCCCAGCGTGTCCGCAAAGGCCATAAGCGCTCCTCCATGCAAGATAGCGGGCGTCGTACACAACTCTTCACGGACAACCATCTCCGCAGTCAATCGTTCTGGTGCTGCGCTGAGGAACTTAATATCGAGCAGTTTTGAAAACGGAGGAAGCCGCTCCTGCAATTTTGGGATTATGTCGCTGTTCTCTGTCGAATCACTCATATCTCACCGTGCCTTTATTCGGATTAAATGTACCCGCAGTACCAGTGTAGTAACGAACTTATTCGTTCTGTTTCGTCAGCCACGTAGTAACGAATTTATTCGTTCTCACTAAATCGCGCAACAATAAATCATAAACGAATAAATTCGTTACGTTGCGCTTTCGTTACTACGTGGACGCCCTTACATCGGCTCTTCGTTCTCTTCCTCTTCATCAGGACCGCGGCGGACCTGAGCTTTGTCACCGACCTGTTCCCTTTCCCGATTTAGCTCAACCAGATCGATGCTGTCGGACATATCCCCGATCAAATGCTTGCAAAAATAATCCGCACGCACCCAGAAGAAGTAGTTGCCTGCGTCTGCATAACCGTGGCGCTTCCCGGGCAAAATAACAAAATCGAAGCGCTTATTGGCCTTTATCAATGCATCGGCCATTCTCAACGTGTTTGCTGGGTGAACATTGTTATCGATGTCACCGGTCGCCAGCATCAAGTGTCCTTTCAGGTTCTTCGCAAGCTCAGAGTTCTTCTCAATGCTGTACTCGAACTTGATGTTCCCATCCTTGTCGGCCACTTCTTTTACGCCGTGATGTTTTTCGCTCCACCAACGATTGTAGATGTTGTTTTCATGATTTCCCGACGAGGAAACAGCAACTTTGAAGAAGTCCGGATACACCAGCATTGCGGCGGTTGACATGAACCCTCCACCCGAGTGCCCGTAGATTCCCACTCGATCAATGTCGATGAACGAATGCCGCCGCGACAATTGCTCGATTGCCGTCTTCTTGTCCGCAAGCCCATAGTCACGCAAGTTGCCGTAGCCAAACGTGTGATACCACTTCGAACGTTGCGGATTGCCTCCTCGATTCCCTACCTCGATTACGATGAACCCGAATTGCGCCAGAGGAATCCTGTCGTTTCTCGAAGGAAAGGTTTTGGTTACGCTCTCGGTCTGTGGACCCGGATATACAAAAGCTATGATCGGGTAACGTTTCGCAGGATCAAAATCGAAGGGCTTATACATCACGCCGTAGAGATCGGTGATTCCATCATCAGCCTTGACCTTGAATGGTTCGGGATACTTAAAGCCCGCCTCCATCAGCGCGGTAACATCGGTCTGCTCGAGAGTCAGCTCGCAACTTCCCAACACATCATAAAGATCCGATGTTGGCGCTGTGTTTATGCGCGAGGAATTATCCACAAAGTACTTGTTCGAATCCGACATTGTCACCGCGTGTGTCGCGTTACCCGGATCGAGCAGCTTTACCGCACCCCCATTCAGACTAACGCTGTAAACGTGGTTGTAATAGGGGTCCTCACTCGCCTCCTTTCCATTCGCGGAAAAGTAAAGTGTACGATTCTTCTCATCGATGCCTTCGATTTCGTTGCATACAAACTCGCCGGCAGTAAGCTGGCTCTTTAGCGAACCGTTGGAATCAAACAGATAGTAATGACCCCAGCCGTCGCGTTCGGACCAATGGACCAGGTCACCGTTGCTGAGCAGTCTTAGCGGCTTGAGCTCGACATACGTGTTTGAGCGCTCTTCGATCAGCGGCTTCGCATCGCCGGTGGTGGTATCGGCTACGCAAATATCGATCTTCTTCAGGTCCCGGCTTGTTCGGCTGAAATAGATCTTGTCAGAGGAATCACCCAGCCATCTTGGCTCTACCTGAGCGCCGGTTGGTGGTCCCTGCTGCTGTTGCTGCTGTTGGTCCTGCTCGCCACGGTCAACCTGAAACACTCGTGCGCGTTCACGCTCAACGTTGGTAACGGGAGCGGTGTAGACGGCTAGCTGCTGATCTTTGAATTTGTCAGTCTTGATCTTCACTCTGCCCTTTGACGCTGGTTCAAACACTTCGAGCTCGGCCTGGGGTTGATTCGGCTCACCTGGCATTCCGTAACGATAGGTCTCAAGCGTCGGCCGCGGAGCTGCGAGCGAATTGATTACCCACAACTCACCGACTTTGCGTTGATCATTTCGTTGCAGCGCGAACTTTTTGGAATCGCGTGACCAGAAGACCGTGATGGCAGGAACGCGCGGAGTCTTGTTCTTGTCACTAAATCGATAGTTGCGCTTTTCCTCTTCGGTCAATCGCCGATCGAAGCCGTAATCATTTTCGCCGTCGGTCGTCAGCTGAGTCTCGACGATCGCAGGATCGTCCTCCTTCAGCCTAGCCTTGGCGTAGCTATCGGCATCCATCATGAAAAGATTGTGTCCGCGAGCGAAGATGATCGTCTTCTCATCCGGCGAAACTGAAGCCCAGCGCGGCTTTGCTGTTGGCTTAAAGTCGGTCAACAGGACCAGCTTGCCTGTAGTTAGATCATACTCAAGGTAGATGGGACGCGTCCGCGGGGCCGGCGGCGCGCCTGGAGTACCCTGGTTCTGATTCTGCTCCTGGTTCTGCTCGCCGCGAGCCTGGCCGCTGCGGGCAGGTGGAGGCTCGGGTGGCTTTAGACCAGGAATGTCAGCGTCACGCGGCACATTGGCATCGAACTGAAACGCCGTGTCGTTCTTAATAAACTTTATCGTGTTGATCGGGAGGTGCTGTGCATCGTATGGAATGCGCGTTACATTAGTCAGCAGCGCGGCCATTTTTGCGTTGTCAAACAGCGGGTTCTTTGTCTTTTTTGCAGGATCAACCATCCACCACTTTTTGCCCTGGCTTGTTTCGTAGCTGTACCAAAAGCGTTCTCCGGACTCGAGCCAGTGCGGCGTTACGGAAGTATCGAAGACCAGTTTGTTGACTTTGGCAGTTGTCCAACGAGAGGCAAGCTCGTAATTCGCCTTGCGCACACGGGTGTCGACGGCCTGCTTAGATTCCTGCGCAAAGGTCGCAACTGGTTGAAGCCCCAAAGCGAAGCAGAACAAAAACATCAGCGTGCGCGAAACAGAGCGCTGCAAAGACTGTGGAAGGTGCATAGTCGTTCCTCCGAGAAATGATGTATTGAAATCTATTGCGAAAAAAAAGAAGAGGTCTAATAGGTCCTATAAGTCTTGTAGGTCCTATTCCACTAATCGTCTGACAATTTCTTCAACAACCGCGTCGGCCTTAGCCTCAATTTCTTGCATGGTCTGGTCCTGAATCGGGTGCGTGACATACACCGCGTCCAGGTCTGGCCGGCCGAGCGCGCTGGCCTGGGTGCGCGCTGCGGTCATGAACTCAGTTGTCGCTACGGGAACTGAGGGGATCCCAAGAGCTTCGAGCCTTGTCGTATCGTGCAAACTGCACGTTGTGCACGAGCCTCAATCGGCTAGCGCCTCGATGACAGCATCACATCTGCTTCTGACCAGTTCTTCAATGACCTCGTCTGGAGCGCACCTGGTAAAAGTTGGCTTTGTGATACGAACAACCCTGACGACGCCATACCGCTGCTTTAATGATCGTTCAAGCTGATTGAGAAAGATGCTGCCCCCCGGCTTGCTGATATCAAGAAGTCCTACTGTCTTTCCGGAAAGGTTTGCGAGTCTCCGCGCCGCCTCCTGCTTCGCATGCGGAGTCTCGTCCATTGGATTCACAAGTGTAATTGGCATCTCACCTTCCTTCCGCAACTGCATCGCGATTTTGCAACGCCTGCCTTCATTTCAAACCAGCTTCAGTTGGATCGAGGGATCGGATAGGTAACCATCTGACTTCCTCTTGGACCCGCTGCCCAACTTCCAATTACTGCAGAGAACTTCCCGGCGGTGCCACCAGCAACTACGAGTTTAATCGCCGACGGATGCAAAAACTTAAGGTAGCACGACTCGCCATCAATGATTGCCTGTTTATAAATGTTCGTATTCTGAGTCCCTTCGCCCTCGGCTCCCTCAAAATGCCGAATCGGAATTCCAGTATTCTCGAAAAGGAAACGGCGGACATCCTCTTTTGCGAACCCGTCCTTGTGCAGAGTCTTTGCGTGCTCCGGGCACATAACAACGATTGCCTCTATTCCGGCGCACACTCGATAAGACCAGACGGTCGCGAGAGCACGACTTATTGCTTTTAGAACCTGCGGTCCCTCGCGAGCCTTATGCTCACTCACCCCGTGCGGCGACTCGCCCGCGAAGACTGTGATCGCGCTTTCTTCTCGCTTGAAGCCCGATTCGACGTGCAACGGTTCCCACGGGTTCTCTTCTTCGTTCTCCCCAATGCAGTATGAAAATTTTCCTGCGTTTCCAAGCGTCGACATATCAATGCCGCCCGGTCGGGCTCCACCGATATTTGACAGAACCAACTGTAGCGCTCGACCGAGAGTGCTGTTTGTCCGGGCCACGTTGCTAAAGACATTGCTGCCGCAAGCGAAGCCGAGCTCGTTGCGAACGGGTCCGTTCACGATCACTAATGGCGCGGCGAAGTGAGTCGTAGCCTGCACTCCGTGAAGGTTGTATCGTTCATCACACACCGCTCGCACTAAGGTTATCAACACGCGCATTATCTCTTGTGTGCAGCCTGCCATAACCGCGTTTGCCGCGATTTTTTCCACGGTCGCGGCACCATAGTTCGGCGGTACGAGCGCAATCACTTCGTCTGGATGAAGGTCGCATTTGGTAAGCATCTTCTCCACTCGATCGATAGTAGGAGGAATTACGGGCAACGGATCGCCAAATTGCATGCAGTATTCGAAAGGATCGATCGAGTCATCGAGTACGATTCTGGATGCTCGTCCGGAACGCTTGAGGTACGGGTTCGCCGCCGAGTCTAACGCCCCTTCGCTGACCGGTTCGAGGTGGCGTGATGTGCAGCCAAACTTCGTGTCGGGCGCCCCGTCGAAGGCGTCGGCGATCACAAAGGGCGCCCCGGCGATTGTAGTCGCGATCTCATTCAAAACGTTTTTATTGAAACCGTTCAATGAGTGCAGTATGCGGCCGCCTCTCGCAATTAGTAACAGCGTCGGAACAGAAATTGGGTCGTAAAGCCGAGTGATGATCAGGTCTTTATCGATGGATACGGGAAACTCTATTCCAGCTTTTTCGATCAATTCACGCGTAGGAGCTTCCGGGTCTTGTGACAGAGCCAGGACATCCAGCTGTTCGCCAAGCTCGCGCCACAGCCGGTTAAGGTACGGAATTGAAAGACGGCATGTCGGACAGTCAGTCTCAAGAAATGCCAGCAGAAGCGGACGAGATTGTGCGCGGCTCTCGAATTCTGAGAACGTTCCGTCCAGGCGTTGAAAGGAAAAATCTGGGGCGCGATCTCCTGTATCAAGCATAGTTTTAAATAGCGACCAAACCACGCAGTAATGAATTGATTCGCTAACGCGCCGTAATTAGACTGCCGTCATCCAGAACGAATAAATTCGTTACTACTTGGAATCCTTCTTCATAATTCCGCCGTTTGTTGAAGCTGAGCTTGGGCGAAGTCTATCCGTGGGAACGTTGACGTGCAAATCGTATGATAGGACTTGTTTTTGAGGTGGTGTCCGGAAGCCTTGGAAGCTAAAAAATGCGCAGACTAGACAGTCTACGCTACAAATCAAAAGTGGGCGCCAACCAGCGCGCCCACTTTTGGGCTCAACATTGTTCTTATCTGCGTGTCGTTGCCGCCTTTCGCGTCTCGCATCTGTTTCACGCGATCGTGGGTTTGCTTGACGCTCTGACATTGACGATCGACGATTGAAAGGATGTTCGGTGGTAACCATTTCGTCGCATCCTTATATGCCTCAACGGCCGAATCCTCACCGCGTTCGCATTCGCTAAGAATGGCGTGGTCGTCTTTTCCGGTTAACGTACCTTTAATGTTCATCCACGCACGGTACATCGCGCCAGCAGCTGAGCCGGATTTGTCAGGATCGCCGCCCAGGCTGCGAACCGCGGACTGGAGCTCGCTTACACACGATGCTCGCTCCATTGCTACCTGGTTGAAAAAGGTTTTAAGGTCGGGAGCTTTAACGTTGTCGGCTGCTTCTTTGAATCCCTGTTGTCCGTCTTTGCAAGTTTCTAATGAGGTCATTGAGCGTGCTGATAACTTTATCGTTATCCATATATACGTTCCTCCATTTGTTCGTTCTGAGTTCGGAGGAACACTCGGCATCCACTGTTATGTGTAAACTTGTATGAGCGCCCCGCGGAGAGGCTGTCAACGCAGGTGACATCTGACCACCTTTTTATGGATAGAAAGGATCTGTCGAAAGTCTCACCAACTCAACACTTCGAAAGAAACTTTGGATGTCTTAGCAAAGTAGCCTGAGCACCTATCGCTCTGTACGCCTGGGCGGGCGATACGGCTTGGGAAAGACGGCCACGCTCACGTTCCCGTCCTTATCCACTGCTTGAACACCAAACAAGAAGTTGTCCCGCGAAACTCCTTTGACCGTGAATCGCGTGACGTTGCCGACGGCGATCTTGTTTTGCCAGAAGGGCGCAGTCGTCTCACGCCAGACTATCTGATATCCGGCCACGTCCGGCTCCTTGCTGGCGTCCCACCGCAAAATAGCGTCACTCGTAGAACCCGTCGTTTCCAACTGAACATTAGCCGGCCCCGCCGGTCCCAGCGCAAGGCTAGCAAGGGCCGCAGCATTAACCCGCGCGACTTGCGCCAAGAATGCAAAATCCACAAACTCCGGTAAATCTCCGTATTGCACGCCGTTCTCTTTGCGAACCGTCTGATGCTGGTGCTTGAGGTCTTCGTTAGGTTCGCTCATCCGAACCGCCGGAAAGCCGCGATCCAGAAATGGCGAATGATCTCCGCCTCTGCCATAACGGTCTCGACGATAGATCACAGTGACGTTCATCGGGCGAGCATACTCTTCGCCGATTTCCTTTATGTGTCTCGCAAGTTGTCGAGTTGGCGAATCATTCTCGCCGCCTACTTCCATCAACGCGCGCATGCCGGCGGTTAACTCGCCTCGCGCCGGGAGCTCACCAGCAAATAACCGGACGTGGGTGTTATCGATCTGTCCAGCGTCCCCACGCGAGCTGCCGATGATGTCATTGGTGATCATCCCGGCGATGTTCAGTTTCTTTTCTTTCGCCATTTCGGCCCAGTGAGTCGATCCGTTCAGGCCTTGTTCCTCGGCGGCGACGGTCATAAACACCAGCGTAGCGTCATATTCGTACTTCGACATAACGCGCGTTATTTCCATGACCGCAGCAGTGCCTGAGCCATCGTCGTTTGCGCCGGGAGCATCGGTCTTTGCGTCCAGAACGTCCTGCGCGCAAACGCATGAGTCGTAATGACCACTGACTACATAGATTCGATCTTTCGATTCAGGCTGCTTTCCCGGAAGAGTCGCGACTACGTTGACGAGTTGCGTAGCGGTTGGGATGCGCTGGGCTGGCGGTTGGGTG
>DATFWY010000305.1:0-11507 GCA_035258805.1 Blastocatellia bacterium | reverse complement strand
CGAATATCATCAATAAGCACGCCCTGATCATCGACAACATAAATCATGCTCAGCGTCTCGCTGTCCTGGCCGTGCTCGCGAACGTAATCCAGAACATATTGGATGGTCCAGCCTTCACGCACGGCGATGTAATGCGGTGTCATCAGTCTGCCAATGCTGCTTTCGGGATAACCCAACAGCTTGACGGCACCCGCGCGCTCTTCCGGCGTCAGCAGTTCGAGCATCTGCTTAGTGGCAGCGGCAGGCATCTCCTCCAGCAACAGCGTGCGGTCGTCATCCGGCATGTTGTTGAGAAGCGCGGTGACTTCATCCTGAGCCATCGCTTTTAGAAGCTTCTCCTGCTGAGCCGGGGTCAGGTAGCCGAAGGTCTCTGCCGCGAGCTTTCTTGGCAGAATCCGGAATACTACCGCCTGGTCTTCAACCGGTAGAACACTGATCAGATCCGCTACGTCAGGCGGCTGCCAGTTCTTGAGAGCGTCGCGCAGCCTTATAAAATCTCGTGCGTGCAGTGCTTCATCGACTACTGGCGGTAAAACCGCAGTCGCAGTGGGCATAGGATCTCCTCTCAATTTTCGAGATTTTCAGCAGGAAAGGCGGAGCGATATAGGTGCGACGACATCTATTCGGGCTTCGCTCCAACTCTCACGGGGCTGTGCTCATTTTGATCTCACAGATATGCTCCTGTCTATTGAATTAGATCGAAGCACTCTCTGTCCCGGCCTCCGGGCCGGTCGTTATGGGATCGCTAGGATAGAGGCCCCCGATAATCATGCCGGTTGCAGCAACAAACAGTAGCACTAAACCTATATAGCTGATAATTGACTTCGCCTGCGACCACACTGCTGCTATTGCGCTCACGCTGGCGATGGCCAAGGACATGAATGCCAGTTGCGTCGCCCAGCCAAACCTGCCGATCTCGTACTCACTGATCATGCGCCACGAGGGGTCGTACTCTGGCTTAATTATGTGCAAGACCGCAAGCAATACTAAAAACAATGTTGCCGTCCAAAACGTTATGCGTGCCGCGCTGCAATCGTAAATTTCGTAGCGTCCGAACAACAACGCATTCCTTGCTGATATCAAATTTGTGTATCGACGATTCGCTTCTCAGCCATCGATGAAAAAGTGGTGCAATCATTTTGACGATCCCACTGTGGAAGTGGATGAACCGGCTGTACGTATTGGAAAAGTATTTGCCCGAAAGCCGAAAGAGGTTGTGAGAGGTGGGGGGGCAATGCGTGCCTGCGAGGTGAGCATCGAGGGGTGAAGCGCAAAGCGGTGGGTGTCGAGCATTGGAGTCCTTGATGCCAGGCATCTTGTGTCATAGCATGTATTGCACTATGGCAAAAGCAAAATCGCCCATTCCAGAAGGTCTCAATTCACTTACCATCCACCTCACGGTGGATGGAGCGTCAAACTACATAGACTTCCTGAAGAGCGCGTTCAACGCGGTTGAGATCGCTCGCGCTCCAGGACCCGGCGGCAAACTCTTGCACGCCGCTGTCAAAATAGGTGACTCGCACCTGATGCTGAATGACTACTTCCCCGAGTTCGGCCGCGGAGAACTGGCGAAAGCGAACTTTCCGTTCCTGATCGCTCTCTACGTGCCGGATGTCGACTCCGCTTTTGAGCAGGCCGTAGCTGCGGGATGCCAAGTGGCAATGCCCTTGGCTGACCAGTTCTGGGGCGACCGCTACGGTCACGTTGTCGACCCATTTGGATTCAGGTGGTCCATCGCAACGCACGTCGAAGACCTCACGCTGGAAGAGATGAAGGAACGACAGGAAAAAATGTTCGGCGGCGCCGCCGGAGCCTAACTCCAATCCTCTTTGACTCGCCTCGACTGCACGATCACTTAATCGTGCGACCGTCGAGCGATTAATTTACTTGGACCGGAGGGCTACCATGGGATCAACCCTGGTCGCCCTTCGCGCCGGCCGTAACACGCCAACAGCGCCACTAGGCCGGGAACGACCGCAATTGACACAAAAATGACCGTTGAGATGCAACGAAAAGCAACATAGGAGCATGTGCGAGGAATCCTACAGCCCAAGGATTCACAAATGTTCCACCTTGCTTGAGCGCGCTAAAGGTATTAAGTGGAATTAGGAGCTGAAGGCCGAATTGAATGCACGATAATGCAGAGGATTGTATACGAGACGCTCAGAAACGAATGTGCCCCGTTACTCCAAGTTCTGCGTCTGAGCGTTTCGGATACAATCCTCTGCATCATCAGGCAATTGATCGGATCGAAAACTACTAAGGGCTTGCACTGGCCGGCGGCTGCAATCCGATGAGAGTTTGACCATAAATATCCGGTAAAAAAGGTAATTGTCCTACCGATGACAGGCCAGTGACCTGTATGGGCTAATCTTGTCAATCAGCCAATCGCCTGGTCGCCGAAGCAAATCCAACCTTGTCATCGACATGCCATCGATTACCGCCACCGACAGCGCTCATTCCCCGAGAAGACGGGATCGGCACCCAGCGCGCTTGGTAAAAGTTGCATAGCAAAATATACCGACGACCGGACTGCGTAAGTTTTAATTCAGTCGGTTAGCATATAACACTCAGTTAGTTAGCGTATCCAGACCGTCTCGGACCTGCGGCCTCTCACTTGCTGAAGTTCATCATGAAATATTGTGTCCGAAAAACTAGAGTGGGGCGACGCTGAAGCTTTAAGGCGTCGGGGGTACGTCGGAGCTTCGAGACGTCAGGACAGGCCTCTCTGAACGGCTCTTTTAAGATCACGAGCTCGGACAATCAGTCCGTGCTCTCAATAATCTGAAAAATCAGTCAGTGCTTCTAATAATCTGAAAGCCAATGTGTGTTCTTGGTAATCGGAAAATCAGTCTGTGCACTTAATAAACTGCTAGTAATAAACTGCTAGCAGACAAAGAGGTGGTCGCATGGCTCCGTTCGAAGAGAGGAATGAAAGCAAACTTTCGAAACTGACCTTAGGGAGGAAAAATGCCTACGACATTTGTGCAGATTCAAGGAGCGCGCACAAATTATCCGCCGCCACCTTCCCGCGCTCGCGAGGAGCAAAAACTTGTGAGGATGAACTTTCTGGAAGGTGAGCGCCTCTTCTCACAAAACGAGTTACGCGATAACGACATAACTCGTTACCAGGTAACCAAGTTTTATGACGAACAGATTCGGAAGAGCGGCTATTACGAACAGCTCAAATACATCGTTGAGCCGTCCCTCAAAGAGTTCGATAGTCCCGGCAAACTCGATACAAGCGGAGAGCACGACAGCACAGTCGTGCCGGGTCTACAACACAAGTACAGACAGACAGGGCTGCTCCTGGTCACCGACCGTTGCGCTTCCTATTGCCGTTATTGCTTCCGCAAACGGATCGTCGGTAATGATTCCGATGAGATTGCTCCGGACTATTTTAAGGTTGGAGAATACATAAAGCAGCATCCGGAAATGAACAACGTTCTGTTGTCAGGTGGCGATCCATTTGTACTCAAGACTGAAAAGCTGCATCGCATAATGGACCATCTGCTTCCCATTCCGCACCTGAGTTCAATCCGCTTCGGTACAAAGACGATTGCGTTTTACCCGCCGCGATTTGCCGATCCGGAGCTGCCTGGCTTATTCGAGCGAATACTTAGCGCAGGAAAGACCCCTGTCATCGTTGCTCACTTCGATCACCTGGGCGAAGTTTCAATGGATGCTGAGAATAATATAAGGCGTTTGCTGGAAGGAGGCGTGCAGTTCCTGAATCAAACCGTGCTGCTGGGAAAGGTCAATGATGATCCGGACATTCTCGCGGCCACGGTCCAGAAATGCCATTCGATTGGTGTGCGACCGTACTACATCTTCCAGGGCCGCCCCGTAAAAGGCGCATCTCATTTTCAGATCCCGTTGCGCCGAGGCGTAGAAATCATTCGTGGTTTGAACCAGCGACTGAGCGGCATACAAAAGACGTTCAAGTACATCATGTCGCACTACACAGGCAAGATAGAGATTCTGGGCTTCGGAGACGACAACCGTCTCTATATGCGCTATCACCAGAACAGGAATCCTGAGATGGTCGGCAAGTTATTCTCGCGACCTTATAAGGAAGGCGCGTGCTGGCTCGACGATCTGCCGGAGAATGGAGAAGGCGATGCTGGCTCATAGCGAACAAACATCAAGCCCCAGTGACGAGAACGGGAACTCCAATAGGCCGGGAGCAGGAGGGGCGGTTTCTACCTCCTCTGCTCCGGCCACTAACGCCGCCCTGGGGGTGCTCCGTCACGGAGGCAACGCGGTAGACGCGGCTGTCGCGGCAGCGTGGGCGTTGGGCGTCTGCGAACCCGGTTCGTCGGGACTGGGTGGTCAAACGGTCATGCTCATTCACCGGGCGGATGGAACGGCCGTAGTGATCGACGGTCATTCCTACGCACCGGCTGCGGTGTCGTTGGCAACGGTTGACAAGCGCCAGCAAAGCATTGGCTATCGCGCCTGTACAGTTCCCTCCACTCCCGCGACGCTCGACTATGCCCAGCGAAAGTACGGTGTCTTGTCACGCGCTGATGTGATGACGCCAGCTATTCGCCTGGCGGATGAAGGTTACCCCACCACCGCGTTGCAGGAACGACAGTATCGTTGGGTGAGAGAGCCATTGAGAGCTTCCGAGGCGGCTTCAAAACTCTTTCTCGTAAAGGGTGAGATTCCCACACTGCGGTACATATTCCGGCAACCTGAACTGGCGCAAACGCTCACGCGCATGATGGAGGCTGGAGTCGAAGATTTTTACCATGGACGCCTTGCACGAGATATCGCGGACGACATGCAGCGCAATGGTGGCCTGCTCAGCCAACAGGACCTGGAGAACTGCACGCTGCCTGTCGAGTGCAACCCCATCTCGGCGGCATATCGTGGATTCGAGGTCGTCAGTATTCCGCCTCCGGGCGGAGGATGCCACCTCCTGTTTGCCCTAAAGGTTCTCGAGGAGATATCTCGAGTCACCGACTGGACAGACGATATCGACTGGTACGAACACATCGCTTTGGCGACGTACTCTGCGTTTGCCAACCGCGAGCGTCATACAAGAGGGTTAAAAGACTTCAGCGAGGAACTGGCTAATGAGTTACTCAGCGATGCCAACGTGAGTGTGATCGCCAGGGAGCTTTCTTCAGGCAATTTGCCACAGTATCGGCGGTCCGCAGAAGGCCCCGGCGACACTACGCACCTCACGGTCGCGGATCGGCGGGGGAATGTGGTCGCTCTCACGCAATCGATCAAATCGCTTTTCGGAGCGAAGGTGGCCAATCCAAAGCTCGGGTTCGTGTATAACAACTACCTCCGAACCTGTCCACGGTTCTTGCACACCAGCCAACTTCGAGCCGGGTGCTGCCCGCGCTCCAACGCCGCCCCGACTGTGGTGCTGCGGCAATATGCGGGCCGCCAGCAGCCGGTGATGGCCCTGGGCGCCACGGGCGCTCGGAGAATTATTTCGGCAATGCTTCACGTTATGACGTCGGTTCTGGATCGAGGTCACAGTCTGGACGAAGCGGTAGCAGCGCCGAGGCTCCATGCCTTGCTGAGTCGTAAGCTTTGGGTTGAACGGCCCCTTGCAACGGTTCCAGTTCTCTCAAGGTTAGGCCAACATTTCACCTTTGATCGAATCTTGCGAAAGCACAGCTATTCGATGGGATCAGTTCAGGCCGTACATTGGCTTGACGATGGAATGGTCGCTGTGGCTGCCGATCCCAGGAGGGAAGGTTTGGCCTGCGCACTGTAGATCGCTCAATGTTTCACCACATGCAAACTGACGTCGGAACCCATAACACAGAAGCGGTGGTCACGGACAGCATGTCCGTACATTTAACTGGAGAACCCATGAAGATAGCGGTGGTACAGAATCGCAGCCGTTTGGGCGTAAACAACAAATTCGGACTCAAATGCTTTGAGCGGTATGGAAAAAGGACCATCAGTAGTGTTGAGGACGCACTGCGCAGAAATGGTCACGAAGTAATACTCTGTGAAGGAGACAACACCCTGCTTGCAACATTACAGGCATTTATGCCAGCGGATCCACAACAGAACCCCACCGGAATGGTCTTCAACATGGCATACGGAATCCAGGGCAACTGCCGCTACACTCACGTCCCCGCCATGCTCGAAATGGCCGGCGTCCCTTACACCGGCTCCAGTCCGCTTGGCCATGCGCTATCCCTGGATAAAGTCATCACCAAACGACTCCTTCGGGAGGCCGGTATTCCAACCCCGAATTTTCGCGTCCTCGGCAGCCCTGAGGACAGCACTGAAGGCCTGCGCTTCCCTGTGGTGGTAAAGCCAAGGCACGAATCCACAAGCTTCGGACTGCAACTGATAGGTGACCCGGCGGCTGTGGGACCGGCTGTCGAGGCGATCGTGGACAAGTACCGGCAGGAGGCGCTAGTCGAGGAGTATGTTGCTGGGCGTGAAGTGTGCGTGGCGTTGCTGGGTAACGACGATGGCACGGAAGTCTTCCCCCTGGTGGAGCAGGATTTCGGCGATCGCCAGCTGGATCTGGTGACTTGGGATGACAAGATGCACAAGGTCAGCACGGAACCCAAGAAGATCTGTCCCGCGTCACTGCCTGAAGCCGTAGCTGCGCAGCTTCATGACATCGCTCTTGGGACCTTTCGCGCTTGTCAGTGTCAGGATTATGCGCGAGTGGATATCAGGCTTGATGCTGAAATGAATCCTTTTGTGCTGGAGATCAACTCTATGGCTTCACTGGGTCCGACTGGGTCATACGTGTTAGCAGCGGAGATCGCCGGATACAGCTTCGACGCGCTGATCGCTCGGATTTTAGACGTGGCACATCGGCGTTATTTTTTGAAGCCAATGCCGGCGGAGCAGTACGAAGCCGAACAACTGGTCGCTCCGAGCCAAAGCCGCCCGACTTTGTTCCCTTGAGCTTTTCGTGGTTGGAGAAGGGGTGTATGCAAGAAGTGACCTCGCCTGCCATTGCACTCAAAAAACGAAATGATTCAATGCCCGCGCGGGAGTTGGCGCGGTTCTTTTTACCGTTTCTGCGGCGCGATTGGAAAAAGCTCAGCCTGGCGGTTATGGCGATCGTCCTGGGCTCCGCAGTCAGCGTGTTACAACCCTGGCCGCTCAAGGTTGTCATCGACCGGGTACTCTCCCCCAGCCAACACAGCCGCGTACCTCTGCTCAGCGCGTGGCTGGACCATGCGACGCTCACGCCTAAAGAGATCATTTATGGGGGCTGTGCGGCGAGCATCCTGATGGCCCTCCTGAGCGGAGCACTGTCCTATTGCTTCACTCGCCTGTTGGGCGATGCGACCCAGCGGTTTGTCTTCTCTCTGCGGCAGCTCCTCTTTGCGCACGTGCAGCGCCTCTCGCTCCGCTTCCACGATAACCAGCAGACCGGCGATTTAACGATGCGCCTGACCGCCGACATTCAAAGCATTCAGGATTTGATCATGACGGGCATCAGTCTGGTCGGCAAGAGCGGGCTCCGATTAGTGGGCATGCTAGTGCTGATGTTTTGGCTTGATTGGCGGTTCACACTTGCTGCCCTGGCTGTCTTCCCCCTTTTGTCACCATTGGTCTTTCACTACACGCGACGCATAAAGAAAGCCGCCCGCCGGGCCCGCAGGAGCACGGGTTCGATGGCTGCTCTGGCTCAGGAAGTCTTCGCCTCAATCCGCATCGTGCAGGGTCTGGCGCAGGAACAACAAATCGATAAGCGCTTCAGAGCCCGGAGCGAAAAGTACTTGCAGGCCTATCTCGAGAGCGTGCGCTATCAGGCCCTGGTCGGTCCTTTGGCTGGCTTGATCCATGCTCTCGGTTTGGCGATCGTTATTTCGTACGGGGCCACCAGCGTGCTCTCGGGTCGGCTGACCACCGGCGATGTGGTTATATTTTTCGCATACGCCACGGACTTGTTCCGTCCGATGCGTGCGCTGGGCCGGTCTTCTATTTTGTATCACCGGGCGATTGTGGCGGCCGAACGCATTGTCGAACTCATGAACGAGCAGAGCGAATTGAAGGATCGGGCCGAGGCGCACCCCGCTCCACGGCTTCGCGGCCACATCGAATTCCGAGACGTTTCATTCGAATACACGCTGGGGCAGCCGGTTCTGTCGCATATCAACCTGGCGATCGCGCCCGGAGAGAAAATCGCCATTGTTGGCGGGACGGGCGCCGGGAAAAGCACGCTGGTCAGTCTGGTGTTGCGATTCTATGATCCGACCCAAGGCGCCGTGTACATCGACGGTCAGGATATCCGAGACTATAACCTTCTCTCCTTGCGGGAACAGATCAGTCTTGTCCTGCAGGACTCGCTGCTTTTCAGCGGAACGATTCGGGAAAATATCGCGTTTGGATGCCCCGAAGCCAGCGATGACGAGATCGCTGCGGCGGCGCGAATCGCAAACGCGGATGAATTTATCCAGCGCCACCCGCACAGGTACGACACCGTTGTGTCCGAACGTGCGACCACGCTCTCCGGCGGTCAGAAGCAGCGGACTGCCATAGCGCGAGCGGTGCTGCGCGATGCCCCCATCGTGATCCTCGACGAGCCGACTACGGGTCTGGACGCGGCTTCGGAGCGTCTCGTCCTGGAGGCTCTGGAGCGCGCAGTGTCAGGACGAACGGCCCTCATCATTGCGCATCGCCTCGCCACAGTTCGCCTCGCGGACCGCATCCTTGTGCTTGATCGCGGAGAGATCATCGAGCAGGGCACGCACGCCGAACTCCTGGTCCGTAACGGCGTGTACGCGCGCCTTTATCGTCTTCAAACCTCCCTCGACCTGGAAGCAACGCTAGCTCCGGTCGCCCCGCCTGCCTGCGAGCACCAAGTCGTCGAAGAAAGCACCCGAATGAGTGCCACTTAAGTCTCTCGTTCGAACGCCGCCTCCACCGACCCTGTTTCGGCGGAGCAACGATTGATAGGCTACGAGTTTCGAGGGCGATCAGCCTCTTATGGCGTGTTTGGGCATAGTGGTCCACGCATTCAGCTGACCAATCATCGCTCCACCGACGCAGGCTTCTCATAATTCGAGCAGCCTGATTGACGAAGTATGTGGAAGTCTTCGTTATATTCAGTACCTGGAATTCGGGAATCTCCACGCACTTCGGTCCGCCGAGCAGCCAGGATCTTGGCAGTGATCCAGGCCGGACTCCGACCATCAGGCTGCGGGCGCCTGTGGAGAGCCAGGTACGATAAGGACGAGAGGAATGCTAACGCAGCAAGAAAATTGATCACTTCGTGGAAAGCCTGCTGGGGTTATTTTTTCCAGACACCAAATACTCCGGTACTCTCGCGCTGCAGATTCTCCCTGCTTAACTTTGAAGATCGCCAATTAGATTGGTGGCTGGGAATTGGGGGAATTCGGGAGATAGTCGAGAACTCTCCAGCCAATCCATACGCCAATCCCAATCCCAACTCCAAACCCTCAATCCTCCAATCAACTCTAACCCCAACCCCTAACTCCCGATCCCCAACCCCCACCCTGATTGACGCGCGAACAGTTTTGGAGTAGAAGCTTGTCACTAATCGAATTCTGTCGGGCTTTAAATCGGCTCTGCCCAGTCCAAGTATCTCGAGAGGTACAAAGGATGAATCATCAGAAATCAATCTTACATATTGTCGCGATTTGCTTGTTGATGGTCGTTGGCCTGCTTGAGCCAAGTGCTGCTCAACAGATCAGCTCAGATAAACTATCTCAGCTCCGCTTCCGCTACATTGGGCCCGTTGGAAACCGAGTCAGCGCGGTTACCGGCGTCGCAGGTCAGCCCAGCGTGTACTATGCCGGCGCCGCGTCGGGCGGCATCTTCAAGACCACGGACGGCGGTACCCACTGGCAAGCGATCTTCGATGATCAGCCAGTCTCTTCGATCGGCGCGCTTGCGGTCGCGCCTTCCGACCCGAATATCGTCTGGGCAGGGACCGGCGAAGCGTGGATACGCAGTCATATTTCAGTGGGCGCCGGCATCTACAAATCAGTTGACGCAGGCAAGAGCTGGACTTTGATGGGACTCGAGAAAACGGGGCGAATCGGCCGCATCGTCATAAATCCAACCGATCCCAACATCGTCCTGGTTGCAGCCCTCGGACACGCTTACGGTCCGCAGCCTGAACGTGGCGTTTTTCGGACGACCGACGGCGGGAAGACCTGGGACAAAGTTCTCTTCATCGATGAGAATACCGGGTGTTCGGATATTGCAATGGATCCGAGTAATTCCCGAATTCTGTTCGCAGGAATGTGGCCGCTCGAGATTCACACCTGGGGCCGAGAGAGCGGAGGACCGGGAAGCGGTCTCTTCAAATCAACTGATGGAGGTGCCACGTGGAAGCGGCTAAGTGGGAAGGGGTTGCCGACTCGGATGACCGGCAAAGTGGCGGTCGCAATTGCGCGATCCAACCCGAATCGAGTCTACGCGCTCATCGAGACCGGAGACGGTGTTCCGCTCAAGGGCCAGGAAACAGATCGCGGCAAGCTGTGGCGCTCAGAGGACGGCGGCGAGAACTGGCGACTAGTCAGCTATGATCGAAATCTGGGAGGCCGCACACATTATTACTTCCGAATGGAAGTCGCGCCGGACAACGAAAACGAGACGTATTATCTGACGGCTTCTTTTGCTGTTTCGCTTGATGGGGGCGAGACTGCAAGAATCGCCCAATTTGCAAACAGCCCTGGTGGTGACAACCACGACATTTGGATCGATCCAAACAATGCCAGCCGCATGGCAGTCGCGAACGACGGAGGAATCAGCATCTCTGTGACACGTGGGCGTACCTGGGATCGAATTCAGCTCCCCATCGCTCAGATCTATCACGCTACAGTCGACAATCAGGTTCCCTACAACGTGTATGGCAACAAGCAGGACGGACCCTCGTATCGCGGACCAAGCAACTCGCGCACTGGAGGTGGCGGTTTTGGCGGAGGCATCCCACGCAGCGCCTGGCAGTCGGTGGCTGGCGGCGAGAGTGGTTGGTCAACTCCAGACCCGGTCGACAGCAATATCATCTGGTCCAGCGCTTCAGGCTCCGGCAGCGTTGGAGGCATCGTCGAGCTGTTCGATATGCGAAGCGGCCAGGCACGAAACGTAGAGGTTTGGCCAGATCAAACTAACGGGTCACCGCCCGCGGACCTGAAATATCGGTTCGTGTGGACTATGCCGCTTACAATCTCGCCACACGATCACAATAAGATCTACGTAGGAAGCCAGTTCGTTCATCAGACCACTGACGGCGGCCAGAGCTGGCAAGTCATCAGCCCTGATTTGAGTACCAACGATAAGAGCAAGCAGGGCTTCTCCGGCGGGCTGACGGGTGACAATATCGGCGTCGAGTACAACTCTGTTGTGTTTGCTATAGCGGAATCTCCGAAAGAGAAGGGTCTGATCTGGGCTGGCACAAATGATGGCCTCGTCCAGCTCACTCGCGACGGTGGAAAGAACTGGACAAATGTAACCAGGAATATTGTAGGTCTTCCTGCCTCGGGCACCGTAAGCAATATTGAGCCATCGCGTTACGATGCCGGCACTGC
>DATFWY010000304.1:0-9350 GCA_035258805.1 Blastocatellia bacterium | reverse complement strand
AAGTTTTTTGGTGAACACCATAAAATGTTTAGAGTTCAGAATTCAACGCTTAGGCTTCAGCATTCATTGCTTCACTATATCTTTTCTGCGTAATCTGCGTAATCTGCGGATGAGTCTCTTCGAGTTCAGGCACAAGAGCCTTATCCGCAGATTACACAGATTACGCAGATGACAACAGAAGATAGTAACAAGAAGAGCGTGCGTGTTGGCTCCTTTTGTGAGACTATGCGCACAGTAGCCGGTCGCGGCGCGTATCGGCACTTCCGAGACACCGCAACCGGCAAGTCAGTGGATCCATCAACAAAACTCGAACCGCTATCGGAGGAGGTTCCTAATGCGCACAAACCGTCGAATGTTCGTTGCTTTCGCTTCGTTGTGCCTTGTCTTTATTTCCGCCCCTTTCCTTCCGGTAAAAGCCCAGGATGAACAAACCGACGCGCCGGGAAGGACTATGCGTCCCATCATTCGCGGGCGACATTACGCGGTTGCGTCAATGAAATCCGAAGCCACTCGCGCAGCGGAACGCGTCCTCGAAGCCGGCGGCAATGCCTTTGATGCAATAGTCGCCGGACAGGCGGTGCTCGGCGTGGTGGACGCCGCGATGAACGGCATAGGCAGCGATGCGGTGCTTCTGATTTATGATGCAAAGACCAAAAAAGTGGTCTCGCTGAATGCTGAGGGCACGGCGCCGAAACTGGCGACGATCGAATGGTACAAAAAGAACAACGGTGGGAAGCTTCCGCAGAGCGACGGATTGCTTGCGGGCACGGTGCCGGGGATTGTCGACGCCTGGTACATCCTCTTGGATCGCTGGGGCACGATGAGTTTCGAGAAGGTGCTGGAACAGGCAATCGATCTCGCTGACAATGGTTTTCCAATTGGTAACTTCATGGCCCGGGCGATTCAAACAAGCCGAAAGATCGCAAAGTACCCCACAACCACAAAGATCTATTTGCCGGATGGGAAGGCTCCAAACGCGGGCGATGTGTTTCGCAATCAGGCGCTGGCTCGAACCCTGAAGAAACTTGTCGAAGCCGAAAAACAAAACGCGAGCAAAGGACGCCACGCCGCGCTGCAAGCCGCCCGCGATCGTTTCTACAAAGGCGACATCGCGACGGAAATGGCAAAGTTCTCTGAAGCAAACGGCGGGCTGTTCCGCTACGAAGACTTCGCCTCGTACACCGCGAAAGTCGAAGAGCCGGTCTATACAACTTATCGCGGCTATCAGGTTTATAAGAATGCCTCGGCTTGCCAGGGACCGTCTGAACTGTTCGCGCTCAACCTGCTCGAGGGGTATGACCTGAAGGCTATGGGTCACAACAGCGCTGCGTACATCCATACATCCGTTGAGGCATTGAAGCTCGCGATGGGTGATCGCGAGAAGTATCTCGGCGACATGGATTTCATCCGCATTCCATACGAGGGGCTGCTTTCAAAGGACTACGCCGCGGAGCGGCGCAAGTTGATTGATCCCGAGAAGGCGTCGCTTGAGTTGAGACCCGGCACTGCGGAGAAATTCATCAAAGGCGCGCCGGCAATGGATCGCCCGCTCAAGGTAACTACCGAAGGCGATGCCGATCACGACGGTGATACGAGCTACATTGCAGTCGTCGATGAGTCACGCAACATGATCACGCTGACCCCAAGCCTTCACAGCGCTTTTGGTACTGGCGTGGTGATGGGTGACCTGGGGTTCATCTTCAATTGTCGAGGCGACTACTACACACTCGAAGCGGGCGAGGCCAATGCGCTTGCGCCGGGGAAACGGCCCCGCAGCACGTTGCAGGGTACGCTGGTTATGAAAGACGGGCAGCCTCTGATGGTGATGGGCACTCCGGGGGCCGACAATCAGGTGCTCGCGACGATGCAGACTCTATTGAACATGATCGATTTTGAAATGAGCGTGCAACAGGCGATCGAAGCTCCTCACTGGTCGACGCGAAGTTTTCCGGCATCGCCTTTTCCGCACACGATGCGCCCGGGCGATCTCTCGGTTGAGGCTCGGATACCTGAATCGGTTCGCGAAGCGCTCAAAGCGAAAGGACACAAGCTTACCGTGAACGGCGCGTGGAGCGGAACCTCACTGGCGGCAATCGTGGTTGACATGCGGAGCGGAGTGCTCAGCGCAGGTGCCGATCCCAGATCAGAGGCGTACGCGTGGGCAAAGTAGCGCATTCTCCAGGACCGTTTCATCCAAAGATTACGCAGATTTCCGCAGATACTTTTTCCATCTGCGTCATCTGCGTAATCTGCGGATTGTACCTACTTAGCTTGCGAGCCTTTCAGCGCAAACCAGATCCGAAACGTTGTGCCAGACGCTACTGCGGGAATGTGATCGTCACCGTGATATCGGTTTCCGCCGTCCCCGGAGTGATAGGACAATCCTTATTGATACAAAGATAAATGTCCCCGAGCGCGGCGCCGATCTGGTTCGTGGAGCAACCCCCGCAGAAGATCGGCCGCCCGAAATCATACTCGAAGAAATTACCCGTCCAATATCGAGGAAATGCCCCAACCGAAAAAATATGCCGCCCGTCGCTGACCCGACCTGATACAGCCCCAGCGTAATTGCTTGAGAAACTCGAATTGAACCATTCAACTCTTTGCCTGGCGATGGCCGGATAGGTAAGCGTGAACGTTGCATCCCACGTGGACCGAGTACAACCGGTTCGACTTGGATCGCACACATGTGTCGTGAATACCTTCGTTACATAGGCATTCTGGATGTCGTAGTTGCCGGCGCTCGGTATGGAGCCGTTACCTGATCGGTCGAAAGCAATAACCGTAACGTCAAACGGGCCATTCCATTGAGTTGTTGAGGAGAATAACGAGGACCAGGGTGGAATCGGGGGTGAACCATTCTTACCCTTTCCACCGGGATAGCCCACCGAGGTCGCGGGAAGGAAATGTCTCGCTCCGCCACTCAGGAAGTCAACATGGTGAACCGCAACATTGTCGCTTGAGGTAGTCGAAAAAGTGACATTTCTTACTAGAGCTGAACCGAACGCAGGTGAGATGAAGTTCAGCGTCGGAGGGGAACCCTCTGCCTGGCCGGCGGCAGCGATCGCGTCATCGGCGCGCACAGAACCAAACCCGGAGATCAGGTCGAAGCTCGCACCATTACCTGCCGATGACTCGATTATACCCTTTACCTGGTTTGCCGTGAGTGTCGGGTTTCTCGACAAGAGCAGACCGGCCAGTCCGGCAACAACCGGGGTCGCCATCGAGGTGCCTGACAGCGCGTCATAGTTCATCTTGTAGCCGTACTGAGTATTAAGCGTCACCGGATAGGTAGGCATTGTGGAGAGGACGGCCACTCCAGGGGCGGTCACATCGGTTTGAAGGCCGAAGTTTGAGAATGAGGCCTTCTGCCCACGTTGATCTACGGCACCTACGCTCAAGGCGCTATACCAATAGGCAAGGTCTCCAACCTGGTCCGAGTTGGCGTTTCCCATAGCCACCACCGGGAGAACGTTGTTGCTCGAGGCGTAATCGAGAGCATCTCGTATAATGGTCGTACGAGAGCTACTTCCCAGTGACAGATTAATGACGCGCGCCCCGTGATCCGTCGCGAAAATGATCCCGGAAGCAACGTCGGAGGTCAGTCCGGAGCCGTTGGCTCCGAGCACCTTAACCGACATTAGACTGCAGCGACCGCAGATCCCGGCAGTTCCAGTGCCGTTGTTGATGCTCGCTGCAGCGATGCCTGCCACGTGCGTACCGTGACCAAACGAATCCGTTGGCCGCTCGCCTTTTACGTAGTTTTTCGTCAAAACCAGTTTACCCACCAGGTCAGGATGGTCGGGGTCAATGCCAGTATCCACCACCGCAATGATGATCGAAGGATCGCCCAACGTGACATCCCAGGCCCGCTCAGCCCCAATGGATTGCGGGGCCCACTGCGAGATGTTGCCATCATGAGATGTTGGATAGGGCGAAGAGTAGTAAGGATCATTCGGGACGAACGTTCCCTGCATGACAAAGTCGAGGTCCACAGTCTCGACGCTGGGCTCCTGTTTCAGTCGAGCCATCAATCGACTAAGAGGTTCAGCTCCCGAAAAGGCGACGTTTAACACATCGTCGTTACCCTGTTCTATAAGCGTGAGGCGCTGCTCCGGCCCTCCCAGGGTCAGTCTGTGCCAGGAGTTGACTGACGCCACGGAGTCTCGATGAGACGCGTCTGACTCTATGATGGAACGGAACATCTGGACGCCAACGTCTCGACAGATGGCGTCAAGAGACGGCATTCCCGTCGCTGCTGGATTCACATTTTCTCCGGTGGCTTTGAGATTTGCGCGGCCCTGGGGTGTAAGCTTCACCAGGATGGCATTCGAAATAAAGCTCGGTCTTTGCTCGGGGTTAATGACCCCAGTGGCCTGACTGCTGGATCCTACCTGCTGGGTCCTGAGTTCTGATGTCGCGGCAGCATATACTGTTAACAGAAAGAAGAAAGCCACCGCTATTGAAAGGAACACAATAGGTCTTAGAGATTTCAGAATCATCCTTCCCCTCCTTGACTTGTTTCAAGTTTGCGAAACCTTCCTCACAAGCGACTTTAATATTGGATCTAATTTTGACGCCGATTCCTTTCGGCGAGGCAAAGTGAACAGCCGACTTACCAGCTCGATGAAGACACGCTCTGAGCAAGATGCGCTTCCGGACAGCTGTTGCGTCAATGCAGACGGAAGAAACACATCATCCTCGATGCAAGGAATGACGTGAGTTAATAGGGGCGGGACTCTCGAGGTTGATTCGGGTGAGGATGGATAAACCCACAAACGTTTCGGCCCTTGATATAGCAAACTTCAACCGAGAATGTCAAAAGAGATCCAGAATCAACACTGGTTCTATTGCAATTTGTGATGGTGCCGGTCCTGCGATTTGCGATTCGTCTGCGATTTGCAATTTGCGATTTGCGATTCGGACGGCTGCCGGTCTTGCGATTTGCAATTTGCAATTTGGAATATGCGATTCGGATTGATGCCGGTCCTGCGATTTGCAATTTGCTCTGGTGCTGTTCCTGCGATTTGCGATTCGCTCGGTCAGGAATCATCCGCAGATTACGCAGATTTCGCAGATTTACTCGGTGCGAGTGAACTTGAACTCAGTCGAGAGCGCACCGTCACCGTTCAGAACAAGATTCCATCGCTTCGTAATGTAGCTCTCACGGCCCCCTACTTTCACAACGGCGACGTGCTTACTCTGCGTGATGCCGTTGAGCTCTACAGCCGCGGCGGCAATGTCGCTCCCATCCTCACTCTCGACGGCATCCTGATTGAGCCGCTCGGCATTCCAGTATTAAGCGCCGATGAGGTAACCGCGATCGTCGCCTTCCTCGAAGCCCTGACCGATGAGCGGGTCCTTTATCAGCGCGCTCCGTTCGACCATCCGCAGCTCTTCGTACCCTACGGACATCCAGGGGACTCCATCTCGACCATAGACGCCGATGGCGACGGTTTGGCGGACGATTTGATGGTTGAGATTCCTGCAGTTGGCGCCGCGGGCGGCGATCCGTGCCTGGCTTCCTTCAAGGCGTTTTTGGGCGAACGCAGTGAAAATTATTCGGCCGAGGTAGGAATTCGAGAATCAGTCAAACACCGATTCGCAGAGCGCACAGAGCCTAAGGCAAAGCCTATAGCGCCTGGGACACTTCAAACTTGAACTCTTCGTGATCGGGGAACGGATACACACATAGGTTTCTGGTCATCCTGATGTTCAGCTTCTTATAAAACATCGGATGTATCACGCACTGATCGTTTACCAACAATGAAATCCTGCTCTCGCCAGCGTATTCAAAGTCAGCTTCAACGATTCCAGTTTTTTCGCTGACGTTCCTTACGCGGCCTACTATGCCGAGCTCGGATACAAACTGTCGAAAGGCATACGATGAGTATTCGCCCGGCGGCCACTGTGATGCCGTCTGTGGCGCACGTTTGTCGAGCTCGTTGCCTTTGAAAATCAACGGAAGACCCGACAACGCTTCTGCGATTCGCGCCGCGCCGGGATACACGGAGCTGTATGAATTCATCACTTCTTCGGCTAATCGCTTCTCCGCGCGCTGAATGCCTTCCATGATGCTTTCCGCCCCAAACTTCGGGAATGTCTCTCCATCTTGGGCGTGCCTGGCTACTGAGTTGCACAAAACGATCAACTGGCGAGGACGAAGCTGAGTGTGACGGAGCACAAATGGAAAGGTCTCTTCGATTAATCCCTGTCGAGTCTGCAGCTTCTTGCCCCAATAAGGCTCCCATTTTTGTTTCAAGACATCATGATGATTGTCCCAATCGACTTTGCCGATCGTCGGGATCGTCATCTTGTTTTGCTTCAGGTAGCGATCGTACCGCCAGCTTATCAACCTCATCAGGTCTTTTGGCCGCCATTGTAAATAGATCTCGTCGTGAATGAACTTGAGCGGGTTCAGCGAGACTTCCTCCTTCAGGTAAGGAAAGATCTCGGCCATGATGAAAACCTTCAGATAGATACCATGTCGCGCATAGTTTCTGTTGAAGCGTGAAGCGCACTGTATCAATGCACCCATCGACCGCATCATCGCTTCATCTCTGACTGCATAATTCTCCATCGTGTCTAATGCGATGATGATTTTGTTCCCTCTTACTATCTCCAATACCGTGCGTTTCGCTCTCTGAACCCGCTCATTGTTAATAAAATCTTCGAGCTCATCCCCAAGCCCGTTGTCGTTCTCGAGGAATTTGGAGACCAAAAACTTCAGCACCTGGCGAATGAATGCGGACACCTGATCCGTCTGCTCCGTAAACAGAACAGCAGCCTTGATCCGAGAGTCCCGGTCTTGTAGCTGCCAGAAGATGGTTGACCAGATAACGAATTCCCAGATCTTGACGAGCCTGGGAATGGCAACCTCGCGTGTGGTTGCAGCGCTCTCGGCGATCCTGGACATCAGCTGCTGAAATGCTGCGGGTTCGTCAACTTCTATAGTCGTTACCCTGGGCATCAGTTGCTGAAAGGAGAAGAATTGGGATAGAGCAGTCTTGCCTGCGCCTCGTCGCCCGATAATGAGAAAGACTTTAGGACTCAAGGCCTCTCGATTAAAACGGGTGTGGTCGAAGTAGTATTTGCTGTACTCATTCGATCCCAACACTTTGAGTTCTGATTCGCAATCGGCTTCTCCGAAGGGTTCTAAATCAGATAGCCCGTCCGTTCCCAGGTCGACAGTATGTTCCTGGGCCTCGGTCAGGGGACCGCCCGGCATTTGAAGAGTGGGATTTGTGTCGTGCTCGCCGTCGGGAGGATAGGGATCGATTAGAAGTCGAGTTCCATCAATGCGGCAAAAGCGCTGGTTACGCGAATACCGCTGCTGGCATTTGGGACAATATCTCATTGCGTATCGAGATCATAGAACAAGGATTGAGCAGCACGGAAGGATGATTTGTAAATTATTGCGCATAGCGGGGTCAGGTTAGTAAGCTTCAAAGACACCATCGGGGTTCCGATGGAACTTCAATTTCGACCCACGGCTTATATGAAGATAATAGGATTGTGAGGTTCAATGAAAATAGAAACTAAAGCTGTCCATGCGGGTCGCTCTGTTGATTCAGCGACTGGAGCAGTGACTCCGCCTATTTACCTTTCATCTACTTTTGAGCGACAGCCAGACGGGGGGTACCCGACCGGCTTTGAGTACTCGCGAGACGGCAACCCTAACCGCAATTCGCTGGAACAGTGCGTATCTGCCTTAGAGGATGGCCAGGAGGCGGCGGCTTTCTCTTCCGGCTCAGTGGCAACAATGACTATCTTCCAAGCTCTCTCACCGGGCGACCACGTTATTGCGCCAGACGATTTGTACTTCGGTATCAGGCAATTACTGAGAGATACTTTCGTTCCTTGGGGTTTGGAAGTGAGTTTCGTCGATATGACAGATGTCTTTCAAACCCGGAAGGCTGTCCGCCGTAATACTAGACTCATTCTGGCGGAGACTCCTTCGAACCCTCAGATAAAGGTCACCGATATACGGAAGACATCAGAAATTGCTCACGACGCAGGCGCTGACTTCGTATGTGATAACACAATGGCGACACCAATCCTGCAGCGCCCTCTGGATCTTGGTGCCGACCTCGTGGTTCATGCCACCACTAAATACCTGAGCGGACATGACGATGTGACGGGGGGAATAATAGTTGCGAAACAAAGAAGCGAGTTGTTTCAGAAGATTAGAACACTCCAGAAGATCGGAGGTGCGATTCCTTCTCCTTTCGAGTGTTGGTTAACTCTAAGGGGCATTACCACGCTGCCTTATCGCATGCGCGCACACTGCGACAATGCGCTGAAGGTCGCGGAGTTTCTAAACAACCATCCAGCTGTTGAGAAAGTCCTGTACCCAGGTCTTTCAAATGATGCGGGACACTATACTGCGTCTCATCAAATGTCACTTTTCGGCGGGATGATGTCCGTGCAGGTGAATGGAGGCAGAGACAACGCAATGGCCATCGCTGCAAAGGTGAGAATCTTTACCAGAGCAACCAGTTTCGGCGGGCCGCACAGTTTGATCGAACACCGAGCGTCGATCGAAGGACCTGCGACAAAGACGCCTGACAATCTCCTTCGGCTAGCGATTGGTCTTGAAAACGTTGACGACTTAATTGGAGACCTGGCGCAGGCGCTTAAGTGAGTACTGAATGAGTATGAATATGAATTGATAGGGGCCGATAGGCGGCTCCGAACAAGTTGTTGCAGCGGAACTAGGCAAGCGAGTTTCGTATGTATCCGTCGGTATTATGCGCCCGCGGCTCCCGTTGAAATCGGTGGTTAGGTTGAATTGAAACTCCGTTGGCTGAAGCCAGATGATATCTCGGTCGGCGGGCACGACCCGTTCTCCCGCTTGAGCGATTCTGGGAAAGGCATTCCTACAGACGGACACAGGAGATTTCAAATCTCAAATTTCAAATTCCAGACAGAAGAGCGAGGATCCAGAGCTCATCTTTAATCGATAAGACCCGATACCCAACAAATACTGCTTGAGATACCAAGCTACGCCTGTATCCGCATATTCTTCAAGAACTTACAAGGGCTTGTGCAGTTCCGGCCAGCCGATTCTAAAGACCAATCCCAAAAATCACAAAACGAGCCGGACGGGAGGACTGTCTTAGGGGGCCGAATTCAGCCCGTTGGCACGAGAGTTGGTTAGTTCCTTTCAGACACATCGGCAAAACGTGCGCTCGTGTGCCCACCTTGAGCGCATTTTGGTTCATTAGTTCGATAGCTCGGAGGCATAATGCAGAGTTTAATTCAAGACCTGCGATACGGCTTGAGAATGCTGTCACATAAACCGGGATTCGCTGTGATCGCCGTCATCACCCTCGCCCTCGGAATCGGCG
>DATFWY010000303.1:0-10294 GCA_035258805.1 Blastocatellia bacterium | reverse complement strand
TCGTCCAGCGTTATGCGTATTCATCCTTCGGCAAGATCGAGTCGCAGCTGGATCCGAGCTTCGTGCAACCATACACGTTCACGGCGCGGGAGTTTGATTCGGAAACCGGGTTGCACTTTTATCGGACTAGAAACTACGATTCCATGGCAGGCAGGTTTATCCAACCCGACCTCATTGGCTTTTTGGCTGGCCCCAATTTCTATGCCTATACAGAGAATAACCCTATTTATTTTGTCGACCCCCTTGGTTTGGACGCAATAGATGTGGCTGCTAACTATGCTGCTGGCTTTGGCGACATGCTGTCTTTTGGGATTACCCGCTATGTTCGTAGTGAACTGGGCGTGAATAACGTAGTAGATCAATGTTCAACCGCTTACTCCGCTGGATGGTGGAGCGGAATGCTGCACCAGTTAGCGTTTAGTGGAGTCGGCGCGTTCCATGGTGGTGCGAGGACTGTGCTCTATTCTGGAGAGGGCGCTCTTGAGGCAGCACGAGCAGCAAAGGGTGCCGGAAGACTGCTAGAGGATACGTTAGGTGGAAAACTTTTGAACCTCGTCGACAAACATTATCCAATTCCGGATACCATCTGGAAAGGAGCCGCGGCAATATTTTCCACGAATGCAAAAGCAGATGTCCAGGTTTTTCTTCGTAACCCAGACGCTGGAAGGATATGGAGTACAGTTGAGAAGCCAACATTGGATTTGGTCAACAAGATTCACTCTGCCGTTACAGGGGCACCGGCAACGAAAATAATAGCAAGGTAAATTGGTAGTCTTTGCTATAAAAAAGAAAGCGGTTTAATGATTCGGCCAATAGGTACTGTGGAAATCTTAATAATTGTCGGCGGATTAGGACTTCTCTGTAAAGGATGAAGCCTAAAAATGTATAGAAGTATAAAAAATACCGTTATCCTCGGTGGCGTCTTTGTCATATTCGTCTTAGGCATGTATTCGCCGTCGTGGACAGATCGTCTGATTTTTTGGGGGGTAGGGGGCATTGGTTTCATTATCCTCGCCGTCTTAATTGGCGAGCGCGTTCGCCGCGTGATTGAAGGCTATTACACTTACATGTCGGGCGGAGCCGAAGATGGCGATTTGGTTTATAAGCAGGCTGGTAACACACTTAGGCTGTATTTCAAACGACGACAGCACATCATTTATGTTCCTTCGGATATGAAGTGGATAGAAGTGATGCCTGATTGGGCGAAAGCAAACAAGAACTTAATAATGACAAGGATAAGAAGCCAAGTTGGTAGACACTGGATGTTTGAAGACACGGAAAAGCGAGAACATATTTTGGGGCAGAAGTAGAGAATACGAGAAAAAGAGGTCAGTAAGGATCAGGTCTTTGTTTTGGCGGGCATTTGAATCCTATGATCGGGTGCTTGATGGCGGCAATCCCTGAATGGCTTTGCCTGGGCTTCTCCGTGTAAATAGCTTCTCCAAACTCGGGCCGAGAATGAAGCGCGGAAGGTGGCGATGTACCTGGTGAAGCGCTGCTGCGATCGAACGTTGCCGGAGATAGCGGAATATTTCGGAACCAACGGTTATGCAACTGTGAGTTGGAACTGCCGGGTTGTAGAGTCTAAGACGACGAAAGAGATGAAGTTCAAAGATTGGATTGAAAAGATTGCGGCTAGTACTCAACTCTAGACTTGCCCGGCCCGCCCTGCTGGAGATCGAAGCGGAACTTAGCCATCGGATTAGCGCATAGTGGTAATCGTGATATGAGAGTGAATGTCATAGGTAATTTGAGCCCATACCCATCCCGCCTCGCTTCAACGCATGGTAGCAACGGCGACTCCGATTGATCAAGCGCTGCGAGTCGGACCGGATCAGAGAACTTACTTCCGAGTGAAGTCGCGACCAAATATACGAAAATTCACCGGTTGGGCATTACGGGGATTCTGATTCAGTATCGTCTTGTATATAAATCGTACGGTTGCCACATCAGGCGCGCTCCACCCGTAGAGCGTCGCTTGGCCGGTGAGGATAACGGCATTCACGCGTGTGTATCTTTCCGGGTTCGACAAGAGAGTCTCAATCTCGGGTCGTGCTGAATCAATACGTGTTTCAACGGCTCCGACGCTACCGGTCGGTACATGTATATATATCAGATTGGGCGATTCCGGCGGTAGCTGACTGGCTGCTTGCCTGACGCTTTCTACTACACTCCGTATCCATCCGCCGGGACGGAGCACATTCCATACAATCCCCCAGCCGTGGCAGGGTGCAAGGTCCCCAGAACAACCCTTCTCCATCGTTGCTTCTGTGAAGCCGTATTCAAAACCGGCCGGCAACCTGAGCTGCGAACCGTCACTGATGCGAGCGCTGGGTAACACAGTGATGTCATATTTACCACCACACTTGAACTGGAACGTATCGTCGGCGGCCTCCGTTTCCAAGGCACGGGAAATACTGTCCAACAGTTCGCGCAAGTCGTCTTCGATGGGGTCCGTCCTACATGTGATCTGCAGTAGAATTTTTCGGTTCTTGCCTTCCAAAAGTTCTCGAAGCTGCTCGTTAGCTATATCGAAGACGGGCTTGACACGACGTGCTCTCATGCTCTCCAGGCTCTTGTACTTGCATTCGACGTGCACGTACCGGTCACCGCTGAATACCCGGAATTCCCCTGTCGAGTCTTTGTCTGTTTTCTCGACACGAACTCCCGTGTGGATGTATCCCGCCATTATGTATAGCTCGTACTTGGTGGGCTCGCAGTCCCTCGCGTCGCGCAATCTTGAGCTTAACCGAGCAATATCAAGCTGTGGTTCACAGACCACAATATCCCCGGCGAGCATAAGCATCCAGATCACCGCGGCCGAGTTGTGAAGTCGTGTGAAGTCTTCGTGCTCCCGGACCTTTGTTGCTTCGAAATAATTTATGGCTACCGGGTGATTGCTTTGTTTTCTTTTTACTTTTTCAATCTCTTTGTCGAGCCATCCTGACCGGTCGTGATTGACCACATCAGCAATCGTAATTAATGCATGATCGAGTCGCGGTCGAAGGTCGGCGATTCTCTGTCCCGGCCGCGGTGCGGGTTGTCCGAGGAGTTCGGTTTCCCTTAGCTTTCCAACGAACTCATAGGCCTCTGTCTCGGTTACTTTCCACACGAGTTTTCCTAAGTGGAAGGAGTAAGTCCCATCCAGCCCTGCTCGCAATCCACGCCCCGGTATCCGCTGAAGTAGCAGTATTTCTGCGACGATCTCAGCGAGGTTCTCGCTCTTGAAGTCGACTGCCAGGCGATCCTTTAATTTGTTGATGGTGCCGTTATCCAGCTTGGCATGCGGATCGTCGCCCAAATAGATGAGCCCAGTAGTAGTAGCGGTGTCAATTGGATTCTCACGCTCGACGCACACGAAGCACCACCCGTCTCGTCGTGTCGCGTCGCGGCGAAGGTCGAGTATGCTTGCCGGGCCACAATCTGCCGCGACCGCTCGAAACGGGTCGTTGTGATTGCCGGATCCGACGAATGAGGAGAGGTAGTAATAGTACGACATCACTGTCTCGTGTTTCGCTGACTGTAGCTCGCTATGGTGAATAGGTAAAGTCACCGGATAACATGGTCGGTCAGTTCACTTGTTCGATACGTTGTTCTGACGTTGGGGTCGGACCAGACTAAGCCTCTCTTGTTTGAGGACTTGTTTGTCATGGCGTTATTTGGCCTTAGAGCCCCTCATGTTCCCTATCGAAATGGTCGCCATAAGGCGCCAGCAGCTCTCGAAGAGTATACAAACCGTCCGCCACCAAAATCTCGCGATGTTGTGCTCTGAAGCCCAATTCAATTTTTACTTGCTCCACAAATCCCTCGCTGCCGACCGCGATCAACTCAGACCAGCGCGTCTCGTCGAGCTATTACTCCGCTCGATCCTGCTTCGACCCATTCACGATGCGCCTTTTCATGTTGGGATAACGATGGGTGATGTTCCAGACGAGGCCGGGCACGAAATGACGATTGGCGCGCGGCATAGCTTCTTTGGCCTTAGAGCGTGCTTTAGTTTGCTCAAGAGATAGATCGATTACGTTGGTCCGACGCGAGTGATAGGAAAGTTTATGGATTTGTGAACGCTTTCAGAAGACCGTGCTCAATGACTTTACCGGTAGCGTTTTCGCAAAAAGATCTTATAAAACACTCGATGATTTACAAAACAATCTGTGGTTGAAACTCTACAACGAAGAACGACCACGGTATGATGCTTCTTCAATAGCACTGCGACTGGTGAAGGGAAAAGATGGATGGCGCATGAGTCGAGGAATCAAAAACCCACGGACAACGAGGATTCATTGAACGACATCAAGCGGTGTTTCATCGTACACCCTGAACTTTCGCTTCTCTTCCAGTAGCGCTGATCTGCCTTTTACCAGACACGGGCTGGTTGACCTGTATGAACTACCCGTGGAAAGCAAAGAGAACTGCTTCTCGTCTCTGGCCACGTCCATGTCCTCGCACCACGTACTGTTTGAGCGGCTCAAGTTGCCACTGTTTTCCTGCGCGCCTTTGGGATTTGCCGCTTCGACGCTCAGCTTACTGGGAAGGGTTGCGCCCGAATAAGCCCCGTAGGCACGGGCTTCGTACCAGTTCACCTGAACGGGCATACGGGCTGCATTCGGTGGGAATGTGTGAGCTGGATAAAAGCATCGATACTGCTGGTTCGTCACTTCCCTTATCGGATGATCGCGAGGATCGAGCGGCTGGCGATTGTCACCCCGGCACTCGCTGTCTGACAACGGGTTTCTACCCACGCGCAGCTTCTCGTACTCGTGGATCACGCGTGTGCGGAGTGTCTTCGCTTGATTGGAAATCTCCGGATCGCCGAACTTCTGTGCAGCATCCAGCGTGGAAATCACCGCTCCCAAGAGCGTGGGCGCTGCTCCGCGACTCGATAACGACGAATTCATGGCCGATACATAGAATTTCTCAATGTGTTCGAGAACGTCCTTCAGGTGAGGATCTATCGGTTTCTGGACTTCGCGATTCCACAGGATCACCATGCCGTCTTCGCTAACCGAGGCAAGCGTCTTCCCGTTCGGGCTGAATGCGATGTGATTGATCTCGGCTGCGTGTCCCGAGAGGATTACGAGTCGCTCTGACTTATCCAAGCCCCACAGGATCACCTTGCCGTCGTCTCCTGCAGTAGCCAGCATTTTCCCGTCTGGGCTGAATGCGGCACTTCGCACCAGGTTCTCGTGGCCCCGTAACACCGCCGGCGTGCCGCTCCCGTCGGTTCGCCACACCCGAGCCGTTCCGTCGAAAGAGGTGGTCACAACGCGCTGCCCATCCGGGCTGAATGCAGCGCTATGGACGGACTCGTTGTGGCCCTTCAGCGTCACCGGCGTGCCGCTCCCGTCCGCTTGCCACACCCGCGCTGTGCCGTCGCGAGAGGCGGTCACGACCCGCTGCCCGTCTGGACTAAATGCGGCCCTCCAGACCTTGTCGTCATGACCCTTTAGCACTACCGGCGTGCCGCTCCCGTCGGCTCGCCACACCCGCGCCGTGCCGTCATCTGACGCGGTCACCACCCGCTGCCCATCCGGGCTGAATGCGGCTCTCCAGACCTTGTCGTCATGACCCTTCAACATGACCGGTGTGCCGCTCCCGTCCGCTTGCCACACCCGCGCTGTGCCGTCGAAAGAGGCGGTCACCACCCGCTGCCCATCCGGGCTGAACGAAGCGCTCACCACCGCCTTCGTATGGCCCTTTAACACCGCTAGCATCTCGCCCCCGATTGCGCGCCACACCCGCGCTGTGCCGTCGAAAGAGGCGGTCACCACCCGCTGCCCATCCGGGCTGAAAGCAGCACTCCCCACTGCTCCCGCATGGCCCTTCAGCACCACGGGCTTTCCGCTGCCGTCGGCGCGCCACACCCGCGCTGTGCCGTCATCCGACGCGGTCACCAATCGCTGGCCGTCCGCGCTGAAGTCGACGAAATTCACTGCCCTCTCGTGGCCTGCCAAATTGGCGAGCTCTCTGCCTGCCGACGCTGAATCCATACTGAGGATCACAAGCGCCGAGGGGTTCAAATGGCGCGTCTCCATTTTCTCGACGACGTCATGAATGCGGTAATGATGCCGCGTAACCAATCCATTAATCGCATCGATCGCCTTCCCAGGTTCAGGGCTGAACAACAGCGATTCTAGCTGGACCTGTTCGCGTCCTCGTTGCTTGCGTTCGAATAGCTCGTAGGCGTGGCTGCCCATCATAGTCATCACCAAAACAACCGCTGCCGCGTCAATCCAACGGCGCTTTACCAGTCGCTTTCTTCGAGACTGAAGGATCGGTTCGACCAGCCTGTCATGACTCACCTCGTAGAACGTGCTGCCGAGGCGCGCCTCGGCGCGCAATAGGCGAGCGTCAACGAGGTGCCGCAGCAACTCTTCCGAAATCTTAAAGCGGCGCGCTATTTCTTCGTGGTCCTCGGTCAATCGGCGGCCGTTCCTGCTAATCAAACGGGTTTCACACAGGCGCCGTACCGCACCGGACTTCCAACGCGGCCTTACGCTTGCTATGGTCCGATCGTAAAATCCCTCCAGTACCTGCTGCATGTGCTCTTCCCCGCCCAGATCCGCTTCTGAGATCTGTAATTCGATGTCGCCGTCCCCAGCCGCCTGCCGTGTTCGCACCACGTCTTCCAAATAATGACAGATAATTTGAAGCTGTACGGGCTCGACCTCGTCGCTCGTCGTCGTTTCGACACCGAGGCGTCGCTTTGCCAGAAAAGAGAGCATGCGCTCTACCGCCGCCTCTTGATATGTAAACGTGCCGGTTTGGAACGCTTCGTTGCCAACGCGGGCCGGCTCGATAATTGCTGCCCGAGCCGCTTCTAGGCTCAAAGGTCCGAGTCGGAAGCGATTATGCAAGATAGCCGGAATCTCGCTTGCCAACTCTTCGAGATTAGCCAGAAAATCCTCCCGCAACGCGATGACGACTTTCACATCGGGCGCAGTGTCGTCTAACAATTGTCCTATCGACGCCGATGCTTCTCCGTTGCGGGGAGTTCTGGAGCGTCCGCGCACCAACTCGCCAAGCTGGCCGATGAACTCGCTCCGTAGCTCTTTGCTGTGCAAAGTAAAGATCTCTTCGAACTGGTCGAGGATAAGCACGGGGCGTAAGAGATCGTTGTGCTCCGACCAGAACTCGGCGGTTTTGAAAAATCGCCACGCGCTTGTTGCATCGCCACCCACAATGTCGATGCGAGAATGTCTTGCCGCGTGCCGAACGCTATCGAGAAGCGATTGCGCTAGCCCCTGGGTAAGGTCGTTGAGCCGGACGACGATGGGAAGATATTTCCTTTGGCGGAGCGGCTCTACCAGGCCGGCATTGATAAGAGAGCTTTTTCCCATCCCGGATTTGGCGAAAAGGACAACGAGCCGTTCCGCTAACACCAGGCTAAGCAGGGATCGGCTCTGATCGTCCCTGCCGAAAAAGGTCTTGCGGTCCAGATCGACGTCTTGATAAGGTGCGGTGCCTTTGTAGCGCTGTCTCTGATTGTCAGTTGCGTCGGCTCTCCGCCACGGTGCCTCAAGGTGCGCTGTGATTCTTAGAGCCGCGAAGGCACCCACGGCAACGCCGATCGCCCACGTCACAATGCCAAGGTAAAAATAGGCATCGCGAGGAGAAGAGTCGTGCGCGCGTAACAGGCTGTAAGGAAATTCCTCAAATGACTCACCGCCCCAAAAGAATGCGGAGTAGGACAAGGCGGCTATTAACAAGATTACCACAGCCCGGTGAGAAGGCGCGACGAGCGCCGCGACGGAAATGAGAATTGCTAGGCTCACCACTAAGACCAACGCCACGACGGCCCAATTTAGCCAATCAGGACTTACTGGAGAGAGGAGCAACTTAGCCGCGCCGTCCCAAAGCGATGAGGCAAACCCGGCCACGAGCAGGAATAAGGCCCAGCGCAAGGCACGCACGACCTTGCTCCGCTCTGGCCCCTTTGTTGTGCTGATGATGACTCCGATAGCGAGCCCGATCAGGCAGCCGACGATTGCCAGTACCACGTGCCAACCACCACCTGCGAAGTCGTGGTTCACCAGAAAGCCGAACAAGATAACGAGGAAAATTCCCGCTCCCGCTAATAATATGCTCACGCGAGGGGAAGGGCCAATCTTCCTCGCCGTGAAGACTGCCGCTGCAGTTACCAGTATCAGTACTGGAACGATCCACCACGTGAATTCAACCCAGGATAGAAAACCGGCAATGAAGTAACCGAGGAACGTGACGATCAGAAGAAGAATCCAACGCAGGAACCGCATCAGCTTTGGTTTTCGAATCATCACTCGAACTCCTGCGCTACGCGGATGTGCTCTGGCGCTTGATGGCCCTAACCAAATCACGAAATCCGTCGCTACCATGCAACTCAACGGCGTGGTACTTAGAAAACAGAGTAAGCAGGGGAGTTTCATCCACCTTGACTGGGATGACAAAGTTGCCTAAGCGCCAGTCCTCGGCACGCAGTGCGACCTTGATCTCCTTATTTACGTACGAGGCGCCCTGGACCTTGATCTGAAGGTTACGACTATTCAAGACGACGAAGTAGTCAACGTTGTCGATCGTGGACTCGATCAGCGAATCCCAATGGTCGCCGCCGCGCAGGGCCTCCTTATCGAGCCACGGATCCATGCCGGCTCTTACGAGATGGTCGTGGATCTCGTGCGCCTTCTGTTTGTCCTCGCTCGCGTGGCAGATAAACACTTTCGGACCGCTTCGCCTAGCTCTCTCAGCAGGCTCGGTCGGTACCGCTCTTCCGCCACTGGCTGGAGCGCATGGCTCGTAGCGGCACCGCAGTTCTTTGACGAACTCGAATACGTCGGCTTTGTAGAGGTCTACTTTGAAGTTCTGGCGATAAAACAAAACAGCATCCGCCGCGGCGGCGTCGAACCCGCCTTCACCCAGTTCGACGGCAAAGCTGCGGCTTCCTCGACGCAGGACTTTGAGCACGTGCAGCAAGATACGAAGATACCATTGGTGAAGACCGAACCCGAGGAACAGAAACAGCTTGCCGTTGGTAAGCGCTGCGTTCAGGTCGTTAGGGAGCGGTGGGTCCTTCGAAATCAAAGCGGCCAGAAAGTCGAGCAATTGAGTTTCGGTGATTACTACAGACGTGGGTTCGGATACGCAGCCATAGAGGTGAAACAGTAGTGGTGTCTTATCGGTTGCTTCTTGAAGCAACTGTTTGTTCCTTCCCGTGTAGTGATAGCGCTCAACCCAAGGCCGCTTTCCCGCCCGGCGCAACGCCATCTCCATGAGAGGGTCGAGAGTGCTGGTTATGATGAGGCGGAATGGCAAAGCGGCAAGATGGTCGTGAAGGGTCGACTGCTGTTCCGTCAGGCCCTGATGCCACCGGTTGATCTCCATCTCAAGGTCGACCTCGGCCTCCTGAGCGAGGAAGCGCTGGGAGATCCGCGCGAGATCGTTCAATTCCACGCCTGCGCGGGCGCCACTTTGCTCGTCCAATTGCTCCAATAGGCGAGCAGCAAGGTCCTCTGCTGGAATCCGCCGCTTACCGTCGCCCCAATCAAGCGGCAGCTGCGGCCCAAGGAAGAGTGTGCACTCCCCCCGTTCAATGCCGTAGACCAGCTTGTCCCACTCCCGAAATTCCATTGTGACCCCCCCGGATCTACCGTGCAGAAGCCGCGATCAATGGATCAATAGCGAGCTCTAAAAGGAAACTAATCTTTACATACCCATTCAGCCACGGAAAGTACCCGATAACGAAGTGTTATGTCAACTTGAAATCGGCTCGAATACGAATAACCCGGCACGTGTTTTGTTAATGGTGGTCGTAGACTTACGAGGTAAATGTTTTGTTAAAGTTTTTTGATTTGACATCTACACCTTGTCTGACTTTCTCCTAGGCCCTCGCTGGACGGTATGTGCATGCGGCGTGCCACCTAATCGGGGTGAAACTGGGAAGCCAAGATGCGGAACTATCAGAAGATTTATTCCAACGGTGCTTTGAACTCGCAATACAAGGGAATGGCGGCGCGTAAACGAAATGATACGCACATGTATACAAAGTTACTCACCCCGGACCACACCTCGCCCACTTACAGCCCCAACCTACTGCACCATACCTCCCCAACCCAAATATCCGAGCCGGCTCTCGCAATTGCTTATCACCACATCGTGTGCAGATGAGGAGAAGGCGGGTCAAGAGGCAAAGACCTCTCTTGTAGAAAGAACTTTGTTCTTTCTCTTTTTTTCTTCTCGCCGAGTTCGTGATCTTTGAGTTACGCGCCCCCTGTTTTCAATCAGTCGGTGTCGGATCCCGTCCGCACCAGTCACCCATCAG
>DATFWY010000302.1:0-4641 GCA_035258805.1 Blastocatellia bacterium | reverse complement strand
CCTTTAACCACGAACGAATCTCTTCGTTCAGCTATATTCATTAATATAGAATCAGATGGTTGGTTCTCTCAGGGCTCGTTGCTCAGCGGTTAGAGCAGCGGACTCATAATTCAGCGGTCCCTTCTGATTCGTTTTGAAAATTTCTGATTATATTATGTCGTGTCAACCTCTTACGCAGACCGCGTCTTGAAAAGTGTAATGATTTTCGGTTCAAAAACCAGGCCAAACAAATCAGAACCAATCATGACACTCGCGCTGGCGCCGCTTTCCAAAAACCTTATCAGGTTTTGCCAGTGGTAACGACTGGCGCGCGGTCCAGCTTCACGGCGCCCATTTCCGGGTGCTCGGTAATCTTCGGCAAGAACATAACCTCGGCAGCGCTCTGCCTTGAGCTTGTACTTGATCGTGTCCTGCGGGACGTACCGCGGAGCGAAATACGTTACGGATGGGCCGAGCCTGAAGGTGTGAGCCAACGAGCGAGCTGGCCAATAACTTCCGGAAACTGAACACCGAGAAAGCCCAAAACGGGTACCGATAACCCTAAACTCCGGGGATTCCAATCCCATATTACGGAAGGTACAACGATCAAGAAGAAAAGTCGACCAACAAACTCAGCATCCCAATGAAGCTCGCCGGGCTTGGTGCCATTAAGGCAACTGAGGACAGCATCACGGTTCATCTGGAAGGCCATATGAGCGGCTATGCCGTTAAAGGCGAGGATGATAAACCAATTGTAATAGGCAAATGGGTTTTTCGGTTGGAGCGGGTATGAACTGACTGCGAGAAGGAGTAAGAAGAGACTGATGAGTGAATAAGTGGTCAGGTTGGTGAGCTGCGATCATCATCGACGGTATTGCGCCTTATCGCTGGTTAAACCCAAATGCTCCAGCCAATTGGCTTGGCGATGAGGTCAAAAGGTGCTAGCGCAAAGCTGCAAAGGGGGTCGACAACGGGACTCGATCTTTTCCTACGTCAGCAATACGCTCTGCGCGCGACCATTCTCGCTTTCCAGTGAAAAAAGCAGGATAGATATGTTATAAGAACGGTCAGCAGATTGCCTGAGCCTGGTCTATTCATCGAGATTTTAGACGACACGGCGGAAGTAGAAACTTGCTTTGCCATTTAGGTTGCTTAACGACAGAGCGTGAGTTCATCGTACCGACAGAGCCTCTAAGAAAGCTGATCTCTAGTCTTGCGCCAGTGCGACGAGCATTATCGGGACCTAGTCGAGAACAGCCTCGATTTGATGTGTACCCATGACTTAAACGGTATCTTATTGACCGTCAACCTTGCTGCTGCGCGGACTCTAGGGTATGAGCCCAGCGAGCTCGTGAACCGCAACTTGCGCGAACTACTAAGTCCGCAGATTCGCGCGGAACTCGACGCGTATCTGGCCTTGATAAGTGAGAAAGGTGCTGCGAGTGGATTCATGCGGTTGCAGACCAAGAGCGGGGAAACGCGGATCTGGAAATACGCCAACACCTTGCGAACCGAGGGAGTGCAGGTTCCTTTCGTGCGTGGCATGGCACACGATGTCACCGAGATTTTGCTAACTCAGAAGGCGTTGCGTAAAAGCGCAGAGCGGCTGAGCGTCGCAGCCGAGGTCGGTAGGATGTATGCCTGGGAGTGGGACTGTGCCACGGACACAGTGTGGCGATCTGCTGAATCCGCAGGCATTCTCGGTTTCAGCGACAACAGCCAACAAAGTATCGCAGAAGATTATTTCAGTTTAGTCCATCCTGACGATCGGGTCGGGTTGTGCAACCTGGCGAAGCGTCTGACACCAAAAGACCCGGGATATCGAACCGTGTACCGCAGGTTTCGTCCGGACGGTGGGCTGCTGTGGCTGGAAGAGAGTGGCCGCGCGACCTTTGACCAAGCCGGGAACCTGATCCGGCTGGTCGGTATGACCGCAGATATCACCCAGCGCAAGGAAACGGAGGAGAAGCTGCGCGCCAGCGAAGAACGGTATCGCAGGATAGTTGAGACCACAAACGAAGGAGTCTGGCTCCTCGATTCGACACTTCACAATTCTTATGTGAATCGACAGATGGCGGAGATGCTGGGGTACGAACCAAAAGAAATGGTAGGGCTGAGTGTATTCGATTTTTATTTTCCCGAGGATGTTGAGCGCAAGAAGGAAGTCTTAGTGCGCCGACAGCAAGGGCTGCGTGAGCAGATTGAAGAACGACTCCGGCGAAAGGACGGTTCGGAATTGTGGGTACGATTGGCAGCAACGCCGATCTGCAAAGATAATGGAGATTTTGATGGCGCTATGGCGATCGTGAGTGACATTACCCAGCAACGGCTTGCGGAAAAGGGGCTGCGCGAGAGCGAAGAACGCTTCCGATTGATGGCCAATAGCGCGCCTGTGATGATCTGGATGTCAGGGACCGACAAACGGCCAGACTACTTCAACCAAACCTGGCTAGACTTCACGGGCCGATCACTTGACACTGAGCGGGAGTTTGGTTTGGCCGCAATAACTCACCCTGACGAGTTTGAGCGGTGCCGCAAGATTTACAACGAGGCCTTTGATTCCAGGCGCCCCTTCAGAAAAGAATGCCGCCTTCGAAGGCATGACGGCGAATATCGATGGGTTCTAGACGCTGGCGAACCAAGATTCCTGCCCGACGGTTCATTTGCTGGCTACATCGGATGTTGCGTTGATGTAACTGACCACAAGCTAGCCGAACAGGCGCTTTACAACGTGAACCGTCGGTTGATTGAAGCACAGGAGGAGGAACGTACGAGAATTGCGCGAGAGCTTCACGATGACATCTGCCAGCGAATCGCGTTGTTAGCGGTGAGATTGGACGATTTTCGGCACGGTCATCCCAAATCGCTCGGTCAGCTCAGGCGCGAGCTCGGGCAAGCGAGCGAAGAGGCCCAGGACCTCGCGGCCGATGTGCAAGCCTTGTCGCATCGCTTGCATTCTTCGAAGCTAAAACATCTCGGGCTTGCCGCTGCGGCTGCTGGGTTTTGCAAGGAGTTCTCCGAGCAGCAGGGTATGGAGATTGATTTCCAATCAGGGAGCCTGCCGGAACAACTGCCGGAGGAGATTTCACTATGTCTATTCCGCGTTTTGCAAGAAGCCGTGCAGAACGCCGCCAAACATAGCGGTTCAAGGCACTTCCAGGTCTCACTGAGGAATGGATCAAACGAGATCGAGCTGAAGATACATGACTCCGGGATTGGCTTTGAGCCGGAAGTAGCTTCAAACCAGGAGGGGCTGGGCCTCACGAGCATGCGGGAACGCATGAAGTTGGTTAACGGGGAACTTTCCATCGAGTCGGGATTGCAGCGCGGAACAACCGTGTGTGCCCGCGTTCCTCACAATCCCCAAGTGAAGTCAGTGAAAGCAGGTTGAGTTTTGCCTGGAAGAACGATACGTCGACAACAACTGGTCTCAGTGCTTTCTGTTACGTGAATCGAAATTTGTCGTCAAAGCGCGATAACTGTAAAGTTGGCTCTTCTCTGAATCACTCGCTCGTAGTGGGACGCGGCAATAGGCGGATCTAGAGGCACGGATTTAGTCTGTACAGTTGCAGTTTTCGATTCGGCAGTAACAATGAGGAAGGCGTAGTTGATTGACTTGGGGTCCTGAACGAGCTTCTCAAAGTCTCGGACGTCGTCCAACGAATGTGTAGATCGCAAAGGAGCAAGCCTGATGGAACCTGCTATTAGTCCTCTACTTTTTGCGGTGCTGCTTTTCGGCGGCATGTTGATCTTGCTGGAAATAGGTCGCCGTCTTAGTATTCGACGCCGTTCTAAAGAGTCGGAAGGTGAGCGGGGCAGTCTGGGTACGATCGAGGGCGCGATGTTTGCCCTGTTTGGATTGGTGGTGGCGTTCACATTCTCGGGCGCGGCATCACGGTTCAACGAGAAGCGGGTATTGTATTGATTGCCGAGGAAGCTAATGCTATCGAAACTGCTTATCTGCGACTCCAGTTGTTGTCGCCCGGAGCGCGGCTTGGGCTTCAAGAGTTGTTTCGCCAGTATGTTGACTCTCGACTGGAGACTTATCGGAAGCTGCCAAACATGGCGGCAGCAGAAACGGAAATGACCCGATCTAAGAAGCTCCAGGAGGAGATTTGGACAAAAGCAGTCGCCGCTACGCGGCTTCCCAATTCTCATCCGGACGCGGGCAAGGTACTCCTGCCTGCGCTAAACAGCATGATCGACATTACGACGATCCGCAAGATGGCTCTGCAAACGCATCCACCGAACATCATCTACGCACTTCTGTTCATCCTTGGCCTCATTTGCTCTCTCCTGGCTGGTTATCGGATGGCAATTGGCCAGCACCGGAGTTGGCTGCACATCTTAAGTTTCGCGACCATCATGGTCATTATCGTGTATGTCGTCATTGATGTTGAGTACCCGCGGGCCGGTCTGATCCGCCTCCAAGCGTTTGATCAACTCCTGGTTGACGTTCGCGAAGGCATGAAGTGAAGAAACGGAAGTTCGAGTCGTCTTTGTCGTGCCGCTGATGTCGCAGAACACTAGCGACTGGATGCTTCCCAGAGCCCGCTTCGCGCGGTGTATGTTCACTCTTTGCTCGATACAACTATAAAAAGTCCGGCAAAAGGACCTCGCTTTCGCCGAAATTCCGCCGGCAAAAGAAACCATCTTTCGCCC
>DATFWY010000301.1:0-3853 GCA_035258805.1 Blastocatellia bacterium | reverse complement strand
CATTACTTCCTCCCAGTCATCGAGGAAGTAACAGCCAATCCACTCTCGCCCGAATATTTGCGCTACCTGCAGTACAAGCTTCATTCCCACGCCACGAAATATTCTCCCGCGCAGTGAATTTATTCCTGAGTGCGGCGGTTGACTGCCGGTCATTATGCTACGTTTTTACTGGGCATTTTCCTTCACTTTGAACTGGTCGCCGACACGTTGGTAGCCAGCGTTGAGAATTTTCATCAATACATCAGTGTCTTCGCTGCCCGTTTCCAAGTTGAATTCATCTATGATCAAAGTTGGATGGAACGCGTCCATCATTCTGAAAAGACTGGCGGCACTCGGACTGACGACAATAATTGGACGAAGACAAATCATGCCGGAAGTACAAATGTAACGGCTCTTACCGCTCCCGCGGTCGCCCGTGGCGCGAAGATAGGAGATCTCATCCAGTACATCGGTGAGATAGCTCAGGCGAGCGTATTTGGCTGACAGTTTGCGTTCCCGTTCAGGAACATCTGAGTAGCGATAAATACAAGCTTCGATTTCTGCATCAAGCGTTGCAACGTCGCCATACTTAATGAGCCGCTCAGGCAGGAACAAACCGCCTTTCAGAATAAAGTTATCATCAAGTGGTCTGTAAACGGCTTCATCAGTCTCAACCTTTTTGTGGTAGGTCACTTCACCGCTCGCCGGATCATAAACAGCGAACTGGCCGCCAGCTATTTGTTCAATGATCCGCCCGTCCGGCAGTTGCTTGGATATGACTTTCTCAACGGCTTTGTCTTCTTCTTCATCGTCGGTAACCGCCTGTACGCTCTCGCGCCTTCCGGCGAGACGCAACAACGCATGATTGATCTGTATTTGTTGCTCATCGTCGTAGCCAGCGAGCGCCTTGACGAAACTCTTGCGGTGTTCGAAGCGGTTCAAGTCAATCACGTCGCGATGCAATTCATCCTTGCAGTTACGCGCCACAGTCCTCGCTTTGTCGCTTTTCGAGGTGTCGCATTCGAGCGTGAGCGTACCGTCGAAGAGTATTTCATTGATGAACGCGGCTGTTTTCTCAACACCCAGTCCGAGCTGCTCACGCACAGGTCGACAGTGTTCGCGGTTGAAATCTCGCCCGGCAGCCGCTGCGCGAACACACGACGTAGCGCCATTGGTGAAGACAGTAAAATCCTTGCCGGGATGGCCTTCGGCCTCGCAGATAGGACACAGAAAATGAATCGCGCCGTCGCCGGACTCGAGCGCATCAGGGTAATGAGTGCGAACGGTATTAAAGTCGAGCCGCATAGGTGCGCCTCCTTACTCCGCATATGGCGCGGATGATGATAATTAGTTGGATGAGGAAGGCCGAGCAGTTACGCTCGACCTCCTCTTCTTCGATTATGCCAAGCCGAGGCGGTTGTGGTTCGGGCGGTCGATATTCCGAGCAATCGCCGCAGCGAGGGCCGTCATAATCCACCGGTTGAGTGATCATCTCGGTCATATGGCATACCTCCGATGATCAGGTTCATGCCGTGTGGCTAGTTCTGCAACGGCCTCCGCGATCTCCCACGGCTTGAGCGCCTTGAACCGACGTCCCTCAGCGACGCATAGGTTCAAAATGCTACCGCTGGGCAATGCAACGAATGAACCACTGTTGAGATACGGACTGCCACAGATAGCGCAGATTGGTTGGTTGTTAGAAATTCGTGAATTGTCGAAGATTTGTTTTGGGCTTGGTGCCCACTTGAGATAATATTGGCTCACGGAAATTAACTCCCACGCCCGCGAACGGACGCCCATCCGAGCGGGCAAAATTTTGCGCAGGAGACTGGCCGAGTGAGATAATTATCCTAGCTCGCCAGCTTGCGCTGGTTAGCGAACCAAACGGCGTGATCTCTTCAATCGCTTCCCGTCGAAAAGTTGGCGACTGTCGAGAGCGCCGTTTCCTATTTTGCCTCTGCGCTTGCATCGGCTTCCTCTTCTTTCATCGAACCCTCAAGGTATGCCCTCAGATCTCCGTCCAAGATAATCACCGCACCCTCGACCTTCTTTGCGGGGATTTTCTTGAGGCGCACGACCTTGCGCCAAAAGGGCAAGCTCAACCTGGTTACCGGTGGCAACTCTGTCAGTCTCCACGAATACCGCGTTGCCGTCACGTTTTGATTTTTCACGGTGTTTGCTCCAATTTGTGTGCTACTATCACGCCCTGTGATAGAGTGTGGTAAGTAATACTATATTTATTGTCTATTTCGCAATAAATAAAAACAGTAACTGATAATATTTCCAACAGGTTGAGGGTAGAAATGAAATCAAAACGTGATGCACGAACGAAAAGTGACGGTTTGAAGTCAAAAAAGGGGACAAAACGTCACGCAAGTCGAAAGAACAGCCCGCCGTTAATACCGGTACCGGAAAAACTATCCGGACTGTTGGAGTTGGTAAACCTTTTACCAGTCCGGTTTGACCATCCCTACAAGCACAGCATTGTTTACGAATCGCCAAAGAATGATCCGGGCGAACTCTATCGAATGCTCGCTTGGGTGTTAGATAAGTTGCCAATAGAGCTTCAGGCTTTTGTTTTACGCGATGGGATCGGAGAGATTGACGACGAGTATGGGCCAATACAGTCCCAGCCCTACATCGAGATAGAGCGTAATTTTGCAGTTCTACAGATGAAAGAACCGGAATTGAAGACCATCGTTCAAGACACCTGGACCCGTATCCGTCGTGCGCTTGAATGTGAGAGTCAGTCGGCAAGCAATTTAGATTTGTTCTACACTGAGGAGGTAAATATCGCAGGGCGGCGATATGCAGTTTGGGCTTCGAGCGAGCTTGCTTCGCGTGCGCGCGACAGACTTCTCTTCCTTTTGGCAGCAGAAGAAACCTTGAGAGCCTTGGACAAAAGCGATGCCTGGATGAGACTGCTACGAATGAACGATTCGCCTTTACGGATAGGTGCTCAGGCGCGGCTTTACATCGCTCAGATTGGTGATCAGAAAGGCAAAATTGCCATTCACCCACCTGTTTTGTATGAACGCCTTGAAGGCGTTGATGCTGCACGGATTCGAGAATGCCTGATCTGTTCCCATATCTTTTGGGCGGGACGGATAGATAAGTTCTGCTGCTCAGATAAGTGCTTGGCCGCTCAAAGGTCGAGGAAGTATCGGGACAAATACAAGACGCAGTATGCCCGTCAACGATCGGACCATCGCCAGAAGAAAACGCAAATAACGAAGCTTCGGAAGGGTAGTAAGGCGTCCCGATGATCTGACCACGAAATGCCGGGAATAGCCCCAATTTTGCAAAAGGTGCTACGTTTTTAGCTACGGTTGCTGAATTTAGAAAAAGTGGGCTGGCTGTAAGTTGTTGTAGATAATGGAGGCGGCGATCGGAATCGAACCGATGGATAAAGGTTTTGCAGACCTCTGCCTTACCACTTGGCTACGCCGCCTTGTCAATGTGAGATGATCAATCACTGTGCCGCTTGATCATTAGCGAGGGCGTATGCTCCCATAACTGGCTTTTCCCGTCAAGACCCCCATCCGGCCGGGATGCGCTCCGTATTTTAATGCGGTCGAAACATCTTTACGCAATTAGACGCCTGCCATAAACTGCCTCAAAACTTTCAGGAAACTCAAACTATGAACGGAAAATTTCTTCTGGCGAATTGCGTAGTTGCGTTGTCTTTTGCGGCGTTCGTTTTCTTCACCGGGTTCCCACAGGCGCGCCCGCGCGTGGTCTTCGTCACGGGCGATCACGAATACAGCTCCGAAGAGACCATGCCGATCGTCGCGGCCGAGCTTGAAAAACGTTATGGCATGCGGACGACCGTGTTGAGGTCTTATCCAGATGAGAACGCCGAAGAGGATATTCC
>DATFWY010000300.1:0-4448 GCA_035258805.1 Blastocatellia bacterium | reverse complement strand
GCTACAGCGCGCTTAAGTTCCGGTAGTAACGCTGCTGGAATTTCAATAGTTTGCTCGGTTGTGGATATCGTCCCAGCGGGATGTTGCTCTTTGATTACTATAAATTGGTGGCCTTCTCGCTCAGCAATTTGGATAGTCACTTCGGAGTTGGTGCTGACGCTGAAACGGCTCACTTCATCCGATCGCTCGTCAGAGTACTTCGTGGTCATTTCAAAACCCTTTTACGCGAACCAAACCCAATTCCTGCATGCACTTAGCGCAACACGAAGGGGCCCATTGCGCCTGCCGGATTTCTGAGTGGCTTTCGGCGAGGCGACAATCCTTTGCGAGATAACGAGCTCGCTTTCGGTCCGTTCAAAGGAAGAAACCCCCGCCTTACGTCAACCAATGACGCACTAACGGGGGTTTGCAAGGGCCAGTCTAACCCATTTTCCGATTTGAATACAACCCACCAGTGCCTGAGGCCAAATTGCCGAATGTACCGTAGGCAGTCCAGTTCGCGTTACCTGGCTAAGCCCGGTGGCGTCCCGGCGAATTAGTTCGTTACTAAATGTGAGGGAAGCGTCGCAGGCTTTGCAGTTTCTGTTTGCCTTCCAGCTCGGTGAGAGTATAATCGCGACAGATGGGGTACTGAGTTACCGTGACGTCGGTTGAGTTGCTGGATGACTACTACCGACAATGAAGAGCGCATTCCGCTCAATCCGTCAGCCTCGCACTCGGAGGGTACAATGAAAATCTCCCAAATGGTTATTGGTGTAGTGGCAATACTCGTCATTTCAACTGCAATCCTGGCGCAGGATCGCAAAGCTCTTTCCCGCAATGAGATGAATAAGTACGTCGTTTCCGCTAAGGCTGGCGTCGTAAATATAATTGATGGCGATGTCACGGTCGCACGCATCCTGCCATTCGCAGTTGCAGACGCGCCCCGAACTCTGATAACGGGTGACGAGTTGAAGAGCGGCGATGTTGTGAATACTGGTGTAAACGGCCGAGTCGAGATTTTGCTCGATCCAGGCTGCTACCTTCGATTGGGCGAACGGAGCCAATTTGTTTTTCTGTACGATAATATGGAAACTGACAAGCTCAAGCTGACGCGCGGCTCAGCGGTTCTTGAGGCTTCAACGATCGAGATTCCTATTTCAATCGAAACTCCGAGAAATACGATCCAGATAATCAGAGAAGGGCTCTATAGATTCAATGTCGATTCAGATGGAAAGGTTGACGTCGCTGTCCGTAAGGGCAGAGCAATGGTCGGTTCCACGACAATAAAAGAAGGTAAACACGCTCTTGTTGAAGGCGACACGGCGGCGATCGCCAAATTGGACAAAAAAGATGTTGACGATCTGGATGGTTGGAGTAAGGAACGTGCGCGATCATTGATTGCAGCAAACAGAGGATTATCCAGCTCAGGAATGCGGCGAACGCTAAGCCGGTCGCTACTGTATAACGCCTGGATATACGATCCGTTTTCCCATTGTTACACGTTTTTACCTTTCGGGGGTGGTTTCGCATCGCCTTACGGATGGGATTATTCAGTGCTTAATCCCTTTTTCTCATACTTCTATTATTATCCGCCGCGCCGATATAACAATGGGAGCGGACCGAACAGCGGAAGCGGCTCATCCAGCGGCGGCGGCACGCAGGCTGGTGGCGGGGGTTCGCGAGCTGGTGGTGGTTCACGCGGCGGCGTAGGAAGTAACACCGGTGCGGGCTCGCGTGCAGGAGGTGGGGGTCATACTGGTGGTCCATCCTTAGGAGGAGGTTCGATGCGTATGCCTTCTCCGCCTTCTTTTGGTGGTAGTGCAGATCGCGGCGCAGCCAAAGGCTCGGCTAGTCCATCGCGGGGAAAGTCAAACTAAACGAGTTCAGAATTCGCTCATGAGGCGCTGAGTTGAGCCTGCAGGTGTTGGCCGCTCGGCGCCTTTTGCTTTTCGGACGCGGACGTCCCTGTCTTTTCAACTAGCCGAAATCGAGCTAGAATCGCCGCTCAAACAGTCAGTTATGGCCTACATCGTTGATGGCAACAACGTGATGGGTCAGACGCCGGGTTGGCATCGCGACAAATCGGCATCGCGAAGATCGTTGCTCGAAAAGCTATCCCTTTTTTGCCGCATCAAGAAAGCGCGGGTAACGGTTGTCTTTGACGGTGCTCCTGATCAGGCAGTTCCTGAAGGCTCAGCGTTTAACGGCGTAAAGGTCTTCTATGCGAAGCCTGGCTCGGATGCTGATACACGCATCGAACAGCTAGTCGAGAGATCAAGTGATCCGCGCGGGATTACTGTCGTGACGTCAGATCGTCGTCTTGCTTTTCGTGTTCGCTCCAGTGGAGCAACGGTTATCCGATCAGGCGAATTCAGATCGCAGCTCGACCATCTGAGAGAGTCTCTGCCTGGAAAGGAGGACGGGGAGGATGTCGAAGTTGGCGACGTCAACTCGTGGCTCAGATATTTCGGCTCTTTGCCAGAGGACGACGATGTGTAATCCAAGTCTTCAACAATCTAGCTGGAGGCAATGATATGTCTACCGCTGAGGCTTTCGAGAAAGATCGGGGATATCGCGATGTTGGTGTCGGTGAACTACTCACCTTGCTTGCACGGGATTACCCCGAACGCGAAGCGCTGATTTACCCGGATCTGGGATTGCGGTTCGATTTCAACCAGCTCGAATGGCTGTCACGAAAAATCGCGCGGGGATTGATTGAGATAGGGATCGAGTCAGGCGATCGAGTAGCATTATGGGCTCCGAATGTACCCGAATGGGTTGTCCTTCAGTTTGCGCTCGCAAAGATTGGAGCAATCCTGGTCACAGTGAACACGAGCCTTCGTGCACCGGAGATAGAATTTCTTCTCAGGCAATCCGAGAGCAGCGCCCTGCTAACGGTTGCCGGTTTCCGCGATGTCGACTATGTCGAAACAATTCACGAATTGGTGCCCGAGTTGAGAACCTCTGAAGAAGGGGCACTGCAATCAACGAAGTTACCATTTCTTCGTAGGGTTATTTACATAGGCGATGAACACCCTGACGGGATGATTCGTTATGACTCGTTGCTCGCCCGTTCCGAAAACGTGAGTGATGTTCAGTTGGATGAGCGTATAGCCGCCCAGGATCTCGAGACCGTGATCAATATGCAATACACCTCGGGTACTACTGGATTCCCGAAGGGCGTGATGCTGACCAATCGCAACATCGTCAACAACGGCTACTGGATCGCAGAGGGCCTGGCGTTGACGCCCAACGACAGGCTTTGTGTGCCAGTTCCATTCTTTCATTGTTTTGGCTGCGTAATTGGCGTGCTCGGAGCCTACACTCATGCGTCCGCGCTGGTGCCACTGGTGACATTCGATCCGTTACGCGCCCTTCAGTACATCGAGGCTGAACGTTGTACTACGCTATTCGGGGTTCCCACAATGTTCATCGCCGAGCTGGAACAGCTGGATTATCATAATCTGGATATGTCCAGCTTGCGCACGGGAATTATGGCGGGCGCTCTCTGTCCTGAACCGCTGATGCGCAAAGTTATGGACCGGATGCATCTGACGGAGCTAGCTATAGCCTATGGTTTGACAGAAGCCTCGCCCGGTATAACGCTTACGCCGCGCGATGACAGTATCGAACTGCGAACACAAACAGTTGGTCTCGCGTTGCCCGACGTAGAGGTGAAGATCGTCGACCCGGCCACCGGCGATGAGTGTGAGTCCGGCGTTGCGGGTGAGCTGTGTTGTCGTGGTTACAATGTAATGAAAGGGTACTACAACAATCCCAAGGCTACCGCTGAGGCGATCGATTCCGAGGGATGGCTGCATACCGGCGATCAGGCCACCAGGGACGATAAAGGGTATGTGAGAATCACCGGGCGCATAAAGGAGTTGATCATACGCGGGGGCGAAAACATTGCTCCGAAAGAGATCGAAGACTTGTTGAGAGGTAATCCCAAGATTGTTGATGTGTATGTCTATGGCATGCCCGACGAGAGATTAGGAGAAGAAGTCGCGGCGGCGATTAAGTTGAACGCCGGGGAGACAGCTACTACAGATGAGATCCGGGAATTCTGCGATGGCCGCATCGCGAGATTCAAAATTCCTCGTCTGATTCGATTTGTGGATTCATTCCCGATGACTGCCTCTGGGAAAGTACAGAAGTTCAAGCTCCGCGAGACGCACGTCGCCGAACTCTCTCGTGACCGTTAGTCAAAAACAGTAGCGTCGAATTGCCAGGATCGACGCCATCTAGTGCTTAATCCGCTCCCAGCCCGCTTTGAGATCGAACCCACGGCTCGTTTCCGCCGAATGACATTTCAAGCACGTAGATTGCATGTCAGAGATTCGACCAAATCCTTTTCCTGGGTTCGCAATATGTTTGCTTCCCGGACCGTGACATTGTTCGCAATGCACGCTCTGGAGTTTTGCCGTTATTTGTTTGTTATTGGCGGTTGCCAGCGTTGGCCCGCT
>DATFWY010000299.1:0-8857 GCA_035258805.1 Blastocatellia bacterium | reverse complement strand
TGAACATATCTTGATCGCCGCCGTGAGCTTTGAAGGCAACGACATCATCGAAGCCGATCTGGTGATGAATGCGACTCAAAAGGGGGAATTTTTGGGGATCCCCGCCACCGGTCGGAAATTTCGCTTCGATGTGCACGAGCGTTGTCGATTTGTCGATGGCAAACTGGCTGAACGCTGGGCGCAAGTCGACATCGAAGACATCAAGCGCCAGCTTACCAGCCCCATTCAGTAGACCTCACGAGGGAGACTTGTCTCGGATTGAACGCGACGCCTAACAATGCGCTGCAGCGAACGGCGCTCCGCGATGACTGCATAGACGAAGATCTCTGCTACTGGTCGTCGGAATAAAATCCGCCAACAGATTAAGAACGGAATAGAGCCATGGCGGATTGAGGGAGACTAATCGGCAGAGAAAAAGAACTTTCGAATAGAAACGAACAAAGGCTGGCCGCGTCAAGCAGCCAGCCTTAACATAAATCAGCGCTCATTGATCGAACAACTACTGACAGACGCAAGTGTTATTCAAGGTGTTCCTGTCAGTAATCGTGCACTTGATCGTCCCTGGCGGGCTCTGCAATGAAGCAGTGCCACGATGAACCGCTCCATCAAACGTTAGTAGTACCCTGCGATCAGGAGGATTGTGCTGGATGCTAACTACACAACCTCTCACAGACGCTGCGCCAGTTCCCGTGAATGTCATCCCGTTGCAGCAGAACCGGTATTCCCCCGAAAGGTTAAACAACACGACATTCGTGGGAACACTATCATCCTGCAGACAGGCGCTGAAAACACTAACAGTAAAGCTGCAGCTGGCCATGTTGCCGGCGGCATCCGTCGCAGTGCACGTGACTGTTGTAGTGCCTGCAGGGAATGTAGAACCCGATGGCGGGTTGCATACTGTGGTGATCACGCCTGGACAATTATCCGTAACTGTCGGTGCGGGGAAGGTGACGGCCGTACTGCTGGAAAGCGGACAGGTCTGCGCTGCTACAACTGTGACTGGAGCAGGACAGGTAATGGTGGGCGGTTGTGTATCATTGACGGTTACAGTAAAAGAACACATCGCAATTGGTGCCTGTCGGGTGGTTTCAAGTTCCCAACAGAAGAGCGTGCCGGTTTCACCAGCGGCGTTGTCAAGAACACTCAGAATCCAGGCGCCGTTGTTCGGGGTGCCGTTAAAAAAAGCCAATGCGGCCTGCGGTTGAAATGTGCCGGCAAACGGTGGTGTCCCTGCTGTTATCGAAGTGGCGGCGGCGTCATCAAAGATGGTTTTGGTGCCCAAACAATCGGTTGCGCCCGATCCATAATTATCACCCGAGCCGCCGTTGTTGATCGAAAGCGCAAGACCCCCGTTGGCATGGCCGAGCCCGATCGCAATATCACCATCCCGAGTGTGGTTTAATCGCACACGAACATTGACATCCGTTACGGCTCCGGTATCAGGTACATTTATGGTACTCGTAGCAAAATTCGGATCGTTGTCCGGAATTGGCACGTTAATGTTGCCGCTACTGTAGACTGAGGTCACGTTTTGTAGGACCGAACAAGTGACGGTCGTGGTGCCTACCGGGAAGAATGAACCGGCAGCCGGCGTGCAGGCTACGGACCCACAGGGCCCTGTTGTAGTCGGCGCTGGATAGTTGACGACAGCGCCGCACAGGTTGGGGTCGTTGCCGACGGTGACGTTAGCTGGGCATGAGATCGCACATTCATCGATCGAAATAGTATCAACATTCCACCCCGCTGAGGCGGCGCTGCAGTCCGTAGCGAGTCGCCACCGCAACTGCACGTTTTGCCCAGACGCCGCGGCTGGGAGATTGGCCACAGTGGTAATGTAACCTCCAGAGTTCCCGGACCAGGCCATTCGGCCAGCTATTGGGCTCAGGAAGTTAGTGCTGATGGTTGCTGTATAACCACCCTGAACAAAACTGCCACCGGCCGCGACGATGTCGGTGAAGGCTCCGCCATTGATTGAAATTTCGAGAACTCCTCCGTCGAGCGTACTTTCCAGATTGAATTGGTGACGGAAGGTAAGCTGGGCGGTAGCTGTTGTAATCGCTATCGTTGGTGAGACGAGGAACCCGTCAGTCACACAGGACGGAGCGTTGTGGAAGGCTGAATTCGGTGCGGTGTCACTCGATGTGTTAACCGTAGTGCAGTTGGTTCCGAGCGCACACGTCCCACTTGGGGTGCAGTTAGCGGCGCCGTTGGTGAACGAAGTACTCCAGCCAGCGGGCAGGTTTGGAGCGGTAACACCATCAAAGTTCTCAGAAAAAATCACAGTCTGAATCAGATGCGGAGCGCCCCCTCCGATCGGCTGCGATGTTTTCTTTTTCATCAGTGTTCTAGGGCCCGTCGTGGAGCGCGCAATAAATGTACCGCCGCAAGGCTCGCCCGATGCCTGGGCGCACTGATGACCTTCGATTGAGACACCATCAAACGTACGGGCGCGGAAATCTACTTTCGTCGGCTCCGCGCCAACCTGCAAAGCTCCCCGTGCGAAAGTGACGACGAGATCAACCAACCCGTTGCCGTCAACGTCTTCAGACAAAACGCTGTATTTGCCATTAGCATCAAGGGCGACGGAGGCACCCGCAAATGTGACTGTTGACGGATCAACTTTCAATGCATTAAAGTCGTCCCTGCTCAGGATCGCGAGTCGCACAATATTGCGTGCGGTCTGTTTCGCGCTCTTGACTGATGCGTTCGGCAGAACTTCAACATCCACGCCGATTGCTTCGGCCTTTTGACTGGCGGTCACATACCACCTTTGATCAAAATTCAGTCCGATTAACGCGGCCGCAAACAACAAGATTGCAACCTGAAAGAAAAGTTTAGTCCTGCTCTTGACGCATATCATCCGTTCAGTATCCATCTCTCCTCCTCATCTTAGCTGTTAGCAAATCCACGTAGCTTTGCAGCTAGCAAATCCACGCTCCTTCACTAAAATCAGAGGGGCTCATGACAGGGTGGAATCGTCAACTCAGAGCGTTGAGTTATTTGTATTAGCAACGAAAACAGCCAAAGCTACCTTGATTCATAGTCGTTGCGTTAAAGCCGGCCTTGTGAGGTTTGTTTAGCTGCTAAAAATGCCTTATAAAAACTGCTCGAGACCAGATGCTCGAAAGAGTGAAGTGTTGCAGATCCGCGTGCGCCCGCTGTGTTGCAGATCCGCGTGCGCCCGCTATGTTATGGATGTCTACCCGCCAAGTCAAGAATAATCAACATAATCAACATAAGTAGGACCTGGAATCTCTCACCGATTTGGATTCGCGATGAGATGCGATGTTGAACCGCATCTTTTTAGAGAGTCGCGGTCTCTAGATTCATTTAGTTTGGCCGTCATCAGGATTAACTCGATTCTCGCCCTATCACGCTGGTAACTAAACTGAAGGGGTCTAGCGAATTCGTATTAGGTTCTGGCGCCTATCGCGTTCTCCAGCAACCCCTTTGACTCAGAGTCGATCGCGCAATATTTGCGTATCAACCGCGGAGACGTCTGCGCGTTGCAGAAGATTCGCTCGCTTGTAAAGCGATCCAATTGCACGGGACGAGCTCGAACTACCCTTTCGCGGATGTCTGACGAACTCTCTCCCGGTGCATCGCTGGCCAGCTCTTTGAACTTCACCGCCGGAACGTCGAAAAGATTTGGCCCCAATGACCAGTGTCCAGACACAACGCGATAACGTTTGGTTATAACCGGACAGGTGCTAGTTCTCGATAGAGGACGGACGCTGCGAAACGCTCAGCCCTCTTTCCCTGGCGAGACTTCTTTTTGTGTTTTTGAAATTGAATGGCCCGACGCGAAGATGGCCACCAGTGGCCTCACTTCTCCCTGCACCGTGAAGAATGCTTGAGATTCGGCCCAAGAGCCGAGAAAACGGCACAACTTCGTCATCACTATGCAGTACAAATTGAAGTGGCGGTGCGCGCGCATGACGACACTAAGTATTCAGCACGCATCATAGGAGAAGAAAATCAATGGCTAAAATAGTGCGCTTTCACAAACTGGGTGGACCGGAAGTTTTGAAAATTGAAGATGTACCTTCGAGAGAGCCCTCCAGGGGCGAAGTCATTTTGAGTGTGCAGGCAGTTGGATTAAATCGTGCGGAATCCATGTTCATGCATGGGTATTACCTGGAACCGACCCAACTGCCTGCGATGTTGGGATACGAAGCTTCTGGGATCGTTACAGCCATAGGAGCAAATGTCGACTCCAGTTGGTTAAACAAGAGGGTATCGACGATTCCGGCGTTCTCCCCGAATCAGTATGGTGTGCTCGGGACTGAAGTCATCGTGCCGGTTCACGCTTTGGCTGAGTATCCCTCACATCTAACGCCAATCGAAGCAACTTCCATCTGGATGCAGTACATGACGGCCTACGGAGCACTGGTTGAGTTTGGCCAAGTAAAGAAGGGAGAGTTCGTTCTCATCACGGCGGCTTCCAGCAGCGCTGGTCTCGCCGCCATACAGATTGTGAAGGCCGAAGGGGCCATTTCGATCGCAACAACCCGCACAGGCGCTAAACGAGACGAACTGCTCGCACTCGGCGCGGATCAGGTAATTGTGACAGACGAAGAAGACTTGGTGGCCCGCGTCAAGGACATCACGGGCGGGGTGGGCACGCGGATCATTTTCGATCCAATCGCCGGTCCGCTGCTAGACAGACTGGCAGAAGCAGCCGCCCCCGGGGCTACCATTTTTGAATATGGTTGGCTCTCCGGGGCTCAGACACCGTTTCCACCCGTACTAGCTATGCAAAAGGCCCTTAATATTCGTGGTTATTGGTTGGCGGAGATCACCGCGCCAGAACTGCTTAGTGGTCATCCAGCTCGCGGGTTGACGAATCCGGAGAGACTCGCGAGAGCCAAGGGCTACGTCTATGACCGGTTAAAAACCGGACAATTAAAACCTAAAATCGCCAAGACATTCCGCTTCGAGGATGTAGTTGAGGCGTATCAATATATGGAATCAAACGAGCAAATCGGGAAGATCACACTGACTGTAAGAGAGTAATTTTGGTGGTGGAGCTTGCATCACGCTCGTCCGCCGCGCACTTCCCGATCCTTATGGAACATTTTATGGAAAGCGAGACACTAAAAAGAAATCTCGTTTTGATTAGGAGGTTCGTTTTCGACATGCTCAGCCGCCAGATTGTCACTGCCGCCGTCCTTATGGCCGCTTCGCTGCCCACCGCCGCGCAGTCCCACGACGTCCGACCCGTTGAGAATGCGCCGACGCCGCTTGTGCTTCAGCCAAGCGACGGTGAACATCGCATGCGGAGACCGCTCCCGGCATCGCTTTCCACACTGGCCGCACCGTTCATCATCAAGGTCGATGAGCGGAATGGTGGCGCGAAGGATTTCGTGATCTTCACGGAGGATGTGCCGCCGGGGCAAAGCATACCACCTCACCGTCATCCGCACTCGGAAGAGGTGTTATTCATCTGTGCTGGGACCGGAACCGCGTGGCTCGACGGGAAGAAGGCGAAGATCGGCCCGGGTTCGATCATCTTCATGCCGCCGAATACTGGCGTTCGGCTGACGAACGATGGAAAGCAGCCGATTTCGCTGGTGGCGCTCTTCTCGCGCCCCGGATTTGACAAATACTTGCGAGACATCTCGGTTCCTGGCGGTGAAACGGCCAAGCCGCTAACGGCAGAGGAGCTAAGGGCCATCCGCGCACGCCATACGGGTGCAGTGATCTATGACCCACCGGCAGGAAAGCAGCGATAGCGTCCGCTTTCCACTGGTAAGCTCGATCATGTCACGCGTGACAAACCTTCCGTTCTGTTACGATTATAGATATTACTCATTGCTTGCCACCCAAACGGATATTCGGTCGAAGTCGGTTATCAGTGAGAACTGAAAGAGGAGGAAGGAACGACAGGCATATGCACGTTCTTCAAGCCTTTTCGTCAAATACTATAGAGCCTGGTTTGTAAGGCGCTTGTTAATCCGCGAGAGCGCCTAACATCGGCCTGCAGCGGACGCGCAGAAAGCATGCTTCTCATCATCAATCGCCCGTGCGCGCCGCTGATGCCGGGTGTTGGGTGGCGCATCAATACTTCCTTGCTTGGCTTTGCATAGCGCAGTAATACCGATATAGGGAAGGACTAGTAATATGAATGACCAAGATAAACTGATGCATACGGTTGCGATAACTGAAGTTATTAACCGTTACTTTGCTGCTTTAGATCAGAAGCAATTTGATGTAACAACAATGAGTCAGATTCTTGCAGATGACGCAAAAATAGTGCGGCCCAACGGAGCAGTCAAGAAAGGGCCCAAAGAAATCGCCGATAGCCATAGCCGTAGTTTAAGCCGCTTCCAAGCCACACAGCATCTCACGAGCGGCTTCATCATCACCCTGAAAGATGGCACTTCCGCCGAAATCCGGGCGAACTTGATTGCTATGCACCTTTGGGCTGAGGGCCACGGTGATCCAAACGCCGATCCAAACGATAACTATTTTCTAGCAGGTGGGGTAATAACCGGGCACGTGATCTTGGGGGCAGGCGGGTGGCGAATTACTCAGCTCACCAATCAGGTGATCTGGAGACGAGGTATCGGCTTCCAACAGATGCTTCAGACGAGGTAGGCTCGGCTTCGTTCAAAAACCTTGCCGCCTTCCGCGCCGAAGCATCGTGAGGGTCAATGTAAGGTCTGTTGTTCTCCCAATCGGCTACTTATCGATCGAGCCTATCTCGATGGAGCATCCGAACGAACGATCGCAATGATGCATAATCTATCCGACTCGGCTATTCATCGGCACGTAGTCGGTACTCAACTGAACCGACTTCGCGACACGGATACGGAGATTTTTTATCGACAGGTAATCGCTGAGGCTTCCATACAAATTCGACACACGGTTACCGTAACAGACGGGTTGCGTGCGGCAGAGCGTTTAGACAGAATTTGTGAGCGACAGGCCAACAAGAATAATACTCCAGAACGAATGAGAACTTTGTTAGACGAGCGCGTAGCATTCGCGATCGAGGGATTCAGGCGCGGCGGTGTGGCGTTGACCAGGCGCGACGTTCTTGAGATGTACGCCAGCGTACCGGAGAGCGCGGGTGAGTTCCTCCCGTTGATCCTAGCGGAACTGGCCGCAGAAGGCGTACAGAGAAGAACCCAGCGGCCCTAGAGTAATGCCTTTCATCAGAAAGCGACCCGATCGGCGAATGCAAGATAAGCATTATCGTGTATTACTTGCCCAGGAATCCGAGCAGCACCTTACAAAGGATTCATCTAAATGCTAAAACTCAATGCTAAGAAGCCCAAAGTTGAAGTGTTTGGTACTTATCTTGCGAGCGCGCCGGCGCGCGCATCGGTAAGGCTAGGTTAAGGTTACTTGCTTTTGGGGCGAGTAGTTTCGTCATATTTCCATTTCAGAAATAAAGCACGCTCGCGCTGTTCTCGATGTTTTCTCGCCTCGTGCTGTTCTCGAGTCGTTCTCCTCCACCCAGTCAGTGCCTCGGTAGGTCAGCCCACGGGCGCCCAAGAACCTCTAGAATGGGTGTCGCCCGGTCGCAGGCGTTCTATCTTGCCGTTGCTGTCCAGCACCCCGGTGACCGCTGTCACTTGAAACCGTGACGCCCGTCATATGCTCACCGAACTTCAAGGCCTATCCTTCCTCAGGGGAGGAAGTTTCACTCCCCAACCAACACTCGATGAGACATGGACGATGGTAGCAAAGAAACAAGACCTCGCCGGGCCCGGAATCGGCAACTACGACGAACTTGAGAAGATTCTGCCTGCCGACTACAGCTCGTTGCTTACGCCCAAAGAAACGCAGAAAGCCATTTTCGCGGTCAAGAAATACATCGAAGAGAACCTTTGCAAGGAACTAAATTTGATGATGGTTACGGTTCCGTTGATCGTGGACGTTGACAGCGGCGTCATTGACCTGTTGGACCGAGACGGGTCGCGAACTCCAATTCACTTTCATATTTCGAACGACCACAACACAAGCATCCCATCAGCGCGCAAGTCGTACAGGCGGCAACCAAGTGGAAGCGAGTTGCATTGAAGCAATTCGGTATGGAAATAGGTGAAGGATTGTGCACGGATATGCGTGCGGTGCGCAAAGATTACTTTCTCGATCACGATCACAGCGCCTATGTCGATCAATGGGATTGGGAAAAGACAATCAGTGCTGGCCAGCGCAACCTGGACTTTCTGACCGAAACGGTCGAAGGCATTTGGAAAGTTTTGAAGGGAGCCGAGACGTTCGCACTGGAACTCTTCCCTGGGCTCAAGTCTGAGAAGTATCCCAACCTTCCAGATAGGCTGACCTTCATCCACGCCGAAGATATTCTCGAGAGGTATCCGAACCTGCAGCGCAAGGCGAGAGAGACGGCTATTCTTCAAGAGTACCCGGCGGTCTTCATCTATGGTATCGGGTGGACGCTAGAGGATGGCTACCCACACGAGCTGAGAGCCGCGGACTAATGACGATTGGGTCGCTGAAACAAGATCGAAGGATGGACGCCCTATGCATGGTCTAAACGGCGACATTCTGGTTTGGAATCCGGTGACGAAAAGGCGGCACGAACTCTCATCGATGGGCGTTCGAGTGAATGCCGACTCGCTCAAACAGCAGCTCGAGATAACTGGGCAGCTCGATTTTCTGAGGCTGCCTTATCACCGGGGCATCGTTGAAAATGATCTGCCGCTTAGCATCGGCGGAGGCATAGGCCAGGCTCGCACCTACATGCTCCTGCTCAAGAAGGCACACCTCGGCGAGGTAAGCGTCACGGTATGGCCGAAGGTGCTCAAAGAAATGTGCGATAAGAAAAATATCCACGTGCTGGAGTATTTCTCCAGTCGTTCCTTGCTCTAATTCGCATTCGGAC
>DATFWY010000298.1:0-26274 GCA_035258805.1 Blastocatellia bacterium | reverse complement strand
GGAGATGTAGCAACTCGTCCAGACAGCCGTGACGCGTCGCATCTGTTTGGACTCGGTCTTAAGGAGATGCTGGCGGATGAAATTACTGCTGATCTCCGGTCAATCAGGGCAAGCGCAATCTCTGATGCAGTCGTCCAACATAGAACAGTAACAAAGGAATTGCTGAGTAAGGGAGTCAACTATGGCACCATTACTGGCAACCCGGATGGTTCGGCGGATACCTCCGGCGTTCAAGGAGTGGACCCGGATTTGCGGGTGCGCCCTTTCTTTCATCACGGAGGTACTATCTCGATCCGCGAATTCGTTGTCGGTGCGCTGAACGCCGAAATGGGTTTACAAGCTGTCGATCCGGATCTCACTGCGGCTGCCCGTGGTGCACGGATCACAACGCCATCAGGAATGGTTCTCGATGGCTCGCTAGATGCAATCGAGGCCCCGCGCGCCACAAATGAATTGGACGACCCGGACGGAGATGGAAAAGTTAACGAGATTCCTGCCAGCCTGGTCGACCATCTCGAATTCTATCTTCTGAATTACTTCAAGCCCGCAACGTATGAACAGACGGTCAATACACGAAAGGGCCGAGGGATATTCGAACAGATTGGCTGCGCCACGTGCCATATACCTGATCTTGAGATCAATCACGACCGCCGGGTAGCTGATGTGGAGACTGCTTACGACCCGGTTAACGGGATTTTCAATAACCTTTTTGCGACAGCGCGCCCTTTGTTCAATTCCACCGACGATGGCAGCGGATTCCCCGCGGTAAAAACGCCGAGGCTTCAGCCATTCCTGGTGAAAAATATATTCACCGATTTAAGGCGACATGATCTCGGGCCCAACTTCTATGAGCGAAACTACGACGGCACTATGCGAACGCAGTTGATGACCACGGCTCTGTGGGGCGTCGGGAGCACGAGTCCTTATGGCCACGATGGGCGCAGCATCAATCTATCAGAAGCGATTCTCAGACATGGTGGCGAAGCACAAGCGGTCCGAGATAATTTTGCCAGGCTCGCAGTTCATAAGCGGAACGCGCTACTCGAGTTCTTGAGTTCCCTGGTGCTGTTTCCGCCAGATGACACTGCTTCAAACCTAAATGCAGGGGATCGAAACACCGTGGGATTCCCTCAATTCGGGCATGGGAGCATCAAGCTCAGTGTGCTATTCAACAATCCACTGGATCTGGAGTAAACAATCCGCGCTTTAGGTAATAGGACTTACAGGCCCTATTGGTCCTATAGGTCCTATCTCCATCAAGGCCTCACAAACACGATCGGCTCGTGCGCAACCATTCCTACTCCCTCTTGAATGGTGATTGCCTGATTCGCAGCCACATCCTGAAGGTTATCAGTGCGGCCGCTCGGCCAGACGACCTCAATGTTCGCAATCTTTTCTGCTTTGCCCAGCCCGAACGTTAGCGGCAATTCGCTCTGCGATGCATAGCTCGATCCCGTCTTCACCACGCTCCATAGCTTCGGCTGATTCGCGATCTTCAACGTAACCCTGGCGCCGATCCCGTCACGGTTAGAAGTCATTCCAACAGTCTTGATCCTTATAAGGTTGTTCTGATTGCCTCCCTCGTTTCGAAGCAGGCGAGCCCTCCCGTTATTCGCAGTCACCAGCACATCAAGGTCACCGTCGTTGTCGAAGTCACCGTACGCTGCGCCTCGCGCCACCATCGCGCGCCCGAGAGCTCCGCCGAGCTTGAACGTCACCTCTTCGAATCGTTTCTTTCCCAGATTGCGAAACAAGTGCGGAGGCTCAGCGTACTTGACCTTTTCCTGAACGGTGCTGATGTCGTCGGATACGTGACCGTTGGCCGCAAAAATGTCAGGTAACCCGTCGAGGTCATAATCAAAGAAGAAACAGGAGAACGTAAGCGTCAGAAGCGATGCCTTACCGATCGTCGACGTCGGAGCCTCATCGATGAATAACCCGGTCCCTTCGTTGTGATACAGCGCCATCATTTCATTGGAGAAGTTTCCAATCACCAGACTCTGCCTGCCCGAACCGTCATAATCCGCGGCGTCAACTCCCATACCAGCGCGGGCTACACCCGCTTCGCTGAATGCGACACCTGCGGTCATCGCATTATCAGTGAACGTGCCGTCTCCGTTATTGCGATAAAGTTTGTTAGGCTGAGTATCGTTTGCCACGAACAAGTCAGGCCAACCATCGCTGTCGTAATCGATCATCGCCACTCCGAGCGATTTGCAAGCGGTATCATACAGACCCGCCCGCTTTGTTACGTTTTCAAACGAGCCGTCTCCCCGATTGTGATACAGAGTTGAGCTCTGGCCCTTGTATGACTCAGGAGTGCAGTAGGATTTATTCGTGCCGTCGAGCGTACAGAACAGATCTTTTTCAATCGACCATTCGACATAGTTGCAGACGAACAGATCCAGCTTCCCATCCTTGTCATAATCAAACCAGATAGCGCTGGTCGAAAAGCCAGGATCGCCGACGCCTGCCTTTCCTGTCACGTCCTGAAACTTACCGTTGCCAAGATTTCTAAAAAGATGATTTGGTCCAAGGCAGGTGACGTAAATGTCGTCAAAGCCGTCATTGTCATAATCGGCGACCGCGCAGCCTAACCCATACATTTGGACCGCGAGCCCAGCGTCCCTGGTTACATCGGTGAATGTGCCGTTTTTGTTGTTGTGATAAAGTGCCGGGACGGATCTTCCACCCTTTCCACCAGGCCAGCTCATCGAGTTAATTAACAAAATATCCTGCCAGCCATCGTTATCGTAGTCGACGAAGGCGCAACCAGAACCCAGGGTTTCAGGAAGATACTTTTTTCCGAATGCGCCGCTGTTGTGTTTGAACTGGATCCCAGTCTGTGCGGTTACGTCGGCGAAAGTAATTGGGCCCGAGTATCGCGGAGCGTCTGCGGGTGGTGCGGCCTGCGCTTGAGATGCGGCCTCGGCAGATTCGTCCTTCTTTGTTTCGGCTGTTGAGCTCTGCTCGGCAGGCCGGTTAGTTCCGCACCCCAGAATAGGCGCGATTAGCAAGACAAATAAGAAATAGATCAGAAAACTTCTTTGCATTAGAACACCATTAGGAAGGAAGTTACTTACCGAAGCCAGATCGTCACTACACAACCGGCCTCATTTAGAGCTGGCATAAAGTCGAGTTCGTGGCTTTTCCCCAATTGCGACCGAGACGTGCTCGTGAATCTGCTGCCGCTCATTATTATCTGCCGGATGAAGCTGTCGATAAGGTCCGGTGATGAACTGAGCTGCTTCATCGGCTTTAAATCGCTTGTAGAGAGTCTGCTCGCGCGCAGCCAGCTCGGAATTGCCCAGGCCCTGATAACAAAGCATCAGATTGTAATGAGCCTGCAAGTCCTCGGCGTCGATCTTGAGCACCTTCTGTAGCTCAGTTATGGCTTCGCTGTACTGCCGCTTGAGGAATAGAATCCGCCCGATCTGGTTCACGACGACTCGATCGCGAGGATACTTCGATGCGGCGATGCGAGATGCCTCGAGAGCTTCGTCATAGCGGCCGAGGCTCTTGAGAGCCGTACCCAGGAAGAAGTGCGTCTTGGCAAGATTTGGATCAATCTCCAAAGCTTTGCGCAGAAACTTTTCGGCCTCCTCCATATTTCCCTCTTGAATCTGCGCTCTTGCGACGTTCACCCAACCATCCGCGTAACCGGGATCCATCTCAGTGACTTTTAAGAAAGCGGCTTCGGCACCCTTCAGGTCGCCTTGGAGCAACAAGCCAATGCCGTAATCATTCCACCTCTCACGCACCGATTTATCCAGCAACGGTTTGGTGTCCGGCAGTTTTGCATTCCTGGGAATAACCTTGAGTGACGACTCCTGGTACGACATGACTGTAATCGGAATATCCGGAATAGCCTTCACCTTCCCGGACACGTTGGACGTATCGCCGTTGAATAACCACCGGCCATCATCGTGGGCCGGAGTGAGCGAGAAGTTTTTGTGCTCCGGATCGCGTACTCCACCGAATGCCCATTGCGTGTTCCACCATGCAAACTTTCGATAATTTACCTTGGCTTTCAGAAAGATCCGGTCGCCACAGTTCTCAGGGATGTTCAATCGGTAATGAATGGTGTCTGCGGCGCCCGGTGGAACCAATCGAACGTAAGCGACTGATCGGGTCATCCACGCGTTTCGCTTGTTGATGGGATTGCCATGCTCGTCAAGTTGAAGGCTTCGATAAAAGTGGGCGCCCGGTTCAACTGGACCGCGGCCCCCATCGGTGACTTCGCCGCTGTGAAAGATCTTCTGACCTTTGTCATCAACCGCCTCGAGCTCAACCCATACGTCGAAAGCATCAACAGTGCCTCCCGGGAAGAAGTGTCCGACCTTTCGAGTTCGGACCACGACTTCGATTCGCACCGAATCGCCACGGCGTACCGTCGCATCGACTTTATCAAGCGGAGCGATGACTTCAACGGGTTGCGAGATAAACGCCTGTCCCGCGCCGAAGTTTGCTGACTCTTCTCCGATCGCAAACGTGCTGGATAACTGTGGCTCTTCGGTTCCAGTCTTCTTTTTCTCCGATTCCGGCGGCGGGGCAGCGGCGCGAGCCATGCCAAAGATATCCACGGTTACCTGACCATCGCGAAGGAAGTCCTGGGTAATCTTTAACTGATCTTCATCGCCATTCACAAACGGCAGCGCTGTGTTCGCGCCTGGGAACCGGTGAGAATGGACCTTTCCGTCACGCGCAGCTGGATCGCCGGATGCCACAAGCGGCATATGGCAGTCGGCACACTTTTGTGACTTTGGCGGATAATAAAACGATCGCGCGCCTTCGCCGGAAACGCCCGATGCCTGCCAGTTGTCATACTCGTTGAAGCCGCGGAACCAGCGATAGTTGTTCACTGGTATATCAAGGTGGACCTTGTGACAAGAGGAACAGAATTCGGCCGTCTGCTCCTTGTGGAACTTCTTCAAGAATGTCTCACGATGAGGCTGCGGATCTATGCGCAGCAAATAGTCGTGAGTCCACTTGAGCCACTTGTTGTCGCTTACCGCAAGATCGTGCATCGGAGGGTACTCGATGGTGAAGTCGCCTTGTCCCATCGTGCTCTTAACATGAACGATTGAGTGACACGACGTGCATCCCAACCCGTTTTGAGCCTCGGGAGTGTCGATCTGTTCTTTTATGGGTCTATCAAACCGCCCGTTGAAGAACACCGCGTGATCGTGACATCCGGCACACCATTTCGACGGGCGAGTGCCAATCACATCCTGCATGTACTCGATTGATTTCCGGTACCACTGATTGTTGAAAGAACCAAAGTGGTGCACCGACGAATTCCACTGATCGTATATCTCTTTGTGGCAGCGGGCGCATTCCTTGCTCGTCATAAAGAATGTCGACGGAATTGTGCCGCCAACATTTGTCTCTGCGGATGAGGGGAAAAATGGGTTGTCGGGTCCCGCTCCTTCTCCATCCATGCTCAGCGGGACGATGTCAGGGTTGACGATTTTTTGTCGCGCCTCGCTCGTGTAGCGATTGTAGGCAGTTGAGGCTACCGGGAATAAAAAAGCCATCAATGCGATGCCAGCGTAGACAACCGATTTCTTTCTCGGGGCGGCATAGCCCCGAGCAAGCGCGCCAAACAGGACCAAAAGCAACGGGATCGATCCCGCCACAGCGAATGCGATGTGCGAGTACAAAGCCCAGCGGAATGGCCTGGTGGCGCCGAACCACATCAGGAAGAGACCGAGAGCCGCGCTAATTCCCAGCAGAAAAACGGCGAGTTTTAGCAGGGGGGAAAAGCTTGCGAAACGCTTAAGTGCGTGCACAGCGAAAATAATCGTTAAAACGACACCGAAGAGCAGGTGGAACGCCACATTGCCAAAATAAAACAGGGTAGGTTCGGCAAATGCTGCCAGGTATGAGCTATTGATCAGCAGAATTAGATAGCCGATCACCAGAAGCTTGCCGATCCTGCTGGGTGCACCTTCCGCGTTCATTTCGCCTCCACCGAGAACAGTCCCGGTCCTGTCGGACTACAAGGAATTAAAGCGTATCAACGCGACATTTATCTGTGATGAATAGCCGGAATTATAGTGGATGGAGATTGAGAAACAAACCCCAAGCCGGAGGCTATTTGGCTGCGATCACGACGTAGCTACGCCCGGCGTAGAGCCGAAGGCCGTCCGCCTCGTTAACCATCATCAGCGGCCTGGGCCGCTGCATCTTCGCATCCTTGATGGCTGCGCCTGATGTTATCGCGTTGCCTCCAACATCGAAGATGTTAAATTTGCCATCCTCTGAGAATCCAAAACCATAGGCGCCTGTGGCGAGGTCCTTGCCCCCGACAGTGATGGCTGAATCTGTGATAAAGAAGCCCTGATACTTGGCTCGCACATCGCTCGAGTATCCAGAAGTATCAACCAGACCGGCGATCACGTGGCGTTTCTCTCCGAAGCGAGCGGCCGCGGAGTTGCGTATCTGTGTCGGCGCGCTCAGACCCTCAAAGTAAAAACTGGTTGGCACTACGCGCTCGGAGTCTTTCCCAGTGAGAATAACGGCAGCATTTTGCGCGGTTGCGACGGTAAGTGAGCAAAGAAAGAACGCATTGATAACAGCAATTGACCGATTGAAACCGGTTGAGAATTTCATCGTTCCCTCCCAATTCAGCCGTGTGTGATTTGGTGTGGAAAGGAAATAATAGACTGGAAGGGTAAGTGCGACAACTGCCTCTTGGATCCGTGTGGATCTAGCACGAGGCCCTCTGAAAACTGGAATATCATCCACGAGAGTGGGTGGAACAACCACTAATGTGTGTTCTCGTTAAGCATCGATGCTTCTTCCGAGCTATCATCTATGCTTCCAATAGGTTACGGCGCGTTAATCTCTGTAAGCCACTTGATATCCTCAAGCGTGTCGCCGAAACTCGCAACAAATTTTTCAACTTCATCTAGATTGGAGAAGTAGTAACGCTGGTGCAAGCGGTAGTCATCCTCAGTCTCGTAGCGGTCGTTCTCAAAGACATCTCGCTTTAGCTCCACTACCCGTACCAGATAAGGATTGCTCCGATACAGTTCTTGCCTCGCCATATATTCAGGCTCCTCCCCAGGTTGAAGGAGACCTACATAACGATCGTCAGGTTCCACCTTTTGAAGAAGTATCCAACCCAAGAACTGAGGATCGTCTGTCGACTTCACAAATCCTAACTGGTAACCCTTGTTCAGGAATTGATCTAAATCTCGACGCGTCATCTGGATTGACTCAAGGTCAGAACGTAACTCGCACCGCAAGTTGAAACGCCCGCGGACCGCCGGAGCCAAACACTCCCCCCGCCGTTGTAACTGGCTGTCCAAAACTTGACGAGCGCAAAAACCCTGGATTGGCCGGGTCATTGCTGTCCCTCACAAGCACGTTAGAGAAGCCCGAATAGTTGACGTTCGACACGCCAAGGATGTTCGTTACATTGAAAAGGTTGAACACTTCAATGATCGGCTCGATCTGCGTGCGCTCCTTAACCCGAAAAGGTCGCGAGACGCGCAGATCAAATGAATTAAACGAATCATTAAAATGAGCGTCATCGCGTACGAGCGGCAACGGCCTGCCGCCGATGCCACCACCGGCGTTGACTTGCTGTATGAAGGCGTTCAACTCGCTGCCGTTGTGGAATAACCGGCCGCCCGCGTCGCGCTGCAGGACCGGAATGCGAGTGCTCGCGTCGGGCAAAAGAATGTCCATTGGCACTCCCGAAGCAATCGTCCAGATCGGCGAGACCGTGAAATCCCATGGGAGCTCGAAGAACCCGGAGAAAGCAAAGCGGTGGCGCTGATCGTTGGGGGTCGGCCCATATTCAAGTTGCAGATTATTTGGATCGATCGGCCCGCTCGCAAACGGGATTTGATCATCGTTTGCATAGTTAAATGCCTTCGATAACGTATACGAAGCGCGCAACTGGTAGTGACCCGAAAATCGCTTTTCTGCGCTCACCAGCAGGCCATCGTATTTGGTCTTCACACTGGATTCGAGATTGACCACCCCGTCGGGACCGCTGACCACCGGGTTGAAAACCGTGCCGATCAACCGGCCTATTATGAAATGCGTCCCGAAGTTGTGGAGGTAGTCGGCGCTCAACACCAAATCCTTTCCCAACTGGCGCTGAATGCCGAGATTCATCTGCTGAACCATAGGGTTCTGCAGCTTGTTGTCGATGATGTTTATGCCCCCGGCGCCGGCGCCTGGAAGAATAAAACCTGTGAACGGATTGGATATCGTCGGCGCGAACGGCGGGAACTGGCCGGTGTTCGGGTCGATAAAAAAGACATTGCCCGCGCGTACCTCAACGGCCAGCGCCCGCCCGTCCAGACCCCGCTCCAAAGACTGAATCTCGAGCGTCACTCGGTCATAGTAGATGCCATAGCCACCATGAACGCTCATGCGGCCGTTTGTCGTTGCCCAGTTGAAACCGATACGCGGCGCGAAGTTGTTCTTGTCACGGTGACGCGTGCCGCTGAGGAACGGCAGAATGATCGGATTCAGCTCATCGGTGCGGCTTACGTTCTTTACATCAGTATCGAATTCGTACCTGAGGCCCAGATTAAGCGCGAATTGCGGATGAATGCGCCAGTTATCCTGAAAGAAGAATGCAAAATGGTTATTGTCGGCGTCCGGAATTATCAATGGGCGATCAGGCGTCGAGCTTCGGAGCGTGACTGCAAACAGCAGGTCGTTGTCGTCAATCCGCCCGTCGCCGTTGTGATCGAAATCGGGAAAATCCTGAACAAGCTCTATGCGGCCCTGCTGAAAAACGCCCAAGTTGAAATCAGAATCGATGCGTTGAATGTCCGCGCCGAAATGATAGTCATGCGCTCCCTTCACCAGTGAAAATGTATCCGAGAATTGCAGCCGGTTCTGCCTTGTCTGCTGCGGCACTCGAAAGGAGGCGCCGTCCTGGAGAGACGGGAAGGTTAATTGTGGTCCGGGCGTCACCGGCACAGTTCGATTGATGAAGTTGTTCACGCTGAAACTGAAACTGTTGATCTTTCGAGGCGATATTATGCGAGCATACTTAGCCAGAAAAGATTGATAGTCGTTGTCAGCACTCTGCCGTTGTGTGTCGGATCCGATGGCGCGAATCAAGGTGCTCGCCGCGATGTCGTCTACGCGCTCGATGGAATAGCGGAAGGTGAGAAGATCCTTGTTCGAAACGCTCCAGTCGCCGCGCGCGGTGCCAAGGAGGTCGTTTAAGGGCGCGGGTGCAAGGTTACGTTTGATAGTGCGGCTGGCGGTGTCTCGCTCTCCAACTAGTACCGCACCGTCCTGGTTGCGGTATTCGAATGATCCAAACCAAAAAGCCTTATTTCGCTTGACGGGACCACCCAGCGCCAGTGCGTATTGCTCACGGTCAAAAGGCGGATCCGGGTTGCTGCGATCAAAGGTGGCGGGCAATGCCTGAAGCTCCCGGTCGCGGAAGTAAAAAGAGGCCGAGCCGTGGAGCTCGTTAGTTCCCGTCCTCGTTAGCACATTGATTACGGAAGAACCTGATCGGCCCAGCTCCGCAGAGAAGCGATTCGTCGCAATCTGAAATTCCTGCACTGCCTCCTGTGAGATGTTTTGCAACGGTCCGCCGACTACATCGTCATTGTTGTCGGCGCCATCAATGGTCACGTTTCCGCCTCGGCCGAGCTGTCCGGCCGAAGAGATAACCACCGTATTGGTTTTGGTCGGATCAAAGTTCGGAGCCGGCGAATTGCCAGGAATCAAAAGAGCCAACTCGAGAAAGTTGCGTCCATTCAGCGGCAAATGTTCAATCGCACGATGGTTTACTACTCCATCAACAACAGAGGAAATCCTGTTAACCACATCAAGATCAGGCGCGAACAAATCCTCCGCGGCTGAGATAGTCCCAATATCCAGCGCAAGGTCGATCGTCGCGATCTGGCCGACTTCCAGTCTTGCAGCCAGTCTTCGTGTCTTAAACCCCACCGCTTCGGCTTTTACTTCGTATTCACCCGGGGGGAGGTCCGTCAACACGAACACCCCCTGTTCGGTTGTTCTGGTTTCACGCTTCAGATCGGTTGCGGTATTCGTAGCGGTGACTTGCACGCCGACAATCACTGCGCCATTGGGATCAACAACCCGACCGGTAAGAGTGGCCGTTGCAGATTGCTGAGCAGGTGCAGATAAAGATAAGAAGCAAATCATCGAGCAAGCGGCCACCACCAACTTTCTCATGTGCGTGAGCTCCCTTGTTGAGTCAATCTAATTGTTGAGCCGGAAATGTATTGGCAAATGCCGCCAGAGTTTGTGCTTCAACCCACGATACCGAAATCAATTTCCGATCGATCGTTTTGCTTGGTCTATCAAGCTATTGTTGCGCTCATAGGATAGGGCCGAGTCGCCGTTTGCATCCAGCTCTTTTGGAGGATAACGATGGCTTCGATAGACCGGATAAGCCTCCGTCCGAAGGTGTGCGAGCATATGATGTCCCCTGCGGGTTGCGCGCTCGTGACGCAGAGCGGTGATGTCAATTGGCGCGACTACGATTCGTTCGCCGGGACCGGGCGAGGCTTGCGCAAGCAAGCGCCCATCGTAATCAATCACCTGACTTCCGCCCGGCCAGGAGTACGGCGGGTACATTTTCAGACTAGCTCCCTGATTCGCGCCGACGACGTATGCAATGTTCTCAAGCGCGCGGCAGCGATTCACCACCGTCCACCAGTCCATCGGCTCCGTGGCGCCCCACGGATCCATGTAAGCCGAGACCCGCAGCAACACCTCGGCGCCATTCGCCGCAAGCTGGCGAATCGCTTCGGGGAACAACCAGTCGTAACAAATCGCACAACCGATTCGACCGATTGGTGTGTCGGCGACTGGAAACAGAGGTTCGTCGTAACCCTCAAGATCGTGCGGGCTGGAATGAACTTCGTAGGGTATCCAGGTGTTCACTTTGCGATACTTGTAGAGCAAACCTTCGGGACCTATAAGACACGTCGTGTTGAAGACGCGGCCCGGCCATTTCGAGTCTATTTCCAGCATCGTGCCGGTCTGAATGTAAATGCCATGCTGCCGAGCCTTTTGCTCGATGCGCTCGGTGTGTTCGTTTGGGATTGATACAGCAAGCTTCTCGATTAACTCCTCGACTGTTTCAAACACTGGCGCAGCGTGAGCGAACTCGGGAAATACAACAAGACGTACCGGTAAGAAAGGAGCGCTGCCGTCGACCGCGGAGTCAATCATTGACAGCGTTCGGTCGGTGTTTGCTCGCATCTGGCGGCGCTCAATCGGGTTTGGGAGATCAGTCTGACAGGCGGCTACTGAGTAACGAATATGTTCCATCGCGATCTCCGTTCTACTGTTTAATTCCCAATGCCAGGTCGATTGGTGACAGCGGTGCTCGAACAAAGCGGGTGTTGTAGCGCTCGATGTATGCTCGATGCGCTGGCGTAGTGGGATACGACTCGTTTCTCGAGTATGGATAACTCTTCATCGCATGAAACGGCAGTGGCTCGACTCGATCGGGACTTGCAGAGTTGATATCCATTTCCTTGCTGAAGCCGTCAGCGTAAAGCAGAAAGGTACGCTTCCAACCCTTTGGAAGTGCTCGAAGCCACGTCGCATCAAACGATAAAGAGATCTCGTCTCCAGGCTTTGAGATCACAAACATGTCGTCGCTTCGCTCCAGCAGGGATCTGACATCTCCCTCTTTGGTGTAATGTCCGGTCATTACTTTCCATGGAGAGTTTGGAGTTACCCGATCATATGCATAGCCGAAGGGCTCCCGACCATCAGGCGAAACCTCCGCCGAGAAGCCCCTCCAGTGCAGCTCAGCAATGAGCGGGTTCATCCGCGACAGAGTCATTCCCGCGTTCTCGCTCGAAGTATCCACAAGAATCTGGTCCCAGTAGATTCGCATGTTGGTCACGAGACGAACCTCGTGACTCTTGGCGGGCAGCTTGCCCGTAAGATCCAGCACAATTGTCTGTGGACGCCCTACCGGGATTCCGATGTCGGCCATCAAGGTCTTCCATTTACCACCAGGGTCCTTTATTTGCAGCTCCGGCGGGCTCAATCGCAAACCGCTTTGGGAGGCGGCTACGTTATCGCTCGAAAAAGCGTAATCGGTCCAACCTGTCAGCAACAGCAGCGTTCTGCCCTTCGATGGTTCTCCGAGATCCAGTGTCAGCGTGTGAGTTGAAGCGTACCCGCGGATCTTGTGCAGCTCGAAATCATCCGGATAACGACGATCGAGTTTCGCAATCCGTTCGGTTACGTCGCAACCGTGTTCGTCCACAGCTAGCTTTGGTGGATGAGCATTATGAGTCACAAACAACTTGAACGGCCGCGGCGGCTCCGTCATTCCTTCATTCGGATAGACTTCGGTATCCGCTGCATGCTCGATCGCGATCAATTGCAGACGGTCAACGTAAAGCACCTCTTCCAGTTCATTGGTCACGCGCAGCTCGAGCCGGCCATTTCGCTCTTTGAGCTGATCGTCGCGAATGCGAACGTACTCATCCGGGTCTGGGTGATTGCGAAGACCTGGCGCTTCCCAGTAACCCATCTCACCGCCGCCCATGAAATCGGTCACAAACTCGAACCGGTCGCCGTTCCACGTGTACAAGAAAGGACAAGATGAGGGTTTGCGATCAAGCTCGGTAACCTGGAATACCGCGAAGGACCGGGACTTGTCGCTTGCAATTTCAGTTTCAGATTGAACGATGCCGGCCGGCCACAACAACCGGACAGCATCAGCCCCAGCGCGTTTCCCCAACCCGAAAATTACGTCAGCCGGTGCCGGCGCCGGCGCCGCCGCGTAGGTCTCGAGCTTTTGTTTGAGACTTCCAGCACGAAGCTCAATTTTCGTGCCGGCCGCACTTCGATTGCTGACTTTGCTGGTAAGCTTTAACTTCAAGGATCTGTTCTTATTGCCGCCATCGTTCCTCGCGACCTTGACGTCTCCATTAGCAACTCCAACGATCAAATCTGTATCTCCATCGCCATCGATATCCGCCGAAGCGAGCGCGGACACGAGTTGGCCTTTTAGAAAATCCTTCGCAACCGATTTCTCGGTAACGTTCACCCAACTCTTTCCAACATTGCGAAACACTCGAAGCCCTTGATCGGTAAGCAAGACAAGGTCGAGCAGTCCGTCATTGTCGTAATCCAAAAATTGCGACGCAACTGCGCCTTCTGTACCTGATGGGGCCGCCGTGGTGACGAAGCGTCCCTTGCCGTCGCTGATTGCAAACAGTCCAGGACCGTCCGCAGTGCCAAAAAAGAAATCGGTGAAGTCATCCTTGTTGACGTCACCGGCTGCGACCGATGTGAACCGGCCTTTTGCGGTCAATCCCACCTCCCCAGCTACATCACGGAATGTTCCGTCGCGTTGATTGCTGAAGAGTGTCGGAGCCTCGTAGGAATTGACAATCAGCAGGTCGATGTCACGATGGTTGTCGTAATCGGTGGGCACTACGGCCACCGCATGGCCCATTGATCCCTGGACTTTCGCGGATGCGGTTATGTCGGTGAACTTGCCGTTGCCGTCATTCCTCAGCAGCATATTCGGTGCGCCGGGAAGGGAGGTAAATGTCGTAATCGGCGGCTGGCCCGGACCACCCCTGTCAGGCAACTTTGAGGGGTCAGTAAAACCACCAATGAATATGTCCAGATCACCATCGTGATCCGTGTCGACCATAGCAGCAGACACGGCAGCATAAGGATAGGCAGGAATGCCGGCAGCCGTTGTTGCGTCGGAAAACTTTCCGTTCCCGTCGTTGTGATAGAGCGCAAGGCGCCCCCAGCCGATGAAGAAGATGTCCGGACGGCCGTCGTTATCATAGTCTCCGACGACAGCGTTGGTCATCCTTGACGGGGACGGCAGTCTTATGCCCGACTGTTCGGTGACGTCAAGAAACTTGCCAGCATCATTCCTGAACAGCCTGACTGATTGAAACCCAACTTGCAGAAGATCTAAGTCTCCATCACCGTCGAAATCAAAAGGAACCACTCCGCCGCCGAGTTGTTTCACGTTGCGTGCTAATGACTGAGCAGCAGGAATTCCAGCGAGCATAGCCGTGGTTGCATCGCTGAAAGTGACATCAGGCGCCGCAGCATCGACGACTTCAGGTTCAGCCCCGCTAGAGGAGATCGCTTCCGCATAGCGACCCTGCTCGAGATAGTTCTGACCGATGGTCGTGGCGTAGGGTGCCTGGCGAAGCACCTGGAACTTCTGCATCATCGTCTGACCTTCCTGGCGATCACCAGAACGAGTCAGCGCCATGGCCAGATTGTAGGTCGCGGTGACGCTCGCAGGTTCGCTTGCAAGCGCGATCCGAAAAGCGGCGATCGCCTCCGGGTACTTGCGCTGTTGCATCTGGAGTTGGCCGATGTTGATGTTTGCGCCCGGATCTCGAGCATCGATTTGAAGCGCGCGCTGAAATTCAGCAATGCCATCAACAGCCCTGTTTTGCGATTTCGCGATCAGCCCGAGCATATAGTGCACTTGCGGAGAGTCAGGCAATGCAACAGCGGCGGCTTTTAGCTCACGCAGCGCCGCGTCAAGATCCGGCAGATTGTAAAGAGCTATTCCCAGATTAACTCGGGCCAGGGCGAGCGACGGCTCGACTTTAAGAGCCTGGCGGAATTCCGCTGCCGCTTCCCGGTACTTGAATTGCTCGAGCAGAGCGACCCCAATGTTGTTCGCGCGATAGGCATCTTCTTTCGTAGACTGAGCAGGTGGATTCTGTGCTGTCGACGTAAAGACGAATGCCGCTGGCAGCAGCACGGTTGAAACAATTATTGCACCTAGAACCAGACGACTGCTGTGTTTCATGTCAGTTACGACCTACACCCAACGCATCCGCAACACGATTAATGTAATTGAACCAAGACGCTATGAGGGTGATCTGAAGAATAGCTTTGTCATCAAATCCCACTGCGCGGAGTTTCTCATGGTCGTTCTTTGAAATCTTCGTAGCATCTTGCGTCAACTGCACGACATAATCCAACATCGCCCGGTCAGACTCGTCTATTGGAGCAGTCCGATAGTCTTCCTTTAATGCCTCGACCAGATCGGTATCAAGTGTCACTCGACGCAGAAACTCTGCGTGCGACTCGATTCAGTAATGGCATCGGTTTACGACCGATACCATCGTTGTGATCATCTCGTGCTGCCGGCGCGTGAGCGGAAGATCGGGAGACATCAACACGCCGAACGTCGCGAACGCATGATACAGCGCATCTGGAATCAAACTGTGCGAAGCGACTATATCGGAAGTTCCATCACCGGTCGGATGAACCGGCGTTGCATATTCAATCGGGTACAACGAGCGCTGGCTTTCAACGGCGCGAAGGAGTTTTTCCTGATTTTCAGATAGCGGAACGGTTTTTATCCACGTCATACAAGCTCCCTTGAGATGGTTCGGAAGTTTCAGGTCCTTTATAGACGAACTAGTTTCAGCTTTTCAAATGGACCAATGACTCTGTTCCCGTGGAAAGCAACGTAGTTCTTAATCCCACCAACTGCGTACTGGTGGGATTTACCGAACGGGGAAGCTCGCCCAGTCCTTCGTAGGCTAAGTACGAATGATCCACCAACTGCGAGATTGTGTGAAAATTCTAAATCCCACCCGCTGCGTTGGTGGGATTTTCTGACCGAAGTCCTAGTCTACCGACAACGAAGGTGCAACAAAGCAAGTTGAACACAAGCTGGAAAAGTAGTATGAGTGACAATCAATTTCAGATCTACGGCGGGAGATATGAAAACGACACGTCGCAAGTTCATAACCAGCGCAAGTGTAGGCCTGGGGTCTACGATACTTCTACAGGTCCGGTCCAAACATACATTCGCCCGCTCAAATAAAGTCAAGTTCAAGATTGGAGCTCCCGACTGGAATCTGCGGCAAGAGGCGAAAGTTGAATCTATCTCGCTTGCCAAAAAACTCGGCTTCGACGGAGTTCAAATCAGTCTGGGTATCGGAAAAGATGCTTTACCGCTCAGCGATCCAGCGACACAAAGAACCTTCCTGAGCGAATCCAAACGTGTTGGCTTGCCGCTCACTTCAGTTTGTGTCAATGCTCTCCACCGCAACATTCTTAAATCTGACGCATTGGGTCAGAAGTGGGTAGCCGATTCAATTGGGATCGCAAAAAATCTCGGGGTAAAGGTAATCCTGTTGCCCTTCTTCGGGAGAGGTGCTCTGAAGACTCGGGCAGAAATGGACTACGTCGGAGACGTTCTTCGCGAGATCGCTCCGGCGGCTGAGAAGGCGGGCGTGATTCTTGGACTTGAAGACACCATCTCAGCCCGAGATAACGTGCTGATTATGGAGCGCGCCAAGTCACCAGCAGTGCTCGTGTATTACGATGTGGGAAACTCTACTGAGAACGGCTTCGATATCCTCAAAGAGATACGCTGGCTTGGACGTGAACGCATTTGCGAAGTACACCTCAAAGACAATCCGAATTACCTGGGTCAAGGCAAAATTGATTTTGTGGCGGTTATCAATGCGCTTGCCGACATTGGTTTCGATCAGTGGGCACAACTTGAATGCGACAGTCCAAGCGGCGAAATTGAAGATGATATGGCGCGAAATCTGAAATATATGCGGGGAGTAGTCTCAGAGAGAAATAGGCAGAAATAGTGCGATTATTTAGAGCGGCAATCCTGTCTGGCTTCGGCACGATTTTGATATTGGACGTGTGCTTCGCGATCCCCAGTGCTGTTTTCACTCAACCTGTTGAATCCCATCTTGAGATTTTCGATATTTCATCGAATCAACGACAGGTTGTGCACACAGACTCAAATAGATTCGAGGCGCCGAACTGGACTAGAGATGGCAAAGAGCTGATCTTCAATCAACGCGGACTTCTGTATCGCCTCCCAGCAAGCGGCGGGAAGCCAGTCCAAATCAATACTGGGTTTGCCACTTCGAATAACAATGATCATGGGATCTCTCCCGATGGTAAATGGTTAGCCATAAGTCATCATCCAGGCGATAAGCCGACAGGCGAAAACTCTGTGATTTTCATCGTTCCTATTGGCGGCGGAGAACCGCGTCGAATCACCGCCAAGGCGCCGTCATACTGGCATGGCTGGTCTCCCGATGGACAGACGCTGGCGTTTGTGGGAAGTCGTGATGGTGAATACGACATCTACACGATTCCGGCCGGTGGAGGCGACGAGAAGCGCCTCACAACTGCAAAGGGACTCGATGACGGTCCTGACTACTCGCCGGATGGCAAGCACATTTATTTTAACTCCGTGCGGACAGGAAGGATGCAAATCTGGCGAATGAAAAACGATGGAAGTGATCAGATCCAGCTCACTGACGATCAATACAATAACTGGTTTCCGCATCCCTCGCCGGACGGTAAATGGATAGTCTTCCTCAGCTACGTTGATACCGTTGATCCATCCTCACACCCTGCCGATAAAAGCGTGATGCTGAGATTGATGGATACAAGGAGTCGCTCGGTGAGGGAGTTGTGCCGGTTTACCGGAGGACAGGGTACAATTAACGTCCCGAGCTGGTCTCCAGATTCAAGACGATTCGCGTTTGTGTCCTATAAATGACCTCTGAGGAAAAACAAAATGTTTCGAACAATTCTCCTCGCCGTTGTCATTGCTACGTCTCTAACTATCGTTGCCAAGCCTGGTTTGCCGAACGATTATTCTCTTTCAACAGCTCAAGCTGCCCGCAGCACTCTGGAACGTCTCGGCTACCCTGCTGATGCGAAACTGCTAATCGTCCATGCCGACGATCTCGGAATGGCACATTCAATCAATGCTGCAACCACAAAAGCATTCGAGTCTGGTCTGGTAAACTCCGGAAGCATAATGGTTCCCTGTCCGTGGTTAGCAGAGATCGCGGAGTACGCGCGAGGCCATCGCGACGCAGATCTTGGATTGCATCTGACGTTGACGAGTGAATGGCGCTCTTACCGATGGGGTCCCTTGCTGGGTAGAGAACGAGTAGCTTCGTTATTCGGCCCGGATGGTTACCTCTATCTTTCCGAAAGGGAAGCGGCATCACACGCCGACGCGAAGGAAGTTGAAGCCGAGATCCGCGCGCAGGTTGATCGAGCTCGCGCCTTTGGCATCACCCCTACGCATCTCGATTCTCATATGGGCACGCTCTATCAGAATCGAGAGTTGTTCGACACGCTTCTCAGAGTGGCTCGTGATAATAAACTGCCGGTAAGAATGTCCCGTGAATGGTTTGCAACGACAAATTATTTATCCTCGATACTGACTCCGAACGATATCTTGCTGGACAAGATAGTCAGCATCGTTCCCAGTGTTCAGGCTGACGGTTGGTCGAAGTTCTACACCGATGCACTGAAGGCAATGCAGCCGGGAGTAACTGAAATGGTCATCCACATCGCTTATGATGACCAGGAAATGCGAGCAGCGACCGTTGATCATCCGGACTGGGGAGCTGCGTGGAGACAACGCGATTTCGACTTCTTTACCAGTGAGGCCTTTCGTAAGCAGCTCAAGGAAAACAATATCAAGCTTGTCACCTGGCGTGACATTGGAAAAGCACAGTACAAAGGGCAATAAGGCTAACGCGAAGAGTCCAAAATACAGTCCACGGTAGTAGATATCTACATCCGAGCTCATCATCTGTGTAATCTGCGGATGAGTAGTCGTACTTTAATACGAAGATCATCCGCAGGTTACGCAGATTACGCAGAAGACGGATTGGACTTTGAATTCCACGCATCGCCTGGCTTTTACAGCATTCTATCGGCAAGGAGAACTTAATGTTGAAAGACCGGTCGCGCCGCGATTTCATCATGGCCGGAGGACTGGGAGCGGTGGGAGTGCTTGTGCAACGTCAAAAGTCACAAAATGGGCAACGCATTCTGTATGTCGGAACGTACACTTCCGGCAAAAGTGAAGGCATTTACATCTTCACGTTTAATGAGTCGACCGGGGAGCTCATCCATTCAAATACTGCTAAGGGAGTAACCGAACCTTCTTTCCTTGCGATCGACGGAAAAGGTCGCTTCCTGTATTCGGTAAATGAAACGACGGAATTCAAAGGAAAGCCTACAGGCGCGTTGAGCGCGTTTTCGATCGATCGGAACACCGGTGCTCTTTCCCTGTTAAATCAACGCGCCTCGCTTGGCGGATCGCCTTGTCATGTGATCGTTGACGCCACTGCAAGATTTGTATTAGTGGCCAATTATACAGGTGGAAACGTCTCGGTCTTTCCGATTCGCGCCGATGGTAGTCTGGGGGAAGCAACCGACTCCGTTCAACATCAGGGGGCGGGCCCGAATAAGGAGCGTCAGGAAGGGCCACATGCTCACTGCGTTATGCTGGATAAATCGAATCGTTATGCCTTCGCCGCGGACCTCGGATTGGACAAGGTCATGATTTATCGTTTTGATGAAAAGATCGGCAAGCTTACACCGGCTAATCAGAAGTGGGCCCAAGTGAAGCCAGGCGCCGGACCCCGCCATCTCGTTTTTCATCCCAATGGTAAGTTTGCTTATGTTATCAATGAGCTGGATTCAACTTTAACAGCTTTCAATTACGACTCAGCGAACGGCGCGTTGAACTCAACCGAAACTGTTTCAACGCTGCCACAAGGATACTCCGGAACGAGTTATTGCGCTGACTTACATTTCTCGCCGTCGGGAAAGTTTCTGTATGGTTCAAACCGTGGACACAACAGCATCGTTGTGTTCGGAGTTGATGGAGAAACCGGTAAGCTCACTTACATTGAACACGCAAGCACTCAAGGGAAGACGCCCCGAAACTTCACGATCGATCCAACCGGAAGGTTTTTACTAGTAGCCAACCAGCAATCCGATACGGTCGTTACTCTGCAAATCGACCAAAGCACGGGAAGACTCAAACCGACGGGCTATATGGCTGAAGTGCCAACACCAGTCTGCCTCAAGTTTCTTTGAACCATCTGGAAAAAGCGTGAGCCGTGAGAGTAATGCGTGACCGAGTGACTAGTCGCCCCGTTGTGGTGCCTATTTCGCTTTCGCTCTCAACCCAAAAGAATAAACCTGCGAGTCATGATCAACCGCGTATATCCTGCCATCCGCTACCGCTAATCCGCTGAAATGTACCCACGTGTCCATCATCTCCCCGCTGTCCCACAGGACCTTGCCAGTCGTTGCATCGAGGGCATACAGCTTTGCTCGCTGAGTCCTGCCTTCGCGTTCGGCGTTTGTCAGCAGCGTAAGTTTGTTCCATTTGATCACACCGCCTTCTTTTGTCTGCTGCACATTCTCACCGGTTGAAAGGACAAATACGACTCCGTTCGCGATCACCGGCGGGTCAGGGACATTGAGATCACAGGATGCCCATTGAGGCTCGAGTCTTGGTTTCTTGGTGGCGCTGTCGAACGCAATTTTGAAAGCCATGATCTGGCCGTGAGGTGCGTCGCCGTTCGAGATCGGAAACTTCGGTGCTTTTTTGGAAGCCGGACCCCAGATCGGCGCGTAAACCCAGCTTTCACCATTCACGTCGGTCCAGGCAGAGAGCGCACCCCATACGCCCTTGCCTTCAAAGGTATCTTCATCGTTAGCCAATCGCGGAGTGATAAATAGCGGCGAATGATGATCCTTTGAACCTAGCGAGTCGGCGTCCATCAAGTAAATGACGCCTTCCTTCCCTCCGACCGCAAGCAGCTGATAGTTTTGATTCGCGAACCAGACCGGACTCGTGCAACTGATGTCCCAATCGTAATCATTAATGTCTTTCCAGTTGCGGGGCGTGTAGTAATCGACCAATCGCAAATCATCGATTGAGGCTGCCACTATGCTGCTTCCATAGAAGCCTCTTGAAGGCTCCCACAAACCATCGCCTGTTGCTCCGTAAACCTTTCCGTTGGCACCAATGACAGGACCGCCGCGTCCCCATATCCCTCCGCCGCCGGCGTTGTTTACAAGCAAATGACTGCTGGTCGAATTAAACGGCTCACGCACATCCATCGAGTACAGCCCGGAAGCCCCACCACCGCAGCCCTGAGACAATGATGTGTAAATGACTCCCTTAACGAAATTGAGGCTCCAACTCTTTGAGAAAGGTGGAACGAATTGAATGGGACCGAAACGGTTACTGCCGGTGCCAAGATCGACGCCGAGCAGCTTGCCGTCCATCGTGATCAAGTAAAGGATGCCCGCGCGTATGTCGATAACCGGAGTGGCGTTGAGATTATTGGGGCATAACCACTGGTCGGGTTTACCAGGAGTGCTGTAGCTCTGCAGCTCGCGAGACCATACAATCGAGCCGGACTGCGCATCAATCGCATGAATATTGTTAGAGCTTCCTGCGACGTAGACGAGAGTCTTCGTTCCCTGCGAGGTCACAACATCGCTTGCGACCAGCGGCGCTGTAAGAGCGGCGAGCGCCTTGGGTTTGTTGTTTACTTTGGTCTTCCATTTCAATTCAAGATCGGTGACGTTCTGAGCTGAGAGGGTGAATTCCTCTCTGGCCCAGCCGGAGCGTTGTGGGTCATGAGCGAAGGTCGGCCAATCTGCAGCGTTGGCAAAAGTAGATAGAAAAAGAGCCGCACATAAAACTCGGATTGAGCACTTTGTCATGATTGGAATCCCTCGACCGAGGGGTTGAACCTAGTTCCGCGCGTTGGTCTCGACGATTCGTCCCAACGCATTGGATAACAAATCCGTCTTGAATCCGAATGGGCCGGCTTCGCTCTTGAAGGCCACTCGCCCGTTCTTATCGATGAGGTATAGCCTGTCAGGCCATGCCGTGTAAGCGATCTCAGTACTGTTATCGATCTTATCAACAAGCGCCGGAAATTCGATGCCCAAATTCACAGCGCATGTTCCGGCGATATTGGTCCGTTCGTCATAGCGTTTTGGGTTCTCGAAGACTATATTTTCTTTCTCGTTTATTTCCATTTGCCAGGCATCGCTGGCATGCGCTTCCTGGATATAAACCAGGAAGAATTCTACTTGATCCTTGTATTGTTGATAGAGGCTGTTAAGTGCGGGAACCTCCCGCCGAAAAGGCGGTCAGGTATAGCTGCCGAAGACCAACACGACCGGCTTTTCTCCACGCAGCGCAGAAAGCTGGACCGTATTCTTGTTGTCAAACTGCTCCAGGGTGAAATCTGGAGCCACGTCGCCAACTTTCACCTCGCCTCTTCGAGCATATAACCACATAGGCTTGAAGGGGAACACCATGAATACCAGACCGGGAGTCTTGGCCATCACGCTGCTAAAGACCTCGGGCCGTTGGAACATCGCGGTGAAAAGTCCGATGAGTACAACCGCATAGACGAGAACTATAACGACAAGTATCTTAAGTGCTTTTCGCATAATAGTTGCCTCAGGGATGGCGTTAAGAACGTGACGACAATATCAAATGGAAATCCCATTTTCAACAGCGGTTCCGTTGTGCCAAAATGTCGCAATCAATCTACAAATCGTCGGAGGATTCAACGATGAATGACTCAATGAGTCGCCGTCGCTTTCTTTTGAAGTCAGCCAATATTGCAGGAGGAATAGGTCTGATGAGCTTAGCCGGAGCAGAGTTTCGTGGAGCACAAAAAGAGCTTTTTCCGATTTCTCTTGCAGAGTGGTCATTGCATCGCACTCTCTTCGCCGGGAAGCTGGACCATCTTGACTTTGCGCGCACCGCCAAAGAGGATTACGGCATCTCTGCGGTCGAGTACGTCAATCAATTCTTCAAAGATAAGGCCAAAGATCAAAAATACCTGGCCGAGATGAAAAAGCGAACAAGCGATTTGGGAGTAAGAAATGTGCTGATCATGATCGACGAAGAAGGCGCGTTGGGGGATAGCGATGAAAGTCGCCGGAAACAAGCGGTAGAGAATCACTACAAGTGGGTCGAAGCAGCCAAATTTCTCGGATGTCACTCGATCAGAGTGAACGCACAGAGCCAGGGTGAATACGCCGAACAGCTTGAACGCGCCGCTGACGGGCTACGGCGGCTGACCGAATTCGGCGCCCAACACGAGCTCAACGTTATTGTCGAGAATCACGGAGGGCTTTCATCAAACGGCGCATGGCTGAGTTCAGTCATAAAGAAGGTGAATCACCCCCGCTGTGGAACATTGCCCGATTTTGGCAACTTCAACCTTGGCAACGGGAAACAATATGACCGCTACCAAGGCGTAAAGGAGATGATGCCGTTCGCTAAAGGTGTCAGCGCTAAGTCGATGGACTTCGACGAACAGGGCAATGAGACAAAAATCGATTACCCGAGAATGATGAAGATCGTCATTGACGCCGGTTACCGCGGGCACGTCGGCATTGAGTACAGCGGCGAGCGATTGAGTGAGCCTGACGGGATCCGGGCAACGAAGAAACTGCTGGAGCGTGTCCGCGCAGAATTGGCCAAAACAAGTTAGAACCCTTAACCGTGGAGGTCACTGTTATGTCAATCACGAAAAACTTCCCGCTTGGCGGCGACTCACCGATTACCCGCCGTGATTTTATCCATGGAGCAGCTTCCTCCGCAGCGTTTACGATCGTGCCGCGCCGCGTGCTCGGAGGAGCTGGCTATCTCGCGCCTAGCGAAAAAGTAACCGTGGCTTGTATCGGTGTCGGTGCCCAGGGCACGCGGGTGATGATGGATTTTATGAAGAAACCCGAGGTTCAAATCGTCGCGGTATGCGATGTAAATAAAGAAGCCAGCGATTACGTCGAATGGTTTCCTAACGAGTTGCGCGATAAGCAGCGCGCGCTCGTTGGCACTAGCCGCTCGGACTGGGGCCAGGATTGGAAGGGCCCGACGGCGGGTCGTGACCCTGCTCAACGTCTGGTCGAAGCGTACTATTCCTTACAAACTCAGTCGGGTAAGTATAAAGGCTGTGCGACCTACGTTGATTATCGAGAACTTCTGGAGAAGGAAAAGGATTTTGACGCCGTAATGGTCGGCACTCCTGATCACTCTCATACGGTGATCTCCATAGCGGCGATGCGGAAGCGAAAGCACGTTCTCTGTCAAAAACCCCTGACCCATTCAATCTATGAAGCCCGCAAAATCTCCGAGGTGGCTCGGGAGACTAAGGTAGCAACGCAGGTTACCATCAATAATCAGGCTTCCGAGGAGACACGATTATTGTGCGAGTGGATCTGGGGCGGAGCAATTGGAAACGTCCGTGAAGTCCACAACTGGTCGACTCGGCCCTTCTGGCCTCAGGGGTTGGAGAGACCCGCAAACGGAGAACCGGTTCCATCGTCGTTCGAGTGGGACTTGTGGCTCGGCCCGGCGCCGTTCAGACCATACAATCGAGTCTATTTACCGTTCGTGTGGCGAGGTTGGTACGACTTTGGTTGCGGCGCGCTGGGTGACATGGCTTGCTACAGTTTCGATACGATTTTTCGTGTCTTGAAACTGGGGCCGCCGGAAAGTGTCGAGGCGAGCTCAACAAAGAGGTTCAAGGAAACTTTTCCGGTTGCTTCAATGGTCTATTTCAATTTTCCAGCACGTGGTGATCAGCCGCCAGTCAGGGTCACCTGGTACGATGGATCGCTGCGGCCGCCACGGCCAATCGAACTAGAAGACGGACGTGAAATGGGCCAGGAGAATGAAGGTTTGCTGTTTATCGGTGATCGGGGAACTATACTGTGTGGATTTAACGGCCAGAATCCCAAGTTGATTCCCGAGAGCAAGATGAAAGATTTCAAGCAGCCTGCTAAGACGCTTCCAAGGTCTCCAGGAAACAATGAGGAATGGATTAAAGCGTGTAGGGGCGGGGCGCCGGGCGGAGCAAACTTCGAGTTTGAAGGACCAATAACGGAAGCGATTCTCCTTGGTAATATCGCCTTGCGCACCGGGAAGAAGTTGTATTGGGATGCACCGGGAATGAAAATTACCAATGCTTCTGATGCTCAGGAATATGTGCGAGGCGAGTACCGGCAAGGATGGGTCCTATGATACGCGATACTTCGCGCGTGTTCGCAAAATCAAGATACCATCGGGCTTTAAGCCGATGGAGTTTCAGGTTCGCCTTAATAATGACGACGGCCTTCCCAGATACCATCAGGCTTTAGCCGATGGAGTTTCAATTTCAGCCTAACGAGTTGTAAACAATTTCGGGCATCGCTCATCGTCGTCGTCATTAGCCTGAAATTGAATCTCCATCGGCTAAAGCCTGATGGTATCTGGGGAAGTCACCCCCCTTATTAGGGCGAACCTGAAACTCCATCGGCTTAAAGCCCGATGGTATCTGGGAGACTAGAAATGTCTATTTCTCAATTCGAGCCAAAGTTCATGAAAATCAGCGTGTTGACGGCAGCACTGCAGGAACTCACGCCGCGCGAAGTGCGCGACGCTGATCCGGATCGTGCCATTGAAGAATGGATCGAGTTTGCGCGTGATCTCGGCGCGGACAATATTCAGCTCTCAGCAGCGCTGCATCCAACTGAATCGGATGTTCCGGCGGAGGCAATGCTGGATCCGGTAGCAAACACGCTGGACCTGCGCGAACCTTTTAACAAGAAGCGTGCGACTCGAGTGCTGTCGGCTCTAAAGGAATACAAACTTGGTCTATCGGATCTCGCCTACTTCGACAATATGCTCCACGAGAATCCCGAAGTGAGAAAGAAGAAGCACGATTTCATGACCAGGGTGTTCGACGCAGCCGTGCTTCTCGGCGTCGATGCGGTGTGCGGATTCGTAGGCAGAAATCAGTCCCTCAGCATGGATCAGAATCTGGAGGACTTCGCCGAAAGCTTCGTTCCGCTTTTGAAGGAGGCAAAATCGAGAGGGCTGACGTACCGGATCGAGCAGTGTCCTATGCCGGGCTGGACGGTCGGTGACAACTTTCACAACAATATTGCTTACACACCCGGCACCTGGGTCGCCCTGCATAGAATCTGTGAACGCGCGAGAGTGGGTGATCAACTTCGGATTCACTATGATCCGTCTCATGCAATATTGATGGGACAGGATACGCGGTCGATTTTTCAGTACCTGAAAGACACTGGGTACAACTTTCTAATAGGCGGCTTTCACGTCAAGGGGCAGGTTATCGATGCCAAAGGAGTAGCGGCCTGGGGGTACGGCGGCCAGACAGTTGAACGCGGTGATTGGAAGAATGGCAAACCTTCGACCAATCCTGCAGACCAGGCGAACGCATGGTTGAAACAAACTGTGCTATGCGAGCACGAGCTGCCGGGCACAGCGCGTCATGATCCGCTGGCTTATCTGCAAAACAGAACTGTTGACTGGCTGGATCATCAATTAGCGGCACGCGAGCTTCTCAGTCTGGATGTATCTAACACGCAACTGGTGGTCGAGCACGAATACCCTGCAGCCAGAATCCAGGATAAAGATCGTCTGAAGCCGAT
>DATFWY010000297.1:0-13452 GCA_035258805.1 Blastocatellia bacterium | reverse complement strand
AAATGTCGTCCACAAAACCTTTATCTGCTATCGATGTGTTGCGGTACATTGGCATGGTCACGCGCGAAGTCAGCACGCGAGAGTACGAGGGCCTTCCTGCCCGTGTGCTGTCGGCAACTTGCGCTTACGATACGACAATCGATGACGTCTGGGATGCGATCACCAATCCGGAGCGCCTCCCGCGATGGTTTTTGCCGGTTTCTGGCGATCTACGATTGGGAGGGCGTTATCAGTTAGAGGGCAATGCGAGCGGTCAGATCACGACGTGCGATGCGCCCCGAGTGCTCAACCTCACCTGGGAATTTGGAGGACAGATCAGTTGGGTGCAGGTACGTCTTAACGAGTTGTCAGACGGCGGTACGAGCCTGCGTTTGGAACACATCGCCCACGTGCCGGAAGACTTCTGGAATCAATATGGTCCTGGCGCTGTTGGCGTCGGCTGGGATCTCTCCTTGCTCGCGCTGGGGCGCTATCTCGAAACAGGCGCCGCGATTGATCCGAAAGAGGGCGCTGACTGGCCCACAACCGAAGACGGTAAGAAGTTCGTCAGCCGCAGCAGCGATGAATGGTGCGGCGCTTCAATTGCGGCGGGGACCCCGGAAGCGGCAGCTCGCGAAGCGGCCGGGCGAACCACGGCTTTCTACACTGGGCAAGGGTAAAAGTGCATCGACCCGCAAGGCATGCTTTTGATGTTCTAGGCGACCCTGTGCGGCGCCGGATTCTGGAACTCCTGGTCCGAGGCGAACTCAACGCCGGAAGTATCACCGAAGTGATACAGAAAGAGTTCGGCATCACGCAAGCAGGCGTGTCGCAACATCTCAAGGCATTGCGCAAGAGCGGCTTCGTCCAGGTCCGAGTCGAAGGGCCAAAACGAATCTATTCGCTGGATTCGAAGCCGCTCCAGGAGATCGATGCCTGGATTTCCCAATTTCACGGATTCTGGAAGAAACACCTGTACTCCCTCACTGACGAGATTGCCCGGGGGAAGGCGAAGCGCCGTGAAGACGATCGGTCTTGACCAACTGCGCACCACTCTACTGCTTCGCCGTGTTCTTGCTCATCTGCTCGCGCCACGCCTCTCTGCGTGCGGCCTACTCGGGCGGATAAACCTCGGCGGGGAAGTCTGACGCTTCGAAGATCGGGCGAAGCTCGCACTCGCCGCCCCCGAGCACCTCGAGGAACCGTCTTGTCCATTCGATCGCTTCATCCATCGACTTGACCTCGAGGACCGCATAGGACGCCACCAGTTCCTTTGTCTCGGCAAAAGGGCCATCGGTCACGGTGCATTTCCCGCTAGAGACACGCACGCGCGAGCCCTTTGAGGAAGGGTGTAACCCGTCGGTGGCAAGCAGCACGCCGGCCTTCGTGATTTCCTCCAGGAACGGCCCCATCCTTGCCATCAACTCAGGAGTCGGTGGAACCCCCGCCTCCGATTCCTTGTCGGCTTTTAGCAATCCCATGACTTTCATAATAGTCTTCTCCTCTATCTCTCCACGGATCGAATGATTTTATGAAACACCAGTATTGATGATTGATCGAACGCCACGTGAACAAATCGAAGTGCAGTCCACGTCGGTTACGATGTCTTCTGTTTCTCGATGTGGTCCTTCATTCGATTCGTCTGGTCCTTAATATCGGGCGCGAAGTCCGCGACGAAATCAGATGCTTCAAAGATGGGACGAATCTCGATCTCGCCCTCTTGTGTATCATCTATATCCGGGGGGCTGGGACAGCGCTTGACCCACTCGATTGCTTCTTGAAGCGACTTCACATTCCAGATCCAGTAACCGGCAATCAGCTCCTTTGTTTCTGCAAAAGGGCCGTCTATCACAGTTGTCTTCCCGCGCGAAAAACGGACGCGCGCACCCTTCGAACTCGGGTGGAGTCCGTCTGCTTCGAGCAACACGCCGGCCTTCATCAGCTCCTCGTTGAAATTCATCATTTTTCTGACAAATTCTTCATCGGGCATTACCCCGGCCTCTGATTCTTTGTTGCCTTTTATCAGGATCATGACGCGCATTGTAATATCTCCTTTTGATTTGTTTGAGCCCGGGTTACAGGGATTTCGAGCACCCGGTCTCTACATCTATATCGAACAACGTGCGCTGAAATCGACGCACTGAGGATTTTTTTATCATTCGGCCGTCTTGCATCCCTCGGTTCAGCGGTTACGTTTCGGCACCTTCGCTTCGCCGCCGCTCGAGAAAGCTGCGCTCGCTGACATTTGTGCCTAATTCGAGCGCTAGCTTTTCTGATTTTCATAATGTCGTGCCCATATCTTCCTATTGTAAAGCCTTCAAATAGAGATTTTCTGTGTTGAGAAGAATGAAAGTGGGAGCGAGCCAGTTGAGTCTCACATCATCCCGTTGATGAGAAAAACTTTGATGCAGGGTTTCTCGCGACAAAATGATGTTACAAAACTAAAAGAACACCGAGGGACACATAAATGTAAGCATCCGACCAACTGGAGAATTGATATAGGTCTGACTCAATCCAACCAGGCACAACCAGAGCAAGAAGGCTACTATCCAAATCACGAGGTAGTGAGCGGAGTGATTATTTATGCGGGCTTCCCGGCGGTTACTATCAAAACGCTATTGTCACTCAACCGTTACCATCCAAGCTTCAGCTGATCTCCCACTTCGACTCTATCGTAGTGCCTTTTCAATAATCCTGAATCTCAGCGATCCTCTAGCGACTCGTAATCAAAGCGCGAAGCCCATCCGATGAAGGACAGACTGAAAGCGCGGCTCAGCGCGCAACTCGTCAAAGATGGGGTCAGTATTTACAAACGGCAGCAGAAAGTCCCTGGCGTCGTAAGATTTCTCGAGCCCTGCCAGCGCCTGCTCTTTGTCACCCAGCAGCGCATAAAACTTTGTGAGCACGTAGCAGGCGCCTGTGCATTTTGTACCGAGCTCCTCAATTCGCTGCCGCAGAAATCCGCTCATCGCTGACCGCAAGGGTTGTGTTCTTGTACTGGTTTTGATGGGCTCACCAGCGTTTGCGGTCGCAGCATCAAAGGCGTTGGACCCGTCTCGCTTTCGATACTCCTCGGAGGCTTCCGCCTGCCTTCCAGTCTTCAAGTAGATGTCAATCAGGTACTGATGCGCAAAGATAAAGTCAGGCGCTATCTCGAGCGCCTTGCGGCAATAGGACTCGGCCTCTCCATACTCGTGCGCGAAGTAGTGCATCTGTCCCAAGTCGGCCAGGAAGTTCGCGCTCAACGGGTCGATCTCCAGCGCCCGCCGCATCTCTTGTTTTCCTTCATCAACACGACCCGTAATCGCCAGAAGCGTCGCATACCACTGATGCGCCGTGCCGTATCCCGGCTTGAGCTCAATCGCCCGCTTGAAGCTTTCTTCGGCTTTCTGCCAATGCCACTCGTGAAACATCTGAGCGAACCCCATCGTGGCGTATGCTTCGCCGAGACTTGGATCAAGCGACAGGGCCTTGCCAAGCGCTGAGTAGGCTTCCGGGTGCGCTGAGCTTGTAAACAGGGTGTCAGCCAGTCCCAGATAGGCTAGGGCGAAGTCGGGGTCTTTCTCGATGGCCCGTCGAAAGAAATAGTCCGCCTGAGTCATTCCTGGCCAGCTTCGTTTATTCCAGTAATATCTGCCCCTGACATAGAGTTGATAAGCGTCGGCGTTTGTGCTGTAAGGCCTGGCGATCGCCGCCTTCTCACCGGAGCTCAGATTCAACAGTAGCGACTCGGCCACTTGCTCGGCGATGGCGTTTTGCACCGCGAGCACGTCTTTCGCGTTGTCATCGAATTGACCGGACCAGATCGGCGACTGGTCGCTAACGCGCATCAGGCGAGCGGTCACGCGAATCTGCTCCTGGTGGCGATAGATGCTGCCCTCGAGCACTGCATCGACTCCGAGCAACTGCCCGACCGCGGTTGACTCTTCTTCCTGCCCTTCAAATTTCTGCACCGCGCTGGTGGGCCGCACTTTCACTTCTTTGAGATTGCTCAGCCGTGTGATCAGCACATCCGCAAGGCCCAGGCCAAGATGCTCTTCGCCCGGCGTGCCCATATCTTTGAAGGGCAGAACCGCAATCGACTTCACTCTGGCACTCATCGCGGCGCGCAGGCGTTGTCGAACCGCCCACCAGACTACGACGGAAGCAACCAGCATAAGCATCACGACTACCGATAACAGGCCGGCAACGCGTCGCAACCTGGAACTCAAGCCGGCGTGGGTGACCGTGCGAGCGGCGAGCGTCGCCTCCTCGAAAGTTTCCTCGGCGTACGGTCCGCCCGCGTCAGTGATCTCCTCTTCTTCGGTGATGATTTCCGCCGAGGTGCGCCGCTCCAGGATCAGCTCTGGTTCATCGACGTCCACTTCGGCCACCGCCGCCACGAAGCGGTAGCCATGCTTAGGCACGGTCTCGATGTACTTCTCCTTCCCCGACGACTCACCCAGCGACTTTCTCAAGAGGTAGATGCTGCGGTTGAGGTTGTTCTCCTCGACGAAACTATCGGGCCACACCGACTTCATCAGCTCGTCTTTTTCGAGTAGTCGACCTTGGCTTTCAACCAGTAGCACCAGAGTGTCGAAAGCTTTTGGCGGGAGGGTTACCGGCCGGCCGGACCGGAGCAACAGTCGCTCGCCTGCATCCAGATGAAAAGGTCCAAACTCATATATGCGCTTAGCCTGAGCTGGCATTGTTCACCTCCTAAGCGCACTCGGTGGGGAGATCAGATTTAAATCAGATTTTTGTCAGACTGTTTCAAATACTTCCATCGGCTGAAGCCGTAGTCTGCGCGCCCTAAGGCTATTGCGGACGCCATTATATGCAAAGGGCATAAATGGAGCAATGAGCGGCGTTTCCCTCAAAACGCGAATGACTGGCCAGGTCGGGGCATGAAAAAAACGCGCAGAACGAGGACGACCGTCGAGAAACACGAACTGATCGTCGTCAGGCGACCTCGAAAGCCTGGCAGGACCCTTTGCAAAGAATGCTCAGAAGCAGTTGCTCTGGTGACGCTTGACGAAGCAGTGAAGATTTCCGGATTGAGCTCGCGCGCCATCTATCGATTGATCGAGGAAGAACGCATTCATTTCGTGGAGGCAGCAGCCGAGATCGGCCTCATTTGCCCGACGACGCTGTTGAACAGTTCAAAATCCTCGATAAGGCATACACAAAAGTGAGGAAATATTATGAAGCACCGGACGTTTTTCGGTAATACAGCCCCACGCGATAGCACACCTCACGTCAAGGCAGGATTAGTTGTAACCCTGGCAGCATTCGCAGCAGCCGCTTTATCGCTAGTGGGAATATCGAGTAGTGGCATTACTCATGCTTCCACAACCTTCACCGTCACTAACACAGGAGATAATGGAGGCGTTGATCCAGCCCCAGGTGCGGGTACGGGAACATTGCGGCAAGCGATTGTGGATGCCAACAGCACGCCTGGCCTGGATACGATCGCGTTCAATATTCCTGACACCGATCCAAACTGCAACGCTACTACAAAGGTTTGTACCATCACACCCGCCGCTGTTTTCCCTGCGGTCACCTCTCCCGTTATCATCGACGGCTATACCCAGCGGCCCTGCTCGAGCAATACAGCACCGTGTTCGCGCGCGAATACCCTTACAGTCGGCGACGATGCAGTCCTGTTGATCGAAATCAATGGAACGAACGTGGTAGGAAATCAGTTTGTGCTCAACCCGGGTAGCGGCACCGAAAGTGGAGGTAGCGGCTCAACACTGAAAGGGTTGATAGTAAACCAGGTTCTGGGCAGCTTCAGCATTAACTCCAGCAACGGGAATACCATAGCCGGCAATTTCATCGGCACTGATCCGACTGGTCTCAGCGTCGTAGGCAGCAGCGACAATACAATTACAGTGGCCGGCGGGTCGAACCACATCGGCAGCGATACGCCGGAGTCTCGAAATGTTATTGCCGCCCGCCGCATCGGTGGTGGTTCCCCCACTAATATTTTCATCTCTTCCGACGGCAATTTTGTGCAAGGCAATTACATTGGCACAAACAAGAACGGAGATGCTCTGCTCGACACGGGTGCGTTTATCGGAATACAAGTTTCCGCCAGTGGTAACACCATCGGCGGCAGCACGCCCGGTGCGGGCAACGTGATCGTTGCCCCACAGCGCGGAATCTTCATTGGCGGCAATAACAACGTCGTTCGAGGCAATCGGATCGGCACGAATGCCGCAGGAACTGCGGGTCTCGGCGGCGGAGACGGAATATTCGCGATCACCTCCAACCACACAATAGGCGGCGCAGCGGCTGGCGAAGGAAATCTGATTTCGGGCGGGAACATCGGTGTCTTTATTTTTTCCAGCCCAACCGGAACGACCGTCGTTCGCGGCAATCTGATAGGCACGGACATCACAGGCACGCTGCCGATCCCGAACTCGAGTCACGGGATCAGGATCGACAGTGATGACAATGGCACAATTGGAGGAACAAATCCGGGAGAAGCGAATACGATCGCCTTTAACGGAGGACGAGGAGTGTCTCTTGCCTTTGGGACCGGCTGGTCGATTCGAGGCAACTCGATCTTCTCCAATAGTGCCGTGGGAATCGATCTCCTGGGCGGCACCGAGAATGCCTTCGGCGTGACGGAGAATGATCCGAACCCGCCGGGCTGTCCTGCTGATGGCGATACCGGCCCAAACAACCTGCAAAACTTTCCGACCTTAACTTCAATCGTCAAATCAGGCAACAATCTGTTGATCGAAGGTACGCTCAATAGCACCGCCAGCTCTACCTTCACGCTCGACTTCTACGCCAATGACTCTTGCGATGCTTCCGGCAACGGCGAGGGCAAAACTTATCTTGGCTCTGCGAACGTGATGACTGGCGCCAATTGCATCGCTGATTTTACTGGCGCCAATCACATCACGATTACTCCGGCATCGCAAGTGACAAGCGGAGCGCGTGTCACAGCGACTTCGACCGATGCGAACGGCAATACCTCAGAGTTCTCGGCGTGCAGCGGACCGACGGCGATCGAGCTCATAGATTTTGAAGCAATCGCTTGCGAGACTGGCACCGTGCTGCAATGGAAGACTGGCTATGAGGTAGACAATCTCGGGTTCAATATTTTTCTCCAGGAGAATGGCAATCGCGTTCGGATCAATCAGCAGCTCATCGCCGGCTCCGCGTTGTTGGTGGGACCCAGCACGCGCCTGGGCGGGGGATACGCTTATGCCTGGAAGGACGTGGCAACCGTCAGTCCGGACGCGATCTATTGGCTCGAAGATATCGATCTCAAAGGAGGTTCAACCTGGCACGGACCGGTGACGGTTCAGAAGTCAGAGGTCGGAGGTCAGAAGGCAGAAATCAGGAGTCAGAAGTCAGAGATCAGAACGTCGGCGTCGTTGAGCGATATCGGCAGCGAAGAGCCACGCGATACTTCTTCACGATTGGAAGCAAGAGCACAAATGGAGATTGCTTTTGCGAGCAATGACTATCAGCTCTCACCGGCTTCGCGACCCGCAGTGAAGATCGCCGTCAAGCAAGAAGGTTGGTACCGCGTCACTCAACCTGAACTAGTCGCGCTCGGGTTCGATACCCGGGGCAATCCCCGCATGCTTCAACTCTTCGTCGATGGGCGCGAGTTGCCGATCGTTGTTCAAGGAGAGAAGGACGGCAGCTTCGACGCACAAGACTCTGTCGAGTTCTACGGCGTCGGTCTCGATTCGCCATTCACAGACTCCCGCGTCTACTGGTTGCTGGCCGGTGATCGTCCCGGACTGCGTGTCATTCCCTCGAAGTCTGACGGAGCGCCATCCTCTTCCCAATCGTTCACCGCCACCGTCGAGCGTAGAGATCGCACCGTCTATTTCGCCGCGCTCCGCAATGGCGAGAAAGAGAACTTCTTCGGTGCGGTGATTGCCACCAATCCCGTTGAACAACTCATCACAATCTCTCATGTTGCGCCGAACAGTAGCCGCGTCGCAGACCTCGAGATTGCGCTTCAAGGCGTCACGTTCAGCTCCCATCGTGTAAAGATTGAACTGAATGGCACGTGGGTGGGGGAGGTCACCTTCGATGGCCAGAGCGAAGGTGCCGCGCAGGTGCACGTAGCACAGTCGCTTTTGCGTGAAGGCGACAACATCGTCCGCCTCTCGCCGCTTGGAGGACAGTCGGATGTGAGTCTGGTCAATTATGTGCAGGTGTCCTACCAGCACAGCTTCAGGGCCGATGGCAACTCGCTGAAGCTGACCGCACAAGGGAGAGAACAAATCAGCGTCGACGGATTCACAACGAAGATGATTCGAGTCTTCGATGTGACAGACTCCAATTCGCCTCAGGAGTTGATAGCCGAGGTTGGCCAGACCAAGAATGGATATAGTCTGTCCTTCTCACCGTCAGGCGACGGACTGCGAACACTGCTGTGTATTTCAACTGAGACGCGACCCGACCGGCTGTCCATGAATCATCCATCTAGCTTGCGTGATTTGAACGCGAGCTACGTGATCATAACTCGTCGCGATTTCTTTGATTGCCTAAACCCTCTGGTAGAGCTGCGCCGACGTCAAGGCTTGAGCGCAGCCACCATAGACATCGACGACATCTACGATCAGTTCAGCTTTGGGCAAAAGACACCCTACGCAGTCCGGGACTTTCTGGCACAGGCGACCAATTGGAAGAACAAAGCTCGCTTCGTGCTGTTTGCCGGTGACGCTTCCCAAGACCCCAAGAATTATCTGGGGCTAGGCGACTTGGACTTTGTTCCTACCAAGCTTATCGATACTGATTTGATGGAAACATCTTCCGACGATTGGTTCTCTGACTTCAATCGCGATGGCATTGCTGACGTCGCCACCGGTCGTCTGCCTGCGCGCACCGTCGAAGAACTGACCTCAATGGTTTCCAAAATATTGCGATACGAACAGTCGAGTCCATCAAACGAAGCGCTGCTAGTTGCCGACGCGAACAATGGATTCGACTTCGAGCAGGCTAGCGCCGAACTTATATCGCTGATCCCGACCAATCTCAGGATCACACAAGTCAACCGTGGCCGACTGGATACAGAAAAAGCACGAAACTGCCTGTTTGAAGCGTTATATCGGGAGCAATTTCTGGTCAACTACGTCGGCCACGGTTCGGTTAACCGGTGGAGCGGAAATCTTCTCACGAACGACGATGCTCAAGAGTTGCACAACGAGCACCTGCCGATATTCGTGATGATGACGTGCTTGAACGGCTATTTTCACGATGCGGTGCTTGATTCGCTTGGCGAGAGCCTGTTGAAAGCAGAGCGAGGCGGCGCAGTCGCAGTGTGGGCCTCATCAGGCATGACAGTGCCGACCGATCAAGCATTAATCAACAAGGAACTATATCGCCTGTTATTCAATTCGAACTCGAGGCCGACGCTCGGCGAAGCAGTAATGCGAGCGAAGTTAACGTCGATCAGCGCCGACGTTCGCAGGACTTGGATTTTGCTGGGCGACCCGGCAATGAAGCCCAGATGAGAACCAGAATTCACCTGCAATTTTTTCTTGCGCCGCATAGGACGGATTCAATTGCGGACGGTGAAGCTAATATGTGCAGGGGTTTTATGGGACCTTTAACCCAAGCTTGGCGACAACGACCTCGCACGGCAAAATAACGATAATGCTGCAACATTATAGTTCCGAACAGTTCCGAATAGTTCCGAGTTGATTCAGGACGGGATGGACCGCGCTGCCGCTAGCTAAAGGGTGCTTGTCAAAATCTGCTGTCAAACTTGCCAAACGCACATCCGAGACGCTATACAGTATTGCAAACACAACAAGTGCCGGCGTAGCTCAGTTGGTAGAGCATCTGATTTGTAATCAGAGGGTCGGGGGTTCGAATCCCTTCGCCGGCTCCACTTGTTAGCCGCTCTGCTGCTTTCCTTTTTGCACGTCGAGTCGCTGTCTGATTGCCGTAATGCAGTGTCTCAGGTTTTCGACCTCCTGTGGTAACCTACCGTCTGATGAAGCGCTGCCCGGCATGTCGTCGAACTTACCCAGATCGAGCGCTGAAGTATTGTCGTTTCGATCGCGTAACCCTGGTTGAGCAACTTGAACAGCTCGACGACTCCGACGAGACCATTGACCTCTCACTCGCGCCACAAATCGCGGCCACGTCACGCGACATATCTCGAAGCCTCCCAGCGCAGACCGCTTCTCCTTCAATAGCCGTTTTGCCTTTTGTAAACATGAGTGCCGATCAGGAGAACGAATATTTCTGCGACGGTCTCGCGGAGGAGGTTCTGAACGCACTCGCACAACTCGACGGCCTGAAGGTGGCGGCTCGTACCTCTTCATTCCATTTTAGAAACAAGGACACAACCATCGATCAGATCGGCAAAGCGCTCAACGTAAGCACGGTTTTGGAAGGCAGCGTGCGAAAACTCGGAGACCGTGTCAGGGTGACCGCACAACTAATCAATGTCGCAGACGGGTATCATCTCTGGTCTGCGCGATACGACCGAAGATTGCAAGACGTGTTTGATATTCAGGACCAGATTACCCAGACAATTGTAGATGCGTTGCGGCTGAAACTGCTTGGCTCGGCAAACACATCCCGGTTGAAGCGGCAGACTGCAAACAAAGAAGCTTATGTCGCTTATCTCAAGGGTCGTTACTATCTGGCCAAGTTCTCGGTCGAGGCTGGTCCCGAGCGATTGAGCACTTCGACGAAGCGACTCGCTGTGATCCTGATTACGCCCCCGCGTATGCCGGAAACGCCTTTGCCTGGGGCGCACGTTGGTATTACGCCCTGGAACCTCCGCACGACATAGTTCCGAAATGGAAGGCGATTGCAAATCGCGCCCTGGAAATCGATGGTGATCTTTCGGAAGCTCACGCATCTTTGGGTAACATCCAGCTCTTTTATGAATGGGACTGGAATGCCGCGGAACTAAGCTACAATAGAGCGATTGAGCTAAATAAAAACAATGCCGATGCGCGATGGTTTTACGGGATGGGTCTGGCGTCACGCGGCCACTACGACGAAGCAATCAAACAGGGGCTACGTGCGATTGAACTTGATCCGCTTTCCCTTTTAGTCAACGTTCAGGTTGGATGGATCTTTTGGCTTGCTGATCGAATGGATGACGTGATCACGCAAGCACGAAAGATCCTCGACTTAGAACCGAATTCTTTTGGCGCGCATTGGCTGATTGGGGGCGCCTATTTGGCCAAACAGATGGCCGATGAAGCGATCGAATCGTATCAAAAGTCCGTTTCCTCGGTGGGGGTAATATCGTCTTGTCGGCGTTAGGTCGCGCGTACGGCATCGTCGGCAGGAGGGACGACGCGCTGGAGATACTCAAACGAGTACTGGCGGAACGAAAGACTCGATACGTTCCAGCGTTTGACATCGCCAGGATTTACCTTGGAGTGGGTGATGTTGAACATACGTTTGAATGGCTGGAGAAAGCGTTCGATGAGCGGAACGGAGAATTAGTCTTTCTCGAACGTTTGACAAGGGTGGACAGCGGTTTGGCAACTGACAAAATGATTCGAGAAGATCCGCGTCTTTCTAGAATGATAAAGCGTGTAGTAACCCCTTTGTAGTACAGGCTCAGAATACTACCGTCCAACCCTCCTTTTGAGCTTGCGATTCAGTGTAAGACACTCCGTCGACCTTGAGGCCATTGTTATCCAGCAGTGTAATGATGCCGCCCTTGTTCCCGAGCTGGACGGTTGGTGGAAGTGAAACCGCCAGAGTCGCTCCCGCTTTGATGGTGCCCGTCAGCCCATGCTTGTTCTTCAGCCTATCCGCGATTTGCCAACCTGATAGGTCGATCGCATTTGGGGACGCATTCAAAATCGTCACCGACTCATGTTCCGGCGCCGGACCGATTGGATTAACCAACGCGCCGACAATGCGAACTGTATGATCCGGTTCGCTTGGGCTCGGCTGAGGTCCAGGACCGGGCTCCGGCGTTGCTGTACTGGTGTGCCCGGTAATGTCGTCGGTATGAAAGGCTTGAGATTGGAATGCAAGGAAGATTCCTACCCACTGATTGGTCGACGGGAAATGAAGCAGCAATCCGCCATCCTGCCAGACACCGTCATCACCGATAAACGGCGCGACATTTCCCTGATTCATGTGAATGTCATGAATACCGTTGCCGGGCAAGAAGTTGAATACCTTGTCCTTCTTGGTCGTTTCAGGTCCCCACCTCTGACCAAACGGATAAATAATCGCATTGGGCTCTTGAATTGCGCGCTTTATAAAATGCTCCAACTGATCGCTGAGATCGTTGTTCGGGCCTGGTAGACTGGATGGAAGAGCGCGCATATCGGTCCGGTCGAATAAGTTCCCACGGATATAATCAAGCGCTTGTCCGCCCGGTCCACTCAGCAGTGGAGTGAAGCCGTCTTCCAGATCCGGCAGGTGAGCGGTGATTGGATGTTGAAAATTCTCATCAACCAAGAATAACAATTCAGATGGACTCGCCTGAGATTTGACATTGACCGCGATGCGGTAATGAACGGACGCGGCAATGATGTGAACCTGATAATGAGGCGTCGATTGGTTGTCTTCTCGTTTGGCGTCGACGGCCTTGCCTTTTAGGACTCCGTATTGGTCTATTGGCATTTTGGGCACTCCTTTCCCACAGAGGCGGTGATTTGCATTACAGGCACTCCTACGGGCCTCAAAGTACATGACGGAGACTGTCGGGTCAGCAATTCAAAAAGGACGGTGTGCTTGGGAATTGAGATTTCTTAGCGAGCTTCTTTCCATCTTCCGCGCGTGAAGTCCGGGAATTTAACGGGAGCGCTGCCCTGGGAAACTGAGAGCTCGCTGAGCGGACCGGGAGCACTCACCGCCGCGGCATCGTATACGTCCATATCCGGAACAAGGCCTTCACGCATGCATTGCATCAGTCGATAAACCATTATGAAGTCCATTCCGCCATGGCCGCCTCGCTTACGCGCAAGGTCGCCAATGTTTTTCCACAACGGATGCTCGTACTGAGAATTATGCTTATCGAGATTAGTCCATTTTTCTCCGCCTTCTTGTCCGTCCAGGTAAAGCCGCGGCGGATAGTCTCGAAAGACTCCCTTCGTTCCCGATATCAAATTGATCCGATCATAAGTCCGCGGCGTGCTGACCGTGTGCTGCAAAATGATCGTTCGACCTTTCGCAGTCTTGATCATGCTGGTGTTCATGTCACCGCATTTGTATTTTTCTTTACGTTTTGGACTGTCAGCGGGAATGTGTTTGTCGCGGTATTCGGCGAGGCTGGCTGAAAGGGAACTCATCGAAACCATGTAGTCGAACCTGTCACCACGGTTGATGTCCATGTATTGAGCAACGGGACCGAGCCCGTGTGTCGGATAGAGATTGCCGTCTCGATTCACGTGCGGAAAGCGTCGCCATAAGCCTTCGCTCTGGTCTTCGAACAGAAGCGAACGAAGATCGTGAATGTAAGCCGCCTCACCGTGCAGCAGCTCTCCGAACAAACCAGCCCTGACCATATTGAGCACCATC
>DATFWY010000296.1:0-53835 GCA_035258805.1 Blastocatellia bacterium | reverse complement strand
CCCAAATACTTCAAGAACCACTCAGCCGCAAGGCTCGAGCCAACTTCGAACGCGGTAAAGGAGTACATCTGAAAGTGTGTAATGTAAGGTACCTCAACCACCTGCGATGTTCCCTTGAATGCCTTTGACCCGGCATAGGGTCCGTTTGCACCACGCGGCGGAATCAACTCATCTTTCTCCGCAGGTATCCAAAGAATTTTTGTTGTCTCCGGTATACGATCGAGGACCGCTCCAGGACGGAACTCTCGATTGACCTGGTTGCTCCACATATCGATCTTGCTGCGGAAGGAAAAGCCGCCGTCAACCTCGGCTCCCTGTCCAGTTCGCGCTCGCTTTATGCCGTCTTCGAGCATCTGCGGTGGGATGGCTACCGGTCCGCTTGCAGTAAGCCCGCCGACCGCACCGACCTGCGCGACGACGGCTTTCACGCGCGAGTCTTGTGAAGCGACCATAAGCACTACGCTTGCGCCGTTGCTTGAGCCCCAGATGCCGATTCTTTCAGGATCGATTCCCGGCTCCGTCTGAATGTATGAGATGGCAGCGCGGAAATCTTCAGTTTCTCTGAAGTTGTTTAGATTTGTCCTCTTTATCTTGATGCGCGCATCCTTCTCCCAGACAGTTCGCTCGTCGGTAGTTGTATCTTTTTCAAGCAACAAGACGTCTCCCGAGCTGTAACCATAAGTACGATAGTCGATTGCCATCGCCACAAGGCCGCGTTGAGCAAAGCGCGCGGCATACTTCTCGATTCCCACTGCTTGAGCATTGATGCCGTGGCCAACTATGACGGCGGGCCACTTGCCTCGGGCTGTGAAACCCTTTGGGAAGAAGATTCTTCCGTAACACGGAGAGCCATCTGAATAGAAGGTGATCTGTCGCGTTGTAACACCGTCAGCCAGATTGAAGATCCAGTCCTCGGGCTGGGTGCCGCGCTCGCGTTTCATCGTTGGATCGGTCGCTTGTTTTTGAAGATCGTTTCGATGCTTTTCAACGATATCGGTACTTATCTGAGCCGAAACGGAAACAGTACCGACGATCATTCCCAGAGTAATTCTGATAACAAACCGGTAGATCTGTAAGCTTTTACTTTTGGCCATCCGAGGGCGCCTCCAGCATCTCAGGGTTAACCAAATCGGCGGCTAATCTAGCAGCACGGCTTGCAGAACGGCAAGAAAACATTATGCTTAGTTGTTTGGCACTAGCGGTTCGACAAACCAAAGTTATTGACCATCCTACTCAGATTCTTAAAGGAGCCATAAATGAGCGAACTTGTTTCACTGACCCGCGATGGCGAGATTGCAATCATCACTATTAACAACCCGCCAGTTAATGCCTTGAGCCCCGGAGTCCCTGAAGGAATCGGCGAAGCAATAGCCAAAGCTACGCAAGACGACGCCGTGAAAGGGGTCGTTTTGATTGGCGGTGGCCGCACGTTTATCGCAGGTGCGGATATCAAGGAGTTTGGCAAGGTCACCTCCGGCGAAAAGGGACGAGGAAGCCTTTTGCCGCTGTTGCAGACTATTGAAGATTGTCCCAAGCCGACGGTGGCGGCGATCCACGGGACAGCATTCGGCGGCGGGCTCGAGGTTGCGATGGCGTTCCACTATCGCGTTGCTGCGCCGACAGCACAAGTGGGACAACCGGAGGTCAAACTCGGGATTATCCCTGGAGCCGCGGGCACTCAACGACTTCCTCGCCTTGCCGGCGTTGCAAAGGCCGTCGAGATGTGTGCTTTCGGCGAGCCGGTCAAAGCAAGCGATGCTCTTAAGTCCGGCATTGTCGATGGAATTATTGAAGGCGACTTGCTCGCTGGTTCCGTAGCTTTTGTTCGAGAACTGCTAGCCAAAGGTGAGGCTCCGAGAAAGTCACGCGAACGTAATGAAAAGCTCGGGAACGCCGAGGAGAATGCTGACATCTTCGAAAATGCACGGGCACAGGCCAAAAAAACCAGGCGAGGAATGACCGCTCCGTTAGCCGCGATAGACGCGGTGGAAGCATCCACCAAACTTCCGTTTGATGAAGGCTGCAAGCGGGAAGCCGAACTCTTCCGCGACTGCTTGTTCTCTGATCAATCGAAGGCGTTGATCCACGTTTTCTTCAGCGAGCGAGAGGTCGCAAAGATTCCCGGTCTGCCGAAGGAAACAAAGACACTGGAAATCAGAAAAGCAGCGGTCGTGGGCGCCGGCACAATGGGCGGAGGCATCGCAATGAACTATGCCAACGCAGGCATACCAGTGCTGTTGAAAGAAGCGTCACAAGAGTTTCTGGACAGAGGTTTGGCAACGATTCGGAAAAACTACGCTAACTCGGTCAAGAAAGGCCGGTTCAGCCAGGAAGTTATGGATCAGCGGATGGCGCTGATAACGCCAACTCTAACTTATGATGGTTTCGAAGAGGCGGACATAGTCACCGAGGCGGTCTTTGAAGGTATGGAGTTGAAGAAACAGGTTTTCGGAGAGCTCGATCAGATTTGCAAGGCTGATGCGATTCTAGCCTCAAACACGTCAACTCTAAATATTGATGAGATCGCGTCGGCGACATCGCGACCCGAGTGGGTCATCGGGCATCACTACTTCAGCCCGGCGAACGTAATGCGGCTGCTCGAGATGGTTCGCGGCAAAGCGACGAGCGAAACCGTAATCGCTAGTTCAATGGCCTTGTCGAAGAAGCTTAAGAAGGTTGGCGTGCTCGTCGGCAACTGCCGCGGATTTGTGGGAAATCGGATGCTCTACCCGTACGCGAGGGAAGCTCTGTTCCTGGTCGAGGAGGGGGCGCTGCCACAATATGTCGATGGGGCGATCTACAACTTTGGCTTCGCGATGGGCCCGCTTGCGATGGGCGATCTCGCCGGGCTCGATGTAGGCTGGCGTATACGGAAGGAATACAAACACCTGGAGAAACCTGGGATCCGACAGCCCGCCCTGGCGGACCGACTGTGTGAGCTCGGCCGTTTTGGCCAGAAGACGGGTGCAGGTTGGTATCGTTACGATGAAAACAGGAACCGCGTTCCGGATCCCGAAGTCGAAAAGCTCATCGAACAGGTTTCCGCAGAGGCGGGCATCACGAGGCGCACGATAACGCCGGAAGAGATCATTGAGCGCACTCAGTACGCGCTGATCAACGAAGGCGCGAAGATCTTAGAAGAAGGCATCGCTATCCGTGCCGTTGATATCGATATCATTTACTTGAATGGCTACGGGTATCCCGCGTGGCGCGGCGGGCCGATGTGGTATGCGAACACGGTGGGGTTGAAGAAGGTGTACGATCGAGTTTGCGAATTTCACGAGCAGCACGGCGAACTCTGGGAACCGTCGACGCTGTTAAAGACGCTCGCCGAGCAGGGAAAGACGTTCGCAGACTTTGATAAGGGCAAGATAACCGCGGCCGCATAGGTTGGATTGAGCCCTCTTAGCTTTAAACTGGTGAGTTGGACGACTACGTCCTAATCCCGCCAAGGCAGAGGCTGTGTGAAAATGCTAAGTCTCACTCACGGTAGAGACTCTGTGAAAAATCCTGGGATCAAGGATTTTTCACATAGTCCCGGTAGTGGGTGGTATTCCTGAAAGGATGACAAATGAGAGAAGCAGTCGTAGTAGCTAGTTCACGAACGCCGCTTGCAAAATCTTTTCGTGGCTCATTCAACCTCACTCGGCCGGATGACCTGGCCGCGCACTGTATCAAGGATGTCCTTCGCAAGACTCCGCAGCTTGACCCCGCCGCGATCGAAGATGTGATTCTCGGCTGCGGCCAGCCTCACGGAGCCGCAGGCACCAACGTCGCTCGGGTCGCAACGATTCGCGCTGGACTCCCGGTTTCCGTCGCCGCAACGACTGTCAATCGGTTTTGCTCATCAGGCTTGCAATCCGTCGCGATGGCTGCGCACCAGATCATCAACGAGGGCGCGGACGCCGCAATCGGTGGGGGCGTGGAGAGCATCACCATGATGTCTCGCGATAACAACCCGAACCCGTGGGTGCTCGAACGCAAGCCCGGCATTTACATGGTTATGGGTGACACAGCCGAAGTAGTTGCCAAACGCTACGGTGTTAGCCGAGAGGTACAGGATATCTACTCACTCTCGAGTCAGCAGCGGACCGCACGCGCTCAACAAGAAGGCTTTTTCAAGGAAGAGCTCGCGCCGATGAAGGTCACTCGTGGCATTCTGGATAAGAAGACTGGAGAGATAGTTTCAAAAGAAGAGCATCTTTGCGATGTTGATGAGTGCAATCGGCCGGACACGACTCTTGATGGGCTGGCTGCGCTGAAACCTCACTTCGATCAAACCAGCGGGCAAGGAACAGTCACAGCCGGGAACTCATCACAATTGTCTGACGGGGCGTCGGCAACACTCATGATGTCAGCTGAACGGGCGAGGGCGCTGGGGATTACACCAAAGCTGATCTTTCGTGGCTTTGCGGTTGCGGGCTGCGAACCGGATGAAATGGGGATCGGTCCGGTTTTTGCCGTGCCGAAGCTGCTCAAGCGACACGGGCTCACGATTGATGATATCGATGTGTGGGAGCTCAATGAGGCGTTTGCGGTTCAGGTTGTTTATTGTAGAGACCGGCTCGGGATCGACCAGGAGAAGCTGAACCTAAACGGCGGTTCGATTTCCATTGGGCATCCGTTTGGGATGACCGGGTCGAGAATGGTTGGAACAATAGCGAATGAGATGCTGCGCCGAAGGGCAAAATATGGAGTCGTGACAATGTGCATCGGCGGCGGCCAGGGCGCGGCAGGTTTGTTTGAGGCGTGCAATTAGATTGGTTTGTGGTTTCTAGTTTCTGGTTTGTGGTTCAGCGTTAACCGTTCATCGTTCAGCGTCGAGCTTCATTTGCGTAATCTGCGTAATCTGTGGATGAGTCTTTTGACATTCAACAACAGCGTTCATCCGCAGATTACGCAGATTGCGCAGATGAAGCTCGACGCTGAACGATGAACGCTGAACCACAAACCAGAAACCACAAACCAGAAACCAGAAACTACAAACCAATCACCGCAGACTAGACAGTCTACGGTACACTTCGTCGGTTCAAAAAACGTCGCATAAAAACTTTCGGCTCACCCGTTTCATAAGCCTCTGCAAACACATCTATTCCTCGTTCTATTGCTTGATCCAGCCGCAAACGTTCCCATTCGCGCAGCAGGCGTTTTTGTAACCGAACGGCTCGTGGTCCGGCTTCCAGTATTGCGCTCGTCCACCGATCAACTGCGGCATCGAGCTGGCAGGCGGGAACTGATCGCTCGATCAGTCCACAAGCGAGCGCTTCCTGCGCCGAAATGGATTCACCGGTGTAAACCAACTCAGCAGCCTTACCCCAGCCGATCAGGCGTGGCAGAATCGCAGCCTCAATTACAGAAGGAATACCGACTCTTACCTCCGGCATGCCAAAAATCGAGTGATCTGCGGCGATTCTGAGATCGCACGACGCCGCGATCTCCAACCCCGCGCCAAGACAATAGCCTGATATGCGGGCAATCACCGGAACAGGTATGCTGCGCAGCACATCACATGCCTCGTGCAATCGTGTTATGAAACTCTTCGATGATGTTTTGTTCAACTCGACCATTTCCCGGACGTCCGCGCCCCCGATAAACGCACCATCGCCTGCGCCAGTCAGAATTAAGACGCGGAGTTGTTCATTATTTGTAAGGCTGTTGAGGGCCGAAATTAACTGCCCGATCAGTTCGCTATTGAGGATATTGACGCGTTCCTGGTAATCGACTGTGATTTGCGCAACAAACCCGCGATCTTCGTAGTCATCCAACTTGACTTCAATCTGCACGCAATTTCACCTGTTACCCAACAGAAAAAGAGAATCAGACTAATTTGTGATAATGCCTTGACGAAGCAGATCTGTTATTTGGCTCTCATCGTATCCCAGCGAGGCGAGAATCTCTTCTGAGTGTTGGCCGATCTCGGGGGCAACCGAAGGCTTCTCTTTACTCACATTCTCTATATTAATCGGATTGTTGATCGTCGAAATTCGTCCGAGCTCAGGATGTTCCAGATCCGCGAAAACGCCGTTGTCTGTCATTTGAGGATCGATAGCGACACGATCGATGGTTGGAATGGGCCCCCAGATCACACTGTGCTTGTCGAACAACTCGCGCCATTCGGCCAGGTCCTTAGTTGAAAACGCTTCATCCAGCACCGCAACAACCTCATCGCCATTTTCGAAGCGCGATTCAGCCGTTTGGTAACGTAGATCTTCAATCAAATCGGTTCTGTCGATGGCGCTGCAGATACGACCCCAATCGTAGCGGGTGTCAATACAACAAAGAATGAAACGATAGCCATCGCGTGCTTGATACTGATTCACCAAAGGATTCAGCGGGTTCAATCGGGTTCTTCGGGTCGGGAATTCTGCTCCCAGCAATGCTGCCTGGATCTGACAACTGTTGCTCCAGGCTCCAGTTGCCATCAGAGATGTCGAGACTTTATTCCCACGACCTGTGATCTGTCGTTGATAGAGCGCGAGCATAATCGCACCGAATAGCCCGAGCGCAACCGGATGATCGCCCGTTCCGCACGGGGTAGCTCCGGTCGAAGTCGTGAGATCAAACATTATGCCCGTCAGACCCGAGCGAGCCCAGTAGCCGGTCGTGTCATATCCTGGCTTATTCGTATCATCTCCTGCCTCGCCGTAGCCGGTAATCTGGGCATAGATCAGTCGCGGGTTGAGATGTTCGATATCTTCATAGCGAACGTGAAATCGACGTGCTAAATCTGGTGGGTAATTTGTGATAAACACATCGGCGGTTGAAATGAGTTTACTCAAAATCTCACGGCCAACTTCTATTTGCAGATCAACCGCAAGACTCTTTTTGTTCCTGTTATCAAGCAACCAGCAGTAGTTGTGTTCCGAGACCGGCATTCCAGGAAGAAACGAGAGGTAACGATAAGGGTCGCCTGTCTTCGGTCGCTCAATCTTGATGACCTCGGCGCCGAAGTCGGACATCATCGTCGCTGTCGCGGGCCCGGCGATATAAGTCCCGCAATCGATCACACGAAGTCCGGATAACAGGTTTGGGTTAGAATCCATTATCGGTTTTGCCGGTCTCTGCGATTCTCTGCGCTCGGCGCCTCTGCGGTGATCCTTTATTGCGCGGAGCGTCAACGCCGAGAGGCCGAGCACGAAGAGTCGCAGAGTACTCTCTCTTTTATGTTGCCCTCACTTGCCATCCACCGTAAACGCCAACAAAACGTTTCCCGGTTGTCCTATCAGTCGTCCATAACCAGAGTTGGTATACAGCACACCGTTCGCTATCGTCGGGCCCCCACCATCAAGCGTACCGCCCTTCGCTTTCATTCCATTGATCGCATCATAGGGTTGTGCAGCCGTATCGAAATCCCAAACAACCGCTCCGTCCTTAATCGCGTAAGCTCGCAGGTGCCCATCAGCGGTTCCAGAAAACACAATACCCGGAATAACCGTCGCCGCGGCTGATTGCGAGTTGTTACAGCGCGTAGTTCCCCATCCGCACTTCGCGGGAGGAGCGGGCACGTTCCAGAGCTTCTCCCCGTTCGAAATCTTCAGCGCCGTAATCCCGGGTTTGCGAGCTGCCCCGCCAACGTCGGCAACCGGAACATAAACGTTCTCGCCATCAGCGGCGAACCCCCATTCGATCCCTCCAAGCGCGCCGCCGTTTCCTACTTTCACCTCCCACACTTTCTTTCCGTTGTCGTCCGGATCAAGCGCATAAATCACTCCAGACTTCTGCCCGGCTAAGATTACCTGTTTACCGTTGGACAACGTGCGAAGAATTGGTGAGCTTCCAAAATCATAATCAGGCCCGGCTTCTTCCGGACAGTTTCCAACGCCCGGCTGCCTGCACCCCACTAAAAAGTTGTCCTTTGGCGTAACCTGATTAGCCCATTTCATCTTTCCCGTTTCCATATCCATCGCAATGATCGCATCGGAGTGAGCGGTAGGCGCATCGGTATACGAGTTTCCCGATCCGACGTAAATAAGTTTGCGTTTCAGATCTAGTGTTGGCGCAGACCAGATCGCGCCACCCGCCGGTCCGTACATTTGGGTTCCTGAGGAATTCTTTTTAAAGGGCTTGGGTTCGTCTTGCACCGTAAAAGATTTCCAAAGAACTTTGCCGGTGTAGGCGTTGAGGGTGACGATGCTTCCGCGAAACTTGCAGCATTCATACTTGGCGTCGCGCCCGGCGGTTTCCTCGAACGATGACACAGGCACATAGATTCTGTCGTGATACAACACTGGCGAGCCGGTAATTCGCGAGAGCAAATGCTCTTCAATTTTTGTCTTCCACAGCAGCTTGCCGGTCGCCGCGTCCAGCGCCTGTACGTTTGATTTTTCGTCGCCAAAATAAAGTGCGTACTTTGCCTGCGAGCTGGCCGGCAGTGGACCGACGCTCACGGCTGCGCGCACCGCTGCACCAGCGTTCATCGACCAATAAGTGCAGCCTGTTTGTGCATTCAGACAAAAGATCTGTCCAACCTCGGTGGTTACGAAGAGTCGATCGCCGATTATGGTGGGTTGGCCAGTGGCCATTGGACCTGGATGCGCCCAAGCCCACTTTACCTTCAACCTGGGGACATCCTCGGCCTTGATACCTGACTTCTGCTGGAAGCGCGAATTGTCAAAATCGCGTCCCCATCCATTCCATTGAGGGCCATTGAGGTTGATTGGGCTCCCGCCGCCCGAACATTTGTTTGCATCGACATTAGCCAGGACCGGCGCGCCGGGTTGCTTTCCCGTGAGATAGATTGCAAGCGCGCGAACCTGGTCGGGGCTTAGCCCGGACGCTTGCTGTTTCATTGCGCCAGAGGTCAACGTTTGAATGACGTCTTCCGCAGACCGTCGCGCGATAAGGAATCTCGGAGGAATGCGACCTTGTGGATTGTCATGACACGAGGCGCATCGTTCCTGGTAGATCTGGGCGCTCGCCGGATCCGATTGCGTCTGTTGTTGCTCATCTCCAGGATTCGAGAACGCGGCTGCTCGCAAAAATATTGGGCCGGAAGTGGTAATTGCGCAGAATAGTGCCACTGCGATAATTCGAGTTTGTCGTTTCATTTTCCTCTCAGATTGAAAGTGAAGTTGAGGGGTCTAAACAATCCACGATTGTGAGATCTGATCTTTTTCCCTGTCCACTGTGAACGCTAACGGCACGTTTCTATATTTTCGTATCTTTGCGTTATTTTCTTGCTCTAAGTTTTGATATCGCCTCTTTGATTACCAGCGCATCTTTAGCGTTGGGTTCCGCCTTCAAGTAATTCTCCAGTTCGCGCACAGCACCTTTGTTATCGCCACGTTCTTCAAAAATCCGGGCTCTTTGCAGAAAGACGGTATTAAGTTTTTTTCCGCTCAGGTCCCATGCTCGATCAAGTTCTCGATCGGCAGTCGCGAGGGTGGTTTTGACTTCCTCCTTGTCCGTGGTTCTTACTGCGACCTCAATGAGGGCTACGGCATGATTGAAGTGTGCGTTTATGTGGCCATCGTTAAGTTCGGCAGCCTTGCCAAACGCGTACTCGGCAGCTCGGAACTTTTGCTGCCTGACCATTACGAGACCGAATGTGTAATAGACTATCGCACCTTTGTCGTAAATCTGCCTGGCCTTTTCGAGCGACTCAACCGCCCGCTCGTCCTTGCCGGTGCGATAGAACTCAGATCCGAGCGCCAGGTGCGCATCGAAATAATCACTGAACTCGCTGATGGCTTCTTGCAGCGCAACGATTCCCTCCTCCGACTTGCCTTCTCTCAGCTTTGACACTCCCTTCAAATATGCCTCACGAGCCACTTTCGGGACGTCCTGAGCGAAGCTGGTTCCAGGAGGTGCCAGGGCGGGTTCGGCCCTCTTTCGAAGAACTACTTCAACGGTCACGACCTCACTGATGACATCCGACGCGCCAGTGACCCTCATGCTATCGCGAAGCTCAACCATTTGTAGGCTCGGTACATAGCCAGACAGGCTGACGTGAAGTTCGTATTCTCCAGAGCGAAGCCGCGTGAAGACAAAGTCTCCGTCGTTCCTTGTGAATGCCTGGCCGACGACTGCGCCGGAGGAACCTCGTAGCTCTACCGCGGCGTTATTCAGGACTACGCCATCGCTTCCGCGAACCTTTCCGCGGAGCATACTGTTCTGAGCGATTCCGACTAGCGGCAGGAGGATCAGTGGGATTAAAACAAAAAGAGCGCGCTTGATCATGTGCTTTGAGCTCCTCGCGCGATTTGGCAGCATTATAAACCAATCGGTCGGATAGGACCTAGAAGACGGTTAGGACCTATAGGACTTTTGGTCTTATTTCTTTTATTAATAGCGCTGATATGTCCCTTTCAGAGGAACCTGACCGACTCCCGGTTTGCTAAAGTCGCATACGCCTGAAGAGAATATTGACGCCATCCGCGTCTTCTGAGCGTCGCTGAAGGTAACCTTATAGTCGCGATAATCAATGGGCTTCAATTGACACTTGAGCACGTCATTAGCCAGAGGCGCTCCGGCAATCAGCCGAGGTTCGCTGTGCACCGGGTACATCTTGTTGAAGCCGCCTTCTCCGTCAAAGCTTGCTCTCTCAACAAATTCTTTGCCATTAACATCCCAGTAAGCGTCCACCGCCTCGACAGGCTTATTGCGCACAACCTTGTCAGTAGAGAGCGGTGCGGGATCAGCAGCAATGTTGTCGAGCCATTTATTCATCGTATCGAGCGACAGCGCTCCAAGATCCGTACCGCTCTGCTGATTCGGTTGACGGCCAGGACCCACCCATATGACCTGGTTGTCAGAACGACCATTGGCGTTCTGCAAACGCGCGCGGATTGCCAAATCACGATGCCGGTCGTGAATGTCGCCAACCGCATCAGTGTAGCTGCGGGAGTGCAGAATCGGCACGTTGGCCAGCCCGCCGCCGCCCGAGTTCATCAGCCCGCTCTCGTACACTGTGCGGAGCGCGATTGGATCGCCCACTGATCTCTTTGACGTGAAGGCTCCGTCGATATCATTGCCGCCGATCTTTTCGTTCAGATCCAGAAACTCATCTACGCTGATTGTGCCGCTGTTAAGCGCAGCGAGTCCGTATTGCAATCCGACATTGTCCTGCGGCTTGCGGGCAAAACCGGTGGCCGGGTCACGACCATAGATGTTGACTCGCATATCCTGAACGGTGCATCGAGCACCCGTCGGATTCTTTACCGGGTCATAAATCTTGCTTGCATCGTTAAGCGCACAGCCGCGTGCATTTGTAGCGGTGTACACCGGCACGAACGTGCGCTCCCATGCTGCGCAGGTTCCTTTTGTGTAACCCTCGACTGCGCTCTTCTTGGCATCGGTCCACACTGCTGGATCAGATTTACGCCAAAAATTCTGCAGCAGCCCACAGTCCGGCGTGTGCATGGTGGAATCGGGGAATGCCAGAGAAGGTTGTAATCCCTCTAACAATCCCGGGTAGATCTCAGTGATCAATAATTGCTGGATAGCTCCGCCCGATCCGCCATAGCCAACGGTCCATTTCGGTACGCCGTACCGCTCGATGAAATGCTCCTTCAACATCATCAAGGTCTCGCCCTGAAGCACCGCGTTCCCATGCTGTTGGTTAACCAGCTCCGTCGAGATCATGAACGCGAAGCCACGCGATAGATATAAATGGTTCAGCGCTGCGGTAGGCTGATTCACTCCCTGGTTGTATTGTGTTCCCGCCCCTCCGCCAAAGCTCACCGCCAGCTTGTGATTCCAACCGGGGCTCGACCACTCGTCTGATCCGCCAACTGGACTCTTAACGAGTTGTAGCACCGGCAAACTCCGCGACGATGGCGGAGGCAGTGAAGCGGCTGTTTGTTTTGGATCGTCCAGAATCGCGATTCGGTAGATGCTGCGGTTGATCGTTCCAGACTCAACACAAACTATGTAAGGAACTGTTTTTCCTTCGTTGGTGGTTGTGTTGACAAGGTCCGATGGTCGAGCGGCGTTAGGATCGAATGGTTTGAATGTATTGTTGGATGCGCGATAAAAATATTCTATCTTTTGGGCGGCAGAACAGTTTGAATCCAACGCAGGTCCAAGCCCTGATTCCACCGTCCGACACTCGTAAGGTTTCAAATGAGGTCCTGATAGAATCGGACCAGTGATCGGATAATTCTTTATCAACAGACTGGCCAGGAGGTTTCCGCCGGACTTACCGGTTGGTTTCAACGTGGCAAGCAATGCGTTGTTACCAACGACCATATCGCCGATCAATCCACGAAAGCTTGAAGTTGCAGGATCGCCCGAGCTTGCCTGCTTTAGATGATTTGTGACGTCCTTACCATTCAGTCTCAAAGTCAGTTGCTTCAAAGATGCGCCAGCAGGCGCTCTTACCTCAACCAGCGAGTCCCCGCCGCTGACCAGGTCGGGTCGAGACGACAGCGTCCTGATCTCAAGTTTTGGCGTGGGCTGAGCGGGCGCGCTGCCAGGCAAGAGAAATATCAGTAGTAGGAGTGAGGCAATCTCGGCAATCCTTCGGCCCGGAAAAAAGGTATTCTTTGCGAATCCCATGGAAGTTCCCCCTCGAAGTGATGTACCAGCCGGGCAGGAAAGCCCGCGGAGAAAGCGTGCGAATCATAACGCCGTTGTTGCGGGTGTACAACCTGACGTTTGTACGGGATGCGATTAGGAGTAAGGGCGGCCAGGAAAGGCCGCCCCGGACATGTTTGACGCGCCGGATATGTTGACGCGCCCCGAGTACTTCCGGAAGCGCTTGAACGCAGTGACGCGAAGCCTGGTTGGTAAACAAACCAATTGAAACCGAGCGCTGATCGATCTTAGCTGACCGAAGCACCTTGTTGAGCAACCTTAACCCAGCGATTGAACAGGCCGCGCATTCGCTCAAGTCGCTCCTTCGCATTTGGAGTCTTCTTCACCAGGGTTTCCAGTTGATCAAGATAATTCGGCATACCGGTTAGCTTACGAACGTCTTCGATGAACGGCTCGATTTTGCAGAACACCGCAACGTGCTCGCCATTGGCGTCCAAAAACATCTTCTCATCTATTCCGCCGTTGTTCACGAGCGAAGCGGTCATATCCCAAAATGAGGTGATCATTCGGTAATATGCGCTTCCGTCGTGTCCGCTCAAGAAGATTTTGGCGATGTCCTCTGCGTCTTGCGGATTGAATTCCGTAAAGTACCATTTTCGCGCGCATCGAATACCTTCTTCACGGCGAAGTTCATACAATTTCAGAATTAGCGAAGCGTCCTGATGTTTGTCGCTCATCTCTGTCCCTTTCGTTTAGTTTTGCGGGTGGTTGTCTGTCGCGAGGCAGTTCTTTCACCGAGCGATCGAAGCAGGTTTGGGGTAGCGCCTTGACGCAGCCGATCGAGGACTCCGGTGCGGGCCTGATCGAATGCGCGTTTGTCTTGAAAGATGTTGTAGTACCAGTTTGCTTCGTGGCCAAGAGCGTGGAGCTCGAAAGCAAGTTGGGCGGTATCCACTCGCTTGTCCAGCTGGCCGAGTGTCTGCGCATGTCGCGCTTCATTCTCCAGAGCGTCCAGCCACGATCTGGAGAGCCCGGCAATGAGGTCCCGGACCTGACCGGGCCTGCTGTCGAACTCGATTGCACTGGCCATGAAGAAACAACCGCCTCTAAATACATTACGACCAACGTAATCAAGCCAGCAATCCATCATCGCGAGAAGCCTGACGAGGCCGCGCTCGCTTTTGTAAGCCGGTTCGACAACTTCTCGGACGAAGATGTCGCGAGCTTTGCCGACGACCGCTAATTGAAGCTCCTCTTTAGAGCCGAAGTGAGCAAACAAGCCGCTCTTACTCATGTTCAGTTCGTCGGCGAGGCCCCCGATTGTGAGGCCCTGGAGCCCCTCCGCGGAGGCGATATGGACCGCGGCCTGGAGGATCTCATCGCGCGTCTTTGCGCCACGAGACTCCCTGCCCTGCTGCTTTCGGATTTCGCTTACAGCTTTCATAGACCTCCTTTCATAGCACGATCGTTCGCTTTCTACTACACGAACGGTCGTGCTGTCAAACGAATTCCCTCATCGCCGAGCGGTTGACCAACCGCTCGCTTTGACGGAATAACACGTCAAATGCTAAGTCATAATCGATTCGAGATTGTCGCGCTGAGACGAAAAATATGTCGATCGAAATAGACAAGCTTTTGGAAGATGACTGGGAATCAGTGCGAAGAATTTATCTCGAAGGAATCGCAACCGGCAACGCAACCTTCGAAACGGAAGCTCCCGACTGGAAATCCTGGGATAGGACGCACCTCGAGACGCCGAGACTGGTTGCCCGCAGGCCCGATGAGGTTATCGGATGGGCGGCTTTAAGCCCCGTTTCGAGACGGCGCGTTTATGCAGGGGTCGCGGAGGTGAGCGTTTACGTCGCGAGCGAGGCCCAGGGAATCGGCGTAGGCCGTCGGTTGCTGATGGCTTTAATTGAGCAAGCGGAACAAAGCGGGATCTGGACTTTGCAAGCGGGGATATTTCCGGAGAATGAAGCAAGCATTGCGTTGCACCGGTCTTGCGGATTTCGAGAGGTTGGCCGACGAGAGAGGATCGGGAAGCTCGGCGATATGTGGCGCGATGTGATTCTGATGGAACGCCGCAGCCCCGATGTACCGTAGACTGTCCGCTCTGCCGAATGGTTTAGTTTCTGCTTATTAGAGACCATCTCAAAATAAGCTCTGAGTAAGATCAGCATGCAACCGAGATGGACGACATTCTTATGACGGTTATTTTTCCTTCGTGAAAACCCTCTCCCCACCGTTCCGTTTTACAGTCATCTGGTTTTTCGCGGCGTCGAATTCAAACACGATGCCCGCAGGGGTGCCGTTATCAATTTTGAATTTATCCTGTGCCGTCGCTTCGAGCGGGACCGCGGATTGCCCACCGGGCGGTTGCGCGTAAAGCGTCGCGCCGTTGCGGGTGATCGTAAATTTAACGGGAGCCTCCGACGTCGAATAAACGCCGACGTATTTGTCCAGCACTTCCGGGCTCACGGCGATTGATTCGAAGGTGGGAATCTGAAACGGCTTATTGTAGTAAATGTCCATAATGCCGCTCATGATATCGCGGACCGGGTAAACCTTCGCGTTCGTAGTGTAGGCGACCGCCAGCTTTTCGTCCGGCAGGTAAGACAGCCACGCTCCGTAGTTGTCAGCCCCGCCGGTGTGCCCGTAGAAGGTCTTGCCGGCGAACGCGAATGTCACCATTCCAAACCCCTCATCGTCCCTCATCGTTTTCATCTGATCGAGGCTTGCCTTCGAGACTATCCTCCCGTCAAACAGCGCCTGGATGAATTTGGCCAGGTCGTTCGGTGTCGAAACAATCGCGCCCGCGCTAAAGAGGATGCTGGGATGGGTTTCGGGTATCTGTTTCCAGTCGCCACCCGGGATTATAAAATAGGTAAGACTTTCGTTCTTGTTCACATCAATGTTTCCGGTCGCGATGTAGGTATCCTTAAGCCCGATCTTTGAGGCGATTTTTTCCTGGAGGGCTTCCCCATAGGATTTGCCGGTTAACTTTTCAATGATAAGACCCAAAAGGAAATAGCCGGAGTTGCTGTAGGAAGCCTTTGTGTCCGGCTCGAAATCGGGCGTGCCTTTGACGATAAGCGCGAGGTGTTCATCTTTCGTCATTGGCGTTGTGTTCACGTTTCCCTGAGCATTCTGTTCGCGCCTTACGTTAGGGATACCGCTGCGATGCGAGAGTATTTGCACGATAGTAATTTTCCTGGCGTTCGGAACCTGCGGCAAGAATTTGTCGAGGGTATCGCTCAGCTTCAATTTTCCTTCCTCGACAAGCTGTAAGATCATCGCGGCGGTGAACATCTTCGTAATCGAACCGATCCGGAATCTGTTCGCGGCAGTCAAAGGTTTCTTTTCGGTGCCGTTGATCTGGCTGTAGCCAATAGAGCGGGTGTAAAGAACCTTGCCGTCTTTGGTGATGACGAGGCTCCCCATCGCCTTATTCTTTTCGGCGAGCCGGTCAAAAAACTGGTCGAGTTTAGCTTTATCCAGCGTCTGCGCGTAGCCTGCGGTAAATAACGCGAGTGTCAGTAAGGTTGCGAATAATACTTTGATTTTCATATTTTTTGTGCCTCGTCTCGGTTCAGCGGCTTCGGTTAGAGGCGGCAGGATCATATTTGCTTTCAGGTATGCAGTCCTGCCGATCATCAGTAGCAATCCGTGTCACTCGATTCAAGTCTAAGCGCAATTTAATAGATCGCTTCGCAAGAAAAGTGATTAAACAATGAGGAAGCTGTGAGAAATGGTGTGAGGCAGGCTACGACCGGGTCACGGGCCGCCGTTTTGACTACAGGTATTTGATCAGGTCAACAGAATAGGCTTGCGGGCTGGGCATGTTGCGGGCAACTTGGAATAGTTTGACTCAAGGGAAGGGTGGGGCCGCGCAAGGTCGAAGTGGGGGCATCTAATCTCCCTCAAACCATTTTTGAGACGGCCTCTAATTTCTGGTCCCCGGTTTGTTTTGCGTAAGCTGCGTCATCTGCGGATAAAGGTCATGCTTCGACGTTTATTGGAATCGCGACTCATCGGCAAATGAGGCAGATAAACTAGTGGAGTGCAACGGAGAATTCGCTAGTCCTGTACGGGTGGCCCTCCGTGGCCGCCCCTTCTTAAATAACCCCTAGTCGCGGCAAGGAGGGGCGGCCACGGAGGGCCACCCGTACAGGACTGACTCTATTAGATCACTTGCGAAATCACTGTTACAGTCAACTAGAAACCTTTCCTCAGGCTAAAAGAGTATACGATACTTTTTTCTTGACACCCTATGTAGCAATCTATATAAATAGCATGCTACTGGATCAAGAGGAGGGTTGATGAGCCCAAAAGCCTACTTATCTCACTCGGCGGCGGTTATTCTGCGGGCCCTCGCAAACGGCTACCAGTACGGATTCGACATCATGGACATTACCGGCCTGCCCAGCGGCACTGTCTACCCTGCCCTACGCCGTCTTGAACACACCGGCCTTATCGATTCCAAATGGGAAAAAGCCACCATTGCCCAACGCGAACAACGCCCACCCCGCAAATACTACGAACTTACCCCCGATGGAAAAGAAGCTCTCGCCGAAGCTGTTAAACGCTACCGCCTCCTCGAAAGCCTTCTTCCCCATCCCTCTAAAATCAACCCAACTCGCGAACGAACCTGATTCAAAGAGGTACTCAGCATGTCCCCCGCTGAACTGAATCCAAAACCCCTTCGTAAGCCCCATCTTTGGCTTATTGCCATACTCGGCGTGATCATTCCCCGCAGATTGCGCGCCGATTGGCGACAAGAATGGGAAGCCGAGTTGATCAAACGCGAATCGATGCTCACCCAGTGGGACAGACTCAACCTCAGGACAAAACTCGACCTCGTCGGACGCAGCTTTGGCGCCTTCTGGGACGCATTGTGGCTGCAACAACTCAGATTGGAGGATGAGATGTTTCAAGATCTGCGTTACGGCTGGCGCATACTGTTAAAGCACCCGGGGTTCGCATCGATTGCAGTTCTCACCCTCGCTCTGGCTATCGGAGCAAACACCGCAATTTTTAGCGTAGTGAATGCTCTCATCCTGCGTCCTCTCCCGTACCCGGACGCGGAACGGCTCATTTGGATTGAAGAAGTCTCTAGAACAGACTCGGGCAATCCCGCTCTTGGCGGGCACTTCCTTGATTGGCTGGAACATGCTCAAACTCTCGAAGGCGTCGCACAAATAGAAAGTGAGTCGCGGACGTTGACCGGCTTCGGAGACGCCGAAAGATTGGAGGTCGCCACCATCTCAGCAGGCTTGCTCCCTGTGCTTGGCGTGCAGACGCTTGCTTTAGGACGCAATTTCTCCGACGCTGAAGACAAGCCGCGAGCCGAGCGCGTCGCTATTCTTCGGCACGATTTCTGGCGTCAGCGCCTCAGCTCAGATCCCAACATTATTGGAAAGTCTATTATCTTAAATGACGTTCCCGTCACGGTGATCGGCGTGCTGCCGGAGCGCTTCCGTTTCTTCTTCAACTTCGATGTGGCAGTGCCACTAGCGCTGGATCCCTACCAGGAGTTAGCCGGCCAAAATCGTTCTTATCAGTCCACAATTGCTCGGCTCAAATCAGGGGTAACCCGCGAACAGGCTCGGCTTGAGTTGGATGCTCTTCTGCAAAGATATGAAGAGTCACGACCGGAAGGAAGTCCGCGTCTTCTGGACAACCGAACAGAAATCATCCCGTTGCACGAACATCTAATCGGAGAAAGCACACGTCCGCTGCTTGTGTTACTGGGCTCGGTAGGGTTGATTTTGTTGATTGCCTGCGCCAACGTAGCGAATCTCTTGTTGGCGCGAGCAGTCAGCCGGCAAAAGGAATTGGCGGTTCGATCAGCCTTAGGCGCCAGCAGGTTACGGCTCATCCGTCAGATGCTAACTGAATGCACCTTGCTGGCAGCGACAGGAGGTGCTGCGGGATTACTCCTGGCGTGGTGGCTCACGGGGCTTCTCAGTTCACTCAATTCCATTTCCACTTTTGGCGGGATGGGGCGCGTAGCATCAATTACAATTGACTTTCGCGTGCTGGCGTTTACGCTACTGGCTTCACTGCTGACCGCCGTATTGTTTGGCTCGGTGCCCTCGATTCAGTTATCCCGCCCAAATCTAAACCTATCCTTAAAGGAAGGCGGACACAGTAGCGGGTTTCACGGTCGCAGCTTCCGTGGCGTATTGATGGTGAGCGAGATCGCGCTTGCGATTGTGTTATTGGTCGGCGCCGGTCTGCTGCTCCGCAGTTTCGTCAAATTGTTGAGAGTAGATCCGGGCTACGTGTCCGACAATGTGCTGACCGCACGCATACAGCTCACGCCGCACTACAACGACAAACCAAGACGCATACAATTCTACGAACGAACGCTTGAACGACTAGCAGCAGTTCCCGGCGTCGCCGCGGTTGGCGCGACAAGCCACTTGCCATTAACAAACTACAACATGGGTGGTTCGTTGCGCGTCGAAGGCCGCGCTGTACCGGCGATTGGCAAGGAAACCTTAGCGCCGATCGGGGCGGTAAGCCCGGATTATTTTCGGGCGTTGGGTATCAGATTGTTGGCTGGACGTCTCTTCAATGACCGTGATGATAGCGACGCCCCGAGCGTCGCGGTGCTCAGTGATTCACTTGCCCGCGAACTCTTTCCGGACGAAGACCCGATCGGCAAGCGGTTATTTGTAGCCGGATCAGGTGCTGACTTATCGACCATCATCGGCGTGGTAGGAGACATTCGTCATAAGGGCCTCGATAGTCAGATCGACTGGGCGGTTTACCTCACCTATCGTCAGACGCCACGCCCTGCGATGGTGGTGGTCTTACGCAGCGCGGTTAACCCAACCAGTCTCGCTAAAGCGCTTCGCGAGACCGTCCGTGAAGTCGATCCCGCACTACCGGTTTACCAGGTGATGACCATGAACGAACGGCTGTCGAACTCGGTTGCGGGTCAGCGTTTGAACCTGACGCTCCTCGGGTCCTTTGCGGCGCTCGCGCTTCTGCTTGCGGCCATCGGTGTTTACGGAGTGATCTCCTATGTAGTCACCGGCCGCACACACGAAATCGGCATTAGGATGGCTCTTGGTGCCCAAAGATCTGATGTTCTAAAGCTCTTCCTAAGGCAAGGAATGTCACTGGTGCTGATCGGCGTAGGATTGGGGATTGCCGGTGCTCTGTCGCTAACGCGATTAATGACAAGTCTACTGTTCGGCGTTACACCTGAAGATCCATTTACATTTGCGGCCGTCGCAATGTTGTTGTCGTTGATCGCTCTGGTAGCTTGTTATGTTCCGGCGCGAAAAGCCGCAAAAGTAGATCCGTTGGTGGCTCTGCGTCACGAGTGAACCCAATGCCAGGTTTTCTAACGCAGAACGCCGTCGACGGTTGCGCTGTTGATGGGATCTCAGCGTTGTTCACGATCGTAGCTCTATTTGCGTCTTACTCCCGACGAGGCGTGCGTCCAACTTCTTCCAGGCTTAAGGCGCAGTAGCAAGGCTAGCCTTTACATAACTTACAGAGAGTAAGCGGTTTGATTGTGAAGCAGAGAGAAATCCCCCGATTCAGACCGTATCTGTGGTTGATCACAATTTTCGGTGTGATTGTCCCGCGTCGACTCCGTGCAGACTGGAAACAGGAATGGCTCGCAGAGTTACAGCATCGAGAGATGTTGTTGGAGAGCTGGGATAGGCTCAGCTGGCAAAGCAAACTCGACCTGCTTTGTCGCAGTGTGGGTGCGTTTCGAGATGCGCTGGTATTACAGCCGAGAAGAATGGAGGATCAGATGTTCAATGACTTGCGTTACGGCGCCCGAATGTTGCTAAAGAGCAAAGGTTTTTCTGCCGTCGCTGTACTTTCGCTTGCCCTTGGCATCGGCGCGAATACCGCGCTGTTCACCGTCGTCGACGCCGTGCTATTGAAGACGCTTCCGGTAAAGGACCCGGAGAGATTGGTTCTGTTTGAGTGGCAAGCCGGCCGACCGTTCAGGACAAACGGCATGCGCGGGTCATACGTTCCGGGACCGCCCAACACGAGGGGCGCGTCGATGTTTCGTTATGACTTCTATCAAAAGCTGCAATCAGCCAGAACACAATCCGCGGATTCACCACTCATAGACTTCTTTGCATTCGGTCCAATATACGAACTGACGTCGGTGGTCAACGATCAAGCCGAGATCGTCCAGGGTCAAGCTGTGTCAGGCGGTTACTACGCCGGCCTGGGAGTTCAAGCGATGCTTGGCCGCACTATCAACGATGGCGATGATCAGGCGTCATCGCCGCCGGTGGTTGTAATCAGCCATCGCTACTGGCGTGATCGATTCGGCGCAAACCCCGCAGCGATCGGACAGCAGATCATAATCAACAAAAACCAGTTCACAATCATCGGAGTGACACCACCCCCGTTCGAGGGAACGCTGCAAGTCGGCCGGCGCCCCGAGCTCACGGTCCCAATTGCCTTTGAGCCGCTGCTCCTTGGGGAACGCAGCGGGATGGCCCGCGCTGGGAAACCGGACATCTGGTGGTTGAACCTGATGGGTCGCTTGAAGCCCGGCGCCACGCGCGAACAGGCACGTGACAGTCTGAACGGGGTCTTCGAGACCGCCGCTCTGGAGGCGATGCCGCCACCGCGCAGGGAAAGTGATGTAGCTACACTTGAGCCGCAGGATTATCCTCGTTTAGTTGCGCAATCAGGAAGCCGAGGACTTCTCGAAGGCCGAAAAACCTATTCGAGTACTATCTACGGTTTGTTCCTTGTCGTGGCGCTCATTCTGTTGATCGCCTGCGCGAACGTAGCGAACTTGCTGCTGGCGCGGGCCGCGCTGCGCGGCAGTGAAATTAGCGTGCGTCTTGCCGTTGGCGCTGGACGCGGCCGCCTCATCCGCCAGCTCCTGACTGAGAGTCTGTTGCTCTCGGTTATAGGCGGAGTCGCGGGAGTGACCTTTGCATTTTGGGGTAAGAGCGCGCTGCTTGCTCTTGCGGATAAGGACACCGGCTTTCTTCCCAATGAGATAGATCTTACGCTGAATCTACGCGTATTGATGTTCACGCTTCTGGTATCACTGTTAACAGGAATCCTGTTTGGGCTAGTGCCCGCGTGGCGAGCCACTCGTCTTGATTTGACGACATCTCTGAAGCAAGGGCGTCGCGCTACAGGCGTTGTATCGCGGCTGAGCAAAGGATTGGTTGTTGCTCAGGTCGCCCTTTCATTACTCCTGCTCATTGGCGCGGGACTGTTCATCCGTACGCTCTACAACCTCCAGCATGTAGACGTCGGATTCAATCAGCAAAATCTGCTGCTGTTCTCGCTTCAGCCACAACAGGCTGGCTACAAGGACGAACGGCTTCTTGAGTTCTACCAACAACTTTTTGCGCGTTTGGATAACTTGCCTGGAGTTCAAGCAGCGACTGTTGGGCGTGTACCTCTCATAGCGCATTACGGCTGGAACACTGACATTTTGCTTCCGGGGGAAACTGAGAAGGCGGAGGGCGCACATATCACCAACCGGCAGATGGTCCGTGAAAACTATTTCAGTGCTCTAGAGATTCCTCTGCTTGCTGGTCGCGATTTCAGGCCCCAGGACGATAAGCGGTCAGCGCAGGTCGCCATAGTGAACCAGACATTCTGGCATAAATTCTTCCCCGATGAGGATGTGCTCGGCAAACGCGTGAGAGATACGGACGGCAAACGAGAGGTCGAAATAATCGGTGTGGTTCGCGATACGAAATACAACAGCCAAAGAGCAGAGATGGAACCGCTTCTCTACACACCGTGGCGCCAGGAGCTTGAGCAGATAGGTGAAATGTATTTCGCGTTGCGGACCAGCAATGATCCGGCGGCTCTCGCTCCTACTGTTCGGCAGATAGTTCACGAGCTCGACAGCAATTTGCCGGTGACCGAAGTCGGCACACAGACTGCGCGTTCCGAGCAAAGTCTCGGGCAGGAGCGGCTGTATGCACGGCTGCTGAGCTTCTTCGCCGCGCTGGCTCTGTTGCTGGCGGCGATCGGGCTCTCCGGGGTGCTTGCGTATTCTGTAGCCCAACGCACAAACGAAATTGGAGTTCGCATGGCACTCGGCGCTCAGCCCGCAAGGGTGCTGCGGCTGGTGATCTGGCAGGGCATGAAACTTGTCGTCATTGGCCTGGTCGTCGGGGGCGCGGCGGGATACGGGATAAAGAGGTTGATGCAAAGCCAGTATTTTGATCAACGAGCATGGCAGAAGGAGATGGCCCGGCAACTGTACGGCGTCAGCGGTACCGAACCGGTCACCATTATTACGATAGCCTCGATCCTCACTGCAGTAGCTTTGGTGGCTTGTTGGCTTCCGGCACGCAAGGCCGCTCAGGTCGACCCGCTAACTGCTCTGCGTCACGAGTAGAACAAACAGGACGAATAGGACAAATAGGTCCTCCGTCCTGCCCAGAGAAAATAATGTTCCACGACCTGCGATTCGGACTACGAATTTTGCTCAAGAACCCCGGTTTTGCATTCATCGCAATCATCACGATGGCGCTTGGGATCGGCGCGAACACTGCTATCTTCAGCGTTGTCAATGCGGTGTTGCTCCATCCGTTGCCCTTTCCTGAGTCGGAACAACTGGTCCGAGTCTACGGTCAGTTCCTCGCCACAAGCCAGGAAAATATGCGCGCCTCGGTGCTCGAGTTCGAAGATTATCGCGAGCAAACACAAAGCTTCGAGGAGATTGCTGCTTACGACGACTTAAGCGCTAATCTAACTCCACCAGCCGGTGATCCGGAACGCGTACAAGCGTTGTTGGCAACGCCGGAGCTGTTCTCGCTGATGAGAGTCGCGCCACAAGCGGGGCGCACGTTCTCTCCTGACGAGGCGCAAGACAGTCACGATGATGTAGTGATAATTAGCGACGAGCTTTGGCGCCGGAGATTTGGCGCCGACCCGGGCGTCGTTGGAAGAACGGTGATACTCAATGGACGTAGCCATACGATCATCGGAATCATGCCTGGGGGTTTTGACTTTCCGCAGCGTACCGACTTATGGAAGCCTCTGTGGTTCCCGCCCGATCAATATGATCAACAGCGGCGTGGCAATCGCGGTCTTGAAGTGGTAGCAAGACTGAAGCCGGACGTGAGCCTCTCCGCCGCACGGGGAGAAATGGACCATCTTGCGGCTCAGCTCACATCTCAGTATCCACGCAATTACGAATCGCGAGGCTGGAAGATCGGAATTGTCCCGCTTCTTGAAGACTACGTTGGCAGTACCCGGCAGGGCTTACTGATTCTGCTCGGCGCTGTGACATTTGTAATGTTAATTGCCTGCGCTAATGTAGCGAATCTGTCATTGACCAGGGCAATCGCGCGACGGCAGGAGATCGCTGTTCGAATGGCTCTCGGCGCAGGTCGATGGCGAGTGACAAAACAACTGTTGACCGAGAGCATCCTTCTGGCGTTGGTGGGAGGAACTGCGGGGCTGGCGCTTGCGGGATTAGGGGCCGACTTATTGTTGCAGTTCGCTCCGAGCGATATGCCGCGGATCCACGATGTCAGAATAGACGGCATCGTGCTGTCGTTTACCGTTGCCGTTTCACTGCTAACCGGGATCGTGTTCGGTCTCGTACCAGCGCTGACCGCTTCGAACCCAGACTTAAACGAAACTTTGAAGGAAGGGGGAAGAAGCGGAATCGGCGGCGCACGTCGACACCGGATGCGCAGCATCCTGGTAGTAAGTGAAATTGCATTGGCGCTGGTTCTTTTGGCAGGTGCCGGCCTGCTGTTCAAGAGCTTTTCGCGGCTTCAACAGATTGATCCCGGCTTTAAGACCGAAGGCGTTCTGACGATGCGAATGATGCTTCCGTATGAAACCTATGAAAAATCCGCTCAACGCGGCGCGTTCTACAGGCGAGTCCTGGAACAACTCAACGCAACGCCCGGTGTGCAGTCTGCGAGTGCGACTTCTCAAGTACCGCTTACTCGGGCGATAACCTCCGGCACAATGAGCGCAGAGAATTCAGCGGTCGGACCTGCAGATCTGCCGGTAGAGGCCGAATGGCGCTGGATCACACCGGACTACTTCAAGGCGATGGGCATTACGCTGCTCAGCGGTCGAGATTTCGCAGTCAATGACACCGACGGCGCTCCGCTCGTTGCTATTGTCGATGAATCATTCGCTAACCGGTTTTATCCAAATGAAGATGCGTTGGGGAAACGAATCAAACGCGGAAAACTTGATTCGACGCGCCCCTGGATGACGATTGTTGGAATAGCACGTCACGTCCAGAGCCGGCGCCTCGAGGCATCTTCCGGCGTTCAGGTTTACTTTCCGTTTTACCAGGATCCAACAGCCTTCAACATGTCGTTGGCAATCCGAACCAACGCGCCGGATCCGCTTTCGATCAGCGGCACAGTTCGAGAAATTATTCTATCCCTTGATAACAATCAGCCGGTATACGACGTCTTCACTTTGAACCGTATTGTGGGCAATTCGCTTGCGCAGCGGAGATTCTCAATGTTGTTGATGGGAATCTTTGCGGCGGTCGCGCTTGTGCTTGCAGCGGTAGGCATCTACGGGATGATGTCTTATTCAGTAGCGCAGCGAACGCACGAGATCGGAATTCGAATGGCGCTGGGGGCACAGCGATTCGATGTGCAAAAGATGGTCATGAATGAAGGGGTCAAGCTGGCGGTTGTAGGATTGGCGATTGGGCTGGCCTGCGCGCTCGTTCTCACGCGGCTGCTCGGTAGGTTGTTATTCGAGATCAGCGCAGCCGATCCGTTAACTTACGCGGAGATCGCTATTCTGCTTGTATCGGTCTCGCTACTGGCAAGTTTCCTGCCTGCGTGGCGAGCTACAAGAGTAGATCCGATGGCGGCGCTTAGATACGAATAAGGTGAAAACGTTCAAAGCTTCGCGTTTAGCGTTCAGCGTTTAGCGTTCTGCGTTTAGCGTTCAGAGTTCTGCGTTAATCTGCTTAATCTGTGGATGAAAGTTGTTTTGGGTTACTCAGAAGATTTTATGCTTCTATTGATCCGCAGATGACGCCGATTTAACGCTTAACGACGAACGCTGAACGATGAACGCTTAACGCTGAACCGAAGGTTCTGAATAAAGATCTTTCCATTCGGAGGGTGAAATGTTCCAGGATTTGCGTTTTGGCTTTCGAACGTTGTTTAAGAAGCCGGTCTTCACCTTGATCGCGGTTCTTACAATCGCGCTCGGGATCGGAGCGAACACTGCAATCTTCAGTATGGTTAACGCGGTTCTGTTGCGGCCGCTTCCCTACCCAACCGCGGATCGCATTGTAGCGATCCAGGAAATTAATCCTGAAGGGAAAAGGGTTCAAATTACACCAGCCAATTTCCTTGATTGGCGCGCTCAAAATACGGTCTTTGAGCACCTGGCAGCCATCTTCACCCGCGGTGCTAATCTCGCCGGCAACGAAGGCGCTGAACGCATCGACATCGCAGTCGCCTCCGCAAATTTCTTTGACGTATTCGGCGTGCACGCACAACAAGGACGCCTCTTCTTACCCGAGGACGAACAAGCCGGCCACGTTCCGATTGTCGTCATCAGCAATGGCCTTTGGAATCGCCGATACGGCGGCGATCCAGGTATCCTCGGCCAATCTATCACTCTAGACGGAATAAGCTACGCTGTAGCCGGCGTCGCGCCTGCCGGATTTCAATTTCCAAACAAGACTGAGGCCTGGCTCCCACCCGATCGGCTCGCGCCGGCGGTCACGCCTACAATGGACGTCACTCAAGTGCGCGGCTGGGGATACTTGAGCTCAGTAGGATTGTTAAAGCCCGGCATTCGTCTTCAGCAGGCTAAAGACGAAATGGAAGGCATCACCGCGCGGTTGCGTGAACAGTATCCGCAAACAAACAACAACAGATTCGATCGTGTAGAATCGCTGCACACCAATCTCGTCGGCGATACAAGCACGCTCTTATGGCTGCTTCTGGGAGCGGTCGCTTTTGTGTTGTTGATAGCCTGCGCGAACGTGGCAAACCTGATGCTGGTTCGTGCTACTGCCAGGCAAAAAGAAATCGCAATTCGCACCGCGCTTGGCGCCTCTCGCCTGCGGATAATTCGCCAACTTCTAACCGAAAGCGTCTTGCTGGCCACTACGGGCGGTCTGTTTGGTCTTTTGCTCGCCTGGCAGGGTGTTCAAATATTGACGAGCCTCTTACCGAAGGATTTTCCGCGTCTGCAGGATGTAAATGTCGACCTCAAAGTGCTGGGCTTCACTGTAGTTGTTTCACTTATTACCGGCGTGGTCTTTGGCTTTGCGCCTGCCTGGCAAGTCTCTCGAGTCGACGTTCACGAAACATTGAAGGAGAACGCGCGCGGGGCGGGCGGCGGTTTGCGCAATCGCCTTCGCAGTGTTTTTGTAATCGCCGAAGTTGCTTTGTCGCTGGTGTTGCTGGTAGGCGCCGGCCTGTTGCTGCGAACATTCCTGCACTTGCAAACTGTGAACGCGGGCTTTAATCCGAACCGCATTCTTTCAATGCGGCTGAGCCCGTCAGGGCCTACCTTCAAAGGCGACGCTCCGTATATTGCCTACTACAAACAAGTCGAGGACCGACTTATCGCAATTCCTGGTGTCGAAGCAGTGGGAGCCATCAATACATTGCCCTTGCAGAAAGGACCTACGCTTGGTTTTCACATCGAGGGTCGCCCCCAGCTACCCATTGATCAATGGGCGCACGCTAATTACCGATGCGTTTCTCCTGATTACTTCCGCGCGATGAGCATTCCTTTGCTTCAGGGCCGCGCCTTTGAAGAACGCGATAAGGATGGAAGCCCTCTGGTGGTCCTTATCAACCAGGCGGCCGCAATTAACTTTGGTGATGAGAATCCGGTAGGAAAACGGATTGGCTTCGGCGCAACCGACCGCAACGGACAACCTGTATGGTTTGAGATTGTGGGGATCGCAGCGAATGTTAGAAGTTTGGGTCTACAGGAAGAACCGCCACCTGAGGTCTATTTTTCTTCGCAACAGGATTCCTTTTCGGAGATGTTCTTTGTAGTGCGCACGCAAATTGAACCGGGCGGTCTGGCGGCCTCGATCCGCGACGCGGTTCAGGATATCGATCGAGCTCAGCCCATAACCGAAGTTCGGACTCTACAGAACGTAGTCAGCGAATCTGTTACTCAACAGCGCTTCAATCTTACTCTGCTCGTGATGTTCGGAGGTCTCGCATTGCTGTTATCAGCTGCAGGTATTTACGGTGTTACATCCTACACAGTCACCCAGAGAACACACGAGATCGGAATTCGGATCGCAGTAGGAGCTAACGAAAACGATGTGTTGCGATTGATGATGCGGCAAGGAATGAGGCCGGCTTTGATTGGACTTGCGGTCGGTCTTGTTTCGGCTTTCGCGCTGACAAGGCTGATGAAGAGCTTGCTATTCGGTATTACCGCTACGGACCCGGCGACGTTTATTACGCTTGGGTTGCTGCTGATGATTGTTGCGCTGCTCGCATGCTATTTTCCTGCGAGAAGGGCAACCAAAGTCGATCCAATGATCGCGTTACGGTATGAGTAGTCGTATCGTAGACTGTCCAGTCTGCGGATGTGGTTATAGTTCGTGGTTTGTGGTTTCTCGCCTTTTCATTTTCTCTTGTTCTTTTTCTGCGTAATCTGCGGATAAGTCCCCTCCCAAAATACGTCTAGACTCTGACTGCTGGTTCATCTGCAGATGACCCAGATTACGCAGAAGAAAACGTTAACCAAACCTAGAAAACAGAATCTATATGCCCTATCTGCAGACTAGACAGTCTACGGCACATCGGAGTACAAACAACAAGAACACCATCAGGACATGCGAAGGGGGAAAAATGTTTCAAGACATGCGTTACGGCGTGCGAATGTTGATGAAGAAAAAAGGATTCACCGCTATTGCAGTGCTGTCCCTCGCACTCGGAACCGGCGCTAATACAGCCATCTTTAGCCTGATCAATACAGTCCTGCTTCGTCCCTTGCCTGTTCAAAACTCGGAGCGGCTCGTAGCGCTAAATAGCATGTCCGAAAATCATCTATTCCCCAGTTTCTCCTATCCAAACTACAAAGATTTTCGTGATCGAAATGAATCGTTCTCGGGGCTGATCGGTTACCGGTTTACTCCGCTAAGCCTCAGTCACGATGGAATAAACGAGCGTGTCTGGGGTTATGAAATCACCGGCAATTATTTTGATTTGTTAGGAGTCGGCGCCTTGCTTGGCCGGGTAATTTCAACCGAGGACGACGTAAGCCCGGGCTCACATCCGGTTGCGGTCATGAGTTTCAAGTGTTGGCAACAACGTTTCGGCCTGGACCCGAACATTATCGGCAAAGGTATTATCGTGAATGGTCGGAACTACACCGTGATCGGCGTGGCTCCGAAGGGCTTCTACGGCACTGAGGTCGTTTCGGCGCCAGACCTGTTTTTCCCCTTAGCCATGCAGGAGCAACTCGATCTCGGCAACAACTGGCTGAATAATCGAGGAGCCGACAACATTTTTGTTCAAGGGCTTCTCAAGCCGGGCATATCAATGAGCCAGGCTCAAGCAGGTCTCAACACTATCGCCGCGCAACTTGAGCGTGAGTTTCCGGATGTGAATGAAGGAAAAACGGTTGTTCTTTCACCACCGGGCTTGATCGGTGTTGCCCTCAGGGGACCGGTGCTTGGGTTTGCCGGTATGTTGATGGCAGTCGTCGGATTGGTGCTCTTGCTGGCTTGTACCAATCTCGCAAATTTATTGATGGCGCGAGCTACCGAGCGCAGGCGCGAGATCGCAGTGCGTCTTGCGCTGGGAGCCAGTCGCTTCCGGGTAGTGCGACAACTGCTGAATGAGAGTTTGTTGCTTGCGCTCGCGGGAGGTGCATTGGGCCTGCTGCCCGCTTTCTGGCTGGCGAGTCTCGCGTCTGCTTTCAAGCTTCCTCTGAACATACCGCTGGCGTTCGAGGTTCACATCGACTATCGCGTCTACATCTTTACGTTTTTGCTTTCGCTCGCAACGGGCCTGCTTTTCGGATTGTTGCCGGCGTTGCAGGCGACTAAGACTGATTTGGTTCCAGCCCTAAAAGAAGAGGTGTCATTTGGCGGCCACAGCCGGTCGTGGCTTAAGAGCAGCCTTATTGTTGCGCAGGTCGCATTGTCCCTTATCCTCCTGGTGGCTGGCGGGTTGATGATACGCGCACTCAATAAAGCGCAAACCATTAATCTGGGGTTTGACCCGCAAAGGTCAATCGAAGTTGCATTCGATCTGAGATTGCAAGGTTATGAGAGCGGCCAGGCAAAGGAATTCCAGAAGCGATTGCTCGAGCGAGTCCGCGCGCTCCCCGGTGTTCAGTCTGCCGGGATCGCAGATGGCGTGCCGGTGGATCTGCATTTTTCACGAACTTCGGTCTTCATTGAAGGGCAACGGCTGGAACGAAACGCAAGGGTGCCAATCGCAATGATTAGTCGCGTCACTCCCGGATATTTCCAGGCGATGACCACGCGGCTGATTGCTGGACGCGACTTCACTGATCAAGACAATGAGAAAGCGACGAGGGTCGCAATAGTTAATGAGACATTTGCGCGACGGTTCTTCCCGGGCGAGGATCCGATAGGCAGGCGTTTCAGTCTGGGTAGACCTGATGCCGCGCCAAATGAAATTGTAGGCATCGTACAAGACGGGAAGTATGCGGGATTGAATGAAGATCCCAGACCGTTTGCGAGCCGTCCGCTATGGCAATCCGAAAGTGGCTCGACTAGTTTGATCGTGCGTACCGAAGGCGATCCCCAACTGCTAAAAGGTCCGGTAGCGGGCGAGGTCCAGCGACTCGATCCACATCTTCCGATGTCCAATAGCACATTGGTAGAAAAACTGGCTTTTCCGTTGCTCCCGGCGCGTATCGCTGCGGCAATTCTGGGCGGCTTCGGGTTGCTTGCTTTGGTGTTGGCGGCTATCGGTATCTACGGTGTAATCTCATACGCAGTTTCGACGCGAACCTATGAGATAGGGGTTCGGATGGCGTTGGGCGCACAAGGAGTCGATGTTTTGACGCTAATCCTCGGGCAGGGCATGCGTCTGGCTTTTATTGGAGTTGGTATCGGCCTGTCGGCGGCGCTGCTGCTGACGAGATTGTTGAAAAGCATGCTGTTTGGAGTCAGCCCTACAGATCCGGTTACGTTCGCAATTGCATTGGCAGTGCTCGCGACAGTGGCGTTGATCGCGTGCTATGTCCCGGCGCGGCGGGCGACGAAAGTAGATCCCATGGTTGCGCTAAGGCATGAATGAACAAACGCTGATCGCGTTTAGCGTTCGACGTTTAACGTTCATTCATTTCGTTCGGGTGAGACTGAACACGCCGGTATAAAACCCACTTGTAAAGAAGCCTACAAACTCCTTCTCAGTGGCTCGTCCGATCCAGTCAAACACCCCACCGTCTTTTGCGCCAAGATCGGTGGTACCTTTAAACATAACGACTTTTCCGATCTGTCGACCCTCCATTTTGATCGTGTATTTGTAGGGGCGCCCACAGCCTCCCTCGAACGTAGCCTCCCACACACCGCCCTTACTCACCACTTTGCAGCTGAGATTCTTACAGATCTCTTTGGCTGGAACAGCGCCTTGTGCAGGGTTGTAAGTCGACCATGTTCCGGTCCAGTCACCGGCGATGTCCGGAGGTTGTTCTTTTTGCGAGTTCTGCGCCTGAGCAAAAACCACTGTCAGAAGCAATAGTTGAACTAACAACGTCCTGGCGGCGAGTTTCATATTCTTCTCCTACTCTTCATAAATTCAAATCCTAAAAGTTCGATCACCTTCGATTTGCCATTTAACAAAACCGTTCAAGGCTTTGCCAACTGGACTTCGAGCCACGCTTTCATCATCGCCGAAACAAACTCGGCGGCATCATTTTGCACGAAGTGCCCTACGCCGGGAACGGTTACAAGCGTCAAATCCCGCTCGAGCCATTCCCAGGTATGATTCAGCGCACCGTGCATTAGAGCTTTGTCCTCCAGTCCGTGAATAAGCAGCACCGGCGGCTTAACCTTGACTACCGGAGAAGCGTCCTCAAGGTAGGGCGGGGCCGGATAGTTCTGCTTGTAATAGTTAAGCATCGCCTCAAAATCAGAGCGACGGAAAGCCTCTACGTAATGTTCCCGCTCCTTCGGATCTTTGACACGGGCAGAAAGCCCCTCGGCTGTTAAACTCTTTGCCGCGTCTTCCTGACGAAAACGTTGCGCATAGGCTGTATTAATCTTCTGCTCGTTGTTATGGGCTCTCTCGAACGCGACCCCGCGCGGATGCGGCAGGTTGCAGACGATCAAGCGGTGGGTCATTTCTGGATATTTCATCGCAAAGCCCCAGGCTACTCGCCCGCCCCAGTCGTGCCCCACAATGATCGCTTTGTCTCTGCCAAGATGCTTAACGACCGCTCGGACATCCTCAATGAGCAGACTCATATCATAGTTTTCTTTGCCCTTCGGCTTATCGCTTAGATTGTAGCCACGCTGATCGATGGCCACGACTTGAAAGTTCGTCGACAACACCTGCATTTGATGACGCCACGAGTACCAGAAGTCCGGAAATCCGTGAATCATCACGATGAGCGGAGCGCTGGGAGAACCGGATGTCGGGCCCAGAGTTGCATAATGAATCTTCACCCCTGCCGAGTCGGCGTATCCGTGCTTGACGCGATCGAAGATGTCCTCAAGCCCGCTTGCAACTGCTGCGGTTGGCCGCTCAGTTACAACAATAAGCATCAGGATGAAGACCAGGACTGGGCGATACCAATTTATGTTTTTACTCATCGCGCTCCCTTCAGGACCAAAATGAATTCCGAATAAGACTGAAAGCCATCTCGCCTTCGAGTCCGCCATTCTCGAATTACGTTACGCCTTACTCTTCAAATCTGTTCTTGCTGGACTTCCATGGGTCCGCGATATACGTATCAGTTGCTGGGGCTCCCGGAGTCGGGTGTATCAAGCGAGTGACTGCCTGCAGATCAGTGGCTTCGAATTCGGCCGACGTGCCTCTAAACGCAACGCGGCCATCCTGAAGAACTAACACACTGAACTTTTCATCTACGTCGACACGATCTTCGATTTTTCGGATTTGGATTTCTCCTGTATCACCCTTGGTTGCGGCGTGGCTTGCAAGATATGGAATCTCGTGAACCTCCTTAGTGACGTATAGACACGAGATCTGATGGATGTCTCTGGCTCGAATCATGAGATCCAACATGATCCGCGCGTTGATTGGATCCAACCCCGATGTTGCTTCATCAAACAAGATAATTCTTGGCCAACCGACAAAAGCGCGTGCAAACTCGAGCCGTCTACCCATCCCAACCGATAGCTCTTCGGGCAATTTGTCAACTTCTTCCTCAAGCCCAACGAATCTCAATATCTCCATGACCGCGCGTTCCACATCTGCTTGAGGCCATCCGTGCTCATGCAAACGATAAGCAGTGTTATCGTAGACGGTCATACTGGTGAACAGCGATGGCTCCTGAAATACGATGCCCAACCATTCACCTCTGACAGCTAATAGCTCCTGCTCATCGAGTCCTTGAATGGGCCGGCCGGCAATCAAAACCTCCCCGCTGTCGGGTATCAGGAGACCGGACGCGATGCGAAGCAGGACTGACTTCCCGGATCCTGATGCACCGGTTATGCAGATCATCCGACTGCTTTTAAGGCAGAAGCTTACGTCTTCGATACCTCGCTTTTCATCAAAGCTGATCGAGACATTGCGAAATTCAACAGCGCATTCTGGAGAGATTTTAGTCATTTTTTTAGTGTCTGTTTGTAGCCCGTGGTCAGTAGTTCGTAGTCCATTGACTACTGACCACTGGCTACCGACCACTGACCACATCTTACGCTATCGCCTTCGCAATCAAAAAAGCTGCTCCAGCAGCCAGGCTGCCCACAAACGATGTTTCCAACGCGCTACGTAACGGACGCGCGGTTGTGAAGCGACCCTTTATGTAACCAAACACGAACAGCGCTGCTAATGTGAGAAAAACCGAAACCAATAGCCCCTCGTGAGCGCTTCGCAAGAACATATAAGGCATAAGCGGAATCAGCCCCCCCGCCGTGTAGGCGCCACCGATAGTCAAGGCGCTCATTCGGGCGCGCTGCGGCTTGGGCTCCTCCAGTCCCAACTCAAACCTCATCATGAAATCGACCCAGGCCTTCGGACGCTGGCTCAACGCGTTTACCACTGGAGCTACCTGGTCATTTGTCAGCCCATAGCCCCGAAAAACCTTAGCCACCTCCTCCATTTCCTCCTCCGGGATTTCGGTAACTTCCTTCTGCTCGCGCCGCTCTTCTCTGGCATAGTGCTCTGCGTCGCTCTTAGCGGCGAGGTAGCCGCCGAGCCCCATAGCTATTGCGCCGGCGGCGATCTCCGCAAGCCCTGCCGTCACGATGATCGTAGTTGAATCGACAGCTCCAGAGAGTCCCGCCGCGAGGGCGAATGGCACAGTCAACCCATCAGACATTCCGATGACGATGTCACGCACAGTCTCGCTCGCAGTGAAGTGTCTTTCGGTGTGACGTTTTCGCGGCATCCAGGCCCTCCTCGCTGCGTGGTAATGAGATCAGAAACCGGTCTTTATAATGCTCGAAGCATCCGATGATCGCAATTTGAGCCAGGGTCTCGGATAATGGGATTAAAGAGTCGTCTAGCTTTACTTTTGGCCGACGCCCGAATATTCTTTCGCAGTCCAGTACGAGCCCGGGGTTGTATAGGAATGATGAGAGCGTGATCTTGCCAAGCATTCTCGATGCGAAGCAACTGATAGTAAATCATACGACAGCATAGCTGTTCCTCATCTTCGCACTGCGAAGACCAGGTAAGGGCAGCGGGGCCCCATCGCTGCTCAGACAATTCGATTGTTGTCTCATTTCGCGCTGCTTAATCAACTTGTACCGCGCATCCGATTTGCTTCAGGTGCGCGGTGAGGAAATCAAATGAAACCGCATTTCGCTCCTGCTTGGCTTTTGCCTGGAATTGCACTCGTTCTTCTTCCTTTCACCGTCCTTTTGAAGACCTCTGCACATGATCGCTTGCGCAACGGTAAGAAGAGCGCAATGACGATATCGTCTGTTTTCACTGTCACCAACAACATGGATGATGGACCGGGTTCACTCAGAGATGCCATAACTCTGGCAAACTCGAACCCTGGCCCGGACACGATCGACTTCGGGCCTGGCGTTACGTCCATCCCCGTCGGCCTCATGACGATGCAGCCTCTTCCAGACATTACCGAGGCGGTGACCATCGACGGAGGGGTCTCTCGTGTCGAATTGACCGGCAACGTCACCTTGCCCGCCGCGGCGAACGGGTTGACCATATCCGCTTCAGGGGTCACAGTGAAAAGCCTGGTAATAAATAGCTTCCCGGGTAACGGCATCGAAAAACAAGGAAGCAGCTGCACAATTCAGAATAGCTTTATCGGAGTTAATGGTGATTGCACACCGTTCCAAAACCTACGGGGAATACTGGTTACCTGGTCAAACAACCTGATAGAGTAGTCGTGTCCAACTCGGGAAGTAGCAATAACCCGATTACGCCGGTGCCTCCGCCCGGGGTGAAACCCTGAGCCTTAAACGAGTCAAACCGTAGGCCTGCGACAACACAGAAACAGACAACGGAGAAGCAGTATGCTCATACGTCATAGATCGCAGTTGGCAATTTCGGTATTTCTTTTGTCGGTTCTATTGATGGTGGCTGATCGAGCGGGAGCCCTCCAGACTCAGGAGCGTGGTCTCAAGATCAAAGTCGGAGCCACCAGCGCCGAGATGTCAAGCAGTGGTGCGCCAGTGGGGTTATGGGCAGTAGTCATTGGGGTTTCGCGTTACCAATATGGCGATCAGGACATAGACGGTAATCACATTTCAAATCTCAAACACGCTGCGGACGATGCCGAAGCTATGCGCGAATTCCTGATGAGTCCGGAAGGAGGCGGATTTCAAGACGATCACATATTCTCGCTTCAGGACGAAAACGCCACAAAAGCAAACGTCCTGGCGGCGCTGGCAAAACTGAAACAGGCCAAGGCGAATGATTTCTTTGTGATTTTCATCGCCGCACACGGAGCGGTAATTCCCTATACCGATCCAAAGACCAACACAAGCCGAGATGTGCCCTATTTTCTTCTCTTCGATACCGACCTTCGAGATCCTGAAAGAACAGCGATGCGAATGGAGACATTTCGACAAACGGTCGCTGGGCTTGATGCAAACAAGGGACTGGTACTCTCGGATACCTGCTACAGCGGCGGCGTGCAGTTGATCGGGCGCGGTGTGGATGATTCGCAGGTTGCCAATCAGCGATACCTCGACCTGATGAACAGCATCCCGGTTGGTGTCGGATTTATATCTGCTGCTCGTCAGACCGAAAGATCTTACGAAAAAGATGACTTCAATCATGGTGTGTTCACATACTGTCTAGTCGAAGCATTGAGCGGCGCTGGGGACGCAAACGAAGACGGCAAAGTTACCTTCGACGAAGTCGTCCAGTATCTTGACGATCGCGTTCCCAAAATGACTAACAATAAGCAACACCCTTTTGCGAACACTACCGCGGTTGAAGCGAACTATCTCGCATTGTCGGTGGTAACCTACGCCAACCTCGCATCGAGGGGCGCCAAGGGTGCATTCGGGCTATTGAAGATTCGAGTGCCTGATATTGATGGAGTCGATGTTGCTATTGACGACAAACCAGAAGCGACGCTCCAGAAGGGAGTGGTCAGGTCTATACGAGTGCCTGCGGGAGAGCACCGGTTGGTATTCAAGAAGGCTAATACTATTCGGGAGTGGCCGACCCGAATCGAAGCAGGAAAAAGCTATCCGTTTACTATTAATTTCGCGTTCAGCGAAAGCGGATCAGCTGAGGACACGCTTACTGATCCCGGCGAACAGGTGAACGTCTACTTGCCGCCTGATGTGAAGGCGCCAAAAGAAGCCGAAGATCTCCTGCGTCAGGGTGTCGATCTGTTCAACAAACAGGACTATCGAAAGGCAATCGAAAAGCTCAACCAGGCAAATGACAGGTTCGATGCGAAGTCAAAGGCAGAGGGCGGCAATTACGCCGAAGCCCTGGTTTATCGCGGCCGTGCGGAGCAGTCGCTCGGAATGGACAAGGAGGCAGTCAAGAGCTTCCAACGCGCGCTGCAATTGCGGCCCAGCGATTTTGAAACCAAAACGCTTTTGGCTGAAGCACGCTTCAATGCGGTGGCAAACCTGGATCAGGTAGAAAAGGACCTTCGAGACGTAATCGCGGCACATCCGGACTTTGCATTCGCGCGAGTCGTACTCGCGGACCTGTTGCATTATCTTGGAAAGCCTCGCCAGGCTGAATGGGAGTTGAGACTCGCCATCAATGACGACCCAAGTTACCCGGCGGCTTACCTGGCGCTGGCTGACGCACTCACTTATCAACCCTCGATCGAAAAGCAGAAGGAAGCGATCAGCAATGCCGAAAAGGCGCTGGAGCTGTTCAGGAAAGTAAGCGAAAAGAAAGTAAAATTTTCGACAGGGTTGAAGCGTTTGTCGATTTCTCACGTGATCTTTGGTCACGCGAACTATGCAAACAACAATGTGATGGCCGAGGCCCATCACATGGTAGCTAAGACCAGAACGCGACTGGTCCAGTTCAACTCCAGAAGGATGGCAGCCCAGGAAAAGAACGGGTATCTGGATTCCGCGCGTCAGGAACTCAACGAAGCTCTCAGTCTTGCCCAGAAATTGCCCGATAAGCGAAGGCTTGCGCTGGTGCTGGAGACCAGTTCGATGAATCACTTCCTGAAAGCCGAGTTACCTGCAGCGATAGAAGACGGCAAACAGGCCTTGAAAGTGGCGGCCGCGTTCCCGGATATGAAAGACCTGCCGGATGTACGTCTGACGCTTTATGGCGCGTATAAGAGCTCGCAGGACTACGCGAAAGCCGCTGAAAATCTTCAGAAGTACATCGACGCCGGCGGGCTCACCCCGGAGGACCTCGCCAATCGAAAGCAAGAGGTCACGGCGCTGATGAATAAGGCTCGGGCCAATGGGCAGATAAAATAATGGGACTCATTGGTTCTATTGGCCCTCTTATGTTAAATTCAAACAATAATCAGAAATTATAAACTTTTTGGGAGACTCAATGGCTGAAGCTGCGGAGATGATTGGATCGTTTGTCAAATTGGAGCCGATGTCGCACGGCCGGCCCGACCTCAGGAAAAAGAAACCGAAGATCCTCGCGGTGATTCTTGACAACTGTACCGGGTGCGCGGGTTCTCCCGCTTGTGTTGAATACTGCCCGGTGGACGCCTGTATGTTCTGGGTTCCGGATCAGGATTACTACCCAAACGGGCGCATCGAAGTCGATCCCAATCTGTGCATTGGATGCAAGCTTTGTACGAGCAAGGGCCCCGACGGCACCTTCCTTGAGGGTTGTCCCTGGGATGCGATCGAAATGATGGATGTCAGCGAGTGGGAAGCTCGGACAGGGTTTACACTCAATCCTTAGTGCGACTGAGAAGCGCGCTCACGAATCGCTTCAACTGTAAAAGTCGCTTGCTTTTGAATCTTATCCGGAACAGACGGAAGGGGTCGTGCATACCGCTGCACGTACGGGATGTCCTCCGGCAACCCCACAAGATAGAGCGCCCGTAACGCTTCCCAAACCTGTTCGGTCGACGGCGATAACGTCATAATCTCCCGCTCCGACTCAACCTTCTCACCGTTAGCAACCATTAAAGTTTCCAGGCGCGCCGCTTCCGGAGTGCGGATCTCGATTGTGTTCCCATCGTCCTGTTTGACGCGGGCAACCGGAGCATTCGCTGCAACCGGTGTCGCTGGTTCCTTGACGATGAATTCAACTGTTCCCGAAGCGCCGGCTCGAACGACATAAGGATTCAGCATAGCAACCAGTTCGGGACGTCCCGATGAATCCCCGAAACGAACCAACTCGAGGGCGGCATTGTGACGAACGCCGGCGTTTTCGTCTTCGAGCAATGGACGCAGCGCCAAATGGAAGTCTTCGTTTGAGTTATCCTGTCCCATTACCCACGCCGCGGTCATTCGAACCTCGGGTTGTTGATTTTTGGATGCGGCTATTACGTCGGCGTAGAACTTCTGGACTGATTGGTCTCGATCGATGATTCGATTTCCCAACTGAGCGAGCGCGTGTTGAACATTGCGGGGCTTATTTTGATCGTGAAGGTACTCAGTCATCTTGGCGTCAGAAAGCGGCCTGCCAAACCAGGTCCCGTACCAGGAAATAAACGGTATAACTACAAATAGAACGATAACGACGAGAATCGCCCACGGATATTTGCGGCTTGGACGTTTGGCTGGCGGAGCAAGAACATCGTCGCCATTTTGAATTGGATCTTCGTTCACGAGTGAATTGTCACCTAAAACATACAGAATCGGAAGTGTTCGACAGCAAGTCCCTAATCCCGCTGAGGCTGGGATTTGATAAGTTAGATCGCGAATGTCGCCGAATCAACTTCCCAAATAAACAACCTTTGTTCGATTGTTCCTCAGAGTACACACCCCCTTACGATAAGAATTCAAAAACATCTCCTCATCCGACAGCAGAGCCTTACGAAACCCGGAGTTCGCTATGTATCCCGCAGCCCGCACTGCTGCAAACGTTAGTCCGGCATACGCAACCAGCGCCGCGGCAATGGGCAGCCCATTCAAAAGGAGATTGAGGAACACTGCCACCGACACTGCCCCGCCAATGGTCACCCACTTGTGCAGCGGCGAGGCAGGATGCGAGAGATAAAACGCGACCGCCTGAATCGGAGCCGCCGCCAGCAACCAATACTCGCCGGTCAGGAACGTCGCGACAATCGAAGCAACCGCCGCAAGCATCAGAAGCAATGACAGCGCAGCCACAATGCCACGTTTGAATCGGGTATTAAGCCTCTCTGACCACTCCGCTGCTGCAAGAGAGTTGACTCCGATATTAAAGCTTCGAATCGCTACCGCGGCTTTCAGCTGTTCGTAATCCTCGAATGGGAACCCGGGAATATCCGCGACTGTCTGCCAGCCCGTCGGCCGTTCCTTTGATTCTGCTTGAAGCATAAACGACGTTTGGCTAGCGGCTGGGGTAGAGGTGATAAAGCATCAGGTAGACAATCACACCGGTTACTGATACATACAGCCACATCGGAAAAGTCCATTTCGCGATCGCGCGATGTCGAGGAAATGCACCGCCGAGACCCCGTTTCAGAGTGATTATTACGAAAGGTACAACTGTCACTGCCAGAGCGGTATGCGAGATCAGAATAGTATGGTACGCAGTACGGGCCCAGCCCGTGCCGGTGAATCGCGTGACGCCCGCACCAAATCCGACGTGGTACACAACGTAAGAGATCAAGAATAAACTCGAGGTGATAACTGCGCCGATCATACACGCGCGATGAGCGGCGATGCGCTTCCGTCGGATCATTATGAAGCCGGTTACGATCAGGATTCCGGTTGTCGCGTTCAAGATGGCGTTGAACGTTGGTAAGAAGCTAGCCGTCATAATTGTCCATATAGACTGTAACGGGCGCCACGCGTGGGCGCCCGTTAGAAATAATTAAGTGATGAGTGACAAGTGACGAGTGATAAGGATGAGAGCCCTCAACAGCCCGCAAACGAATCACTCGTCACTCATCACTTATGACGTTCGATCCTTTCGCGCCCTTGAACATTCCGGTAGCGATAGAACACACCAAACAGGCCGGCAAAGATCGTGACGGGCGGAATCAGCAAAACCAAGGCTGCAAGATTCAACCCCTTGCTTGCCGCAGCCACGTCGGTTGAACTCTCGATTGCGGCCTTACACATCGCGCACTGAGCAAAGGACTGGTCCGCCGCTGCTAACATAAGTGCGACCACGGCGCCAAAAATCAACATTGTGCGCGCGACTCTCATAATATCAATGCTTACCCTTCGTGCTCGACTTGCTGAATTGTTTCGGCTGGCCTCATTTTGTGAAGCCTGAAGCTGTCCGGGAACAGGATCGCGAATAAACAAAGCAGCACGACTATCGTCGGCACAATTGTCAGTATCAAACTCAGTCGTTCGAATTTCAAGTGCATGAAATACGCCACAATGAGAGCCGCTTTTATTATTGAGGCTCCCATCAGGATGATCAACATTAGCACAGGATTTATTTGAATATACGCAAGGAACACCTCAAACGCGGTAAGCGCAAGCAACCCTCCCCAGACCATTACGTTCTGTCTATTGCTCCCGCCGTGCTCCTCGTGATGCGCATCCGCGTGCTCCGATGGTCCTTCCGCAGGCAGCGGCTCATCCGCAAACGGATTTTTTAACAGCCCGTTCCCTTTGGCCCATAGCAGAGCCGGCACTGCGAATAGCAACGCCAGCATCAGCCCTACGAGTACCAGAAACAGGTCGTCTGTTCCGGCCCTGAATGTATCCGACGCCACGTTCCACACAACCACCAGCACCGCCACTCCCGCCAGCGCCAGAAGGATCAGATTCAGCGTTTTTATTTCTTTCTTCTCTTCCACCATCAGCGTCCTCGCGAAATCATTTGATCACACCGTGATAATCAACAGACAGCAGATAAATCAGCGGGAATACAAACATCCATACCAGGTCGACGAAGTGCCAGTACAACCCGGCCACCTCGACGTCGTCGTTTAATTTCTTTATTCGCGCGGCAACAACACCCAGGTAAATAACACCGGTGAACACGTGAAACATATGGAGACCGGTTATGCCAAAGAAGGTCGAGCCAAACAACGGCGATGCACCTGGCCAGGCTCCTTCCTTAGTCCACTCCGCCGGCAGTTTGAATGGAGAGAGACCTTCACCAATCAAGTGATTCCATTCCATAAGGTGCAGCACGATGAACGTCAGTCCAAGCACCATCGTCGCAAGAATCCACTTGCGGGCTGTCCCTCTCTTACCCTTCTTGGAGGCCGAGACAGCGAAGACCATTGTCAGTGAGCTCGACAGAAGCACAAGTGTCATTGTGGTCGAGAATACAATGCTCGGACTGAATGGAAACGGCGTCGGCCAGGCGATGCTCGCAGCTCGCGCATAGCTGTAAGCAACAAGCAACGCGCCAAACGTCAGGCTATCCGACATTATGAAGAGCCACATTCCCAGCTTCCGGTGGCCAATGTGATATGGAAGGACCCCTCCGCCCCAGTCGGCCGCCGCCAAACTTTCTGCTCTAGCTTCCGCCATCTATTTGCCTCCGCTTATAAGGTCTCATCGAAAAAAGAACAGGAGCCCAAAAAGATAAATCCACAACCCATCCATGAAGTGCCAGTAGATGCTTGTTACATCCACCGCGGTACGCCGCTTGAAACCGATGCGCATCCGAAGCGCCGCAACCGTCACATACGCGAGTGCGATGACCCCGCCCAGCAAATGCACCCCGTGCAAGCTCGTCAGCAGGTAAAAGAAAGAGCTGTGCGGGTGACTATTGATGAACACCCCTTGTGCTGCCAGTTGTCGCCAGGCAATCAACTGCCCAACGAGAAATGACGCGCCAAATAATGTCGTCAGGCTGATCCAGCCTTTGAATCGATCGTACTCATTCTTCTTAAGCGCGCGTCGGGCTAATTCGATACTGACACTGCTCAGCAACAACACCGCAGTGTTGACCCACAAAATCCGCGGCATTGCGAGCGGTATCCAATCGCTATCTCCACCACTGAGCGCCGGTACGCCTCGTACAATGTAGGCGCTGGTGAGCGCGATGAACAGCATCAGGATGCTTGCGAGTCCGACCCACATCCCGATGCGGTATTTCTCCGGTTCAATCGCGTCTTCCCGACTGAACCCCGGCGGCCAGTCTTTTGAATCACCCTGCGGCGGTTCGAACGGATCCGAACCCCCAGGATCCTTTTGTCCACCGCCTGCCCCAATACCGGGCTTGACCCCGGCGTCCCTAGTTACTGTTGTCGACATGCTGCTCTACTTCATTCGCCGAATTGTTTCGACTACACTGGCAAGAGTCCGCAATCCTAAATCGGCAATCTTAAATCGAAAATTCCTAGTGTCCGTGTTCGATCACCGGACCTTCTGCGTCAGTCTGCATCAGGAAGTCTTTCGACGCGCCCGGAACACTGTACTCGTATGGGCCGCGGTGGACTTCCGGCTCGATCCCCGCGAAATTGTCATGCGGCGGCGGCGACGGGATTGTCCACTCGAGACTCGTCGCTTCCCACGGATTCTCCGTAGCCTTCTTTCCTTTTATCCAGCTCCAAACAAGGTTCACCAGAAAAATCAGCTGCGCGGCAATCGTCACGAATGCCGCAATTGAAACGAACCTGGTGAGCGGCACCATGTTACTCAGGTAGTGCAGCCCTTCGCCGGTCGCGGGATTCCAGTGGGAAGCGTAACGCCTGGTCTGTCCCGCCATTCCCATGATGTGCATAGGAATGAATATCGCGTTCACTCCGATGAATGTGAGTAGGAAGTGGAGCTTTCCGAGCCCTTCATTCATCATTTTCCCGAACATCTTGGGAAACCAGAAGTACGTTCCCGCAAACATCCCGAATATCGCCGCCACGCCCATGATCAGGTGAAAGTGTCCGACCACAAAATAAGTGTCGTGCAGCGGAATGTCGATCGACGTTTGTCCAAGGAACAAGCCGGTTATCCCGCCCGACACAAACAGCGAGACGAACCCGATCGCAAACAGCATTGGAGTAGTGAAACGGATTTGCCCGCCCCACAACGTGCCGAGCCAGTTGAATGTCTTAATGGCTGAAGGCACTCCGATGGTGAGAGTAACCAACGAAAACGCGATGGCCGAATAGGGGCTCATGCCGCTGATGAACATGTGATGGCCCCACACGAAGAATCCAAGCAAGCCGATCGCGAATATGGCGTACACCATCGCGCGGTAGCCGAAGACCGGCTTCCTCGCAAAAGTCGAAAGGATGTGCGAGGTCAAACCCATGCCCGGCAGAATCGCGATGTACACTTCCGGGTGTCCGAAAAACCAGAACAGGTGCTGCCACATTATCGGCGACCCGCCGGCGTGTTCGGTGACCAGCTTACCGTTGACATACTCGCCGCCTGGGATAAAGAAGCTGGTGTCCGCGGTGTGATCGAGAATCAATAAGATACCTGCCGCCAGAAGCACAGGGAACGAAAGCAAGGCCAGTACTGCGGTCGTAAACCATGCCCAACAAGTAAGCGGTAGCCGCATCAGCGACATACCCTTGGCTCGCATATTGAGCATTGTGGTGATGAAATTCAGAGCGCCCAGCAACGACGCAATGCAAAATAACGCGATGCTGGTCACCCAGAGGATAACCCCCATACCTTGCCCAGGACCGGCCCTTTCGCCCAGCGCGCTCAACGGTGCATACCCGGTCCAACCCCCGATAGGGCCAATGACGTTACCAGCCGCGGCAACATCGAAAAAGTAATCGTTCAGAAAGTGTGCGATCGAATCAGCAAAGAATGCAGACATCAATACGACCAGCGCCATGAACGTAATCCAGAACGACATCATGTTCAGAACCGGGAAAGCCATGTCAGCGGCGCCAATCTGAATCGGAAGAAAAAAATTGCCGAAGCCTCCCTGAGGCGCTGTCGTCAGTACGAAAAACACCATGACGGTGCCGTGCATCGTGAGCAATGAAAGATAGAATTCGCCGGAGATCGTTCCATTTTCGGCGGCGGTGGGAAACAGCGTCTTGAGGAATCCCCATTCCTGTCCGGGCCAACCAAGCTGCAGCCGCATCAGCAACGACAGACCCATTCCCACGAACACCGAAAACAGAGCGAGAAACCAGTACTGGATTCCAATGACTTTGTGGTCCGTGCTGAAAATATATTTGCGGATGAAACTTGTTGGCGCGGGATGCCGATGAACTTCTCCATGAATCGGATGAACCACGTCTGCCATCTTCTGCCTCCTGTCTAGAACTGGTAACGCGCCATCAACTCGCCCAGTTGTTCTTTGAACTTCTCCGCCGGCATCGAAACCAGCCGGTCATATTCGTCTGCCGGAATTACAACAAGCGTGCTCCTCATATTGTGGTGAAGGTTTCCACACAATTCCGCACAGGGGATTTCGTACTTCCCTTCTTTCGTTGCGGTGAAGTGCACCTTGATTGCCAATCCGGGCACCGTATCCTGTTTGAACCTCAATGCCGGAACAAAGAAGCTATGGATCACGTCTTTTGATTTCAGCGTCAATTCGACGGGACGATCCTTTGGGATAACCATCGAGGTCGTCTGGGCATCATCTTTGCCGTTGGAGTCATTCGGGTCCAGTCCAATAAAATTGAGCGCCGAATCGTCTATAAATTTGGATTCGGTCCGACCAAAGGCGCCATCCGGGCCCGCGTAGTGAAAATTCCATTGAAACTGCTGGGCGACCACCTCGATGTGCGTTGAGTCAGGTGGGGCCGCATTGAGATGCAAGTTCGCCCAGACTCTTTGCCCTAGTATTGCAAGGATCACGAATACCGCAGCGGTGATCATCGTCCAGGTCACTTCAAGCTTGTTGCTGCCGTGGGTGTATACCGCCCGCTCCGAGCCCTTTCTTCCAAAACGAATGACCGCGTAACCGAGCGCGAATTGAGCAGCGGTGAAGCTGATACCCACGACGACCAGCGTGCGTAAAAACTGTGCATCAATCGCCGCGGCGTGCTGCGAAATACCTTCTGGAAACCACCAAAGCCTTGACCCGAACAACAGCGGTTGCCCGATGAACAACAGCACTGAGCCGATTGCCACGACGAACATCAGCGCGCCTGTGAGTTTTCCCATGTTTCCCTCAAAGAATAGGACCTATAGGACATATAGGACCTATTTTGTCCTATCTATTCAGAACCATCAGTCCAAAAAGTATTGGCAGATAAATTACCGAGGCCAGCAACAACTTGCGTGCTTGCCAGGCGGTACGAACAAGGGCCGCGCGCGCACTGAAATACAAGAAGCCCGAGCCTAGCACCACCGCGCCAACAAGATAAATCGAACCGGCTAGCCCAATAACAACCGGCAGCAAACTCACCGGAATTAACAACAGAGTGTAGCTGATGATTTGCTGAGCAGTTACCTTGCCGTCAGGTTCCACGACCGGAAGCATCTTGATTCCGGCCCTCGCGTAGTCATCGCGATACATCCACGCGATTGCCAGGAAATGTGGAAACTGCCAGAGAAACAAAATCGCAAATAAAATCCACGCCTCGAGTGTTACTACTCCGGTGGCGGCTACCCACCCGATCAACGGCGGCATCGCGCCGGGAAATGCCCCGAGCACCGTAGACAAAGTTGTCTTGACCTTCAACGGAGTATAAACAAACAGATAAGTAGCGAAGGTTATTATGCCTAACAAAGCGGACAACTGATTGATAAACACCGCAAGATAGAACGTCGCGATGATTGATAGCACAACCCCAAAAGCCGCTGCTTCCACCGGACGAAGCTTCCCCGTCGGAAGCGGTCTTGCCTTCGTACGCCTCATTAATCTATCAAGCTCTCGCTCCATATACTGATTGAGAGTTGACAGCCCCGACGACAACAAGCCGATCCCGATCGTCATGTTGATCAGCCGCAGAAAGTCGATTCCGGAATTCGAGCCCATACAGAAACCAGCGACAGCAGTGAGCACAACCAGGAAAGTTATCCGCGGTTTCGTCAGCTCGGCATATGCTGAGAGCTTCTCGTTGAGCGATAACCTGGAGCGCTCCGGTAGCGCGATTTGTCCCACAAATGATTCCATAATCCTTAGACAGCCGCTCCCCTGGCGGATGAATGAAGCTTGCCTGGGTTGATAGTGTCGACGGCTTTGTCGGCCCCAGCCTCGAGCACCTGATAACATCTCAGCGCAATTACAACTGTCGTTGCGAGGGTCAAGGCTCCTACGACCAGGTGCGCTACCGTAAGTGAGATCATCGGCTCCAGAGGCTGAGGATCGCCCGCCGAGGTCACTCGTGCTACGTACGCCGCAACGCCAAGACAAAGCTGCACAAACAACAGTCCAAAAACCAGCTTGCCCGGACGCGCCAGATAATCGTCCTCACCATGACGCCGCATCAGAATAACCACCATCGAAACTATCAGAATCGTCACCACTGCCGCGCCGACGATGTGAGGTACAATTCCGAACGCCTGGTGTCGAAAACCCGCGCCAAGCACAAGCTGGATCAACACGGCGCCAACTGTAGCCGACGCCACCCTGCGAAGCGGCCAGCTCTCGGAATCTGGTTTGGTTTTGCGTGGCTCAAACCAGCTCCGCGACGTGAAGACGACTATTGAAACTACGATCGCAAAAAAACTCTGAGCGACCAGTGCATGAGGGACTGCAATCAACGCCTTGTATTCAGGAAACAGAACCCTGAGGCCGCCAATACCTGCTTGCGCAAGGACACCAGCGAAAGCGATCAACCCGAGCTTCCGTAGCCAGCTTCGCCGTTCAGTGGCGAAAGCCCATCCAGCAAGAACCAATGTGATCAACCCAACAATTCCGGCAATCACTCTATGCGAATACTCAAAGCGAACGTTAGCAACGAAATTGTTGGAGCTGATCAACCATCGGCCAAAGGATACGGGCCAATCCGGCACCGAGTCTCCGGCTTCGTTGCTTGTGACAAGGGCTCCGGCTACCAGCAAGACTACTGTCGCGCAAGAAAGCAGAACAGCAATCCGATGGAGACCAATATTCAGTCCAGCGGAGGCCTCATTCTTTAGATCAATCAAGTAATTCCCCGCAAATAGATACCGGCAACACTACGGCAATATCAACGCCGGTCCGATCTCCATAGAAGTCGCGCGAGCAGTAGCGCCGGCCTTGTAGGTGATATCCTGTGTCTTTGTTTCTTTATTTCCGACTGTCACCTGTTGCGTTTGCTCGCCCTTTACCTCGTGCCAAAAGACCAGAGTGTAGGTTCCCGGCGGCACATCCTTAATCGTGTATGTGCCATCCTTCGCGGTGACCGCGAAGAACGGATGGCTGAGCACTCCGATGTTCGCCTTCATCCAGGGGTGCTGGTTGCACTTGACCGGGATCAGAGTCTCGGGCCGTCCGAATTTCTCTTCGATAGCAGGCGAGCCCTGGGCCTGCATCCTGTTCCACTCCGGATTCGTCTTCGGCGACGGATGTATGTTGTGCGTGGTCTTATCGCTATTTGTGACTTTGAAAGTCTGGTTGACCTGAATGCCGAACACGCGCGGATGATAACGACAACCTTGTTGATCCAGAACCACTGGCTCTGACGGCGTATCGAAACGATTCTTGTCTGTCACTCCGCCCTTAAGATAGACAAAGACATTCGCCAGCTTTCCGTCAGTAACGACAACGTCATCAGCGGTTTTGTCTCCGCCGGCCGCTGCGCAATTCGCATCCCCGCTCATGTCAATCTTCTTAAGCTCAGGCGCTGCTCCTTCGTAACTAACCTTACCAGTTATAGATCCTTCATTGCCCGTTGCTTTGTACAAAGGTTTCGCCGAAGCCGTATCCGGCCCTTTTTCGTCGGTTTCTTTGCTTCTCTTTCTGCAGCCGACACTAACTAAGAAAGTCACCATAGTAATGACTGCGAGGGCTACACCTATTCTCTTCAACATTGCTTTTTCTCCGTGACCTCTAATTATTCCTCACAGAACTGTGAGGTCTCAGGCGTCACAATTAATTCTAAACACCCACTTCAATTCTATGCCAGGTTGTAAACCAGTACGGACGTCCCTCTGTAGGCGCCCCTCTTTTGCCTCTATCGACATCCCTGGAGAGGGGCGCCCCCGGCGGGACGCCCTTACAGGGTTTTAAGGCGCTCGATTGGATGCAATGGTCCCATGACCCGAGCCGTTCTTCTTTCGATTCGTTGTCGCCGTCTTTTCGGGCGTACTTGGAGCCGCGGGGGCTGGAGCCGAAGCACCACCGCCAGTCCCCAGCCGCTTTTGCTCTTCAGGCGAAATCTGGAACATATATCGCACAAGCAAATCGACGTGATCCTTGTCGTAAGTCTTGAATGAATCAGGCGTCGGACCGTTGAATACCCAACGATCGTGCGACGTATCCCGCTTGAACAAATCAGACGGCATCGAAGTACCTGGACTTATCAATTGCGGATCCAGTAGCCATCGTCTTGTCCATGCCGGCTTTAAGCGTTCCGGCGCAAGCAGGAAATTCGGAGCCGTAGCTTTTGCATCGTGACCCGGATCACCCGTCATATGACATTTCAAACAAGGCGCGGCCGGCGAACCGAACAATGCGCGCGCCATCCCCTGCTCATCAGTGGCAAGCGGATCGAGCCTGTCCGGAATGTACGGCTGCGCTTGAGCTGACGCACCCATAAAGAAGTTGACCAGTGCCTGGAGCTCATTGGGCGAAAAATTGAAGGTCGGCATTCGCGCTTTAAGATAACGCCGGACGCCGTTGCGATTCACTCCCGGCTGCTCATGCAATTTCGTCGACTCAGTCCAATCATCACCCCCGGATTGTGCACCCCCTGTTTGTGCACCACCTGTTTGTGCACCACCTGATTGTGCAGCCCTGGATTGTGCATGACCGCTAACAGCCTGCATCAGCGCCGCCCGCTCAGCCGGCGTCGCCTGCGAGGGATCCTTCAAGAAGCGCAGCAACCAATCCGGATTGACCCTTGCACCTTCGCTGGTCAGCCGTGGCGGCAATTGCTCCTTTCCATCCGCGCCCTGGTACATCGGCAGACCCATCAAAATCGAATCCTGCCCGACAAGAACGTTATGGCAACCCATGCAGTTGTACTTCTGCACTATCCACCAGCCGTCCTGTACCGCCTTTTTCCCGCCGCTCGGATTGAATTTTATGGATTCAGGAACATTCGCCTCGACGCTTCCCAAAAGGAAAGTTGTTAGAGCTGTAACATCGCTTTCCGGCAAGTAGATGTTCGGCATTCGCAGGCGCTCGTCTGGAGCCTTAACCTTCCCTCGGTCGTAGATCCCAGGGCTTCGCAGCTTGTTTTCGAAGAATCCCTTGTGGTCGTACCAGGATTCGCGGTCCTTACGGCCGATCTCAGCACCGGTAATCGGATCTTTTCCTTGCATCGCCGGTTGCTGTAACAATGCAAAGTCGAGCCGCTCGATAGGCTTGCTTCCTTCAAGTGTCAGCTCAGTGCCGATTCGTTGTTCATCTTCAAGCCCTTTGATTTCGTGACACGACGCGCAACCGTACCTTTGAACCAGTTGTTTCCCGCGCGACGCGAGCGAGGTGTCGTCGAGAAAGCTCGCATTCGGATACTGAACGCCTTGTTTCCCTTGCTGCATCAGGAAGGTCGCGATGTCACGCGCATCCTGATCCGACAGCCGGAAGTTTGGCATTACCGTCATGTTCTGGATCTGCAGCTCGCGCCCATCGACCGGGCTCTTCGAGTGATCATCGTCGAACACAAACGGCAGATTCTTGGCCTTGTAATCAGCCGGTGTCAGATCGCGCTTCAGTGATGGAGAGTAAGGAGCGAGCCGCTGCCGCGGGTTGTGCACCCAACGGACAACGTAATCATAGTTGTTCTTTTCGCCCACGCGCGAAAGGTTCGCGGCAAAGTCGCCGCCGATGATCCCGCTGCCCATGTCGATGGCCGATCCGTTTATCGAGTGGCATCCCAGGCAGCCGAGAGTCTTGAACAATTCCTTGCCGTGAGCGGCATCACCCTGTGGCTGCGTCGGGAGTTTTACATCAAGCGCCGATTGCCAGAGAAATGCTGAAACGGCCTTGAGCTCATCATCATCCAGACGGAAGGTCGGCATCTTGGTTCCCGGTCTGAAAGCCTGCGGATCAGCAAGCCACACTGGTATCCAGTCTTTTCGTAGCTTGGCTTTGATCTCTTTCAGATTCGGGCCAATCTTCTTGACATCCTGCATCAGGTATTTCGATTGAATATCGAATTCATCGATACGCGCATCGACTTGAGAGATCATCTGCCGCAGAGCTTCGGCCTTTTTGCGAAGTTTTGTTGCCTCTTCGTCGCTTTCAGCAGCGTCGGCAGCAGCGTTGGTCTGGTTTATCTCACGCCTGCGATCGTCTCTATCGAGTTCGAGGGTCTTGATGCTCTGACGGGCATTGCTTAGCGCATCCGCTTCGCGATCGAAAGCCTCGTAACGATGGCAGCCGGCACAACCGCGAACCTGGAACAGGTTTTTGCCGCGATTCAGCACATCGGCGCCCTGCAGAACGCGATCGCGGTTATGACATTGATTGCACCCGGCCTGGACGTTTTCTTTGTAGTAGAGCGGCCACAGCCAGTGCTCGTACCTGCCGTGCGCTTTTTCTACGGAAGTTGTGCCGCGCCCGTTGCCGCCGTGACACGTCGAGCAGCCAAACCGATCCGGATCGTGTGTCTTAAACAATTCTTTATCAGGATGAGAGACAAACGCAGTCGCTTCTGCGTCTTCGGACTCGTCCTCGCCTCCAGTCCATCCCATTTCCTTGCGCGTCAACTTGATGGGTTCACGCACTCCAAGGTGACACGATTCACAGCGGTCGATGACCACGCCGCCTACATTGATTTGTTTGATCTTAAACTCGAAGTCCTCGACTTTCTTCTGGAGCCCGGCGACCTGATCAGCGGTCAGACCACCGAGATGGTCTTGCATGTACTCGTCGCGTTTCTTTTGAGCGGCATCTCGCGGCTGAGTGATCTTGACGCGATCGGCAAGAAGGCGGGCCTTTTCGTCTCTCAAGCCGTTATAAAGACTCTCGAGATCGACGAAGGTCATCGACTTACTTTCTTCCTGACCTGCGTCATTGGGCATTTTAAAGTCGATTTTTTCCTGTCGTTTCTTTTCGATTGCGTTTCGTATGCTGTTCTTTCCTGATTCGCTTTCGGTTACCTCAAGCTGATAAGTTTTTGCAACGATCCAGGAGCGAGCATCCTGGAACGGAGGCGTGACGGCATCAATCTTTTTATCTATTGCCCTGACCTTCGCGTCGATTGGATCAGTTTTTTCTTTCGCAGCCTCTGCAGCGTCGGTGTATGACCGGTTCAGCTCCTGGTATTCAGGAGTCTCTTGAACTTCCTTTTCAGATCTTCCCTGTCGCTTTTTGGCCGTTTCGAGGTAGTCACCGTACTTCGAGACGAAGTCCCTCTGGTAGCCCTTCCAGGGTCGCTGCCCGACTACCTCGTCGTAGAGGGACCAGATCAACGTCACCATCAACAACAACGACGAGATCAGGAGCGGTCCGCTCATCGAACGGTCGGCAATCGGGTCGGGTTCCGGCGCATCCGGTGCCCTCTTCTCTAGCTGCTCGCTTTGAGTAGTGTCTGCCATCGAGATCCTCGGGAGTGATTCGTTATGCGTGATTCGTGACGCTATAGGACCTATAAGTCATATAGGACCTATTCAAATAGGACCTATTCAAATAGGACCTATTCAAATATTGAACCACGGAGTTACCATCACGTACTTGATTCGAAATACCTGCCTGATCAAAAGCTTTACTGGCATGCTGACCAGCACTGTTATCGCAAAAAACTGGAACACCGAATACTGCAGCAATGTCGTTCGCTCAAAGATTTTCTTCTCAAACTTGGTCCACGTGATCACGATGTGGATCAAAAGGCCCGCAATCAGATAAAACGCTCCAACGACTAGCAACCCGAATATCCCCTTCCACGGTTGACCGGTGATACCGAAGATATCTGGAAGGTCGCGATTGATCTCATAAAGCTGCACGTTGTGGTCCCAGGTCTGACCCGGCCAGAACCAAACCCAACCCGGACCTCGTATGAACGTGCCGATGAATATCAGCGCGATCCACATTATGAATCCCCAAAGGAAGGCCCCCACCGCCACCTTGCGCTGCCTCCACGTGTAGTAGCCTGCTCCCAGCGGGTTCGAGTCGACGTACGGAAACGCCATCAACCCCACAATGATGAGACTCGGCATTACCACCCCGGCGATCCACGGATCGAAATAAACCAGCATTTCCTGAAGGCCGAGAAAATACCAAGGCGCTTTGGAGGGGTTCATAGTCAGGTTGGGATTAGACGGTTCTTCAAGAGGCGCGTTAAGAGTAATCGACCAGACGAACAGGATAACAGTAACAATAAGTACTGCCAGAAACTCGATCCGCAGGAGATAAGGCCACACGTGCAGCTCGCGCGACCAGTGAGGCTTCCACGGCCACGTTTTTCGATGGTGCGTCTTGGCCAGTTTGGGATCGGATTCAAGCTGATCGACTAATTGATCGTTTGCTCGCGCCTGCCTTAGACCCAACCACAAAAAGAACGGAACGAGAAACAACATCGCCACAATTGGCACGTTGTCAGGCGCCGAAGCGATCGTCCAAAGTTGTGCCCAATCCATGTTCCCCTCCGGGAGCGTTGAACGTCGAACGTTCAACGTTAAACGTTTATGCCACCTGTTTCTTAACCGCTCTTGCGCCTGGTGCGCGCATTTCCGATTCGAGCTGAACCGGCGCCGGACCCGATATTCCGCCATCCTTCCGTACGCGCCAGAAATGAATCGCAAGCAACACACTGACAATCGTCGGAATCGCGATGCAGTGCCAGATGTAACTCCTCAGCAGCGCATTCGCATCGACGATTGATCCGCCCAGAAGCGCAAACCTTACATCATTGTATGGCGACATCCCGAGCTGTGGACCGAATGGTCCTTCGTGTCCCAATCCTGGAGTCGCGCGAGCCATGTTCGTTCCAACGGTTACCGCCCAAAAGCCGAGCTGATCGTCCGGCAAAAGATAACCGGTAAAGCTCAGCAGCAGAGTGAGCACCAGCAAGACCACTCCGACCGACCAGTTGAACTCACGGGGAGTCTTGTAAGATCCGGTCAGCACTACTCTAAGCATGTGCAGCCAGGTGGTGATGACCATCAGGTGCGCAGCCCACCGATGCATGTTGCGGAGCAGCTTGCCGAAAGGCACATCGTTTTCAAGATAGAGGATGTCCTGAAATGCCTGCCCTTTGGATGGATGGTAATAGAACATCAGCAGAATGCCGGTGAAGGTGAGCACGATGAACAGATAGAATGTTATTCCACCCATTCCCCACGTGTAGCTGAACCTCACCGCATCACGATTGATCTTGGCCGGATGCAGATGCAGGAAAACATTAGTCAGCACGCCCAACGAGCGCGATCGTGGTGTTGGCTCGTGCTTGACCCTGAACATCGACTTGTAGATCTGACTCTTCGTCGGATCTTTCAGATCTTCGATCTCCTGAAGCACGGACTCCTTTGCGGTTTTCTTCTTGAGGAGATCGAGTTCAGCTTTGATATTTTCTTTGACGCTTGCCGGCTCTTCATCGACGACGGCCACACCTGCGCCGGTTCTCACTTCTGGTTTGTCAGGCTTCTCGGGTTCCATTTTGCTAAGCTCCTGGTGGTAATGCTCGACAGCAAAGGCCTGCTCGCAACAACGGACTGATTTCTCAAATGCGATCCGGACTATACCGGTATGAACGCGCCCTTGTCGTTGAAGTGACCTT
>DATFWY010000295.1:0-91722 GCA_035258805.1 Blastocatellia bacterium | reverse complement strand
CTCCATTCTACGATCAATTGTTCTGAAGCCTTTTTCGGTTTCTGCGCGTAGGTTCGCTAAATCGCTTCGGACGCCCTGTATCTGGTCCGTCGTCTCTTCTCGCAACCTCTGTTGATCTTCTCGCAATTTCTGTTGAGAGTCGATCACCTCAGCTAACTGTGATTGTATGGCTTCTAAGTTGGGCCTTGTATCGAAAAGCCGGCTTTCGACTCGGTCTTCCAAATTCAAAAGCCGGGAATCGATTGACTGAACCATCGTGAACAACCGACCTACTGTTTCTTCCAGCGAAGAACTCATATTTTCGTTGTTGCTCATAGCACTCTTTCTAATTCAAGTTACCCGTTGCCCAGGAGTCGACGAGTTGACTTGAGTATAGTTAAGAAGCGGATCGGCAGTAAACAGAAGAAGTCTCAAACTCGAACTTTTTCAGCGTTTTGGCCACGTTAGACACGATGGGTTGGGGACAAAACGCAAACGGCTTTAGCAAATAAGCCGGAGCGCTTGCCAAGTCAATTCCCCTCGCCCAAAATGAACCGACTCCATGAAGATCTCTGCTATCGTCATAACCTTCAACGAAGCACACAACATTTCAAAGGCTCTCGAGTCCCTCTCGTGGGCGGACGAAATCATCATCGTCGATGCAGAAAGCACCGATCGAACCGCGGAAATCGCATCGCGCTTTACTGATCGCATATTTGTACGCCCCTGGCCCGGGTATTCGGCGCAGAAGAATTTCGCCGCCGAGCAGGCAAAAAATGATTGGATTTTCAGCCTCGATGCCGATGAGAGAGTGTCGCCCGAGCTTAGAAACGCGCTCCTTAAGATCAACGATCAATCAGAACCCGAAGCCGCAGGATACGAAACTGCCCGCCGCACATTCTACCTGGGACGATGGATTAAACATTCGGGTTGGTGGCCCGATCGAAAAGTGCGACTTTATGACCGGCGACGTGCGCGTTGGCGCGGGGATTTTGTTCATGAATCGCTCGAGGTAGACGGCAAAATCGACCAACTCGGGGGAGAACTCCTACACTTCACCGTCAGAGATGCATCCGAGCATCACTTGCGGATGGATCGTTACACTACGCTCGCCGCTCAGGAGCTCTACAACCGCGGAACGCACAAATCAATTGGTTCACTACTTCTTAGTCCTGTGATCGTCTTTTTGCGCTCTTATTTTTTCAAACTCGGAATTTTAGACGGTGTTCCTGGATTGGCAATAGCGCGCTTCGCCGCACACTACGAATTTCTGAAGAACTTAAAACTCTGGGAAATGAGATCCAAGTCGGATGTTTGAGTGAGCACCTCCTGTTACCGACTCTTCGTCCAAGCAAATTATCTCGGCTGCGCTTCGCTCTTCCCTTCCCCTATCACTTCCATGTACAGCGATTCGATCTGGTCAATGATGTGGTCTCGCCCAAAGCGCGCATACACCTCTCGTTGTGCTTGAGCCGATAATCTCTCTCGAAGCGGAGCGTCGGAAACGAGCCACAGCAGCTTCTCAGTAAGCGCCTGGACATCTCGCGGGGGAACCAACAATCCCGTCACATTATCTTTTATTATTCCGGTGATGCCGCCCACCCGCGAGGCAAGCACCGGCCGACGCGCTGCCATTGCTTCAATTGTCACAAGCGAAAACCCTTCGTCCCACGAGGGCACAACGACGACATCCACTGCTGCCAGTAGCTGCGGGATGTGTCTGACCCGACCGAGAAACCTGAGTTTCTCCTGGAGACCTGACGACTGCGCTAAATCCGAGAGGCGTTTGGTAAACGCTCCTCCTTCTTCGCTCTCCTGCCCCACAATCAGGAACTCCACGTCAGTCCGAGTCCGAGCCAGGGCTGCCGCGGCGCGGACAAATTCCTCCTGGCCTTTCGTTTGTGTGATCTGACCAATACAGGCTACAACGATGTTGTAGCGGACTCTAAACATTGCTCTCGCCGCATCCCGATCTGCCGGCTTGAAACGTTCAGGGTCAATCCAATTCGGTAGTGTCCTTACTTTCTCGGACGGTAACTGAAGTCGCTCAAGCACCGACTGCCGAACGCTATCCGAAACAGCTATTACGACTGCCACATCGCCCAGCAGCCACCGGTAAAGAGCACTGCGTTTCAGCGGAAGATAGTGGTGTCGTGTTAGCACGAGCTTGGCGTCCTTTGCTTGCCTGCAAGCCATGGCGGCCACCAGGTAGTCACGTCCCATGTGAGCATGAACAATGTCTATTCCTTGCTCGGTAACAAGCTGGGCAATCGCTCGCGCCGATTGGAGGTCGAGTGAATTTCGTAGCGGCAATTCATGCCAGGAAGCTATCACCCCTGCCAGAGGCCCGCGCAACGGGCTGTCAGGCCTCACCGCGAGATAAACCGCGTGTCCGCGCGCGGTCAAACCGCGCACCAGGTCGGCGACGTGAACCTCACCACCGCCCATCTCGCTTGCAGAGCAAACCTGGAGGATCTTCATTGGAGTCTTCGAAGGTGTGTGATAACGCGCGCCATCCGACTGAAATGGAAAAGCTTGACAATACTGCGCCGCGCTAATTTAATCCAGATGACCGGATGTATCAATCCATAGATGGCCCCACTGATCACTCTGAATTGAAGACTCAAAGCAGCGGGATAGTGATCCGTATATGGCCATCTCAACAAGAAAGGTCCTGATGGAATATCTTCCGCCTTACTTTGTGGGTTTAGCCACATTTCTCTTTGGTCTATTGATTGGAAGCTTCCTCAACGTTGTTATTTACAGGCTGCCGTTGCGTAAATCGATCGTCTTTCCCGGTTCTCACTGTACCTCCTGCAACGCTGAGATCAGATGGTTCGACAACATTCCAGTGATCAGCTATGCCATTCTGCTGAGAGGACGATGCCGAAGGTGTCGCACACCCATTTCAATAATCTATCCGGCCGTGGAACTCCTCGTAGCAATTCTCTACCTCGCATTGTTTCTTATTCACAAGGATGAGATCGCCGGCGGAACGTGGCTGCCGTTGATCGCGGACATTGTTTTCGTGTCACTCATCGTACCTCTGGTCTTTATTGATCTACATCATAAGCTACTGCCAAACAGAATTACGTATCCCGGTTTTGTTGTTCTGCTTCTGCTGCGAACAGCCGTTCCCGATCCGTGGATTGTGTTGCACTCGCCTGGCTTTTTTGGGCTTAGCACGGCGCCTCTGTGGGCCAGATCGCTGGGTGGAGCAGTGTTTGGCGCCTTAGTAGGAGGCGGAAGTTTGTGGCTTGTTCGCGAAGCATACTATCGGCTGAGGCACGTCGAGGGAATGGGCCTCGGCGACGTGAAGATGATGCTGATGGTTGGAGCCTTCTTAGGCTGGCAGTTAACGCTCCTCACAATCTTTGTTGGTTCACTGCTCGGCTCGGCGATTGGGATACTGCTGATCTTGCTCCGCGGTGGTAGTATGAAAATGCAAATCCCGTTTGGTGTTTTTCTCGGTCCAGCGGCAATAATATCGTTGTTTGTTGGACGTCAGTTTATTATGTGGTACGTAAGCATGTATCGATAGCATCTCTTGTAGTGCAGATTCCATTTTCGTTCGCGGAGGCGGGACAATGAAGAAGAGATTTTGCGCAATTCTGTTGGCTTTGGTGCTAGCAGCCTGGATGCCTTCGAGTCAGAACGCGGCATCCCGAGAACCAGTTCGCGCGCGTCAGGGCATGGTCGCGTCAACAACCGAGATCGCGTCGCGCGTTGGAGTCGAAATCATGCAACGCGGGGGCAATGCTGTTGACGCTGCGGTGGCCGTAGCGCTCGCGCTGGCAGTGACGTGGCCCAGCGCCGGAAACATCGGGGGCGGTGGCTTCATGATGATCCGACGCGCTAACGGCGACACGGAAATCATCGACTACCGCGAACGCGCGCCGCTGTCTGCCTCTCGCGACATGTATCTTGACAAGGACGGCAACGTGATAAAGGACGCCTCGACGGTCGGCTACAAAGCCGTTGGCGTACCGGGTACTATCGCAGGTTTGTCGCTGGCTCTGAAGCGGCACGGCAAGCTGAATTGGTCGGATGTGGTCGAACCCGCACGCAAACTGGCGGCGGATGGGTTCCCGATAACCTATCATTTAGCGAGGAGCCTTCGCGCCGCAGAAAAGTCTCTCAAAAAGTTTCCCGACAGCAATCGCATCTTCCTACGCGATGGCAAGCTCTTTGATGAGGGTGAACGGCTCGTGCAGCCAGAGCTGGCCGAGACGTTTGCACGCTTGAAGGACAAAGGACCTCGCGAATTTTATGAAGGCAAGACTGCTCAGCTGATCGCCGCCGACATGAAGGCTAATGGCGGCCTGATTACTGAACGAGACTTGAAGGAATATGAACCCACGATCCGCAAACCGCTCATAGGAACTTACCGCGGATACGAGATCGTCACGATGCCTCCGCCGTCTTCAGGCGGAACGGCGCTGATCGAAATGTTGAACATCCTCGAACACTACAATCTTTCGTACAGTGGTCCGGGATCATCAGACACCATTCATTTACTTATAGAGACACAACGGCGCGCATTTGCAGATCGCGCTGAATTCCTGGGCGACGCGGATTTCGTCAAGGTTCCGGTGGAAGGTCTTATTGCCAAGAAATACGCAGCCGAACTGGCGAAAACAATCGATCCGGATCTTGCGACTCCGAGCTCGAAGATTCGTGCCGGCAAACCGTTGGGACCGGAGTCAACCGAAACAACTCACTTCACTGTTATCGATGCAGAAGGAAATGTCGTAACCAATACCTACACACTGAATGGCGGCTACGGCTCGGCGGCAACCGCTCGAGGGACTGGCGTGCTGCTGAACAATGAAATGGATGACTTCACGTCAAAGCCGGGGGTACCGAACGCTTATGGCTTGCTTCAGAGTGAAAACAACGCGATCGCACCTAGAAAGCGTCCTCTTTCGGCGATGACGCCAACGATTGTTTTGAAAGACGGCAAGGTTTGGTTCGCAATCGGAAGCCCTGGTGGTCCGACGATCATAAACACAGTGCTCCAGGTGATCGTTAATGTTATTGATTTCGGGATGAATATCCAACAGGCAATCGATTCTCCCCGATTTCACCACCAGTGGATGCCGGATCGAATCCAGTTCGAACCTATGGGAATCAATCGCGACACGCGCGCCGCGCTCGAACGGAAGGGCCATTCATTCGCTGAAAAGCCCGGCAATATGGGCGATGCCGAAGGGATAATGATCGACCCGAAGAGTGGAATGAGACTCGGAGCTTCCGATCCAAGATCAGGCGGCGTCCCGGTGGGATATTAAAGGTTAGGCTTCTGGTTTCATAGAATCTGCTTAATCTGCGTCATCTGCGGATAAGCCGTGATCTTGAGTCCAAAGCACTTCCTCCATGACTATCCGCAGACGACGCAGATTTTACGCAGATGAGATGAAAGAGAGTGACTTCAGTCTGTGAAACAATGACGATTGACGAACAAATAACATTACTTCTGAAAGGCACTGTCGACTGCATTCCCGAAGATGAGCTTCGCCGCAAACTGGAACGATCCGCGAAAACCGGAAAGCCACTACGTGTGAAAGCCGGGTTCGATCCAACAGCGCCGGATATTCACGTCGGTCATACCGTCCTTATCCGTAAGATGCGCCACTTTCAGCAGCTTGGCCACACTGTCATTTTTCTGATTGGCGACTTTACCGGGATGATTGGTGATCCATCCGGTCGATCGGCAACCAGGCCGGCCCTGACTCGCGAACAGATTGACGAGAACGCCGAAACATACAAGCAGCAGATATTCAAATTGCTCGATCCTGACCAGACCGAAATCAGATTCAACAATGAATGGTTTTCGAAGTTCGGACCTGATGATTTTGTCAGGCTCGCAGGACGCGCCACGGTGGCGCAACTACTGGAGCGCGATGATTTCAAGAAACGGTTTCAGTCCCAGGCGCCGATAAGCCTTCACGAGCTCCTCTATGCTCTTGCGCAAGGCTATGATTCGGTCGCTTTGGAAGCTGATATCGAGCTTGGAGGCACTGATCAGAAATTCAATCTTTTGATGGCCCGGCAGGTTCAACAATCGTATGGAGTGAAAGAACCACAACTGATCATGACGGTGCCGCTGCTTGAAGGGCTCGACGGTGTGCAAAAAATGTCCAAGAGCCTTGGCAACTATATCGCCATAACCGAGCCGCCCCGCGAGATTTTCGGAAAGGTGATGTCCATCACCGATGACTTGATGTGGCGTTACTACGAGTTGCTCACCGACCTGACATTGAGCGAAATTAACGACCTGAAAGGTTCTGCTCACCGCGGCGAACGAAATCCCCGCGATATCAAAGTCGAGCTTGCTCGACGAATCGTCGCAGATTTTTATTCGCAAAATGATGCTGAAGAGGCGAACCGTGAGTTCGACCGCCTCTTTCGCGAACGACAAGCACCTACTGACATTCCCGCTATTGAGCTAGGCTCGGGCTCAACGAGATTGGTAAAGCTTTTAGCCACCGAAGGACTCGCTCCTTCAGTTTCAGAGGCGCAGAGACTGATTTCCCAGGGCGGCGTCCGAGTCAACGGCGAACGAATAAACGACGTAAAATATGAGCTGGGTTCTCAGGCCGGCGAAGAAGCGCTGATCCAGGTGGGCAGTCGAAAGTTCCTCCGCGTGATATTCAAATAACCGGGCAAAGAAGCCGCGGACGTACGACCTGTCGAGATGAAAATGGCTTTTCCGATCGGCCATTGATCGGTTTTCGATTTTCATTTTCTAAACCCATCCGCGTAGAGCAACGTGAACAGGCGAGACTTCAATTTGAAAATGTTATTCGGGGCCGCCGCGATCGGCCTTCCTCGCTTCTCCCTTCAGTCGTCGCTGCGTGTAACCGGAGACCGGATCGTAGAACACCTCAATGCCCTCTCGCAGTTCGGCAAGAACCCTCAGGGAGGAGTCAGCCGGGTAGCTTTCAGCGACGCAGACCGGCAAGGACGAGAGTACGTACAAGGCCTGATGCGCGCTGCAAGCCTTGAAGTCAGCATAGACGCTGCGGGCAACATCGTCGGACGCCGACCTGGCACCAGTTCGAACTTGAAGCCGCTCCTGATGGGCTCGCATATTGACTCGGTACCCGAAGGCGGCAATTTCGACGGCGATGTTGGATCGATGAGCGCGATCGAGGTCGCTCAGACCCTGGCCGAAAAGAATCACAAAACTCGTCATCCCCTGGAGGTCCTTATCTTTGCCGATGAAGAAGGCGGGACGATCGGTAGCCACGCCATTGGCGGCGAAATCACTGGAAAGCAACTCAGTCTCGTCAGCAGCAGCGGGAAGACTATTCGCGATGGGATCAAATTCATAGGCGGTGATCCGGAAAGGCTTTCGACAGTCAGACGACAACGTGGCGACATCGCCGCCTATCTCGAACTTCACATCGAGCAAGGCGGCATCCTCGATACTGAAAAGCTAAATATCGGTGTGGTCGAGGGTATTGTGGGTATTACGCAGTGGGAGGTGAAGATCGAGGGCTTTGCAAATCACGCGGGTACGACGCCAATGAACCAGCGGCGCGACGCGATGTTGGCGGCGGCAAAGTTTATCGAAGCAGTCAATCGAATTGTGACCAGTGCGCCAGGCCGGCAGGTCGGAACAGTCGGCAAGCTTCAGGCGTGGCCCGGTGCGTACAATGTGATACCAGGCAAGGTAGTGCTTGGTCTCGAGTTGCGTGACCTGGATGCGGCCAAGATCCAGATGCTCTTTGGAAAGATTCGCGATGAATCCGGTCAGATTGCAAAATCTACGGGGACCACATTCGAGTTCACTGAAACCAACAGCATCGTTCCTGCGCCAACAGATGAGCGCTTACGTAAACTGATTGACGAAACGGCGAAGTCGCTCGGTCTTTCGACAAAATGGCTACCGAGTGGCGCCGGCCATGACGCGCAGGAGATCGCGCGAATCGGACCAGTGGGCATGATCTTCGTCCCAAGCGTAGGAGGAATCAGTCATTCGCCAAAGGAATTTTCGCGTCCCGAAGATATTGCAAACGGAGCTAACGTATTGCTGCACACACTGCTGAAACTTGATTCGATGATGTGATTAAACATTTTTCGTTTAGCGTTCGACGTTGAGCGTTCAGCGTCCGGCGGTTGTGCGGCTAACGTTGAACGCTAAAAAGCCTTTTACCACCCATCTTGATGTTTGTCGCTGTAGCTACTATCGTTCGATCACAAGAGGAGGCTGGCTATGAGGAGGAATCGCAGTGTTGTGATTTGGGCCACGGCTCTCGTAGTTTGTGCGTCACTTCTATTGCCGGTAACCGCAACCAACAGCCCGCTACCCGGCCAGGAAACCGCCCTCGATCGTTATATCGCAAAGCCGGATCCGAGTTATTCGTGGAAACTGGTGAACACCATCGCGGGTGAGGGTTACAAGGCTTATGTGATAGACCTCACATCACAAACATGGCGTGGCGCGGATGAGGTTGACCGTCCTGTTTGGAAGCATTGGCTCACGATCGTTCGGCCGAACAATACTACGTCAAATAAAGCGCTCCTATTCATCAACGGCGGCAGCAATCGTGATGCTGCTCCTGCAAAACCATCCGATCGCCTCGTCAGTTTTGCGATGGAGTCGAACACAGCAATTGCAGAGCTCGGCATGGTGCCAAATCAACCGCTCTTCTTTTCTGACTCTAAGGATAAGGGCCGTTCAGAGGATGACCTGATCGCCTATAGCAGAGTGCGCCAAATGAAAAGTGGTGACGATACCTGGCTTGTACGTTTAGCGATGGTGAAAAGCGGTGTGAGGGCGCTGGATGCGATGCAGGAGTTTCTGTCCAGCGACGCCGGCGGGAAACTAAAGATTGATCAGTTTGTTGTCTCTGGCGGATCGAAACGGGGCTGGACGACCTGGCTGGTGGGCGCGGTCGACAAGCGGGTTATTGCAATTATGCCGACGGTCATTGACGCGCTAAATTCGGAAGCAATCACTAGACATCATTTTGAGGCGTACGGTTTCTTCTCAACCGCGCTCAATGATTATGTCAATCACAAGCTTTTCCCAAACAAGATCGGAACTCCCGAATACCAACATGTCCTGGCCATTGAGGATCCCTACAACTATCGTAGTCGAGACCGCTTGAAGATTCCGAAGTACCTTGTGCACGCTTCAGGCGATCAATTCTTCCTGCCTGACAATTCTCAGTTCTATTTCAGCGAGCTTCAAGGAGAGAAATATCTTCGCTATACGCCTAACTCGAAGCACAATCTTGCAGGAACTGATGCTCGAGAAAGCTTGCTGACCTTCTATCAAGCCGTAATTAACAACAAACCGCGACCGCAGTTTTCCTGGAAGAAAGAAAAGGACGGCACAGTGATTGTGACAGTGAGGGACAAACCAAGGGAAGTAAATCTGTGGCAAGCAACGAACCCGAAGGCTCGAGACTTTAGGGTTGATACCATAGGGAATGGCTACACGAGTTCGCCATTGAAGGAAGACAAACCTGGAGTTTATGTCGCTCGTGTTAACAAGCCCGCAAGCGGTTTCACGGCTTTCTTTGTGGAACTGGTCTATGACAGCGGTGGGAAGTACCCGTTTAAGTTCACCAGTGAAGTAAGCGTCGTTCCGGACGTACTGCCTTTTACGTTTCCGAAAGCCGCGCACTAACCTGAAGGGGATTTGACCTGGAAGGTTCGTCGCCTAACGTGGGTGATATTTTATGATTGTTCAAACAGCCACTGACGTGGGTGGGATTGGAATTTTTAGGCTTCCTCATCAGACGCCGTCACAACGCAAAACGAGAGGAATCGCTGTCTAACGCACTTCATTCAAAGCGGAGAGCAATGCATTAGCAAGGATCGGTGCCCGGTCGTCATGTTTTAGATAGCAGTACACTGGCACGTTTTGGCTCCGAATCCACCGAGCCCAGTCAAGCATTTCATCATCGGAATAGTCACCTTTTCGCAATCTCATATAGACAAACGCGCCGGTCACCTCGCGCGGCGTCTCCGGACCCTCACCTTCTTCCTTCTCGACTACACCCAGTGCGGTTTTGTGGCTTCGAAGTAGTTCATAAACATCATCCGCAAACCAGGACTCGTGCCTAAACTCGAAGGCAAGCTTTCCTCGCGTTGCGAAGCCAGCCAGAAAGCCCTCGAGAACTTCGAGGTCCTTCTTGAAATTCGGCGGAAGCTGCACCAGTATGGGCCCCAGCTTTTCCTTCAAGGCCGACGCGCTCTCCAAAAAGAAATTCATCTCGTCGTCAACGTTCTTCAATCTTTTGAAATGCGTGATCCGCTGGCTAAGCTTTAGTGTAAACGAAAAGTCATCGGGTACTTCCGGGTACCACCCCTCGCAGAGCTTAGCTGTGGGCATGCGATAAAAAGTGTTATTAATTTCAGTAGTAGGGAAATGCTGTGAGTAATATGACAAATATTTTTTCGCCGGGAGATCGGCTGGATAGAAGCTCCCCTTCCACTCCTTATACGCAAAGCCCGACGTTCCGACGAGAATTCGATTGCTACCGTGTGGTTCTTGTGATGCGTGTGTCATGACTATGCCAGGAAACTGGCCTTGCTGGCATACTAGCGTCACCATAACGCAAATTCAATATGGCTCCAATAGAGATTGTGGGACACGAGCGGATGCAATGGCGCCACGGATCCGAATACTTCTAAAGCTTGAAGTTGAATACGATCGTCGTAGTGGTCGTCACGGGGACACCTCCCAGCGTTGACGCTTTGAACTTCCATGCACGCGCCGCATTGACCGCCGCGTTCTGCAGAAGCGCCGGACCGGACAGCGCTCGGGCCGAGGTTACATCCCCTCGTTCGTTAATCGACACTTCAACTTTAACAGTGCCGGACTGTCCGGCGGATCTCGCAGGACTTGGGTATGTCGGTTCCACTTTTTTTATGGCGCTCCCCATGACCACGCCTGGAGAGTGCCTGACCGCCTTGGCTGGCGGCTCCGCGGGTTGGATTGCACCAATGGGAACCTCGACGGGAACCCCGGAAGGAGCTTTGTTGTCCGCACCGATGGTGTCGGGACTAACCGATGCGCGTGGCAACACCGGCGCAGGAGACGGTGCGGGGTTGACAGGCCGGCTCACCGGTTGCGGAACCGGTGCCGGTGGTTGTTTAGTTTTAGTAGGTTCTGGGTCTTTGCTCTCGCGCCGAGTTGGAACTTCCGGCGCAGCGGCAGCCGTTGCAGTGATGTTTGCCGGTGTGCCGCTCTGGGCAACTTGTGTTTGCATTTGCCCGGCAGCTGTTTCAGCCGGAGGAGCTGAAGAAACCGGAGGCGCTGTAACCGCGAGAGTCGGGGATTGATGATCAGGGGAGTTGAAGTAAACGAATCCGCCGATCACTGCACTCATCGACAACAGAACCAAGGCACCAGCGGCGATTACTGCTTTCCTATTCTTAGCGAGCCACGAAATCACAAGTACTGGAGCGAACTCAACCCCGACCGCGGAATTAGATACCACTGCTGAAGAAGCTTCCCGTAACGATTGGTCGTCGGTCTCTGCCGGTACGATTGCAGCGGGCTTCTCCACCGGTACAGAAGGCGCGTCAACGCGCAACTCTGGGCGAGTCTCTGCAACGACGACGGCAGGATGATTTTCATCCGCAACAGAGATCTGAACTTTAGGCGGCTGGGCGACGGGTGGAGCCAATCTGGTGGTGACCGGTATCGGTTTCCGATCCTGGGCTACTTTTAGATTGGCGTGTCGCGGCTCTGGTTCTTGGGGTGCAACAGCGGGCGGAGACGTCTTTACATGGGCGCTGCCGGGCGACGGATTTTGTGGTGCAACAAACGGCTGCGCTTTGATTTGACCCACCGCTGGCAACGGCTTTTCGGATGCGACGACTGGTCGCGGCACATTAGCTTCAGGTACTGCTGGCGACGGCTTTTGGGAGGAGACTGCAGGTGAAGGCGCATTGACTTGAGGTCCTGCGGGTGGCGTTTTTTTGGTTGCGACAACCGGCGTCGCTTTAACTTGAGGCTCTGCCGGGATCTTTTGTGGTTCAATGACCGGATTTGATTCAACCTGTTGTGCCACGAGCGGCGGCACGCTAACTTGAGTTTCTATCGACGCCGGGTTTTGAGATGCAACGACGGGCGGCTGCGCATTAATTTGCGGCGATGGAGTCTTGTTTGACTCGAGTCCGTCTAAATCACCAGACGGTTGGTCGAGCAGATTGGTAAGCCGGCTCGCTCTGACTGCGTAATCACGCGCGCGATCAGATTCGCCTCTCGATTGGTGTATGCGCTCTAGCTCGCGGCACTCCGTAGCCGCTTCCGCCATCATTCCTGTTCTAAGATAGATGTCCTTGAGCTTAACGTGTACATCGATACTGTCCGGGTTTTCTCGCAATACATCCTTGAGCATACGGAGGGCCTGAGTTACCTGACCATAAGCAACGAGTATTTCAGCCTTCGAAATCTCCTGAACCACAAATGAGCCTTCGTTGTTCTTTGGCTTGTCGTTTGAGGGGGTCTGGCTGCCGAGGGGAGCAGTTTGTGCCCGCGATGGCTTTTCACCTGCGGGTTCGCCGTTTCCAGACGTTTCTGATTGCCCTCGATCACTAATGCCAAGCATACCCATCAATTTGCGTTGACCGGTTAATGCCTCGGCGTTTTCTGGTTTGATGGAGAGTGCCTCATTGTATGCATTTAGCGCGCGACGATGCTCGCCCTTTTGCGCCAGCTGGTCGGCAGCGATCATGAATGCGTCGTAAGCCTGATCGTTCATTCCTTCGCGTAGACACAGCTCGGCTAGTCTGATCCGTGTCGGTGTATTCATCGGATCGAGTTCAACAACTTTCGTATAGACATTCAGTGCGTCGAGTCTCTGACCCTTGCGCATGAGCGCCTCAGCGATCTGAAGATAGTGTTGCCGAGCTTCGCTTGGGAGACCTGCCTCGGCATAAAGATCGGCTAGCTTAATCGCGGTCTCAATGTTTGCTGGATCAACGGCGATTATTTTTTTTAGCGCTGCGATCGCTTTGCGGGGCGAGCCCCCGTCGATATAGATGGTCGCCAACCGCGAAAAGTGATCGATCGCCTGCTGGATGTTACCTGTGCTTGCATAAAGATCGCCGAGCGTGTTCATTGCTGAAAGATCAGCGGGATCAACTTGAACCACCTTTTGGTAGATCTGGAGCGCTGCCGGCAGGTTTCGCTGAAGCACATACTGCTTCGCGGCGTCTAAGGCCTCGGACTTGTTGAAGGACATGACACTCTCCTCGAGAGCGCGTGGGGTGCTATCTACACATCAGGAAGTGCAGAGCTGCCGCTGTTCACGGAGTGAAAAGAGGAACACAACCGAGCTTCCTTTTTTGGAGGGGCAGATCGCTCAAAACAAGCGCGGCTGAGGCCCATTTAAGCAAAAGATCGGATTCTTGCCTAGAGTTTTGACAACGCGAATAATCAGCTTTGAGTTAGAGTTTTGCGCATCAAACGCGGAGAATGCGAGTACATTCCCCACGAGGGGATCATTTAACCCCTTGTGTTAAAATCTAACTGGCAACGTAGACCGGAAGGAGTTCGTACCATTTTTACAGATGTTGGACCCCAAACGAACTGATTTACAACCGTCAGACGGAAAATCGCTTGTTCCAAGCGACCAGACCGCCTTCCTCACAACTGACACCTCAAAGAAGGTTCGAGCCACCGGTACATCGACCGTAGAACCGCTGCCCAAAATCGGCCTGCGCGGCTACCTGCGAATGGCTCGAGTAATCACGGCATTCCTTCTATTCATGTTCCGCTTGTTCATAAACACCCGGGGTTGGCGAAAGAAGCGACTACCTGAGCCAGATCTTCGACGTCAGGAGGGTGTTCTGCTTCGAGAAAAGCTTTTGAAACTGGGGCCCACATTCATAAAAACTGGCCAATCGCTTGCGACTCGGGCCGACCTGTTGCCAGTTGAATATATCCAGGAGCTCGGGAAGCTCCAGGACGAAGTTCCACCTTTTCCTACTGAGCAGTCGAGGGCAATCATCGAGCACGAGCTGCGAGCGAAAATAGAAGATATCTTTGAAGACTTTGAAGACAAGCCGATTGCAGCCGCGAGCCTCGGACAGGTTCATCGAGCGAGGCTTAAGACCGGGCAAGTAGTCGCGGTAAAAGTCCAACGGCCCGGAATTCACGATCAGATCGGGTTTGACATAGATGTATTGCGCAGAATAGCTCGCCGACTCGAAAAATATCCAAATCTCGTAAGGGGAGTAGATTGGCAGGGCACGCTTGACGCCTTTCATACCACCATCAATGAGGAGATGGATTACGAGCAGGAGACTAACAACGCGGAGGCTTTCCGAAAGAACTTCTCAAAATGGAAAGAGGTCTATGTGCCACAGATCTATCCGGTCTTCTCGACTGGGAAACTGATCGTGATGGAATTCATAGACGGCTACAAGGTCACGGACACAGCCCAACTCACGGCAGCCGGACAAGATCCTCACGAAGTCGTTAAGCTCCTTGCACGCACCTATCTGAAACAACTACTGGAAGATGGCTTCTTTCATGCTGATCCGCACCCTGGAAATCTTAGGGTAATGGCAGACGGCCGCCTGGCATTCTTCGACTTCGGAATGGTCGGGCGACTTAATATGAAGCTGCAATCAAATCTGATTAACGCGTTTTTCCACGTGGTCGAGCGAGATGTTCACGGCCTGGTGGACGATATGGTCCGGCTCGGCTTTATTGAGCTCTCTCCCGAAGATGAAACCCGATTCAAACCCATAATTGAAGGGCTGTTCGATCGTTACCTGGGCATACGCCTGGGCGATGTGAACTTCAAGGAATTGATGTTCGACATGGCCCACGTGATCTATGAGTTCCCTTTCAAGATTCCTGCGAGCTTTACTTACATTGTCCGCGCAGTGATGACCCTGGAGGGTATCGGAACGCAGGTAGACCCTGACTTCCGATTTTTCGAAATTGCGCGACCTTATGCAAAACGATTTATGTTTATTCGAGAAGGGCGCTACCTTCGGAGCTTGATTGTGAACCAGGTCATTCGCGGCGAGAAAGGCAATATTGAGTGGGACAAGGTGTGGAAGCTCGCCAAGATGGCGTTTAAGTACTACATGGCCGGCGAGAATAAGTTGTAAAGAAAAACCACCTTTTTAAACGGCGCCTCGATTCTTCAGAAAACAAATACTGTTTATACGTGAGTGCTATGATCTTGGGACTTGCTTCTTAAGGGGGTCGAATGCCTGTTAAACAACTGACCTTGAAAGTGCGGCGGTTTGGAGTCACAAATCTCCTTGCGATTGTGATGCTCTTTAGCGTTCACCTTGCCTTCGCGCAGAGTGGTAAACCGACTGTGACAGCACCCTTCGTTCCGCTCAAGGGACCCTTTGCAGTCGGAACTCACGAGTATTTATGGATTGATCAGAACCGCCCGGAAACCTTCACAAAAGACCCTGCCGATCGACGCCATTTGCTCGTGCGCGTTTGGTATCCAGCTGAACGAACACCTGCAGCAGATCCCTCTCCATACATCCGTGATGTCAATGAGTTCCCGGAAAAGAGCGTGTATAGGCGAGGTGAAGGCTTTAAAACAAACGCAGTCAGCGACGCTCCCTTGGCAAAAGGCACAAACCGTTTTCCGGTGCTTGTCTATCAGCCGGGTGGCGGGACCGCGCGTTTCATTGGAACTTTCGTGACGGAGCAACTCGCAAGCGCTGGGTACGTGGTTATAAGTGCTGATCATGCCGGCTTTAGTGATACGGTGCTCTACCCCGACGGTTACCGGTTTCAGGCTGATACATTTCTCATGCCTAAACCGGTCGGCACTCTCCGGGATGATGCGTTAAAGAATTGGGATTGGCTTGAGAAGGATGTATTCCCAACGTGGACGGCGGATGTAACGTATATTCTAAACAAAATTGAGGAGCTTGATCGGACACGCGGACAGTTGTATTACAAACGCCTTGATCTCTCGCGAATAGGGATGTTGGGCTGGTCGTTTGGTGGAGCGACGGCTGTTCAGATGAGTAAGGATGATCGCCGAATCAAAGCGGTCGTGGATCAGGACGGCCAGCTATTCGGCGACATATCGGACAAAGGAACGGACCGACCGGTGATGTTGATGCATCATGGCAACGAGGACAAACCGCCTAAGCCTTCTGACGCCGAGGTTATGAAAGAGCTCATAGCGATGACGCGAGAGCGCGATCGCTCGTTCCTTGACCGTTCGACCAACGACCGTTACGAAATCACTATCGCCAAAACACAACACGGACACTTCTCGGACTTTTTGCTGTTCTTTCCGGCAGGCCGCGATGAACTAGACCCTCGTCGTGGTCACGAGATTATAGTCGCGTATACCCTGGCTTTCTTTGACAAGTATCTGCGAGGTCGTGACAGCGATCTACTATCCGCGCCATCTAACAAATATCCGGAGGTAACCTTTCAAAAGAGAGCGAAGGAGAAAAGGCCAACAAAGTAATTAACAGGTTAACGGTTGGTTTGGCGTCGCGAAGTTGCACCTGAAAATGGATGCCTGTTCAACCTAAACGTGATCGACCACCACCGCTGAATTGTACGCTCTTTTGTGTTAGGCGGTGGATTAAAGTTCTGGCAAACTGTTTTCATGAATAGCCTCACTAATCTGCTGGATCGTAACAAAGCCTGGGCCGCGAATATAAAGAAAACTGATCCAGAATTCTTTAACCGGCTTGCAGAACACCAGTCGCCCGAATTTCTCTGGATCGGCTGCTCAGACAGCCGTGTTCCCCCCACACAGCTCGTTGCTCTTGCGCCTGGTGAGATGTTTGTGCACAGGAACATCGCCAACGTCGTAGGACATACCGATTTCAACTGCTTATCCGTAATCCAATACGCAGTAGAAGAGCTCAAAGTGGAGCAGATAATCATCTGCGGTCATTACGGGTGCGGAGGTGTGAAAGCTGCTGTAGCCCGAAAAGAATTAGGACTGATCAGCAATTGGTTAGGCCACGTCCAGCGAGTGATACAGAAACATGCCACACTGCTCGACAAGATCGACCAGGAATCTGAACGCGTGCGCCGTGTTTGCGAGCTGAACGTGATCGAGCAGGTGTTGCATGTCTGCGAGAACGAAGCAGTTCAGAAAGCATGGGCGAAGGGGCAGGAGCTCGCGGTTGATGGTTTGATCTATGAACTGGACGACGGGCTACTGCGCGAGCTTGGGATCTCCGTGGGGTCCAACGAGGAGTTGGCGGCGACGTATCGTAGAGCGATTGACAACCTGTACGGACCTAACGAGAGCTGACGGCACACATACAAATTCTTCACTTGCTCCGATGTCCTTGCGCCTCGTCCCCGGTTGCAATATTGAAATTGACGATCAAACATCTCGACATTAAGGAGATCGGATAATCAGACATATTTTAACCTACCTGGTGTTATTGGCGGTTATGCCCTACCTGTTGTATCAAGCTCGAAAGCCATCGAGGTTGGTTGGCAGGTTCTTTCTATGGTCTATGAACTTCTCTCATTCCGACCTGACCGACTGGGGGCTGACGCATGTTTCAATCGAGAAGGATTTTACTGTGCTCGATGTGGGTTGCGGCGGCGGTAGAACCATTCAGAAGCTAGCCGCAGCCGCGACTGAAGGTCTTATCTGTGGCGTTGATTACGCTAAAGGAAGTGTAGCTGCATCGAGGGCTAAGAATGCGCGTCTGATCGATGCAGGCCGCGTAGAAATACAAGAGGCGTCGGTATCTCAATTACCTTTTAATGACAACACCTTTGATCTTGTTACCGCGGTAGAGACCCAATACTACTGGCCTGATCTGGTCAAAGATATGCGCGAGATTCTACGCGTTCTCAAACCCGGAGGAACGCTGGCGGTCATAGTAGAAAGTTATAAGGGTAGCAGGAATGAAATTCTGCACGCGCCAGTGATGAGCCTTTTGAGGTCAACGCGTATGAGTATCGACGAGCACAAGGAATTATTTACAACGGCGGGTTACATAGGTGTCCAAGTGTTCGAAGAGCGTAAGAAGAGCTGGTTGTGCGCGACCGGGAAGAAGACGTTGCAAGCATAAATATTTTCGTAGCGGCCTACGATTTATGCTTGGTTAGATGCTTCGTAGTGTTCTCCGTCACACTTGGTGGATGCGTATTAACCACGTCCACCTGATCGAGGAGCTTTGCGGTTGATATGGATTCAACCGCAGCCGGAGAGCCGGGTAGAGCTCCTCCGGGTTCGGAAAAACGAGATCTGCGTTTCCACTGTTTCGTGAGCTTCAGAGTTCTGATGAAGGTTTGTATATGCCAACTACCCATCGCTATTAACAGCCCGGCAGTAACATAAATCAACGGATGCGTATTGGGTCTGAATGCAAGAATTGAATAGAGCAAAATAGCCAGTGTAAAGCTAACGACGATGGTCAATGCATTAAGGACCTTGTTTGCTCTCAAATGTTCTTCTGGAGGGCTCTCGCGTTTCGCAGGTTTCGATAGGTTGGGCAGAAAGAGGCCGCACTGGCGGCAGTAAGTCTCCGGAAGCTGTTCGGATTTTCCGCATCTTGGGCAAAACATAGTTGCGTCAGACACAATTCCCTCTTACTTTGGTTTGAGGTTCTCTTCTCGCATATACGCCAGATTCGGCAAGGACGCAAGGAACAGTGACAAAGGATGTTGCTATGAAAAAACAACGTCACCATCAACAATTCCATTCGACCCGACTTTTGATTCCGGCTTTCGCGTTTCTGCTGCTCTTCCCTCACGCGGCGCCTTCGACTCAGAAACAACCGGGCCGCTCGGCGGTAACTAGCAGAACAGCTACTGAGCCGCCGCCAGGCTTCTATTTCGAGGTTATGCCTTGCCCGCGTTGCGAGCGGTGCCGTCCGTGTACCTTGAATGCTGGATGGCAAGCCAGGATGATGCGCGTGCTCGGAGCAAGCGGCATCTCTTCTTTCGGCGGCCATGCATCGGGTCTGGAAAAAGCGAATGAAGAATTTGGATTGGTTATGTCAATCCAACGGTTCGCAAAGCCTCTAAACTACGACACCAGGGTATACGTGGGACCTTTTGAGAGCGAGCGAACAGCACTAGCCGCCCTCCCTGATCTGTGCTCAGCGCTCAATGAGGTGGGCAACATGGAAAGCAGCTGTGATGAAATGACAGCCAAGCGAGAAGGGAGCACATTCTATACTCGAGGAAGTTTCGACGTTTCAGGTGTGCGTCTCCAATCGAAGTAATCGCACGAGTGGATTTTGCCTTTCGATTCCAAGTCTCTCGGCGTCGTTTCGATCTGCGCGCTTTTTCCGGCTTAGTTACTCTTTTATAATAGAAGTACCTGTAAGTGAATTCTAATCACAACACCGGAGGAAGAGATGTCGAACTTGAGTGATGCACTCCGAGAGATATTAGAAGGCCGGCATTACGCTACACTGGCCACTCACAACGACGATGGAACGATTCTCCTCACGCCGGTTTGGTACCTGTTTGACAGCGGAAAGTTTTATGTTGGATCGCTGTCAACATCGCGAAAGGCACGCAACCTGAGTGCTCGAAACGACGCAACAATAATGGTCGACATTCGCCGGCCGGGCACCGAGTTGTGGGTATCCGCGTCAGGACAAGTCGAAATCATTACCGGCGAGGCGTCGCAGCAGATAAACGCAAAGATTTTTCAGCGGTATCTTACAAAGGAAGCATTGGAAGACAACCAGATCGGACCACTGTTCGCAGCCGTAGACGACATAACGATCTGTTTTACTCCACAGAAGTGGCGATCGTGGAATTCCAGAGACGTGGACCGGCAATATTTTGGCGGCAAGCTGTCCAGCAGTCCGGAGAAATGGTTCCATCCAATGGATGAATGAAGCTGCAAACTCTTTTGACTCCTTTCACCAAACTCTGCTCCTTGAGCCAGGATCTTTGAGGGACTTTTTATTGGCGTTCTCAGGAGCAAAGGATTTCTGGCGGCCCAACATCCCTATCAGCATCGCTTGATCCCAATCGAACGCAGGCTTAAGATGCAACGCATGTCGGAGCACTTCTTTCGAAGGGAGATGTCATATGGCTCAGTGGAAACCGGACCCTACCTTCTATCCGTCCCCTCGTCTGGCAATGCAAGCACCACCAGAAAAACTCGCGTATGTCGCCGTGTTCAATCCGAAAAAAGACGGCCGTACCGACGCGATGACCGTAGTGGATGTAGCGCCTGATTCCCCGACTTACGGGCAACTGGTGGGCAAAGTCGACATGCCTAAAGCAGGAGACGAGTTACACCACTTTGGATGGAACGCCTGCAGTTCTGCGCTTTGTCCCTATGCGCCTCATCCTCACGTAGAACGACGCTACCTGGTAGTACCAGGGCTAAGATCATCGCGTATTCACATTATCGACACTAAACCCGACCCGCTAAGACCACAAATTGTGAGGGTAATCGAACCCGAAGAGGTCTTCTCACGGGTTAACTACTCACGATTTCACACGATTCATTGCGGTCCCGAAGGCATATACATCAGCGCTCTTGGGACTACAGACGGAGAAGGTCCGGGTGGTGTCTTTCTCCTCGATCACTTCTCGTTCGACGTGCTCGGCCAATGGGAAATGGATCGAGGACCACAGTACCTTGCATACGACTTCTGGTGGCATCTGGGCCACGATACGATGATAACGAGCGAATGGGGAACGCCAAACATGATCGAGAACGGGCTGAACCCGGAACTCCTGTTGACCGGCAAGTACGGACATCGTTTGCATTTTTGGGATTTGCGCCGCCGCAAACATCAACAGGAAATCGATCTCGGAGCGGAGCAACAGCTGGTTCTCGAGCTGCGAGCAGCGCACGATCCCACGAAAGCATATGGTTTTGTGGGAGTTGTCGTCTCTCTCAAGGATCTATCAAGCTCAATCTGGCTGTGGCATCGTGAGAACGGAAGCTGGGCGGTCAAGAAGGTAATCGAGATTCCGGCAGAACCCGCAGAACCTGAGCAACTGCCACCACTGCTACAAGGATTCAAAGCGGTACCACCGTTGGTATCCGATATTAATCTTTCGCTCGACGATCGATTTCTTTACGTATCTTGTTGGGGTACTGGCGAGATGCAACAGTACGACGTGTCTGACCCGTTCAATCCGAAGCTCACGGGCTCGGTGCATTTAGGAGGCATCGTGCGTCGTACGCCACACCCCAGGAAACCTGAGGATCGGTTGAATGGAGCGCCGCAGATGGTTGAAGTCAGTCGTGATGGACGTCGCATTTACTTCACGAACTCCCTCTACCACGCCTGGGACGAACAATTCTATCCGGATGGAGTGCGCAGCTGGATGGTCAAGTTGGATGCCGACCCGGCTGGCGGCCTGAGTATCGATCGGGATTTCTTTGTGGAGTTTGATGGATACCGCTCACACCAGATCCGGCTTGATGGCGGAGACTGTTCATCGGATTCCTATTGCTATCCATGAGCGAATTGTGGCCGTGGGTAGCTCTTTTTGGTTTGGGGGCGTATCACGGGATCAATCCGGCGATGGGCTGGCTGTTCGCCGTGGCGTTGGGCTTACAGGAAAAGAGCCGGGGTGCGGTGCTGAGCGCAATTCCTCCGATAGCGCTTGGACACTCGCTATCGGTTGCCGTCGTCGTCGCTTTAGTCTGGTTGGCCCAAGCCAATTTGCCTGAGAACACCTTGCGGTACGCCAGCGCGGCGATTTTATTTGGCTATGGTTCGTTTCGGCTGCTACGCTCCCGGCATCCCAGGTGGGTTGGGATGCGCGTAGGCTTCCGCGACCTCACTCTCTGGTCATTCGTAATGACTTCGGCACACGGCGCAGGGCTGATGCTTGTTCCAATTCTACTGGGTTGGTCCCATGATCACTCCGGACACTCACACGGCATGCTTTCATCAAACGGGATGCCAGCACTGTCTGGGCCTCTTCAAAGAGTCGCCGCAGTAGCGGTACACAGTGCCGGGCATTTGTCTGTTGCCCTGGTGATAGCACTGGTGGTCTATGAAAAGCTTGGCTTGTCATTGTTGCGGCGCGCTTGGTTTAACCTTGATTTGCTTTGGACGATCGCACTGATGATCTGCGGCGTTCTGATTTTGGTCCTGTGAACCATTGGGAAGGCGACCTTCTATGGGCTGGCGAGCATCTGTATCTCAAGCTCACATCGACGCCGGAAAAGCTTACGAGAACCTATTTGTTTCATCATTGTTTCGCGAATGGGCGCCAAGAACGATCGACGCGGCGCGTGTTCAGCCGGGTCAGCGTGTTTTGGATGTGGCCTGTGGAACTGGCGTAGTAGCACGTGAGGCGGTCTTGAAAGCAGGTAGAGAAGGATCAGTTGTGGGACTGGACGCCAATCCTGGGATGCTGGCGGTAGCCGCTTCAATTACGCCCAGCGTCGAGTGGCACCAGGGAATAGCGGAATCTCTGCCTTTTCCGGATGAGTCATTTGATGTAGTCGTCTGTCAATTCGCATTGATGTTCTTTATAGATAAAGCCCAGGCTTTGCGCGAGATGCTTCGTGTGCTGAAGTCGCAAGGACGCCTGGCAGTGACTGCGTGGAACTCGCTCGGAACCATGCCAGCCTATGCCGACGTGGTTGACCTGTTAGAACAATTTGCTGGACGAGAAGCTGCGAATGCGCTGCGCGCGCCGTTCGTGCTTGGAGACCGCGAAGGTTTAGCACTCTTATTCAGCGAAGCAGGCGCTGATTCATTTGCTGTTGAAACACAACGGGGAACAGCTCACTTCCCCAGCATCGGAATTATGGTTGAAGCTGAACTACGGGGCTGGTTGCCAGTGGTGGGGATAACGCTAACAGAGGAACAATAGCACGTATTCTGCAGGAGGCTGAGACAGCGCTCAGTTCGTATGTAATGAAAGATGGCACGGTGACCTTTCCGACATCAGCACACATTGTGAGTGCGACAAAGCTGTCTCCCCGTCCGGGAGAACAGGCTAAATGCAACGACCGATGATGTACGTCTCTGTCGGCAGGATTCGTTACGGAGCACTAGGATATGAACGCACAAGCGATTGTTCTGGTTAGCGCTCTCATTTCTATAGGTCTAACTAACCTTGAACCGGACGCGCAAACGAAGAATGTTTCAGCCGCGTTCGACAAAGGCAGAGAACTCATGCGAACCGGCGTTCACGGCCAGATCATAACAAATGGACCAGCTCGCCTCTATGTTACCGTCCGTGGCAAAGGCGAGACTGTCGTTTTACTACCCTCGCTCGGAAGGTCTGTGACAGACTTTGATCAACTGAGTGAACGGCTAGCGGCAAGCAACTTTAGTGTCGTATTACCTGAACCTCGCGGTATCGGACAAAGTACCGGACCGACTCAAAAGCTGACTCTCCACGAACTCGCAGATGACATCTCAACAATAATCAAGGCGGTCAGCAAAGAGCCGGTGACGATAATTGGACATGCATTTGGGAACCGACTCGCACGTGTTGTCGCAACGGATCACCCGGAATTGGTTAAACGTGTTGTGCTTATCGCGGCTGGCGGCTTGCAACCGATTCGCCCTGAAATCAGGCAAGCACTCGAGAACTGTTTCAATGATCAACTCCCTCGCGAACAGCGACTCGCCGCGATAAAAGCAGCGTTCTTTGCCGAGGGAAACGATCCTGCAGTCTGGGAAACAGGATGGTACAAGGATGTAGCACGGTATCAAAGCGCGGCCAATGCGGCGACACCTGTTAAAGACTGGTGGGCTGCAGGCAAAGCCAGGGTGCTTGTGCTTCAGGGCGTCCAGGATGTCGTGGCAGTTCGCGAAAACAGTGAGCTATTAGCGAAAGAGTTCGGAAGTCGGATAAAGGTGATTGATGTTCCAAAAGCGGGACACGCGTTATTGCCTGAACAGCCGGAATTCATAGCAAAGGCGATACTGGATTTTCTGCGAGATTAGTTGGCCGCACAAGCAAGCAGCTTTCTATAAAGGATCCTTGCCCTGAGCAGATCTACTCGCCTGTCGAACGTTGCCAAAAAGCGATGGCTATACAATTGCATCAATCTCTCAGTGAAGTAACTTGTAGGAATCTTCATACAAAGGAGCCAGAGTGTCTAATCTACAATTAACCGAGATACCCGTTGTAAGAACTGGAATGCTCATTCGCAAACCAGTTGGTGAGGTTTTCGAGGCCTTTATTAATCCTGAGATCACAACAAAGTTCTGGTTCACTAAGAGCAGCGGTAAGCTCGAAGAAGGCAAGCAGGTACAATGGGACTGGGAAATGTACGAGATCTCGATCCCGGTTACCGTGAAAGTCGTCGAACCAAACAAGCGCATTGTCATTGAGTGGCCGGGCTACGGAGCCCCGAATAGTATTGAATGGACTTTTGCTGCACAGGCGGATGGCACGACATTCGTCAGAATCACCAACTCAGGTTTATCAGGTAGCGGCGACGAACTGGTAAAACAGGCGACGGATTCGATGCAGGGTTTTACGATAGTGTTTGCAGGTCTGAAAGCGCTCCTGGAACACAACGTTGTTCTTAATCTTGTTGCAGACCGGTTTCCAAAAGGTATCGAACAACATTAGCTCATCAAAGCTTTTGGAGGTCATGAAATGATTGTTAGCCTGGCATCCCCTTCGGTTGCTGCAACCCTGGATGACGGATTGCAGAAGATCGAGGCTCTGATGTCCGAAGCGTCGCAACAATCAGCAGATATCATCTGCTTCCCCGAGGCCTATCTCCCGGGATTACGTGGACAAGATTTTGATGTCCTTCCTTTTGATGAGGCCGTGCTTGAGCAAGTGCTGATGATTGTGCGGGAATGGGCGCAACTGCGTAAGATTGCAGTAATTCTCGGAACTGAACTCCTGACCACGTCCGGACGGCAGATCGCTGCTGTGGTCATCGACCACCTCGGCCAGATCCTGGGACATCAGACAAAAAACCAGTTAGACCCAACGGAAGATCGATACTATGTGCCGGGGAATACACGACAGGTGTTCGAGATTAAGGGCTGTAAGTTCGGAATCGCGATATGCCACGAAGGTTTCCGCTATCCCGAGACTGTTCGTTGGGCCGCGGTGCGCGGGGCTAAGATCGTGTTTCACCCTCACCTCACTGGGAGCGATCGAGCGGGTGTTCCTTTGACCAAGTGGGGAGAAGCGACCAGTCCGTACTACGAGAAAGCGATGATGTGTAGAAGCATCGAAAATGGAATCTACTTCGCCAGCGTGAACTATGGCTTTCGTTTTCAAGAATCGGCGACGTGTCTCATAGCTCCCTCCGGTGAATGTCAGGCGTATTTGCCTTATGGTAAGGAAGGTGTACTTATACAGGAAGTCATACCGGAAGAGGCGACGGGAATCCTCGCAACTCGTTTTGCGCCAGAACGATATCAAGAAGGTTTGGTTTGACTGATTGTAAACTTGAGTTGTGCAAGAATAGGACATTGTAATGACGACAACAGACAAACAGAGCACCGTGAACGTTGCGGTAGTTCAAGCGGGCTCAATTCCGTTCGATCCCGAGGCCTGTGTTGATAAAGCTGTCCACTTGATACGTGAGGCCGCGAGCGCCGGCGCCAAAGTGATCGTCTTCCCGGAGGCTTTCATTCCCGGCTACCCAAAAGGGCTGAACTATGGATTAGTGGTCGGAGCGCGGGACGCCGCTGGCCGCGAAGAATTCCGGTTGTATTTAGACGCGGCAATCGAAGTCCCGGGACCACAAACCCAACGTCTTGGGGAAGCTGCTGCGTCGGCCGGTAGCTATGTGGTCATCGGTGTGATCGAACGTGAATACAGCACTTGTTACTGCACGGCATTATTTTTCTCTCCGGACGGTCAGCTGCTAGGGAAGCATCGCAAGCTGATGCCCACCGCTTTGGAGCGGATGATCTGGGGTTTTGGTGACGGTTCGACGTTAACGGTTGTTGAAAGCCCCTACGGCCGCATCGGTTCGGTCATTTGCTGGGAGAACTATATGCCAATGATGCGGATGGCAATGTATTCAAAGAGTGTTGCGCTGTACTGCGCGCCAACCGCTGATGATCGAGATACCTGGTTATCCTCAATGCAACATATCGCGCTCGAAGGGCGCTGTTTCGTGTTAACCGCTTGTCAGTTCATTCGGAAAAGAGACTTCCCCGCCACTGTCCGCGTTTCTCTCGGTGACTCACCCGACTCGATTCTGATGCGCGGTGGCAGCGCCATCGTTGGCCCGCTCGGAAAGGTACTAGCTGGCCCCGACTACGAACGAGAGACCATCCTCACGGCAACACTGGACCTTAATGAAATCGGACGTGCAAAGTTCGATTTCGATGTTGTCGGTCACTATAGTCGACCGGATATTTTTAAACTTATAGTGAACGAGACTCCAACGTCTGCAGTTTTCAGTGAACCGGAGGATTAGTTATGCCTAAAGTCAAAGCGAACAATGTGAGACTGAACTATGAGCAACAAGGAGCGGGAGAGCCTCTGCTCCTCATACCGTACTTATCAGCCGATCATGCGTGTTACGCCTTTCAGGTTGCTGAGTACGCAAAGCACTTTACGTGTATCACGGTGGACCTTCGCGGAACTGGCGAGAGCGATAGACCTGAGGGTCCTTATTCCACTGAGCTTCTCGCTGATGACATTGCGGCATTCGCGCAAGCTTTGGGCGTTTCCAGAGTGCACGTCGCAGGTTTGTCCCTGGGAGCGGCAATCGGAATGTGGCTTGCGGCCAAGTATCCTGAAAAGGTCAAGTCGCTATCGCTGCACAGCGCCTGGCCGAAAACTGATCTCTTCCTGAAGACCGTAGTCGAAGGCTGGCAGTTAATGGCAAAGACAGTGGGGAGCGTGCAAGAGTTGGTTATTAAGTTCATCTTTCCGTGGTGCTTTACACCCGATTTGTACGCCGAGAAGCCAGAATACATTCAATCCCTGGCTGACTTTGTGCGTAGCCGTCCCGCTCTGTCACAGACAGCTTTCCTCGAACAATCGAACGCAGTGATTACGCACGATGCTGAAGCACAGCTGGCTCGGATCAGCGCTCCGACGCAGATAACGTTTGGCCGGCATGATCTGTTAACGTCAACAAGATTTGCCGAGCGGATGACAAGTAAAATTGGAAATTCCGAGTTATTGGTTTTTGAGCAGTGTTCTCACGGAACGGTCTATGAGAGTGTGGACGAGTTCAATCAAAAGACATTGGCGTTTCTACAGCGGCACATAGGACAGCAATCCGCGGCCCGGTGATGATCAACGTTAATCTGAAAAAGGCAGAGTTGTCTGACAAAGAGACTCTTGGCAACTTACTGCAATTCTATATTTACGACTTCACTGAGTTTTTGGATCTCGATCTCAACGATGACGGGCTGTATAAGGCCTATATGGTTGACGATTACTTCATCAACCCGGCGAAATCAGCATTTCTTGTTCGGATCGACGACAAGCTCGCTGGGTTCGTCCTGGTGAGCGATGAAACGATACTCAAAGAAAACCAGGGAGGTAAGTGTATTAAGGAGTTCTTTGTTGCACGAAGGTACCGACGACAAGGCGTCGGTAAAGAAGTCGCGAGTAGGACTTGGGATCTTTACCCTGGTAAGTGGGAGATGAAGGTAGAACCGACAAACAAACCGGCTCAGCGGTTCTGGGAGGCCGCAATTCGCGATTACCCCAATAAACAAGGATTTCGAAAGCAAGGGTGCAATATCAACGGATGGAATGGCATCGTATTTTCGCTGATAACGTATCGTGTATAAGACACTCGAGCGATTCTCAAATTCTCCGGTATTTACAACATGCACCAGGAGGGATAAAAGCGATGATTCGCGGGTTACATGCGATGTTCTACGCTTCACAAGCTGCAGAGTTGCGCGAATTCCTGCGCGATAAACTCGGCTTTAAGGGGACTGGTGTTGGGGACGGCTGGTTGATCTTCGATCCACCCGAAGCGGATATAGGCGTTCATCCAACAGACGGCGAGGTCGCCTCAGGAACGCCCGATATTTCATTTTATTTTGATGACATCAAACAGACGGTGCGCGAGCTTCAATCACGAGGGGTCGGGTTCACACAAGAGGTGGAAGATCACGGTTATGGACTGCTGACGTACTTCAAAGTACCTGGCGGTTTTTCTGTTCAACTTTATGAACCGAAATATACGAAGTAGCGTGGACTGCCCAGTCTGCGCAATTGGTCGGACGCTCATCTCCGCACCGTCGCCTGAAACCTGAGTACCTGAATTCCTGCGCAGACTGGACAGTCTACGCTACATCGCCGGAGGACAAGGATGAGGTATTGCCCGAACTGTGGTGTCGAACTGTCGCAGGCATTGAGTTACTGTAATCGTTGCGGAGCGCAGTTGGCTGCGTCACTAGATCATGCAAAACCGGGATCTATAGAGACCACCACCGACACTTTAGTATGGGTTATTGTAGGCACCACGATCACTCTTCTGGGAATGTCTCTGGGGGCCATGGTCCTCATGAAGAACGGCTCCATCGACGCAACGCTTGGGAAAGCGTTCGTCATACTTAGCTTCGCTGCGTTTGTGTTAGTCGAAGGTGTACTGATTTGGCGGCTGCTGAGCCTAATTAATCTGAATAAGCGAGGCCCTGTACAGCGGCCGGAAGATAACTTTCGCAAGGAAGGATTAAAGACCGCCCCCGGAGAAATTTCCCAGCCCCCCGATTCGTTGGGGACGGTAACGGAGCAGACAACCAGGTCCTTCGAGCATCCGCACAGGAATAGCGAGTAGCGCTAAGGAATGTTCGGGCAAATGTTTTGGCGAATAATTCTAACCTGCAAGTTTTTCTAACGCCTGCGTCAGCGAAGCTCTCACCATAATAGAATCTTCAACTTCCATTCGTCGCGTCAGCGGCTCAATCGAGGCAGGATCACCGAGCTTGCCTAAAGCGGTTGCGACGGCGCCGCGCACCGAAGCATCCCTATCATCCAAAGTGTCTATCAATGGGTTCAGCATTCGGGAATCGCCCTGACCCGAGGCGCACATCCTCGAGAGATCCTCAGCGGCTTTCTGGCGAGCGTACGGAGATATGTCAGATAGCGATTCGATCAGGCTAAACAGCCTCGCATCTTTGGGGATTGGCCGACCTTCCGGTATGTCGATAGGAGGTTCATACCCTCGTCGCTTAAGGTACAGTCGCTCATTTAGATTCAGCCCTCGCTGGCTGCTGAATGCGTACACTAAAGCAACAACAATGATTATGACCAGAATTAAAAGCATGAAGAATGGCGAGTGGATGACTCCGTTTGTCTGCTTCGCAATCTAACTGCCGCTAAGTTGGAATCACCAAACGAGAGTCTATCCGTTCTTGCCCCGCTTCTTTGGCTCTTCTTTGGTTGTGGGTGGTTTGTCGCGTTCATCGCGCTTAAGGCCCGGCGGAGGCCTGAACAAATCATGATCGCTTTCCGAACGCGGCTTTTCGACGCGCGGTGGTCTTGCCGGCGTGCCAGGCTCAGGGTCCACCATCTTCGGAGTAGGAGTCGTTTTAGGAGCGGGAGTGGCCTTGGGGTCCTTTGGAGTCTCCTCGTCCTGCCCGACGCTCTTAGCCTTGTTTCCTAACTCATCGCTAGCCTGTGCCGCTTCACCAGCCTGGGCCTCTCTCACCGAACGTTCGGCTTCGGCGCGGCGCGCGAGGACTTCCTTATCAACCGGCACGTTCTTCGGGAACTGATCGTTCGGCCGATCCTTCAGGAACTTCTCCATAAAATGCATCCACATCGGCAGCGCTGCAACCGAGCCCGCTTCCTTATTGCCGAGGGTCTTCTTGAGTCCAGGGTAGCCAATCCAGACTCCGGCGGTGTAGGTCGGGGTATAACCGATAAACCAGGCATCGGTGAAGTCGTTTACCGTACCGGTCTTGCCACAAATCATCCTCTTCGCGAGTTCTTTATTCGCCATCATCGAGCCCGCAGTACCTCCGGTGACGACTCCTCTCATCATTACTTGCATCTGCGTGGCAACCCAGGGTGATATGACTTTGAATGTTTCCGGCGTCCACTCCTGTTTTACGTCACCATCCGAGTCAGTCACACGCTTGATGAGATGAGGCTTTACTCTTACACCCTGATTTGAAAATGCCGAATATGCGCTGACCATGTCGAGCAAGGGTTCTTCGGTAGCACCGAGCGCGGAAGGAAGCACCCGCTTCATCGGATTCGGAAGCCCAAATCGCTTGACGATTTCAGCTCCCTTCTCAACCCCAACTATGGAAAGCAATCGAACTGCAACCACGTTGAGAGACTGCTGTAATGCATTGCGGAGCGGCATCATTCCGCCTCCCGAACCACCATCGTAATTTGATGGCATCCAACCTGTGACTGGATCAACAAACGGTTCTGCACTAACGATCGTATCCGGGGTAAACCCGTTCTCGACCGCCGCAGCGTAGATAAAAGGTTTGAAAGTCGATCCTGTTTGACGCTCGGCTTGAGTGGCATTATTGAACTTCCTCGTCGCAAAATCATAACCGCCAACCATGGCCTTGACGTCACCAGTCTTAGATTCAAGACATATAAGCGCGCCGTCCACGGACGGCAACTGATCGAGCGTTACGTCAAGAATCTTTTTGTCATTGTCGGCTTTATTGACCTTGAACACCGCGAGGTCGCCCTTACGCAAAACTTTTGCAGGCGGTGCGCCCGCCCATTTTGTCGCAGCGTCGGTAAGGGTAGCTTTATAGTCCCCAAATCGAATCTCAGCATTTTGGCCGGAGGTCGCCATCACCAAACCGTAGATATACTCGCCAGGTTCATAGTCTCCTAACCAGTCAGGGTGCGAGTAGTGCAGAAGATCGGCGGGAGGCTTTTGAGCCAGGATATTTGTGAGCTTTCCTCTCCAATGCTTGCCGTGTCGATCTTCATAAGCGTGCAATCCCTTGCGTACGGCGCGAACCGCTTCGCGCTGGGCCACTGGATCGATAGTCGTATATATGTTCATACCGCCTGTCTGGGTCTGCCACGTACCGAAGGTCTCTTCAGACTCCTGGCGAACGGATTCCACGAAATAACCGAAAATAGAATTATTGGCATTCTGAGGAGGGGTGATGTTCAGATTGATCTTCGATTGGCGTGCACGGTTGTACTCGTCGTCAGAAATATAACCCTCTTCGTGCATACGGTAGAGCACAACGTTACGACGATCGAGCGCCGCTTTCTCATCACGCGTCGGTGAGTAGAGACTGGGCGCTTTTGGTAATCCTGCCAATAAGGCGGATTCCTCGAGCGTCAGGTCCTTTAGGGATTTCGAGAAGTAATACTGTGCGGCGGCTTCAAAACCGTATGCTCCGCCGCCAAGGAAGATGTAGTTGCAATACATCTCCATGATCTGCTCTTTGGTGTAATAACGCTCAATCTGCAGCGCGAACAGAATTTCTTTTATCTTTCTAGTGTAAGTTTTCTCGGGTGTTAGATAGAGCGAGCGGGCAAGTTGTTGCGTCAAAGTGGACGCGCCTTCCGCTTTCCGGCTTTTGACTACATTTTTGAAGGCGGCGGTAAGAATGCGGATTGGATCGACGCCGATGTGCTGGAAGAACCGATCGTCTTCGATTGCAAAGATCGCGTTCTTCATGGTTTCAGGAATCTGGTCGTAAGTAACCGGAATCCTTCTCTCGAGCGAGAACTCTCCGACCACGGTTTTGCCGTCATCCGCAATCACCCGCGTGACCAGATTAGGCCTGTAATTCGCGAGCCCTGCGACCTCCTGCGCCTGTTCGGTCATGCTTGCCTGGTAGGCGACGGTCGCACCAAACATCATTCCGGCGATAACCGACAATGCCACCAGCGATAAAAATGTGTAGCGTCGGAAGAACTCTTGAAGCCAGTTCGGTGACAGACCCAATCCTTGAGATCCTAATCTTAATGACTGCATGTTTATCCTCACCGGGAGCAAGGTTGAAGATGGAAGCTTCTGGACCCTCGGTTAAAGGGTACAGCAGCCCGGCTCGCGTGTAAAGCAACGCGTTTTTTGATGCTCCGATTGGTATTTCGGTTCGTTGAAGCATCGATTCTCAACAGGAATTTTTGAAATTCAATATGACACAAGATGTCACAACAAATACGTACACTCGGGGTCGAAGACAGAATAGGTTCCAGATTTGTATTTCTCAACCCTAAAGTACTGGCAGCACGTTCTTTAGGTGGCAGTTTTGAGAGACTACCGGAAGCCAGGCTTTTGATCGGACTGCCGTTTTAGTCAAAACGCCGGCCTGGAGTCAAATCGGCGAATCCCGCAATGGAGGGTGTATGCAATACGGATTCATGATCGAAGGCGGTGACCCGAGCACCACCAGCAAACTTGCTCAGGAAGCGGAAGCCGCTGGATGGGATGGGGTATTCATAGCAGATGGTATTGACATCGTTATGGGAAAGAACTCACCGCCAATACCCTGGTTTGATCCATGGATCGTTCTCGCGGCGATTGCAATGCGCACGGAGCGCATTCGATTTGGCCCGATCATAACTGCAGTACCTCGCCGCCGTCCATGGAAGCTGGCACGCGAGACGACTACCCTCGATCGCCTTTCAAACGGCAGGTTGATTCTTGGTGCAGGGTTAGGCGCGGCGGAGGACGATGGTGGGTTTTTCAAAGTAGGCGAGGCTATGGATCTTAAAATACGCGCACAGCGGCTCGATGAAGGTCTTGCAATTCTCGACGGCCTTTGGAGCGGCAAGCCTTTCAGATTCACCGGCGAACATTACAATGTGCAGGAGATGACTATGCTCCCGACTCCTATCCAATCGCCTAGAATTCCGGTTTGGGTGCCGGGCGTTTGGACGAAAGAAAAATCTATGCAGCGCACGCTCAAGTGGGACGGCATCATTCCTCAAAAGTACAGGTCAATGGAGCGAATGACTGTCTCGGAGATAAGTAAACTAAAAGCGTATGTGGATGCTAATCGTTCTTCTTCAACTCCGTTCGATATTGTGGTTGGTGGAACCACGCCTGGCGGCAACAGAAAGAAGGCAGCGTCGACCGTTCGCCCATTTGCCGAGGCCGGCGCAACGTGGTGGTTGGAGAGCGCGATGGTATCAGTAGATAAGCTCAGTAAGCGGATCAAGCAGGGGCCGCCCGCCGGATAGCTTAGAATGTCCAGTCTGCGCTACGTCTCTTCCTGCACAGCACTCGGCGGATTTCCAGGTTCTGCAAGCCAGTACCCACTAAAAGATTTTGCTTCGTCTCTCAGCAGGCCGAGTATGGTTATCGTTACAGCTAATATTACCGGTCCAATGAACAAGCCGAGAAAGCCAAACACGTTGACCCCGCCAAACACGGCGAAGAAAATCAGCAGGGTATGCATTTGTACCCTGCCGCTGATCAAGTATGGCCGAAGCACGTTATCGATAGTCCCAACAACGAACATTCCCCAAACCGCCAGTACAATCGCTTTTATCCAACTACCTGTCACCAGCAGGTATAGCGCGGCCGGAAGCCAAACCGCCGCGGTGCCAACCAGCGGAAGCAGTGCAAAGAATGACGCGACTACGCCCCAAAGCACGGGCGACGGGATTCCCAAAATCCACAGCGCAAGACCAACCAAAGCGCCTTGGACCGCTGCAACGACCAGCCCTCCATAAACGGTTCCTATGATAGTGTTCTCGACGCCACTGAAGAGCTTCTCAACCTGTTCGGTGCTCAGCGGAAGGATTGCGGCGGCCCTTCGTCGCATTGAGCGTCCTTCACGGAACAGAAAGAACAACGTGAACAATGTGATCACTGCATTCACGATGAAGTTAGTCAATCCACCAACGAGCTGCCATCCCTCCGCGACTATAAAGGCACTTAGTTCTCTCAACCGTTCGAGTAGCGATCCCCGCAAGTCGTACTGCGAGAGATCGACATACCTTCCGATCCACGCGATTGGCCTTTCCAGCAGGTGGCTTACGTAAGGGCTGAGCCCCCCGCTTTCTGCGCTTTTTCGATCTATCAGAGAGTACAAATCGGCGATTTCTGCTTTGATCGCAAGCAACACCGCCACCGCGGGCAATACAATCAGCAGAAGCACGGTTGTCGTCGACACAAAAGAGGCCAGCGACGCATTCTTAACCTTGCGTTGTATTTGAACATGTAAAGGAAAGAAGACAACTGCGATTACAACAGCTGACAGGAGCGGCTTCAAAAAGGGCTGAAACAATAGATAGCAGAAGTACAGTGACAACGCTGTCAGAGCAAAAAGAAATGCGACAGTGACGCGCTTTTTCACCATAGGGCAACTGCTGCTTTCGAGGAAAGTCCGGATTGAATGCCTGCCCGGGATAGAGTGGTTTACCAAAATAGTTGCCTGCAGAGCAACTCCCCAAAGGCGCTTCTCTGCAGATTTCTATTCTGTGTGTGGTCGGGAAACACCGCCGGTAGTTGGTTGCTGATCAAACCCCTACGAGGGACGGCCTTTCGTCTGGGTCGGCGACGATTACCTCTGGCAACGGTTCTTTGTATTTGCAGTCTTCACCTCGGCATTGTAGCTCTCGAGCGCCGTCCTTCTTTACCTTCTCGACGAGGTAGCGCGCGCCGCATTCCGGACAATCTCGTGCAACAGGTTTGTCCCACGAAGTGAACTTGCACTTAGGATAGTTGGAGCATCCGTAAAATGTACCGCGCTTGCTCTTCTTTACCACCAATTCACCTGTTCCGCATTCCGGACAGCCGACTCCCGTAGTCTCCTGCTTAATATATTTGCATTTCGGATAATTCGAGCAAGCGGTGAAAGGTCCGAATCGGCCTTGCTTGAGTACAAGCTGCTTTCCACATTTCGGACACTCCTCCTCCAACATCACATCGGGCGCTGCAAACTTCCCTCCCTTTTGAATCTTGCGTGTGGTCTTGCACTCAGGATAGCCCGTACACGCCAGGAACTGTCCGAAGCGACCTCGCTTCATCGCCATCGGCTTCCCGCAGTTCTCGCAAATTTCTTCTGCAGCCTCGGCGTGAGCTTCTTCGCCGGCTTCATCGAGTACCTTGGGAATATCGCGAGTGGTTTTGCATTCAGGATAGTTAGTGCATGCGAGAAACTCACCGTATCGACCAAACTTTTTGGCCATCGGTGATCCGCAGTTCTCGCATTTCTCATCGGTGACGATCTCCTGCCGCTTTACATCGCGCATATGGAGCTTGGCAACTTCCAGGTCCTTCGTGAACTTCTCATAGAACTCAGCCAGCGCGTCGGTCCAACCCATCTTTCCGTCTTCTATTTCGTCCAGCTCCTCCTCCATATGAGCCGTATAGGTGACATTGAACAAATCGTCAAAGCTCTCGACCAATAAATCATTAACGATCATGCCCAATTCTGTCGGGTAGAAGCGCCCTTCCTTACGTTGAGCGTAATCGCGGTCCTGTATGACGGTCATTATGGCAGCGTAAGTCGATGGTCGTCCGATTCCCTTCTCTTCAAGTGCCTTGACCAGCGTCGCCTCGGTGTATCGCGGAGGCGGCTCGGTAAAATGCTGTTCGTCCTTCAGATCGTTCAGTGTTAGTCGCTCGCCCTCTCCCACCGGCGGCAGTTTCCTCGATTGCTCGTCGTCCTCCTCGTCTTTTTCGTCCTTACCTTCTTCGTAGACCGCGAGAAAGCCGTTGAACTTGATGACTGAACCAGTCGCGCGGAAGAGATAGCGTTGACCCGCGTTTATGTCGATGGTTGTTTGATCAACCAACGCCGGCATCATCTGCGAGGCTACGAAGCGCTGCCATATTAACTTGTAGAGTGCCAGCTCATCTTTGCTCAAGAAGCCAGCTAGCGAATCCGGAGTGCGCAATGCAGACGTAGGCCGAATGGCTTCGTGAGCGTCTTGCGCGCCTTTCTTTGAGCGGTAGACAACAGCTTTTTCCGGTAGATAATCGGGGCCAAACTGAGTGCCTATCAATTCTCGAACTTCCGCTAGTGCGGAATCCGCTACTCTGGTTGAATCGGTCCGCATATACGTAATCAAGCCGACCAATCCTTCTTCTCCGATTTCGATTCCTTCGTAGAGTCGTTGGGCAAGCTGCATCGCCTTCTTGACCGGGAAACGCAGCTTTCGAGAGGCTTCTTGTTGTAGCTTTGACGTGATAAACGGTGGAACAGGATTGCGCTTCTTTTCCTTTGTTGTGACTGAGCTGACTATGAACTGCTGTTTGCGTATGTCGTCCAGAAGTTCTTTCGCCTGCTGTACTTCTCGGATGTGAATCTCGGAGGTTTTGAGATCCTCACCGAAGTCTGACGTCTTAATCGATTTGTCATCGATTCGGAGCAAACGGGAGTCGAATGAAGGTGGCAGCTGAGCCGAGAGGTTCGCCAGAATAGTCCAATACTCGGTCTTAATGAAAGCCTGGATTTCACGTTCTCGCTCGACCACAAGCCTCAAGGCGACCGACTGGACCCTACCGGCTGACAGCCCGCGACGGACCTTGTCCCAAAGCAAGGGGCTGACCTGGTAACCGACGATCCGGTCGAGCAGCCGCCGGGCTTGCTGTGCATTTACGAGGTTCTCATCAATATCCAGCGGATTTTTGAATGAATCCTGGATAGCCGACTTGGTGATCTCGTTAAACATCACCCGCCGGACGGTCTTCCGGTTCTTGCCGCGACCCTCGAGCTCTTCCTTGATGTGCCAACCGATCGCCTCGCCTTCGCGATCAGGGTCAGTAGCCACATAAATGGTTTCGGCCGTCTTGGCGGCTGCCTTTAGTTCCTTAATAACCTTCTCTTTGCCTGGAATCACCTCGTAGGTAGGCTCAAAATTATTGTCAAAATCGATGCCAATACCCTTCTTTGGAAGATCTTTTATGTGACCAACCGAGGCAACCACTTTATACCCGGTCCCGAGGTATTTGTTGATAGTCTTAGCCTTTGAAGGCGATTCAACGACGACAAGCGCTTTAGGCATAGCTGAAAACGGTCAAGTCACCGAAGCTATTGCATCGGATGACTATCTGACCCGACCTCCAAACTTCCGACTTTACGGCCAGAGTTTTGAACTGTCAAGCAACTAGATTTGCACACTAGTCTGCTCTAACGAGTGCTGTCGCCACTGCGCAGGGGGACAAGTGGCTTTTTATCAACTGCTTACAAGATCAACCCAAAAGGTTCTCTACCTTAAATGAAAAGTCCGCCAGCTCCGGGATCACCAGACCATCGCCCCGCTTGAGGCTAACGCTCATCTGATACCTGCCGCTCCTTGGCTTAGAATGAATCTCGACTACATTCTTTTGCAGATCGATAAGCCAGACCTGCGGAATGCCTGCACGAGCATAAAGAGGAAGCTTCACCTTGCGGTCAAATCTCAAAGACTCGTCAGCTACTTCGATGACTACTAACACATCGCCGGGTCCCGGATGAGAATCGGAGTAAAAATCCTCGCGAGGCCGAAGCAACGAGATGTCAGGCTGTGGTTCCGAGACGTCACTCAGACGGATCGGGTTTTGAACGCTAACGACAACCACATCAGCCAATAGGCGATTGAGATACATCGTTGATCGGTTAACTACTCCAGCATGCCGGCTTCCAATCGGGCTCATTCTTACGACCTCGCCTTCAATCAGCTCAACAGGCGAGTCTTCGGAAAGGAATCCACGCTCAACCAATTGGTGATACTCGTCGACGGTAAAACAGTTTTCCCGAGGTTGAACCGGCATATTTCCTGATCCTCCGTTCCGATTACCGGTGATCCTTTGTCGACGATAATAACACGCCCACAGGGGGGAGAATACAAGCGATCACGGACGGGTATTGCAAATCGATTCTTCAGAATCCGTTTTCTTCGAGGCATCGCTTAACCTACAGCCGCCGGACGAAGCTTTTCCCAGGTAGCTGCCTTATCCGATCCAACATTTCCAGCTTGAGCAGCGCGCACATAAGATCGCCTGACGGCAACCCGGCCTTAGCCATCAGTTGGTCGATGTGTAACGGTTCATCGACTCTTAGAATCTTGAGCACTGTTTTCTCCGGTGGTGACAGCTCGACCTCTTCCTCTTTCGTGTGCTCGATAAAGCGTTCGCCACGCTCGGCTGACAGGATCGCGGCCTTCACCTCCAGCGGAAGCTCCTCGACCACATCCTGCCAGGTGTGCACGAGCTTCGCTCCATCTTTAATCAGGTTGTTGGGGCCGAAGCTCTTGTGCGAAGTGATGTTGCCTGGAACCGCAAAGACATCGCGCCCTTGCTCATACGCCAACCGTGCAGTAATCAACGATCCGCTTCGTTCGGCGCCCTCCACAACCATCACCCCGAGTGACAGGCCGCTGATGACACGGTTCCGGAACGGGAAATTCTGCGAAGCTGGTGGTGTTGCGAGAGGAAACTCTGTGACTAATGCTCCATGTTCGCTGATTCGTTCTGCCAGGCGCCGGTTCTCCTTCGGATATACAGCATCGAGGCCGGTGCCCATCACGCCAATTGTCAGACCACCCCCTTCCAGAGCGCCCCGATGCGCCGCGGCATCGATTCCACGCGCGAGCCCGGAGATAATCGTAACGCCCCTTTCTGCCAGATCGCGCGAGAGCTTTTCGGCAACATTGCGGCCGTAACTTGAACAGCGTCTCGAACCCACAATTGCAATCGCAGGCTGGCCACTGGCAGTAGCTAGGTTCCCTAGACAGTAGATGACAATTGGTGGATCGTATATTTCACGAAGAACGCCAGGATATCTTGGATCGGTTAGCGTTATCGCTTCAGCCCCAAGCCGGCGAATTTCACGGATGTGCGAGTGAGCTTTTTCCCGTGAGTCGGAGTTCTTGAGCGCGTCAATCGACTCACGACTCAATCCGGCGGCCTCGAGGGATCGCGTGCTCGCCCCAAATATCAATGTAGGAGAACCGAATTTTTCAATGAGAGTGGCAGCCGTCCTCGAACCGACACCAACGATAAAACTTAGGGCAATCCAATCGACGATAGAGCTATCAGTTTCCGATGACATCAAATGCGATAATTATGTGGTGGACTATCCTGAATATTTTTAGGAAGGTGACCCCGATTCTAACGCTTTTCCGACAATAGTCAAGCTAAGTGTGGCGCAACAATTGTCTTATTTTAAGTTTTCGTGGCTCTTTTTTTAATCTGAGTAATCGTGGATGAATAATCCTTGTGAGTCTTGACATGCGCTAAACATGAATCACCCGCAGATTGCGCAGCCTACCTGCTGGCCAGATACCCTGGAGATGCCTACCGGACGGCTGCTACGGCTAAGAATCGCGATAGAGCATGCTAGAATGATTCTTCTTGCTGCACCATCAATCGGAGGACAGATGAAAGCTCTGGCTCAAATGAAAGCGAAAGTTGAAGCAGCAATAAGAAAGGTAGATCCCGAAGCGGTGACCGGTACGTTCTACGACGACGCGAGCGATAGATTGTTTGTTACCATAATTAAAGGCCCGCGAAAGGTTTCAGCAACTCTGCGCGGAAGAGATTTCTTGAACGGTGATTCGGAAACAATCAGCCGAGCGGTCGAGGACGGACTTCGAAGGCTTAAGAGTACGCCGATCGGCTAGGACCGATCTGCCATTAGATGAGTTTCAAGTATCGAGAATCTGTTTTGATAGAACTGGTTCGACATGGCGTCATTCCACTGGCTGACACGCCGCCCGAATTGGTTCATGAGTTCGTGAGCGATTTGCACAGATTTGAAATCCGACGGTTGAAACAACGAATGCTGGCCGGGGAGATACAAAAAAAGGACTACGCGACGGTAGTGGAGGCCCTTAGAAAACGCTATCCTGTTCTGTCACTTCCCGCTCGTTATTGGGTTGAGGACGAGGAAGCAAAACTCGAGGGGCAGCATGCAGGAGGCAGAATGCAGTAGGCAGAATGCAGTGGGCAAGAGGCAAAATGTAATAGGCAGTAGGCAGAATGCGACAGGCAGCAGGTCGATGCAAGTTGACGCAAAAGTAACTTACAGAAGACGACAAAGGAAAATCAGTCGTTGGTGGAGGACCTTGGTTGGAAACATTGAAAGAATTAAGAACACTTCAAGATCTGGAAGAAGCATTAAATCAGTCACACGAGCGTCCGGTGTTGTTGTTCAAACATAGCTTGACCTGCTCGATCAGCGACAGGGCTCTATCCGAATTCAAGTCTCATCTTAGGAACCCGGACCCGCGAATCAGTTACAGGTTGATCACGGTTCAGACAGCTCGGGCGGTCTCAGATGAAACCGCTGCCAGACTGAAGATTGAGCACGAGTCCCCTCAGGCGATCCTGGTCCGCAATGGTCGCGAACTCTGGAATGCCTCGCACAATCAGATAACCGCCGCAACATTGCAGGACGCAATTCAAGGCACCGATTGAAAACCGATGGTCGTGCTTGACCCTTCAACGTCTTTTACGATAATCATCGGTTGAGTGAAAATCCCAACGCTGAGAGCTCCCCAGAACAAACTGCTGCTCTTGATTTTTCTGGTGTTCGCACTCTCAACGGTAGTGTGGACCTTGCGCGACCGAACGCCTCCCCCCTGGGATCCCTCGGACCATTTGCGCTACGCTTACGATTACTATCGACTGCTGGCGCACGCAGATTTTTCCGGGTTCGCTCGAGAGTTCTTTAGCACCCGCCACTATTACGCTCCTTTGGTCCATCTGATCGCCGCCGCGGTCTTTCTGATACTTGGGGCTTCAAAGTTGACGGGCATAGGAGTAAACCTGCTTTCGCTTGCGGCGTTGCTTTGGTCGGTAGCCTGGATATCACGCCGCCTGTATGCGAAGGAATCTGTTGAGTCGGAGCAAAGCGCGTCCCCGGGTTGGGCAGTGATGTTCTTGAGTGCGCTCCCTGCGTTACTCTCATCGAGTTATCATTTCAGCGCGTGGCTGGTACACGATGCATTCCTCGACTTCCCACTGATTGCAGCGGCGGCCGTTAGCTTTGCTTTTCTAATTCGGGCGGAAGATTTTAGAGTCAGACGCTACGCGGTGGCCTTCGGAGTTTCAGCCGGACTAGGGATGCTGGTAAAGCAGACCTTCGCGTTCTTCTTTGTTTTGCCGGCGCTATACGTAGTTGGTCGCGTGCTTTGGACTCGTGATCGCAGAGCGATCGGCAATCTTGCGTTGGCATCGGTCGTTCTGATCCTAATTGCTTCAATCTGGTACGCGCCCCATTGGCCGGATGTTGTTGCGATATATCGAGAGAACCAGCAGGCGGCAATAAGTGAAAACGAAGCTCCATTGTTCACATTCGATTCGAACTTTTTTTATGTTCACGCCTTTCTGAGCATGCAAATGCAGGTTCCATTTGCCATTGTGTTTGTTTTTGGCTTGCTTTACTCACTAGTTAAGTATCCTAAAGAAAGTCTGGTTCTTTATCTTTGGATCATCAGTGGTATTGCGTGCTTTGCTCTGGTCGCAAATAAGGACGTTCGATATACCGCCCCCGTGCTGCCGGCCGCGGCCCTAATTTCAACGTGTTGGATAGGCAGCTTCGGAACGCGATCCGAGTCCAGGCACGGGTTCACCAGCGCCTGGAAGTTGGTTGTAGTGATCGCAATCAGCGCCTGGTGCTTTGTGAGCTTTTTTAACGCACAGTGGCCGCGATCCGGGTTTGGCACTGCGATTGATACCCCCCGATACCGATGGATGGTGTTTGCGCGAAATTACTATGGGTTTGACCATCGTCCGCTTCCCGAGGATTGGGCCGTTCCTGAAATAGTGCGAAGTCTCTCCGGCAAAGCGCCCACGCCAGTCTTTGGAGTTGTGGTTAATTTGCCTTACCTGAACCCCTCGAGTATAGCGCTGTACTCACGACTGCTAAACCCTCAGCGAGCCGGCTCGCCTCTGATCGATGTTCGTTGGGTCGTCGAACCATCATTGATCAATCGGATCGATGAATGCGATTACATTCTTGTTCGCACCGGATTGGACAAAGCTGAGTGGGTGGCAAGAGTCGAAAGAGATGTAGAGAAGCTCATTCGCGACAATCCAGACAGATTTATACGTGACGCAAGCTATCCGATCCCGCTTCCGGATGCTGAAGCCGTCGTGTTTCGACACGAACGAAAATAAGGCCGAATTAATGGGATCGAACACGCTGTGGACTTTTCGAACCAGGTTTGCACCCAAAAAATCGGACTTCACTCGCCGAGAGTGGGAGATAATACAAAAGCACAAGACTCCGGAGAGTGTCCAAACCTTCCTAAGAAGCATTCGTTATAACCGCGAGACCTCCGGCGCCACCTGCTATTCGTTTCGTCGTGTGTTGCGTGAGAACCGCGCTCATTGCCTCGAAGGCGCGCTGGTGGCGGCAGTAATCCTCGAACAGCACGGATACCCGCCGGTTGTCGTAAGCATCGAATCCCAGGATAAGCTCGATCATGTTTTATTTTTGTTCAAGCGAGGCGGGCTTTTTGGCTCTGTGGCTCGCTCGCGTGACATCGGATTGCACGGACGCAAGCCGGTCTTTCGAAGTGTTCGGGATCTGGTAATGAGTTATTTCGAGCCTTACATCGACACAACCGCGCGCATTACAGGCTACGGAGTGACAAGCTTGTATGACCTCGGGAATTATGACTGGAGATTCTCAGTGCGTAACGTATTTAAAGTTGAACGACATCTGCAAGAGATTCCCCATCGAGTGATTCACTCATCTGACGATCGATTTGATAAGGTGCGACGACGCTATCTCAAATTTCATGAAATGCATCCTGACCGTTCGCCGGATTATTTTTCGAATCGAGCGCAATGGCTTCCATAGTCGCTTTAGCGAAAATAAAGGAGTGTTTTTGATCGTTTGCGTCTTGCAGTTCTGGCGGCTTTGCGCAAAACCTGTGTAATGAAGATTCGTAATATGGGCTTTGCGCAAAGACCCCAAGAACCCAAAGATTGCTAAGGAAAATCGAAGGTGTGTGGACTGTATAGGTCTGATACTTTACGACACCTTGTTGAATAGTATCAGCACTGCAAAGAAGGCGTTGTTAACGGTGTGAATCAGCACGCAAGGCAGAATCGATTTCGTCCTCGCTCTAATCAGCGTCAGCGCGAGGCTAAGCAAAGTCAACCCGGCTATAGTAACCCAGGCTCCCAAATACTGAAGAACGTGCACCCCCGCAAACATTAGCGTCACCAGCACCACGGTACCGACTAACCCCAAGCTCCTTCGAAGCGAAGAGAACAAAACGCCACGATAGACTGTCTCCTCAACCAGGGGAGCGGTGAACGTAGCCAGCACCGCGATCGCAACGCGCACTCGCATTGATGACTTTAGCAGGTCGGTAAATGAATTCTCCTCGGACTGAGGTAAGAATCGCGATAGAACCTGCGTAGCCATAACCAAACCAACAATTATTGCCGCTGAGAACAAAAGCCAGTACCAGACTGAATGCCCTGCCCAGCTCCATCCAAGGCTCTCCCAAAATGGGCGCTTCCCGGCTCTTGTCACGACTGCCCAACAAAAAGCAATAGTTAGCGCGTGCGCAACAATTGTCGATAGAACCTGAACCAAAAGCAGATTGGGAGATTTCAACCACTCTAACATCTCATCGCGATTGACCAGGTTCGGAAGATGCGAACCTCTAGCTGACTCGACGAAGTACCACACGATGACCGCAATGACCGGGATTACAATGATCGCTCCTACGCTCAATATCCACACCATTACCCCGCCAACCGGTCCCCACGAGGGGTTATCAGGGTCAATCGGAGCATCCGGCGAGAGCGATGCCGGAACTCCAGACGAAGGAACTCCAAACGTGTTATCCGACTCGGGATATGCTCCGGCTGTCTCGAACGCAGGAGGTCGTGCCGCTGCGCACTCAGCGCAAAGGCCATCTACGTGAGGTTGACCTGAATTAAGGGCGACACCACAGCCTCGACAGGTATCTACAGGAGCGAGCTGATCAACCATCTTGAAAATAGAAGTACCATTCTTTCTCTATCGTAGGCAAATCGTATTCTGATTTAAACCGTTACTTCGGCGTGATTTCTCGTGGTGGTCTCCGTACTTGTGAGGTTCGCTTGAATCGCATCACGAGTTCGAGCGATCAAATCGCCAAGATTCTTTTCCGAGTAGCCGCGAGTGTCAATCGGGGTTCCGATGATCACCTCCACCCTGCCGGGGCGAGGTGCAAGCGTGGTCTTCGGCAGAAGCTTAAACGTTCCGCGGATCGAGACAGGAACTATTGGAACACCCGCTCGCACAGCAACTTTGAATGCGCCATGCTTGAACTCCTGTAGCCGGCCATCCGGAGTACGCGTACCTTCAGGAAAGACAGCCAATGACTTTCCGCCGCGAACTCCTTCGATAACCCTCCTGAGGCTATTGGCCGTCTTGCGTGGATCGCTGCGATCGATCGGAAAGTTACCCGCACTCCACAAATGCCATCCCATAAACGGGATATAAAACAATTCCTTTTTTGCCATGATCCGAAATTGATACGGCAGATAGGCAAACAAAGCTGGAGTGTCGATCAAGCTTGAATGGTTCGCCATGTAAATGTAGGTCTGATCAGCTTTCACGTTTTCAGTACCGTAAACACGGATCCGGGCGAAAATGCTCCACGCTACGAGCCGGCACCACCAGCGTGCGCACCAATGCTGCATCTCGCCCGTTCGATCAAAAGGCGACAGCAACAGCGAGATCGTAGCCATCACCACTGTATGCGTGTACCACAACAAATTGGCGAAGGGCGCCCAAAGATAAACAAGAATGGTCTTAAGTTTGGCCAAGTTCTGACTAGCGTATTTCCTCTGCTTGCCGCACAAGAGGTGCAGCGAGAAACAAAGCGATTATCGATTTAGCATCGTCGATTTCGCCGGATTTGACTCGTGCCAGGGCCTCATCGAACGGCATTTGCACGACGTCAATCTCTTCATCATCGTCAAGGTTCTGCTGAGATTCTTCGAGTCCGGTCGCTACATAGAGAAATATCCGCTCTTCACAATAGCCCGGAGCAACAAAGAACTCCCCAAGCCAGGTGAGCTTGCTTGCGCGATATCCCAGCTCCTCTTCCAGTTCCCGGGCGGCGGTCTCTTCCGGCGTGTGACCGCGTTCGATTCGGCCCGCCGCGATCTCCAATGAACAGCGTCCGGCTGGATACCGCCATTGCCGTACTAACGCCGTCATACCATTGTCGAAAAGCGGCAGGATACCGGCACCACCGTTATGATGCACGATCTCGATCTCGACCTCGCCTTTGCCTTCGGACATGAAACGACTCTTAGACAGATCGAGGATCTTGCCCCTGTAGACATATTCACGATTTATCAATTCATGCGACATAGTTTTACAAAACGGCGGTCTGTGAATCCGCTTCTTCAATTAACCTTTTAACTTCTCCAACAAGGTAGAGCGAGCCGGCCACGCAGACCAACCCTTCCGGTGGTGTCACACTGCGAGCCCAGGATAACGCTTGTCGAACAGTCTCAGCGAATATCACGTTGCGGGACGAACGAAGGGCGGCCCCGCCAAGTCGTGCGCTGTCAGCTGCTCTGGCATCCCGAACTCTCGTCAAAACTATTGTACGAGCAACATCGAACAGCTCAACTGCCATTCGCTCGATGTCTTTGTCGCTCATAGCAGCAAAGATCAGGGTTATCGGGCCACTGCAGAATTCATCCAAAAACTTCCTCAACGCTCTTGCGCCCGCCGGATTATGCGCTCCATCGAGCAAAATAGCGGGACGATCGTTTATTAACTCCAGCCGACCGAGCCAGCTTACGCTTCGGAGTCCTTTGATGATCGACTCGCGCGGAATTGAGAAGCCCGACTCGTTCAGCAACTCTGCAGCCTCGATCGCAGCCGCAGCATTATCTGCCTGATGTCGCCCGCGAAGCCCGGGAGCGATGCGAACATAGTTCGTGTGAGCAGACTCATAGTTAAACATCACCGAACCAAGACCTGTTGCTTCAATGGCTGTCGGCTCATTCGTAAACACCGGAAGCACGCCCGTTTCAAGGCATCGATTCATCAACACTTCAGTGGCTGCCCGATGATTCTGACGCCCTATCACGGCTCTCGCATCTTTTACGATTATTGCGGCCTTCTCGGCGGCAATTTCTTCGATGGTGTTGCCCAAAATGTTCTGATGATCGAGCTCTATTGAAGTAACAACCGAGATAATCCTGTCCACTGCATTCGTGGCATCCAGGCGCCCGCCCAGGCCAACCTCAAGCACCGCAAGCTCCGGCTCGCAGCTGCGAAAATAGCAGAGCGCAATTGCTGCTACCTGCTCGAAAAAAGTTGGAGGCGCTGCAAGACGCCCGGTAGAAACCAGCGATTCGACCGCCTCGCGCACGGTAGAAGCCCATTTGGCAAAAGCTTCTTCAGATATCTCCCGTCCCGAAACTTTAATGCGCTCCTGTATTCGCAGAAGGTGAGGTGATGTGAACAACGCGGATTTGTATCCGGCGGTCCGAGCGATTGAATCGATCATTGCCGCTACAGAACCTTTGCCGTTAGTTCCAGCAACAAGAATCGATTTGAATGCGAGTTGGGGATGCCCAAGCATTTCCAGCAGCACGTTAATATTTTCCAAGCCAAACTTGGCCGCAAGTACTTCGTGCCCCAACGAGTACAAATACTTTAGTGATGTCGCAAAATCCATTCGATGTCCCTAAAGCCTCGCATGAAGACGCCAGCAAAAGGATACGATTCTCAGCTGAATTATACGGGGAATAGCTTAGTTCGGCTCAACTTGCTTGCGGCACAGGAATGTTTCGTGGCCGTCCCTATCACTATGAGCATCCAGGCGCGATCAGATTTCTACTGCGGTTTTCCATTTTGACTCATAAAGTCGATTGACTGAACAATGAACTCTTTGAGGTCCTTCCTTTCCACGACGGCATCCAACATTCCGTGTTCGAGCAGGAATTCAGCGCGCTGGAATCCCTCAGGAAGCTTTTGTCTGATTGTTTGTTCGATCACTCTCGGGCCGGCAAAGCCTATCTGTGCCCCGGGCTCGGCGATGTTCAGATCCCCAAGCATCGCGAAACTTGCGGTCACTCCGCCAGTCGTCGGGTCAGTTAGAACCGAAATGAAGGGCAAGCCTGCTTCGTCGAGCCGCGCGAGAGCAGACGAGATCTTCGCCATTTGCATCAGTGAAATTGCGCCCTCCTGCATTCTGGCTCCGCCGGAGGCGGAAAATATCACCAGCGCAGCCCCGGATTTGATGGCCAGCTCGATCGCGCGTGTTATCTTTTCTCCTACGACCGTTCCCATCGACCCGCCAATAAACGCCAGTTCCATCGCGCACACAACTACCGGATGTCCGCCCAGTTTTCCTTGTGCTGTGATTAGCGCATCGAGGAGCTTTGTACCTTCCTGCATCTGGCGAAGCCGGATTCGGTAGCTTTTCGTATCGACAAAATTCAGCGGATCGCTGGAAGTTAGTCCGGAATCCATTTCGACCCAGTAGCCGTCATCCAGCGTCATTTCCAGTCGCTCTAATGCGCCGATCCGGTGATGATGACTACACTTCGGGCAAACGTTGAGGTTCTCCTCAATCTCCCGCTTGAGCAGCATCTCCTCACAACCCTGGCACTTTACGAACAGGCCTTCCGTGCGCACAGTGCGCTCTTCGCTATCGTCGGGCCGTCGCGGCCGATCTTTCTTCTTGAACCAACTCACTAGTATTTCCTTGCCATTGTAGATCTCGTCTCTGAGCTCTTAACTAGAGTCAGCTCAAGATCACTTCCCGCGTTTGCTGAAATCGGTCATTTTTTCCCGGATGCCGCTTCGATGGTTTATCGTTCGCGCGAGGATAAACAGGAGATCTGACAAGCGATTCAGGTAGACAATAGACTCCGGGTTAAGTTCCTCAGCTTCGGACAATGCAACCGCTCGTCTCTCAGCGCGTCTTGCCACTGTCCGCGCAAGATGGAGAACCGCCCCTGCGTCAGTTCCACCAGGTAAAATAAATTCCTTCAGCGGTTCAAGTTCAGATAGAAACTGATCGGAGAATTGCTCCAGCCTGGTAACAAACGATTCCTCGATACGCGGTACGGCGATGTCTGAAGTACTCGCGAGGTCAGCACCAAGAGTAAACAAGTCGTTTTGGATCAGACTGAGCACCTCGTCGATTTGAGGATCTTGCGATCGTGCTCGCGCAACGCCGATGACGCTATTCAATTCGTCCACTTCTCCATAAGCATCAACGCGCAGGCTGGATTTGCTGACTCGAGCGCCGCCTACAAGCGAAGTTTGGCCGTTGTCACCCGTTCTCGTGTAGACCCTGTTTATTCGCATATCTGGATAAGTGCGAACCCATTCTAGGCGTGCACCCTCAGCTAAGTCAAAGTTGCGAACATGCGGCTTATGTCGGATACTCTCGCTTACTTTACGGAGCACTAGATATGGCACGGATAACAGTTGGAATACTAGGGCTAGGCACAGTCGGAACCGGAGTAGTGAGGCTTTTATCAAATGACCCCAGATTTAGGGTTAAGTGGGTTGCAGTTCGAGACAAATTCAAGCCTCGCTCGGTCGACCTCTCTGGCATTCGCGTAACCGATGACCCGAATGACCCGGTCAACGACCCGGAAGTAGAGATCGTGGTTGAGGTAGCCGGAGGCCTCGAACACATCTACGAATCAATTACCCGCGCGATCACCAACGGCAAGCACATAGTCACCGCCAACAAAGAAATGATCGCCAGACATGGATCGGAGATCTTTCAACTCGCTCATCGCAGGAATGTGACGGTGTTGTTCGAGGCAGCGGTAGGCGGCGGTATCCCACTGATCTCGACCATCCAGCGAGGGCTCCAGGCCAACGAGATTTCCGGCGTCGCCGGAATTCTGAACGGCACTACCAACTATATTTTGACTTCGATGGAGCAGCAGGGACAGCCATTCAATGACGCGTTGAAGGCCGCCCAGGAACTCGGTTTCGCTGAAGCCGATCCTACGAACGATGTTGAAGGATTCGATGTAGCTTACAAGATCACCATCTTAGCCTCGCTTGCGTTCGGACGATTCGTCGACGCGAACGTCGTTTACCGGCAGGGGATCTCGCGAATCTCGGATATCGACATCTCAATGGCGAAGGAGTTTGGTTATCGAATCAAAATGATCGGGCTCGCCCGCCGAGGCGAACGGTGCCTTGATGTTCGGGCCCACCCGATGCTGATTCCGATTCATCACCCGCTTGCGTCGGTCGAAGGAGCAAGCAACGCCATCTTCATAAGCGGTAGCGCGGTTGGAGAAGTTATGTTACTAGGTCCCGGCGCGGGGCAGATGCCTACGGCCAGCGCGGTTGTCGGCGACCTGATCAATCTCGCAAGTGCGTTAAGGTTACCTGATTTCGCGCCATACTTTCAGCCCACTATCGATTCGGAGGCTGTTCCGCTTTGTCCTATTGAAGATAATGAAAGCGCTTTCTACATTCGGCTGGAGACGGAAGATACTCCAGGCGTGATCGGAAACATTGGGCACGCACTCGGCGGAAACCAGGTTAGCCTGCACAGCCTTTTGCAGCGCGGAGTCCCGCAGGCGGCTCCGGCAACGATCATCTTGCTTACACATCGAGCCAACGAGAGAAACGTAGCTCGTGCATTAAGAGAGATAGAAGCGCAACCATCGACTAAACAGATTGGGATTGCTTTGAGGGTGTTTGGTAAATAGCGTTCAGACTTCAATGTTCAACGCTCGGTGTTGAAATATGACTTTACTTTTGAGTACTTGTGTAATCTGCGATAAGCCAGCTTACGACGAACCTAAAACATGACAGGGCCTTCCTCATCCGCAGATGTCGGAGATTACGCAGAAGATAAAGCTAGAAGCTGAACCTTAACGCTGAACGTTGAACTCTAAACGCTGAACGTTTCACGTTCTTTTATGTTCGTTCAAAAATTCGGTGGAACATCCGTTAAGTCGCTCGCGCGTATTCAAAATGTCGCAAGCATAATCGCTCGGGCGGCTCAGCAGGAGCCGGTTGTCGCGGTTATCTCTGCCATGGGCGACACGACCGACTATCTGGTGAAGCTTGCCCATCAAGCGAGTGCTGCGCCTGAACGCCGCGAACTCGACGCACTCCTCGCCACCGGCGAACAAATTTCGGCGGCACTTGTATCAATTGCCCTGAACGAATTGAAAATTCGGGCTGTGTCGCTCACCGGAGCGCAGCTCGGAATCACGACCGAAAGCGTTCACACTGCCGCAAGAATAGTAGACATCAACACCGACCGAATTCGGCGGCATCTCAAAGATGGTTTCGTCGTCGTGGCCGCCGGTTTCCAGGGCACCACCGCGGAGGGCGACACGACGACCCTCGGTCGTGGAGGATCGGACACAACGGCGGTTGCGCTCGCAGCAGCTCTCAACGCATCAACATGTGACATTTTTACGGACGTGAACGGAGTTTACACAGCAGACCCGAACATCGTTCCCACTGCCAGGCTGCTTGAACAAATTTCATACGAAGAAATGCTGGAGATGGCACGCGTCGGCGCGCAGGTCCTACACCCTCGTGCTGTAGAGCTCGCGCGCAAACACAGAATCACGTTACGAGTTAGAAACACATTCGACCCGCAACACAATGGCACCGTTTTAAGAGGAGTAGACGAGATGGAGATTTACCGCCCGGTAAGCGGCGTGACGATCGATCGAGATCAGGCAAGGCTGGCGATTCTAAAAGTGCCCGACCGCCCGGGCATCGCTGGCGAAATATTCGCGGCGCTCGCCGAGCGTCGAGTGAACGCGGACATGATTATTCAGGCCTTTCACGAAGACCGCTCGGTCAATGACATCACATTTACGGTAAAGCGAAGCGACCTGGCCGTTGCTCAACTCGCATTGGAGCAGGCGGCGAAGCAAACAGGAGCAGAAGGCGTTCTTACGGATCAAGACGTTGCAAAAGTGAGTGTTGTTGGTGCGGGGCTGATGGATCAGCCGGATGTGGCCGCTCAAATGTTCTCAGCGCTAGGCAGGGCAAGTATCAACATCAAGATGATATCGACCTCGGATATCCGAATAAGCTGTGTTGTGAGCGAGAAAGACTCAGAGCTGGCAGTAAGAGTGGTGCACGATCTGTTTCACCTTGATGAGATCCAAGCCGACTGATTCATGCACAGAATGATCGTTGGTGCGCCTGGCGACCATCGCATAACTCATTGAGATGAGGGACTCCACTCAAAGACGAACTCACAGCAATCGGCGCCTGCCGCAAAACACCTAGGATGGGCGGTTTTCACCCTGGAGGCTCCCGAAAGTTCAATTGAACGGCTCCAAAAACCACCCATGCTTATGCATATTGCTTTCGTAGGCTTGGCTCCCGCCTGATATCGATAACGCACCAGACATGACGCAGGTCCTGTGATCTCTGTTTCGAGCCTCCGCGCTTCACGAAAGAAGAATTCCCCAATCGATGTGAACTTTTGGATCTGCTTAATGGGATCGTGCGCCAGCAAAGCTTTGTATGGCCCTGTAAAGGCGTGTTGAGCCATAGACCGTCCGATTTCGACAGTGATGTCTCCGTCTGTGCGGGTAACCAGCGGCTTAGTGAGTTTTCTCAACGCATGAAGGGAATCAAATGGGTACCAGCTGGCGTCCAGAAACATCGCCGGGACCAATCTCCGCTCTTCCGGGCTCAGACATGCAGCGGCCTTGGCGACTGCTTCCTCGCCATACTTGTCCTTAAGGAATTTCGACCACGCATTGAGGAGAATCCCCTTTATCTCAGCCATCGCATACTCCAATTTGAATGGCATTCCAAAACGCTGTCAGCGTTTGCTTCCTGCATAGCCCGTTATACATCCAACCGACCTTCTCGGCCAGACTTTAGTACAGTGAGATTCAAAGTCAGTCTCATCAATTTTCTGATTTGGAGTCCCACTCATTGACATAACCATTATCGTGCGATAAAGAGTCACCTCGCCCCAAGCTAGAACCAGGTCTTTCGGAGTTGTTATGAGACTAATACTTCGGTGTCTGTCCGTTGTGTTCCCTATTCTCTTTGTGACCACGGGTTCAACGCACGCTCAACAGGGGATGGCTCAGAATCCCGCAGATCTGACCAGGGTTGGCGACAAAGTAATTAACGTCAACGATGCTATAAGCATGGTCCAGGGATTTGGCAACACATTCCTTGTAAAAACTTCCGAAGGCAATGTGATCGTCGATACGTCTATCCCCGCACATGCTCAGAAGCACAAACAGCTCCTGTCAGGGACAACGAGCGGCCCGATCAAATACATTATCCTGACGCACGGACATGGAGATCATACGGGCGGCGTGCCTTTGTGGAAGGAGTCAGGAACAGAAATCATCGCGCAGAAAAACCACGTGGAATTTATGCACTATCAAACGCGCCTGGGCGCGTTCTACGCGACGCGAAATGCTGCTCAGTTTGGAGGCAATTTGGGCGCCCGAACCAATCAGTCCTGGCCAGGGAACTATGCGGCAAAGCTCGAGCCCACAATTTTGTTCGATGAGAAATATGAGTTTACACTCGGCGGGGTCAAGTTCGAGATTTATCGAGCGCCAAGTGAAACGTATGATCACCTATTCGTGTGGGTTCCACAGTATAAAGCGGTTTTTACCGGGGATGTTTATTACGAATCTTTTCCAAACATTTATACGCTCCGAGGAACGGAGCCTCGATGGGCGCTCGACTACATCAACTCGCTGAATGCTATTCTTGCATTGAAGCCGGAGGTTGTGTTGCCCAGTCACGGTTTGCCGATCAAAGGGAACGATGAAATCGTTCGGCGGGTTACCCGATATCGAGACGCGATACAGTACGTTCACGACGAAGTTGTTAAAGGGATGAATGCGGGCAAGGATGTCCACACGCTGATGCGAGAGATCAAACTGCCGGCGTCGTTGGATGTCGGTGAAAGCTATGGCAAGTTAACCTGGTCGATTCGTGGAATTTACGAAGGTTATGTCGGTTGGTTCGACCTGAATCCGGTCACAATGTATGAGAAGCCGGTTTCCTCCGTGTACCCTGACGTTGTAAAGCTTGCCGGTGGCCCTGACGCGATAGCAACACTGGCCTCCGGTCACATAGATTCCGATGATGTCGTTGGTGCTCTTCATCTCACAGATATTGCCCTGGCTTCTGATCCGAACAATAAAAAGGCGCTGCAGGCGCGGTTGAAGGCGCTTGAGATACTTCGCGGCCGCTGTAAGAATACCAATGAGCGCGGTTGGTTGGATTTCAGTATCAGACAAGCAACGGCAAGACTTGGAAGCAAGTAAGACTACAGGTTGTTAACGTTAAATACTAAGCTAAAGGCACTTATCGCATGAAACTCGCAGCTATCGACATTGGATCGAATTCGATCCATCTGGTTATCGTACGTGCAGTCGAAGGTCAGCGACCGGAGATAATTGACCGCGAGAAGGAGATGGTACGGCTAGGTGCGGGAACACTGCGCCAACATCGTCTGTCGAAAAGAACCATTGAACGCGCCCTGGTTACGCTTCGTCGTTTCAAGAAAATGGCGGAACACAACGGTGCGAACCCGATAATCACCACCGCAACCTCCGCGGTTCGAGAGTCGCGCAATTCTGATGCATTCATCGAAAGAGTACGCGATGAGGTGGGACTAGAAGTCCAAGTCTTACCAGGAGTCGAAGAAGCACGGCTGATCGCTTTGGCTGTTTCAGAAGTCACGGAGTTCAACGGCCGGCGAGCACTGATTATTGATATAGGAGGTGGCTCAACCGAATTTATCATCACCAGTGGCGGGGAACCGGATTTGATGCTCTCTTTGAGGCTTGGTGCAGTGAGACTCACCGAAAAATTTGTTAACACCGATCCCATTTCCGACGAACAGCGGAGCAGACTTGTAGCGAACATTCGGTCCGACTTTACGCGAGCTGCTACAGAGATAAAGACCATCGGTTTCGAGTTTGTCATAGGGTCATCCGGAACCGTGTTGAATATGGTGAATGCGGTGGTTCGGGCTAATGAGCCTTACGGGAGCGATGATGTACTGGACTACGAGCCGTTCAGCCAAACAGTGTCGCTCAATCAGATCGAGTGGCTTAATCGCAAACTTGGGCGAATGCCACTGCGTGATCGGCGTCGAATTCCGGGAATAGAGAAAGGGCGAGCCGATATCATTGTTGCGGGCGGGCTATTGTTGGAGCAGTTCTTGTCGGACTTGGGCGCTACTGAAATTACCAGCTGTGATTGGTCGCTTCGGGAGGGCCTGATTCTCAATTATTTGCGACGTCGGCTCGAAAAACATGAAGCGCCGCAGATTATGCGTGTGCCCGGTCTTGTAGTTGCCAGTGAGCAAGATACCTTGTCTCGCCCGGTGACTGATGACTCTACGCTTGATGTTCGCTCTCGCTCGGTGCTGTCCGTCGCAAGACGATATGATTACGACATCGACCACTCGCATCATGTTGCAAAGCTGGCAACGCGGATTTTTGATGACACCAAAGAGCTGCACCAGCTAGGCGGGCAAGATCGAAAGCTGCTGCAATATGCGGCGATCCTCCACGATATCGGGTATCACATCGCACATAACAATCATCATCGTCACAGTCTGTATCTCATAAAGAACTCTGAGATGCCGGGATTCACGGGAGAGGAAATCGCACTGATGGCCACGATGGTGCGATATCACCGAGGCTCGCTGCCTAAAAAAACTTCGGACGCCCGCTCGCGCCGCGAACATGAGGATTACTACGCGTTGGAACGCGGACAGCGGACGAAAATGCTGCGGCTGGCGTCGATACTACAGATCGCCGATGGGCTCGACCGGTCGCATCAACAGTTGATAACTGACGTCCAGTGCGTGCTCTCGGATGGTGTCGTAACTTTCATTGCGACCAGCCTGGGCGAATGCGAGCTGGAGATTTGGTCTGCGGAGCGTAAAGCGACGTGGTTTGAAGACCTGTTCAAAGTTGCGATTGAATTCGAACGAACGTCCGCCGCTCCCGCTCAGACCGAAGCGGCAGCTGTGTAACGAAGACCTAAAGTTTTTCTTCACGTTAACTAAACCAGACGCCTCCGTACGTGCGAATGTCCAAGTAGCACTAAGACTCAACCTTTGAGCAATCCTTTCACTATCCTCATCTAAACCGCTGTGAGAACTATGTGTTTTACACGCGGCAAATCATTGACACAGCGGCCATGTTCTCTTAGAATGCGCTCGGTTTGGGGTGTCAACAGCGACCCCAGCAACCAAGCCCATGGAATCCGAATCTAGAATCCCGGAAAAACTCTTCTTCAGGATCGGTGAGGTTTGCGACCTGATTAAGGTACAGCCGCACGTCCTCAGGTATTGGGAGACCGAGTTTCCTATGCTCGCGCCGCAAAAAAATCGGGCCGGACAACGTGTCTATCGTAGAAAGGATGTTGAGATGGTTTTCCGGATTCGCGACCTGCTTTACGAAGAAAAGTTCACCATCGCGGGCGCCAAAAAGAGGCTATTGGACGAAATCAGAGGCGGGTCCGGACGGACGAGACAGCCTAAAGACTCTGCAGAAATCGAAAAAGAGGAGGCGGAGCCCGAACCTCCGTCTGCGCAAAATGCATCAGCAGCTCCGTCAAACTCAACTCAAGTTCAACGCGTTGTGCACAAGCTAAAGAGGGATCTTGAGGATTTATTGACACGTCTAAACTCGGATGCTAGCATCGAACGTTGAACGCCAAGAGACGTGAGCCTCTAGTTGGACGGGACGTGGCGCAGCCTGGTAGCGCGCTTCCTTGGGGTGGAAGAGGTCGCTGGTTCAAATCCAGTCGTCCCGATTAGAATCCAGGCCCAGGGCGAATCCTAAGACCGAGACCCTCCGAAGTAACAATCCCGCCAAACGCGGCGCCGATATAGAGGTCCAGTCTCGAGAACGTCGCCGTGGGCCCTCTCTGTTTAATCTTCGACTCATTCGATGCTCAAGATACTTGTCACCAACGACGACGGAATCCATTCGGCGGGAATCGTAACGCTCGCGCGAGCGCTCGAGTCATTAGGGCGAGTATTCGTGGTTGCTCCGGCCCACGAAATGAGCGCCGCCTCACATTCGCTCACGTTAACCCGTCCTCTTCGAATTGAACGAATCGACGATCAACATTTCGCAGTAGATGGCACTCCGACCGATTGTGTCACCATCGCAATGAACCACCTCCTGAAGGATAACCCTCCCTCATTAGTGGTCTCGGGCATAAACAAGGGCGGTAATCTCGGGGAAGACGTGAGCTACTCAGGAACAGTCGCTGGCGCACTTGAGGCTTCAATTTACGGTCTTCCCGGAATTGCAGTGAGCCTGGTTCAGCGCACGAATTTTGACTTTGGACCGTCTGCGGAATTCGCCGTTCAGCTGGCTAGCCGCGTTTTGACCGACGGGTTGCCGCGAGGGACCCTGCTCAATGTCAATGTACCGCCCGGACCAATTCGTGGTGTGCGAATTACTCGTCAGGGAACCAAAAACATAAGACCAAACATTATCGAAGGCACCGATCCTCGACAGCGAAAGTACTACTGGATTGGCGAAGAGTCGCTGGCTTGGAACGAAGAAGCTGGAACGGATTACGCCGCGCTGGGCCATGGATTGGTGTCCATTACACCCCTGCGCACGGATATGACGGACTACGGTGCCCTTGAGGATTTCAGGAGACGGGACTGGAACACCGTTTTGGAAGCGCAATCCAAATGAATTACGACACCGCGCAACAAGCTCCAGGCGCAGAGCTGTATCAATCGCAGCGAACCAAAATGGTGGATCTGCTCCGTTCTCGCGGAATTTATGATTCGCGCGTCTTGAAAGCGATGTCCGAAATACCTCGGCATTTTTTTGTTCCCGATGCGCTGGCAGCAAAAGCTTACGGTGATCATGCCCTTCCCATTGGCGACATGCAGACCATTTCTCAGCCGTATATGGTTGCGCGGATGACCGAGCTTCTTGAGGTAGACAAGGATTCAACAGTACTCGAAATCGGAGCAGGCTCGGGTTACCAGACTGCGGTGCTATCAGCAGTCGCTGGGCGCGTGTTTGCCATTGAACGGCTCAGCGAGTTGGCGCGCATGGCACAAAGAAACATCCGAAAGCTCGGCTGCTACAACGCAACAGTTAAGTGGTTCGATGGCACTATCGGCTGGAGCGATCACGCCCCCTATGACGGAGTTCTTGTTGCGGCTGGAAGTCCGGACGTTCCCGAGCCTCTCATTAATCAATTGAGTTTCGGCGGCAGGCTGGTTATCCCGATTGGCGATGCAGAAAAGCAGGTTTTGGTGCGCATAATAAAAACAGAAAATGGATTTACCCGCGAGAATCACGGGCTGTGTCAGTTCGTAAAACTGATCGGCCGCCACGGATGGCCCAACTGAGAACTCTTCCCTATCACACACATGGAATTCATTAGCCGATTAATAGATCTCTTTCTGCATCTTGACAAGCACCTTAACGACGTAATCAGTCAATACGGAGGCTGGACCTATCTAATCCTGTTTCTGATTGTGTTCTGTGAAACCGGTTTAGTAGTAACGCCTATCCTGCCCGGCGATTCCCTGCTGTTCGCAGCCGGAACGTTTGCAGCACTTGGTTCGCTCAACGTTTTGTGGGTGTTCGTGTTGCTCTCGATTGCTGCTATCGCGGGTGACACGATCAACTACTGGGTAGGGTACTGGATTGGCCCAAAGGTCTTCCATCGCGAGAACGTACGCTTCCTTAATAAGAAACACTTAGATCGAACACACGCGTTTTACGAGAAATACGGCGGGAAGACTATTGTCCTGGCGCGCTTTGTGCCCATCGTTAGGACCTTTGCGCCATTTGTCGCCGGCATCGGACGCATGAGCTACTGGCGTTTTATTACCTACAACGTTGTGGGTGGGATTGCGTGGGTCGCGATATGTGTTTTCTCCGGCTACTACTTCGGCAATCTCGAGATTGTCAGGAAGAACTTCTCCCTCGTGATACTCGCGATTCTTTTCATTTCGGTGTTGCCTATGGTGGTCGAATACATTAGGAGTCGCCAGACAAAAAACAGTTCCAGTACACCGAAGACGGAGCTACCATCAAATGTGGCTGATTAACTATGAGCCGCTTTGGAAAAGCGTTATTTAGCGGAAGTCGATTCATCTTTTGGTCACTCGCCCCATTCTTGATCCTGTTTGCCATTGCAACGACGCTTACTACCGTCGATTGGAACATCACAAGTGCAATTCTGGTCATCGTCATGGACATGGTAGCGTTGCTGCTGACGGTAGGACTTTACAATACAACCAGATTTTGGTGGGCGCTACGCGGCGTCACCACTATTGTATTCCTCGCTTACGTTGCCTATTTACTGGATGACCTTATCCATCTGTCAAATACGATCACTTTGGCGGGTATTGTGAACGGGGATCGACCTTGGCGCTCGATTGGAGCGTTTTTATCGATTGGAATTCCGTGCCTGGTGTATTCAATCGTGGGCAGGTTTTCATGGCGCCAGGAATCTGGTGGTTCACTCAAAGAGTCGAGGACTACGACATCTCCAGGCGAGCACGAATCCTCCTTACAAACTGGATACAGGAAAAGCCGGGACCAATTCGCCGTTTTGTTCCGAGTCGTCATACGCAACCCTTACAAGGAACAATCCGGAAGGAGGCGCAGTATGTGCGGCGACATCGAACCGACGCTTGGTTCCGGATCCGGGATCCAGAAGGCTGGCGAATTCAGCCTTGCTTAGCGAGCCTCTTCCCACCTCGACCAGCGCTCCTACGATTCTGCGAACCATTTTCCAGAGATAGTGAGACGCGGTGATTCTAAAAAGCAAAAGGTCTTCACACGGCACAAGCTGTACATCTCTGACAACCACGATCGTGGACACCTCCCCGACGCGCTTGTCGCAAAACCGTGCGAAGTCTTGGCGGCCTAAGAGCACATGTGCGGCATCGAGCATCGCCTCGTTGTCCAGCGTATCCTTCACCCACCAAACGAAGCGTTTTGCGAATGCGCTACGGCGTTGCGCAATTTGATAGAGATAAACGCGGGCCAGGGCATCGCGCCGAGGATCGAATTCAGTTTGTACCTGTTCAACCCTCAGAACATTAATATCCGGCGGCAACCTGTCATTCAGCTCGTGAAGCAAATCGAGTCGTTTAATTCTTACGTCGGTGCGCAGCCGCGCAATCTGCCCAAGGGCATGAACACCAGCATCGGTGCGACCCGCGCCAACGATGTCTACTGGCTTTGCAAACAGTCTTTCCGCTGCGGTCCGAAGTTCACCTGCAACAGTGCGCGAACCCTTTTGTTCCTGCCAGCCGAAATATCTCGTGCCATCGTATTCGAGAGTCAGTTTCCACGTAGCCACGACGCGCCCCCCGAGGTTTTTAGGATGCTCCGAGATTGATGGCTCCATCGATTAATATCAACCCCAAGGCCGGGCTTTTCCAACTTCATAGTTTCCAGTTGACCTATTACGGCACGCAGAGATATTATAGGCATCGAGGTAACATGACCTTAATTTTCAAAGTATGACGACGCTTGACCCAATAGATTATAAGCTACTCGACTTGTTGCAGCAGGACGCGCGAATGACCCAGCTCGAGATGGCGGCTGAGGTCGGGCTCTCGCAGCCCGCGGTAGCTGAACGGATGCGCAAGCTTGAACAGGAAGGCGTCATCACCGCATATTCTGCCCGAGTCGACGGAAAGAAACTAGGCAAAGACATCATTGCATTTATCGGAGTGCGAATCGAACACCCACGCTACAATGAGGGATTTGGTAAAAGAATCCTTTCTATTCCAGACGTCCTCGAATGCCATCGCATAACGGGTCCAGACTCTTACCTGCTCAAGGTTGTCACCGAAGACACACAAACCCTTGACCGATTGATATCAGATCTATTGCGCCATATTCCCGGGGTGACTCGCACATTAACTACGGTGGTGACCTCCTCGATAAAGGAAGGCTCGCACATCACACCATCCGAAACGATCCAGCCGGTCCCAACGCATAGACAAAACGCCGCTAATCGTAAACACAAGAAAAGTAAATCAAAGTCGAACTAGCACGGGAGGATTAAGATGTCGACGCAACAAAGATCCGTTGAATGTCAGTCCCCGAACCCCCTTCACCCGCCATTGAACGAGCAAAGTAATTATCGTTTTGCACACCGCATCGCCAGGATGCCGGTGTCAGCGATTCGCGAGTTGCTAAAGGTTACCGAGCATCCGGAGATAATCTCGTTTGCCGGGGGTTTGCCTGCTCCGGAACTGTTTCCGGTCGCTGCCATTGCTGAAGCGCATGCGAATGTATTGCTCGATGATGGACCGGCGGCTCTTCAGTACAGCACTTCGGAAGGATGGCGTCCGCTACGCGAATGGATCGCAGCACGAATGCAGCGCCGAGGTATCGCGGTAAGCGCCGAGCAGGTCTTGATCACCAGCGGATCACAACAGGGAATCGATCTCGTAGGTAAGGTCTTTCTGGACGCCGGTGACTCGCTAGTAGTCGAGAACCCGTGCTATCTCGCTGCACTTCAAGCCTTCAGCGGTTATGAGGCAAGCGTAATTCCAATCGAGAGCGACGACGCGGGAATGCGGGTCGATCTTTTGGAGAATGCCTTGAAGCAATCCAATCCGAAGCTGATCTATATCGTGTCGGAGTTTGGCAATCCAAAGGGCACCACGCTTGCCGGTGAACGCAGACACAAGCTAGTCGAGCTTTCGGCGCGCTATCGTATTCCAATCCTCGAAGACAACCCCTACAGCGAGCTTCGATATGGGGGAGAGCGTTCACAGCCGCTTGCGGCTCTGGACGAAGACGGATTGGTGGTACACGTCAGCACTTTCTCTAAGACGCTCAGTCCCGGAATTCGCCTCGGATGGCTGTTCGCTTCAGATGAAATCTTTCAGGCAGTCGTAGTTGCCAAGCAGGCAGCTGATCTCCATACCAATACACTCGAGCAGCGGGTTGCGGCGCGAATGCTGGAGTCATTCGATTACGACGGGCACGTTGCCGATTTGTGTAAAGTCTATGGTGAGCGCTGCAGTCAAATGTTGTCCGCCCTCGAACGATACTTCCCTTCCGGAATCAAATGGACCCGGCCTGATGGTGGCCTTTTCTTATGGGTTGAACTTCCTGAGCACCTAAGCGCGGATGATTTATTCGCAGACGCGATAGCCGAACGTGTCGCTTTCGTGCCAGGAACCTCTTTCTTCGCTCGCGAAACAAGATCTAACTTCATGCGACTCAATTTCTCGAATCAGAAGCCGGAAATGATCGACGAGGGCATTCAGCGACTCGCCAATGTCGTTAAGAGGAGGCTTATATGATCAGCAAACGATTTGTCATAGCAGATGTTTTCACGGATCTTCGTTTCGGCGGAAATCAACTGGCGGTATTCCTGGACGGTTCTGGCCTGGATTCCGGGATAATGCAGGACATCGCTCGCGAAATGAACTACTCAGAAACAACCTTCTTGCTTCCACCTGAAGGTGAAGGCGATTTCCGCATCAGAATTTTTACACCAGCCCACGAGCTTCCATTCGCCGGGCATCCAATAGTGGGGTCAGCATATGTGATTGTGTCCGAAAAATTGAAGGAATGGGGAAAATCATTTACGACGGTCACGCTTGAAGCCGGCGTTGGCCCGATTCGCATCGAAGTGAAAACAGAAGCTGGCAAGATGGGTCGTTCAACAATGACTCAACCCTTGCCCGTTGTTCGCGGCCAGTATTCAGACGTCGACGCGGTCGCCAAGGCGTTGTCATTGGACACATCGATTATCCGGCAAACCAATTTGCCGGTGGAAACGATCTTCAATGGCATCGCGGCGCTGATCGTGCCAGTCGCTAGTCTCTCGGCCATCGAGAACATAAAAATCGATTCCAATAGATTGTCGCAAATCAGCAATGAGGTAAGGGCTTCAACAGTGCTTGCATTCACACGCGAAACGTTATTACCGACTAATACCGTCCATTGTCGTGTATTCGCGCCTGCGGCGGGTGTGTCCGAAGATGCGGCTACGGGATCCGCGAATGGATGCTTTGGATTTTATCTTGTGCGGCACAAGGTTGTGCAGCCCACAGCAACCACGAGGATCATTAGTGAGCAGGGTTACGAAATGAAGAGACCCAGCCAGCTGTACATCGATGTGGACGTGAATATCGACAGCAACGATGTTACAGAGGTCCGTGTGGGCGGGTCCGTGGTCATCGCAGGCCGCGGCGAGATTTTTGTCGAATGATTGAGAACGATTCCCGCGGAGGGCGCTGAGACTATTCCCTTGCGCTGCTGAGTGGCCTCTGCGGTTTAGCTTTTGTTCTTTGCAGGAGGAACAACAATGACTGAAAATCTGATTCGTTTAAAAACCGGTTTGGCCGAAATGCTCAAGGGCGGAGTAATCATGGATGTGACCAACGCCGAGCAAGCGCGAATTTCACAAGAAGCCGGGGCTGTCGCAGTGATGGCGCTGGAAAGAGTGCCCGCCGACATTCGAGCAGAAGGCGGCGTGGCACGCATGGCCTCACCGAGGAAGATCCGCGAGATTATGGATGCAGTTACGATCCCGGTAATGGCCAAAGTTCGTATCGGGCACTTCGTCGAGGCTCAATTGCTCGAAGCACTCGGAGTCGACTTCATTGACGAAAGCGAAGTTCTTACGCCTGCCGATGAAGAACACCACGTTGATAAACATCAATTCAAAGTTCCGTTTGTCTGCGGAGCTCGCGATCTCGGTGAAGCATTGCGCAGGATTGGAGAGGGTGCGGCGATGATTCGCACAAAAGGAGAAGCCGGTTCAGGAAATATTGTTGAAGCGGTCCGTCATCTTCGACGAATCTCCCACGAAATCAAACGACTGGGAATTCTTGGTTCTGAAGAGTTGATGAACGAGGCCAAGAAACTTGGCGCTCCTTATGAGTTAGTTCGCTTAGTGGCGCAGGAAGGCCGTCTCCCGGTCCCAAACTTTGCTGCTGGGGGAATCGCCACACCTGCCGATGCCGCTCTCTGCATGCAGTTGGGGGCTGAGTCAGTATTCGTTGGGTCAGGAATCTTCAAATCATCAGATCCGGCGGCGAGGGCGAGCGCAATTGTAAAGGCTACAACGCACTATGGTGATCCAAAGACAGTCCTGCAGGTCAGCGAAGAACTTGAAGAGGCAATGCGAGGGTTGGATGTCTCGAAGATGCCCGAGAGCGAACTCCTTCAAACCCGAGGATGGTGATCGACATACATGAACAAGACAAATTAAGGGGCTCGGGCATCGGAAGTACAATTAGTGATGCGAATCGAATTCGCCAGGCAGTAAAATTTTGGGTTCAGCTAATGATTGGAGTACTCGCAATCCAGGGTGATTTTGCAGCGCATATAAGAGCACTTCGACGTATCGGTGAGGATCCAGTTGAGATCCGATCGATCAATGACCTGACGGCGCTTGATGGACTCATATTGCCCGGAGGCGAGAGCACAACCATGCTGAAATTCATCGAGAACGAGAGTTTCAGCAAATCGATCATCGGTTTTGCCGACGCCGGAAAACCAATATTTGGAACCTGCGCGGGAGCTATCCTGCTAGCCCGCGAGGTGTATAATCCGACACAGCCTTCGCTGGGGTTGATCGATATGGTGATCGAGCGAAACGGTTACGGTAGACAGGTTGACAGCTTTGTCGGCAATACCGAAGCCGCGTCGGAACTCGGTACCTTCGAGGCTGTGTTCATCAGAGCTCCGCGAATAAAAGCCGTTGGACCCGATGTGGAGGTGCTTGCGCGATTGAACGGGGAGCCGGTGCTGGTTCGTGAGCGAAACATATTAGCGGCTACTTTTCATCCTGAGCTTACCGAAGACAGGCGAACTCATTCTCTGTTCGGTGAGATGGTTAAGAGTTACACGTCAGAAAGAGCACATCACAGCTTTGATTCACTTGCGCTGAAATAGTCTGATGGAAGGCAAAATAACGGAGGGCGTTGTGAAGCTATACAAATGGGATGAAATGCCCGAAGAGCACCTTCACGAGTTGTTCAGTCGGCGCTTTATTTCCGGCGATCAGATGACCATGGCTAGGATATTTCTGAAAAAGGGTTGTGTTGTTCCGAAGCACAACCACGAAAGCGAGCAACTGACGACTGTGTTCACCGGCGCGTTGAAATTTCAAATAGACGGAAAAGAAATAATCGTCAGAGCCGGTGAGACCCTGTTGATCCCTGCTTTTGTTTATCACAGCGCTGAAGCTATTGAAGACTGCGATGAGATGGATGTGTTCTCGCCGATCCGCGTCGACTGGATTGACGGCACCGACCATTACCTGCGCGCAAACAAGTAGCTAATCGAGCATGCGCCATGCTGTTCGCTTAGGGGTTGTTTAGAGATGGTGGGTGGATCTTATCGTCTTCGACCGCGCGAGGATTGGCTTCTCGACGAGGCTTTGCGCTGGCCCGACCGCACAACTTGTACGGTTCGATAGCGACCTACTCTGCTTCGACCGCCGCGGGAAGCGCGCACTTGCTGCGGTATCTTGACCGTTTGACCCCTTCGTAGCTCGCCTCGCGTAGAGATGCGATTCAAGCGTGCAAGCTCCTGAACCGAAACGCCAGAACGACGAGCTACTGATGCAAGCGTGTCCCCTCTGCGTACCTGATAAGAAGCAAGCTGTACTCGATAACTGCCGCGATAGCGATCTGGCAGGTCTTCTGCGGGAACCGTGATCTTGCGAACTCGCTGAGCCTCAGGCAATTCTGCGTAAGCGACTTCGAATTGTTTTTTCATCCCTTTCGGGATTTTGATCGTGTACTTTTCGCCTGAGGGAGAAGTGCCGCGTCTCAGCTCGGCATTCAGGTCCTGGATTGTCTCGTAGGGAACGTTTATCAAATCGGCGACAACTTTTAGATCGGTCTGCGATGGGACGTCAAATGTATCGTACAACAGCGGAAGATCCGGCGTAATGTTGAAACCATATCGCTTCTGGTTCTTGCTGATAATGATGATCGACAGAATGCAAGGTACATAATTCCGTGTTTCCTGCGGAAGCAGACCGCGCTTGTACAGTTCCCAGAAATCAGCGTAACCACACTTGGAGATTGCGCTGTCGACCCTGTTCTCGCCTGAGTTGTAAGCGGCCATTGCCAGCAACCAGTCTCCGGCAAAGTGATCGTGCAGCCAGCGCAGATATCTTGCCGCCGCGCGAGTCGATTTCTCTGCATGTGACCGATCATCTATCCAGGTAGTTTGAGCAAGCCCGTATCGGGTCCCAGTCGATGGTATAAACTGCCAGATTCCTTTGGCAGCAGCACGCGAAAGAGCATTGGGCTTCCACACTGACTCGGCTTGAGCCAGCCACATCAGATCCAACGGAACGCGCTCTTCCTTAAAAATCTTTTCAACCATTTGTCGATAGCGGCCCGAACGTTGAAGCCCAACCTCCATCGTGGAGTGGCCTCGGCCTGCTACGAAAAAGTTTATGAATTGAAAAACCGGAGGTGCTACCGAGAATTCGAAATCATATCGGCCGAAAATCTTTATTCCGTCCGGCGTAACCATCGCTAGCTCGGCGTCTTTGATTTCCGATACTTCGTCGAGTACCGACGGCTCGGCTACTTCTGGTCGGTCTTGAGCTTCGTGAAGATCACCGGGCTGCGCTTCGTGTTTGTGGATTCTGTCGAGAAGGCCGCGATAGTACGTGGCAAGCTTTGCGTCGCTCTTCAGGTCAATCCCTGACTGCAGGACAGTGTCGAGAGCGGTATCGAACATCTTTCGCGCGATGTCCGGCAAACCCTTTGATAGAGCTTCTTCACCGCGACGAAGGTTTTCCTCTGCGCGATCGATTACTGACTGAGTGCTTACTACTGAGGCCTGGTGGTTTGACGATGGACTTACAGGCGAAGCTTGCTGTGTTGCTGACTGTGTGCTTACAGGCGTGGCTTGCGGTGCTGCTGACTGTGTACTTACAGGCGAAGCTTGCGGTGTTGACTGTTTACTTATTGCTTGTGTCGCCGACTGTGTACTTACAGGCGAGGCTTGCGGTGTTGACTGTGGACTCACGGGTGAGGCTTGTTGGTTCGTTTCACCAAGAGCCTTAACTGGTCCCACCGTTCCGATTAGCAGTAATGAAAGGAGCAGCACACTTACAACACGACTCGCCTCTCTTGCTAGCCTCATACTGTGAGTCTTACCTTCCTGTTCTAAGAGTTCGGTCCGGATTGATGCAACTCAGATGATCTGTATTTTGCTCGATCACCGAGGGCCTCGAGTTGCAGTCTCAGTCCACGATCCTACTAGGGTGGATTTCTTATAACACGCTAAGTCAAGCGGAGTCAATGCAATGCTGGCCCGCAACAATTTTGAAACAAATGGGCTCAGTTAGGTAGCGCTCGGCACAAATGCTGATCAGACGCTCACTGTAGGAGCGCCGACTTCAGAGCCTGCCGGACCGAATCCACGAACACAAACCTGATCTCTTTTTGCAACTCCTTGGGAACCTCTTCCAGATCTCGACGGTTTTGCTGAGGCAAAACGATTGTCGACACTCGCGCACGTCTTGCCGCAAGGACTTTTTCCTTGATTCCGCCTACGGGCAAAACGTTTCCGCGAAGCGTAATCTCGCCAGTCATCGCAACCGATCGCTTGATTGCCTTCCCGGATAACGCTGAAACCATCGCAGCTGCAAGCGTAACTCCAGCCGATGGCCCGTCTTTCGGTATCGAGCCCTCCGGCACGTGTACGTGAATGTCGAACCTGCCAAACTTTTCCGGATCGATCTCCAGCTCCCCCGCTCTCGCCTTCGCCCAGGAAAGCGCAGCCTGAGCTGATTCCTTCATAACCTCGCCCAATTGACCGGTCAGCATCAGGGAACCCTTGCCTGCAGTAAGCAAGGCCTCAATAAAGAGTACGTCTCCCCCTGCCGGGGTCCACGCCAGTCCTGTCGCCACGCCAACCTGATCTTTCTTGAGAACCTCATCCGGATAAACATGAGGGACCCCGAGAAATTCATGAAGGTTGTTAATAGTCACCCGTACCAGAGCGTCGCTGCCGTCGGCGACACGTCGCGCAACCTTTCGGCAGATGCCTGCAATCTCTCGCTCGAACTGTCTCAAACCGGCTTCGTGTGTATATTGAAGAATAATCCCCTTAAGCGCAGAACGGCTAATAGTCAGATTGCGCAGCGTTATTCCATGCGCTTCCATTTGCTTTGGAATGATATGGCGACGCGCGATTTCAACCTTCTCTTCCTCGGTGTAACCGGCAAGCCGAATCACCTCCATGCGATCTTTCAGAGCTGGATGGACGGTGTCCAGCATGTTGGCGGTCGTCATAAACATCACATTCGATAAATCAAAAGGTACGCCGAGATAGTTATCGCGAAATGAAAAGTTCTGTTCCGGATCAAGGACCTCAAGCAGAGCGGAAGATGGGTCGCCTCTGAAATCAGCACCTACCTTGTCTATTTCGTCGAGCATGATGAGCGGATTATTCGTTCCGGCTTGCTGAATTGATTGAATAATTCGCCCGGGCATCGCTCCTATATACGTTCGACGGTGACCTCGAATCTCCGCCTCATCATGCAGACCACCCAGACTAAGCCGCTGGAATTTGCGGTTGAGAGCGCGGGCAATTGAGCGCCCAAGACTTGTTTTCCCTACTCCCGGCGGTCCGACAAGGCAGAGGATTTGCCCCTTGACCTTCTCTTTCAATTTGCGGACCGCGAGCGTCTCGATGATGCGCTCTTTTACTTTTTCGAGCCCATAGTGGTCTTCGTCCAGAATTGTCTGGGCACGTTTAAGGTCCAGATTCTCTTCAGAAGATTTTGACCATGGAAGCGCAACCATCACGTCGAGATAATTGCGAAGAGTCGCCGCCTCAGCAGCGTCGGGATGCATTCTCTCAAGTTTTTTGATCTGCCGCTCGACTTCTTCCTCGACGGTATCGGGCAATTGTGCCTGGAGCATTTTCTCCCGGTACTGTGTTATCTCTTCACCCAGCTCATTACCTTCCCCGAGCTCGGTTTGTATCGCTTTGAGCTGCTGTCGCAGGTAAAACTCGCGCTGGCTCCGATCTATTTCGCCTTTAGCCTGGCTATTAATCTCCTGCTGAACCATCAGGACGTTGATCTCTCGAGCCAGGAGTTCGTTTACCCGATGTAGCCTTTCTGACGGATTAAGCTTTTCGAGTACGCTCTGAGCGTCGATTACTTTTAATTCGAGATTGGAAGCGGCTACATCCGCGAGGCGGCCAGGGTCTTCAAGATTCGCGACGATCGCCATAACCTCGCCTGAAATGTTCTTGCCCAGAGTGATTGCGCGCTCTAGTGAAGCTCGGACATTGCGGATTAAGGCTTCTAACTCCAGCTCGTCCGCATCAGGTTCCGTGTCTGACAGCGGCAGAATATGCGCGAGCAGATGCGGCAAATTCTCATCGAACCGGGTAATGCTCGCTCGGGCAAGGCCCTGAACGAGGATGCGAATACGACCGTCCGGCATCTTGAGCATGCGCATAATCGATGCCGCCGTTCCGTGGTTGTAGAGATCGCGGCCAACGGGCTCTTCCTTCTCCAGATCGCGCTGCGCAACGAGCATTATCATCCGGTTCTCTGCAAGGGCTTGTTCAACCGCCCGGATAGAACGCTCCCGCTGCACAAAGAGCGGCACGATCATGTAAGGAAAAATGACTATGTCTCGAAGAGGCAGAACGGGCAACGAGTCAGGCAGCTTCAGCTGCTCGTCGTTTTGTTCGGGGATTTGAATCTCTTCTGGTTCAATTAGTGATGACATATTAAGACAATCTTACTTAACACGGCCGGTGCGAACCAGCGACCGAAGTTCACTCATGAATTCTGACACATCTTTGAAATCAAGGTAAACCGATGCGAAGCGCACGTATGCCACCTTGTCGAGTTCCTTAAGACGTCTCATTATCAACTCGCCAATACGTTCGGTCGAGCGTTCCCTTTCTCGCGACTCCTGGACGTATTTCTCAACCTGATTTACCAGGGCTTCGATCTTCGCGGTTGGAATGGGCCTCTTTTCGCAAGCCTTTAAAATTCCCGACAAGACCTTTTCTCTAGAGAACGGCGCACGTGTTCCGTCCTTCTTCACGACCATGTAAGGTATTTCGTCGATACGCTCATAACTAGTGAAGCGTCGTTCACATTTCAAACATTCGCGGCGCCGCCGTATCACGTCACCTTCGCGACTCTCGCGCGAATCAACAACTCTGTCCTCCAGATGCAAACAAAACGGACACTTCATAGAACTCTCTCGAGCGTAGATTTTAACCGCGCGCGGCGAATACCCCTTTGTTCTCCTGCTGATGGGTCGGCAACGGTTCGTCGACTCTTTCTTCTTCTTTGTTCTTTTCTTCTCCAATGCGCCGCAGCCGGCCGAGCGACAAGCCCTCTTTTGCCAGGTAATACATTCCAAATATCGTCGCCGGCGTGAAAATCACCAGATGTAAGATGATCGCGATTGATCCTGCTTTGTTGTGTTCGACACCAAGAAACGCGAGCGCCGCCGCTGTGGCCGTGTGAAAGGGACCCGTAGCGCCGCCGGGAGTTGGAACGACTGAACCCAGCATTGACAGTCCCATTACAAAAACTGCTCCGGTGAATGGCACCTCGGCATAAGGTATCCCGAATGCTCGTACAACCAACAAGTGCGCAACTGCCACCATTAGCCACAAGACAACCGTGTACGAAACGGTAATCGTGAGGCTGCGCGCGTCGTGCAGGACGGAAAGACCCTCTGAGATGTGATGCAGCAAACTCATTGACGCCGCGTGCGCACGCCGTGGCAACCATCGCAATTTATTTTCAAGATAGGTGAGCGCTCCGGTTCGTCCTCTCCTGAAAGCAGAGAGACCGTAAATACTGGCTGCAGCAACGACCAGAAGGAAGGCTCCAGCGATCTTAATCCACCCAAAGAGCCGCATTGCGTCTGCGTCTCGCGCTACGTATTCGAAAAAGATCAAATTCACTGCAAAGAAAACCACAACCATTACCATGTCGAAAACTCGTTCGATCATGACCGTCGCGTAGCAAGCTGAGGGGTGAACTTTTTCTTTCACTGAGAGAGCAGCCGGCCGAACGATCATTTCTGCCGCGCGACCAACGAGAAACAGTGCGGTGAATCCGATCATTGTTGCTCGGAACAACGCAGTCAAAGGCGGCCGAGCCATCGGCTCGAGCAGCTCGCGCCATCTCATAATTCGGACAAAGTAAGTGCCGACCAGCAATGCAATGGCAAGCGCCAATTGCCCCCAGTTTGCCTGACGTACCTCGATCCATACTTCAAGCCAGTTTAGTTTGTGAGCGAACCAATAGACGAACAGCGCGCCGCAAACAAGGCTTAAGATTGTTCGGACCCTTGGGTTCAAAGCGTCGTTAAGTACTCCCGTGTTATAATTTCTTGTGAAATCGAGGCCAAAAATTGATGCTCTCGACTTCCGTAGCGTGTGAATAGCAGCCCCTATGGACTGTGGTCAAGCGGGGATTCTAGCACAACTTATCGAGGCTCCGCATGGTAATCCCGGGGGCCTGCCTTGCTGACTCGTTACCGTCGGTTACGATCATCGAATCCTCATATAGGGGTCCAAACGTTCGGGAATTATACAAGACTTAGAGACTCCCTGGTTTTTGACAGGCCGGTGCCGGGCTGATGAAGTTCTGGATGAAACATTTTCAGTCACCGTCTCGTTTACGAGGTTGGAAGACTTCACCGTAAGACAGGAAAGCTAAACGAGTAGTTAGCGAGAAGGCGACAGGGTGGGAGCAAAACTCGCGTTGACATCGATCGATGCTGAATTGGTTCAGCGTTGTGTGGAGGGCGATCAGCAGGCCTGGGCAGAGATCGTGCGCCAGTACTCGAGGCGCATCTACAACCTGGCTTACCGGTTCACCTCCAGTCACAGCGCGGCTGAAGACCTTACGCAGGAGGTCTTCATTCGCGTGTATCGTTCGCTCGGCCAGTATGACCCCACCCTTGGAGATCTGTCGAACTGGCTCATGCGCCTGGCTCGGAATCTGGTCATCGACGATTATCGCAAGCGGCAACGAACGCCGACCGACTCTGGTGACGACCTGGCCAATCACGAGTATCACCTGCCGGCGGCGAGCGACTCTCCGCAACGCTCGCTGGAGAGACAGGAACGACGGCTTCAGGTGCTGGCAGCTATAGACAAGCTTTCTCATGACCTGCGAGAGTGCGTCATCCTAAGAGATATTGAGGAATTGACGTACCAGGAGATAGTGGATCTTCTGAAGATACCCGAAGGCACGGTGAAGAGTCGCATCAACCGTGGTCGAATTGAGTTGGCCAAGGTGTTGCGCCGAATGAAAGTGAACCCTGACTAAGACGGCCAGCGATCAGTAAGCCCGCAGTCAGAGGCTCGACCGATCAGCGCTCAATGGCTGTCGTATCGCGCGAGGAAGAATACGATTCACCCACACCGGTCCGAATTAGGGCGGGCTGGATATTGATCTGGGAGGGTGGAGTGTAGCTCCACTAGAGCATTGTATGGATTGCAACAAATTTGAAGAGGGGCTCAGCGACTATTTCGACGGGTTGCTCGAACCTGCGGATAGCAGCTTATTTAGAGCTCATGCATTACGGTGCCGCTCATGTCGTTCATTGATGGATGATGTTAAGGCCGCTATTAACGCCTGTCAGGAACAGCACTACGTCGAGCCGTCACTATTACTTGAAAGATCCCTTGAGGGAATTCCGGCTGAGCATCGCGGCCTTGATTGTCACGGTTTTGAAGAACTGGTCACCGAGTTCCTCGATGGTTTTGTGCCTGCTCCCACTTACCACCGCTTCGAAGAACACGCCCAACAATGCGACCAATGTTCGTCGATTCTCACCGATGTAGTCTATGCCGTCGCCGCCTGCCACTCAGTCCACACTTTCGAAGAGGTCGATGTTCCCGAGCCGTTCCAGGCCAGATTGATTGGCCTGATGCCCGAGCAGCAGCCTGGCTTTGCGAAACAAATCGCCGCTGGATTCGTGTCAATCGCCCGAATCATCTTGCCACGACCGACTCAAAGCGCCCGTTGGACATTCGCTACGGCAGCATCACTGGCATTCGCCACCTTCGCGCTCTTGTTGTTTGGCTTCTCCGACGATGGAACAATTGCCGGTGTCTATCGCCAAGCCCACGTCAAGATTTCCGAGCTGTACACTCAAGGGGCAGACGTTTACACACAAACCGACAAGCTGGTAGCTCGTTTGGAGCGAGTGGGATTGGGCATTGGTGAGTTCTGGGACACACTGGGCGGCGACAATGAGACTAAGGATAACGGCAGCCCTAAACATAATAAGGAACCGAACGCGAACAGGCCTGTGGAAACAAGCGAAAAGAATTGAGGAACATCATTTAGGTTTATTCCGATGAACTGCAATTGCGCGTAGAACGTTTAAAGGAGTAGGGCTCGAGCTTAAACACCGGGCAAGAATCAATTATGTATTGTTCGTATCACACAACAAGCGCCGCAAGAGTCCAATGTTCCAGCTGTATGCGGCCGTTATGTCACGCTTGCGATCATCGTATCAAAGGCTATCCATATTGCCAGGACTGCATCGTGTTAGGGGTCGAAGGCCTCTCGAGGAACTCCGACAACGTTAGACCCAGGGGAAAAGCGAGATTGGCAGCCCTATTTGCCGTTTTGCCCGGAATGGGCGCCGTCTTTAATCGGCAGAACACCAAAGCTGTCGTTCACTTTGTATCGATTGTTGGCTTGTTTCAACTAGCAAGCATCAAGATCGCCTCAGGAGTCTTTGCACTCGCCGGCATGGCGACATACATCTATTCAATTATTGATGCGTATCGCACCGCTATTTTGATTGCGAACGGTGAGAGCCCTGCGGTTGATGAGGAGAGATTCAAACGCACGCTCAAAAAGCGCGCCCCGCTGATTGGCATGTCACTGATCTGCGCAGGACTCCTGCTCGTCTGGAATATTATCCGGCCATTCGGCTTCGTAACGCTCGCCAGGCTCTTTCCGGTTGCTTTGATCATATTTGGCGGTTACCTGTTGACTCGCTACTTCAAACGCTCGAATGAAGAGTACGAGCCGAGCTCATCTGCTCCGCCGTACTCGCTGATACCGGGCAGGTTCGGTGAAAGATCATCCGAACACAGCAGACATCGATCGAATCCGGCCGGTCGAAGGTGAGGAATTTGAATTCGGAGAGAAAAAATCGTCGGGGTACGCTGCTCCTGGGTCTGTTGCTTCTGGGTACCGGCGTGGTCCTCGTTTTAGCTCCCGCCGGATCCGGGGTCGCAGGCTGGCTGATGCAACTATGGCCGGTGTTTTTGATCTGCGCCGGCGTAGTTAGGGTTATGGGGTTCGCCGTCGAGCGGAAGCCCCGTTCCCCGTTGATTGGAATGCTTCTGATCATCGTCGGCGTTCTGTTTCTCGCTGCACGGTTTCAGCCAGGGTTAAATGCGCTCCAGATTTATGGCCGCTACTGGGTTCTGTTGCTCCTCGTCTTCGCCAGCGTTGAGCTTGTTCGATATTATTCGCACCGACACACTGAAGGTCCCCCGCCCAGAGTTTTTACTCCTCTGCGAGTTGTGGTTGTCTGTTTGATTGTGATCACTGGTGTATTCGCCAGCCGGGTTGCCAATAATCCATCGGTTCTGTCAGCGCTGCGATTGCAAGGCCTACTGGGCGGACTGCGCGATTCGGTGGTTGGGCAGTCATACTCTTTTACCGACCCACCTGTCATCAGTACAGATGTAAAACCAGGAATGGTAGTTTCAGTTAACAACAGTTATGGCAGTCTCAAGGTTACCGGCGGGGGTTCGGCGGTCAAGGCCACCCTTGTAAAGGGCATACGCAGCTGGAGCGAAGATGACGCCCGCAAGACTGCGGACCGCATCAGACTTGTGGTCAATCGAACCCCCGATGGAATAACGATCACTACCAATCGCGATCAACTCACGGAACAATTTACTACTGATATTCAAATTGAAGTGCCTTCTTACATCGGACTTTCGCTGTCAGACAGTTATGGATCGGTCGTTGCGAACGGGATTCAGGGCGGGTTAACTGCAAAAGCGAGCTACGGACAAGCAGATCTGTCCGATATCAAAGGCAATGTGAATCTTTCCCTAAGCTACAGCGGGATCACCGCAGCTAATATCGATGGCAATCTCTCCGTTGCCGGCGCAAAGCGAGCAAAGATTTCCAATGTAACCGGATCTGTAGAGGTCAGTGCCGGTAGTGCAAGCAATGAGGGCATCGAATTAAGAAATATCTCAGGTCAAGTAAAAGTCAATGCTCCTTTTTGTCGCATCATCGCTCAGGGATTGGATCAATTCGCAGAACTGAAGACGGAACACGCAGGAGTGGAAGTATCCAAAGCCTCTGACGTGACCGTTGTGGCTCCTCACTCGGACGTTCGCGCAAAATCAATCGAAGGCGATTTGCGGGTCTCATCCTCGAACAGCAATCTTCAACTCTCTTCGATCTCCGGCGATTTGGAAGTTCAGGCCGAACAGTGTTCAGTTAACGCCGACGACATCAAAGGCAATGTAGCTATCGAGACCACGCACGGGGACGTAGCTGTCAAGAATTTTTATGAAAGTGTTCGAGTGGAGACAAGCTATAGAGATGTCACATTGATGAGTGCGCTTGAACCAGCAGGAAATATTGACGTCCAGAACAACCATGGACAAATCAAGCTGGTGCTTCCATCCTCAAGCCGATTTCACCTGGATGCGCAAACACCAAACGGGCAGATTCAACCGATCGGATTTAATCAGTTGGATCAAAGAGTCCGTAATACGCTGGTGAGTGAGTTAGGAGTCGACGGACCGACGATCAAGCTAAGGACTTCTTTTAAGAACATTATTATTCAGGCGTCGGCGCTTCGTCAGGCAGAAGCAAAGACTCTCGTCGATGCAAGGGAGCTTTGAAAAGTAGCGACGGAGACTTTCCGGAGTTTTAGATGGTTAGGATCAGACGCAAAACATTTTGTCGAGTTTTTTGTTAGGAGGCTTAGACATGGGATTTCTTAGATTCGTCCTCGGACTGGTGGCGTTCGTTATCGCGATCAAACTTGTCGCCATTATTCTCGGGATCATTGGATTCGCGTTGAAACTTTTATGGATCGCGGTGGTGCTTGGGCTATTTGTGTTGGTAGCCTGGGTGATCTACAAGTTGGTGTCACCCGGAAGTCCGCAACAGGCCTGAGCGACACAATTCCAAAGCGGGGAGGAGCCGCTCCGCCTCCTCCCCTGATTCATCTCAGGTCATTTTCTATCTTCGTTTGCAGCCCTCGAGAAGTCCCCTTCAACATTTATTGCGATTTTCTTAAATCGCCACCGCACCTTAACAGTCTGTTGCCATCAGCCAGTCCATGTGGTACTCTGCCCGGGCTGGATCTAGTCCCTCACTTTAGTAGATACAAAAAGTTTCTGGTTTTGCCGTGGGAAGTAGTAACTCGAGATATCTTAAAGTACTCCGGGAGTACTGCATGGCGAATGATAATCGCGTTTATACCTTCCTGATTTCTCCAAGCCGAACATCAAAAATCAGACAGCTAAGCATCGATAAGAATCTGCTGCGAGCCGCTGCGGCGGTTGTGGTATTTACATTTCTTTTAATGATTTACGGAGCGGTCCGGCTCGGTCAGCATGAAGCACTGAATCTCAAATACCTGTCAGTCAAAGCCGAGAATGAAAACCTGAAACAAGCAAATGATGCGTATGAGAATTCCTACGCAAGACTGAAGGGCCAGATTTCCTACATCGAAGATATGTCCAAGGAGCTTGCGCGGAAGGCGAGGATGGAGCACTCGCCCGAAATCGACGAGTTAGTCGGTATTGGGGGCCCTGAAACGGTAGTAGCGCTGGATAAAGCAGCTAATCAATTGGAGCGCGACGTACGCCACATCAATGACCATCTGCGTTCCGACATTCTTCGTATGGCTTCGATTCCGAGGGGCCTACCCGTGAACGGATACGTAACGGACGGCTTCGGAATGAGAAGAAATCCTTTCAACGGTGAGGGGCGAGAAGTCCATGAGGGCCTGGATATTGCTGTCGACTTCGGAACTCCGGTTACCGCTACCGCCGATGGGCTTGTGATCTATGCGGCGCCGCACGCCGGTTATGGCAATCTTGTAATCGTTTATCACAGTAACGGAATAACTACCCGTTATGGTCATCTTTCAAGAATCTCGGTGGAAGCAGGACAACGAGTGAAGAGAGGCGATCAGTTGGGCAACGCAGGCAGTACCGGACGTTCAACCGGGCCGCATGTGCATTATGAGATTCGAGAGAATGATCAGTCAGTAGACCCGCTGCGTTACTCGGCGCAATCGTCAGGCCTTAGAGTCGCTAACTAAAGCGGTCGAAAAACCTCGCTACATCACCTAATCCGAACAACGACAATCCACCTCGTTTGCCGCGGCTGGCTCTGCCAAGAATCTCGTTCACCAGTCCTTCATCTTCGGGCTGTCGCTCACCCTCATTCAAATCGGCCACTCGCCTAAAATCGGCTTCGCGAGCTTTTATGTATGCTTCTGGAAGTCGCCGCCCGCAGTAGCTGCATGCCGGGCTGGCAAGCGCGAGGAGCTTGCGATGGCAGAATGGGCAAGTTCGGAAGTCGGATGGAGCTTCAGGATTTGCACCTACTGGAGCACCACAGTTTTGGCACTTCAGCTCGCCTTTAGCCGTCAAGCTATTGCAGTATTCGCAGATCAAAAGCACTCTCCGTTGTTATTTTTGACCAGACCACCCATGTTAATCGAGCCTTCGCTGTCAACAATAGTTTTCTCATCAAGCGTTAGTTTGCTTGGTTTGATTAACAACTTAGGCTCGCAATAGATCCTGGTTCAGAATGGTCAAAACAAATAGAAGTTACTTGTGCGTTAAGCCAGGTCTCGCTTGCTTGACACTAAAAATCAGCGGGCGATAAGATGCCTACTTATTAACGGCGGGGGATTTCGGCGACGACGGCCGGCGCATCGACCGAATCGATTGAAAATAAAAAGAGATGGTCAACTACATTCCCGTCCTCCTGATTCTCATAATCGCAATCGGCATGGCCTTGGTCATCATCATCCTTTCTCGGATCGCAGCAAGAAATCGTCCAACTCGTGAAAAACTAATGCCGTACGAGTGCGGAGTTGAGCCGGTTGGCACCGCTCGTGAAAGGCAATCGGTCAAATTCTATCTCGTAGCGATGGCTTTCTTGTTATTCGACATTGAAGCTGTATTTCTTGTTCCGTGGGCCGTGGTCTTTCGCGGCATATTAGAGTCCGAGACGTATCGGAATTTGAGATACGTGATTTACGCTGAGATGATGGTTTTTATGGTAGTTCTCTTCGTGGGCCTGGTGTATGTCTGGCGCAAAGGTATCCTCGAGTGGAACAAGTGATTGTGAGGGTTTGGGCCTGCCATCGGTCAAGCATATCTTATGACGAACCTCCTGCTTGAGTGGCTTATCAAGACAATCATAATTCTTCTGATCCTACTCACCGCAGTCGCCTACGTGACGCTCATGGAGCGCAAGGTAATGGCGTGGATTCAGCTGCGCGTCGGGCCGAATCGTGTAGGCCTGGGCAAATTTCGACTGTGGGGGTTGATGCAACCATTAGCGGATGCGTTGAAAATGATATTCAAGGAGGACATCGTTCCCATCCAGGCAAACTACTGGCTTTACATTGCCGCGCCTGCTTTATCGTTGATTCCAGCGTTAATGACCTTCATCGTTATCCCATACGGCAGCACGATCACTCTTTTTAATCGGACGATCGAATTGCACGTCACGCGGATGAATGTCGGATTGCTATATGTGCTGGCGCTGACATCAGTAGGAGTATACGGGATAGTGCTTGCGGGTTGGTCATCCAACAATAAGTACTCGTTGATGGGAGGATTGCGATCAAGCGCTCAAATGATCAGCTATGAGCTTGCTTTAGGTCTATCGATTGTCTGCGTGCTCCTTTACGCCGGCACGCTCGACCTCGTCGACATTGTAAATGCCCAAAATGGTTTTCACGGTCTGGCCTGGAATGTTTTTCGTTATCCGCTATTAATCCCGGTTTTTATCATCTTTTATATTGCATCGCTCGCCGAAACGAACCGTACGCCATTCGATTTGCCCGAAGCTGACTCAGAGCTCGTTGCCGGTTACCATACCGAATACTCTTCCATGAAATTTGTGATGTTCCAGATGGCTGAGTATCTGAATCTTATAACCGCATCTTCAATTTCGACGACGTTGTTCTTTGGCGGATGGAACGGCCCGTTTGTCGGCCGAGCTCCTTATCTGGGGCCGGTCTATTTCATGATAAAGGTGTTGGGGTTGATCTTTCTTGCGATGTGGATCCGCTACACTGTCCCGCGCTTTCGATATGATCAACTTATGAGATTTGGCTGGAAATTCCTGTTGCCGGCAGCAATTGTCAACATCATCATTTCGTCAACTGTGCTCCTGTTCAGACCCTGATCATGCAAGCTGAAAAGGCCCTTTTCATCGTATTTGCGGTCATCGCGGTTGCGAGCGCGTTGAACATTCTGCTGCAACGCAATCCTCTATATAGTGCGCTATCTCTCATTGGTACATTGCTGGCTCTGTCAGCGCTATACGTAATGTTGCGAGGTCAGTTTATCGCCGCGTTGCAGATCGTAGTCTATGCAGGCGCGATAATGGTTTTGTTCGTATTTGTGATAATGCTTTTGAACCAGCCGAAGGATCAGCCCCAGATAGAAAAACAAAAAGGTCTTCGATATCTTGCGATTCCCCTTGCGGGATTAATGATCGCCGAAATGTTTTACGTCTTGCGACCAATTCATTTGAGTACGCTTCCGGCGGACCAATCAGTCGGCACCACCTGGAGCATCGGAACAGCTTTGTTCACTGATTACCTGCTTCCCTTCGAGGTAACGTCGGTGCTCATATTGATGGCTGTTGTCGGGGCTATGGTGCTGGCAAGACGTGAAGGAGACTGAGGTAGCCGGTCCAGGTGAGTTTAAACCTGGCGAAGCTCTAGTCGGGACATTGGAGAAATAGAATGGTTCCTTTGTCGTGGTATTTGGGTCTCTCTGCTCTGCTGTTCACCATCGGAGCGGTGGGGGTCTTTATCAAGCGAAATGCGATCACGATATTTCTGTGCATAGAGCTGATGCTGAATGCCGTGAATCTTTCGTTTGTTTCTCTTTCGGGTTTTTTTGGTGACGTCGGCGGCCAACTTTTTGTATTTATCGTTATGACCGTGGCAGCCGCGGAAGCGGCAGTAGGACTGGCAATAATCATCTCGATCTTTCGCAACCGCGAGTCGCTCAACGTTGATGAGGTTGATTCCCTGAAGCTTTGACGGCTGTTGGGGTTGTCGAGTTTCGCCACTCGCAAGCTATCGTACGATGGAATTCCACAACGAACCGTTACTCGCCTTTATTGTCCTGGCCCCGCTTGTTGGCGCGGCAATTCTCGGACTGATCGGAAAGAACCTTGGTGAGCGTCTGATCGGCGTAATCGCCTGTTCTACCGTTGCCGTTTCGGCGCTGCTTTCGATCTACGTGTTCATCAATCATCGCGTTCAGCTTGAGCAGGGGCATAAGTTTTATAATTATCTGTTCACCTGGATCCGAGTCGGCAGCTTCCGCGCAGACACTTCCCTGCTATTAGATTCTCTATCCGCCATATACATTCTTTTCATCACATTCGTCGCTTTTTGGATTCATGTATTCGCGACAGGCTATATGCGAGGTGACCCCGGATACTGGCGCTTCTTCGCGTACATGAACTTATTCATGTTCTCGATGTTGACCCTGGTCCTCGGCGACAATTTTTTGATGATGTTTGTCGGCTGGGAAGGCGTGGGACTCTGCTCTTACCTGTTGATCGGTTACTACTTCACAAAAGATTTCGCCAATGACGCCGCAAAGAAAGCGTTCATAGTCAATCGAATCGGAGACTTCGGGTTTGTATTGGGAGTGATGCTTCTATTTCTGCAGGCCGGGTCGATATTCTATTTTGACGATCCGGCGCGAGGAATACACGGAGCATTCAACTGGGTGCTTTCCCAGCATGCGGATCCGTTAAACATGTCAGCAATCTTCTCCGGCGGCATCACAACCATTGGGGTGTTGCTTTTTGTGGGTGCGACAGGAAAGAGCGCACAGTTGCCGTTATACGTGTGGTTACCGGACGCAATGGCAGGTCCCACCCCGGTCAGCGCTCTGATCCATGCGGCGACGATGGTGACGGCCGGAGTCTACATGGTGGCTCGGGCCAGTTCGATTTACACTCATGCTCCAGCAGCGATGGTAATCATCGCATTCATCGGAGCCGCAACCGCACTCTTCGCCGCAACGATCGGTCTCGCGCAGTGGGACATAAAGAAGGTGCTGGCTTATTCGACGATATCGCAACTTGGTTACATGTTTCTTGCGTGCGGCGTGGGAGCTTTTGGAGCGGGAATCTTTCACGTATTCACTCACGCCTTCTTCAAGGCGTTGCTGTTCCTTGGAGCGGGCTCAGTAATAATCGGTATGCATCACGAGCAGGACATGCGGCGTATGGGAGGGCTTAAGAAGTACATGCGGGTGACTTGCTTAACGATGCTTGCGGGATGGCTCGCGATTTCTGGCTTCCCGCTATTCTCGGGCTTTTTCAGCAAGGATGAAATTCTCTTTAGGACATTCACCAGCCCGGTGCTGCCCGCCCCGTGGTCAAAGATATTGTGGTTTGTAGCTGCCGTAACGGCCCTGCTCACTGCTATTTACATGACTCGGTTGATAGTGCTGACGTTTTGGGGCGGAGAGCGTTTTAAGGAAGCGGGGGCAGCGCACTCATCGGGCCATCCTGCGGAAGGAGACGCGCATTCCGTTACGCCGCATGAATCACCGGCCGCGATGGTCTTGCCCCTGGTTGTGCTCGCTGCGGGCGCGGTCTTAGTCGGCTTTCTCGGAATACCTGACGTTCTTTCATTTGGTAAGACGTCGAACTATTTCGAGCATTTGATCGCTCCGTCTGTACACGAAGCCAGCGGACATATGAATGAAGGGCATTCCGGTGGAATTGAGCTGGAAGACCAGCACGGCGTCGAATTGAGCCTCATGTTGACTTCAACGGTCGTTGCGCTGGTTGGGTTGGGCCTCGGTTGGTTCTGGTTCAAACGAAATCCCCTGTGGAAACCTCCTCGACTGCTCGAAGACAAATATTATGTTGATGAGCTGTACGATGGCACGGTTGTGCAACCTATAAAAGCAGGTTCAACAAACGTGCTTTGGAAGTTCATCGATGTACGAATAATTGATGGCGCGGTCAATGGCGCCGGGCAAATAGCCAGCCTTTTTGGAACATCGTTGCGCTACGTCCAATCGGGCTTGGCCAGAAGCTACGTCGCGGTATTAGTTTTAGGAGCATTGCTGATCATCGGCTACTTCGTAATCAGGTGAGACGGCCGAGTTTACTGTACTAATGAGTCGAATCGACTGACATAGGTTAAGAACTGAATGAACGGATACCTGCTGACATCAGTCACTTTGCTTCCGCTTGTTGGTGCTATAGCGCTGCTATTGATGGGGCGAGGCGAAAAGACAAACGAAAACTCGCTCAAATGGACTGCTCTTCTCTTCTCTCTCGCTACGTTCATCATATCCCTGGCACTCCCAATCGGCTTCAATAAGGCCGGCAACCTGCAGTTTGAAACAAACGTGGAATGGATCAACGCCTTCAAATTAGGCATTCGCTATCATGTTGCCGTCGATGGCCTGAGCCTCTGGCTCGTAATCCTCACTACACTATTGGTACCGCTCGCCCTCATGTCGTCCTGGAATTCTATTCACAAGCGTCTGCGCGAGTTTCTTATCTCAATGCTGGCGCTGGAAACCGGGATGATCGGCGTATTCGTCGCAATGGACATGTTCCTGTTCTACCTCTTCTGGGAGGTAATGCTCATCCCAATGTACTTCCTGATTGGAGTCTGGGGCGGCGAACGTCGTATCTACGCGGCGGTTAAGTTTGTCATTTATACAGTGGTCGGTTCTTTATTGATGTTGGCCGGGATTATTGCGCTTTATTACCTTCACGGAAGCGCAACCCTCAATTACACCTTCGATATTGCTACCATCACAAACGACGTCAGGACACACGCCCTGAATCTGGATCCACATACGCAAAGCCTACTGTTCTGGGCATTCGCCCTGGCCTTCCTGATAAAAGTGCCGCTTTTTCCTTTTCATACCTGGCTTCCCGATGCGCACGTTGAAGCCCCGACCGCCGGCTCGGTGCTTCTGGCGGGTGTGCTCCTGAAGATGGGAACCTACGGGTTGATGCGCTTCAACTTGCCGATCTTTCCCGACGCCGCGCATCAATGGTCAGTGTTGATCTCATCGCTGGCGGTTGTTGGAATTATCTACGGCGCGCTTGTCGCGATGGTGCAGCCCGATTTAAAGAAACTCGTGGCGTATTCATCGGTGAGCCATCTCGGGTTTGTCGTGCTTGGGATTTTTTCCTTCACCGATCAGGGAATGCAGGGCGCTCTGTATCAGATGCTTAACCATGGGATATCAACGGGAGCGTTGTTTGTTATCGTAGGAATGGTTTATGACCGGCGGCACACCAGGCTCATCGCAGAGTTTGGCGGACTCGCCAATGTCATGCCTGTTTTCTCGACCTTCTTTATGATCATCACGCTGTCCTCGATTGCGTTGCCATTGCTAAACGGGTTTATCGGAGAATTTCTTATTCTGATCGGCACCTTTACATCTCCGCTGTTGCCTTACGCTAAGCTCTTCGCGTCCCTTGCAGCGGTGGGGATGATCCTTTCCGCGGTTTATATGCTTTGGATGTTCCAAAGGGTGGTGTTTGGTGAAGTTCGGAACCCCTCTAACATGGGTCTATCCGATTTGAATTTTCGTGAGAGACTGGTGCTCGTACCGATGGCTATGCTCGTTATCGTAATGGGCGTCTATCCGAGCCTTTTCCTTGACGCCACGGATCGTACTATTCAATCAATAAAAGCTCGCCTGGTTCCAGCCACCGAACTGGCGTCCGACTGGAGACCTAACCCGGACGTTGCACAAGATCGCTAATGGAAAGCCTCGGCATCAACTATCACGCTATTCTGCCTGAGACGATCACCGCCTCCGTAGCGGTGCTAATAATGATGATTGACGCCATTGCGCGAAACATCGAACGCAGGGTTGCTGGGATAGTCTCTCTGATCGGTTTGATAGGCGCAGCGATTGCAGTAGCCAGCCTTTGGGGCGGCAACGGCGAAACGTCTTTCAAAGGCATGATTATCACCGACAACTTCAGGTTGTCATTTGCGATGATCTTCCTGCTTGTCACGTTTCTGACCGTATTGATATCGCTTCGATGGGTAGATGACGAATCTCTTCCCGTTGGCGAGTACTTCGCGCTGCTTATGTTCGCCACGACCGGAATGCTGTTCATGTCGGCGGCCAACGATCTGGTGATGATCTTTCTGGGTCTCGAGATCACTTCTATTTCGACCTATGTTCTGTGTGGTTATCGAAGGAAGGATCTTCGTTCCAACGAATCGGCAATGAAGTACTTTATCCTCGGTTCCGTTTCCACGGCTTTCCTGTTGTACGGAATAGCTTTTGTGTATGGGGCAACGTATAACCCCGCAGCAAGCCCGGTGGCAACTACAAATCTTTCACTCATCAGGGATCGAATTGCATCGCCCGGGCAGCTGTTTTCCGCTCCTATGCTCCTGGCGGGAGCAGCAATGATGATCGTAGGCTTTGGATTCAAAGTCGCTACCGCGCCTTTTCATATATGGTCGCCGGATGTGTACGAAGGAGCACCTACGCCAGTAACGGCATTTCTATCTACCGGCTCTAAAGCAGCGGCATTTGCTTCTTTTTCTCGAGTGTTTATTTTGACCTTTGCGGCGACGTCGTTCGCTTCGAGCACCGGTCCGTTACATTCGCTGCAGTCAGCGATAACTGACGTACTGGCGGTAATGGCTGTTCTCACCATGACAGTCGGGAATCTGGTAGCGATAGTTCAAAGCAACATCAAACGGATGCTCGCTTATTCGTCGATCGCACACGCAGGCTATGCGCTTATCGGCGTTGTCGCTGGAGATTGGCGAGCGGTCGTCTTCTACATGTTGAGCTACGTTCTCATAAATCTCGGCGCATTCGGGATTATCGAACTGATTGCCCGTCAAGGCGATAAGCGACTGGAAATCTCGGACTATTCTGGAATCGGATTCAAGTCGCTGGGACTTGCGAGCGCGCTCTCGCTCTTCCTATTGAGTCTCGCGGGCATTCCATTGACCGGAGGCTTTGTGGCGAAGCTCCTGGTTTTCAAATCGGCATGGGCTGCGGGCTTTCATGGCCTCGTCGTGATCGCGGTGATAAACAGCGCGATTTCCTGGTACTACTATTTACGGGTCATCGTAGCGATGTTCTTCGCCGAGCCTGCCAGCGCATTCAAGGCCCCAAGGCTGGCGAGGTCTATGGCCGCTGCAATAGTGCTCGCGTTGCTCGGCACGTTTTATCTGGGCATCTTGCCGGGACGAGTGCTTGACACACTAGAGCGAGCCAGGGATCAAATCACTCAAGCTCGCAAGTGAAGTCATCATAAGAGTCCCCACGCAATATCGAGTTCAGTTTATGAAGGCCGCACTAAACGTAGAACCAATCGATCGCGATGCTTCAAGAGTGCACCCGGTTAAAGCAGAGCACATCGCAGCTGAAGTAATTCAGCAGCTCGGCGCATCGTCAATTCCCGCAATCTATCGGGAGAAAATTCGTTCACAACGGACAAGACAGTACGAGCTTAGCCCAGCCTCAAAGAAAGGCGCCGTCGAGGTACTGCACACGCTGTTGGGCATTGAGCTCAAGGTAGGTAGCCGTCGTCTTCTATGTCCAGACTTGGCGACGGCGCGATATCTCTCGGTGTTCGCGAGGCTTGGATGCAGTCTTATCGCCGTACCTTATGACATTACCAAGATTTCGTGGATCGCAGATGAGCTCGAATCAAGCTGGCATCGCATGATCCTGTTGATTGATCACTTGACCGAGGGACGAAGTGAACGTCTGCGCGCTCTTGTTACGCGACGCCTGATAAGCGACGCTAGATCCCAAATCGAGTCTGCGGGAGCAGGATCACCCTTCCCTGAATTCAACCAGCCAGCGCGCAGGCGGAGAACATAAATTTGTAATCCTACACTGGACGCTTGAATCCCCGCTCGATGTCCCGCAATCCCATTCGCATCATTATTGGTCTGCCGTGAGGGCAGGTCATCGGATTGTTTGTCTTCATCAGCTCGTCGATCAGCCATTGCATCTTTTCTGACGTCAGAGGCATGTTCACCTTGATTGCCGCTTTGCACGCGAGCTCCGCTGCAATACCGTCACGTATGCGTTCAACGGTTGAATTTCGCCGCTCACGCTCAACAACCGTAAAGACCTCGCGGACCACCGCAAGCACATCGGAAGAGGCGAGGCCCGCCGGTGCTGTGGTAATAGCTATAGTCCTGCCCGAAAGCCGAATTGTTTCGATACCCATCTTTGCGAGCTCGTCTTCGACGATCGAGAAAGCTTCTGCCTCAGAAGGATTCAAATCGAGCGTCGCGGGGATCAGCAGCGGCTGCAAACCCGCTGAACGAGCAAGCCTTTCGTCACGAAACTGTTCGAATAGTACTCGTTCGTGTGCAACATGCTGGTCAACCAGCAGGAGGCCTTCATCGTCGGTCGCGACAATATAGCTGTCGCGAATCTGACCGAGCGGCTTTATGCCATGCCCGAAACCCGGGAGCTTACTCGAATCTGTAGTCGATGTAACCGGCAAAGACATCGAATCCTCCGACCGGGATAGATCCGCGCTTTGATCTATTAATTCGTTCGCTTCGATGACTTCGATCACTGACTCGCGACTTACAACCGGCACGGCTGTATGAACGCGTATTTCAAGTTCGTCTCTGGAGAGCTCCGCCATCACATCACTCTCCGCAGCTAAAGGCGTAGTCGTTTGGTATGCCTTGACTGGTGAAGGGATGTCTTCGATCCCACGCGTCTCAATAGCCGGGTGTGCTTCTTCATCACCCCAACTTGCCCATTCGACAGGCACATCGCTGCGTTGATCACTCCCTCTTGCGATGCCGGGCACAGTTGTAACAGGCCGAGTAGATCGAAGCGCGTCCGTAACAGCATCTCGAACGAATGCAAGGATTGCACCCTCGTGCAAAAACCGTACTTCAGTCTTCGCGGGATGTACGTTCACATCGACTTCTGTTGGTGGCACATCAATAAAGAGGACCGCTGCTGGATACGTACCTGATGGCATCATCGAGCGATATGCCTCGCTCAGCGCACGTCCGATGAGCTGATCTCTCACGAATCGCCGATTTATGAATAGGTATTGCGCATCCCGCGAGGAACGCTGCTCCTGCGGATTCGAAACGAAGCCAGAAACCTTGAGACCGTTCATTTCGCTGCGAACTTCGACGAGCTTGTCCAGCAGCGAACCGCCGAGTACCTGATAGGCTCGCTCCTTTAGTGATTTTACGGTTGACACACGAATCACATCTCGTCCATTGCCAACCAATAAGAATGAAAGCTGGGGATTTGCAAGAGCGTAGTGTTGAACAAGGTTGGTGATGTGAAAACTCTCGGTTGCATCACTCTTTAGAAACTTACGGCGAGCGGGGATATTAAAGAAGAGTTCACGGACTTCGACTTCCGACCCGCCCGGCCACGCAATATCGCGCACCGCAACCAATTTACCGCCGTTGAATTCAACCTCAGTACCTTCGGCGTCTCGAGATGTCTTGGTCCTCAGGAAGAGTCGAGACACCGACGCAATCGACGGAAGCGCTTCACCGCGGAAACCCAGAGTTGTAATCGCTTCGAGGTCATCGGCGGTTCGTAATTTCGAAGTCGCGTGTCTTTCGAAGGCGATGATAGCTTCGTCGCGCGTCATGCCTTCGCCGTCGTCCAGGAGGCGAATCAACCGTTTACCGCCCACTTCGACTTCGACATTGATTCTTGACGCGCCGGCGTCGAGCGCGTTTTCCAGGAGTTCCTTTACGACCGAGGCTGGGCGTTCTACGACTTCGCCGGCGGCGATCTTATTCGCTAGAGTGTCGGGGAGTACTTTGATCTTCGACATTGAGGGGAAATATTATCTCAGCAGGTGAGCGAATGACTACCAGCTTCAATCGGTGATACGGCGCGCAGAGATGACTAACTGACAGGTGCGTCTCGCCGGGTTAAACGATCCACCGCTTTCATCCTCCTTGCTCCGCGGCCAGCATTCTGGTATCACTACCGGACGATGATCAGACACGTGGTGTTCTTCAAGTTCAAACCTGAGGCCAGCGCTTCCCAACGCAAAGAGGTCATTGAACAGCTTCGCAGTCTGCCCGACAAGATCGATGTAATCCGCTCGTTTGATGTTGGCGAAGACATAATGCACTTGCCTCGCTCGTGGGATCTGGTATTAGTAGCAACCTACGACGACCTCCAGGCGTTGGACATCTACACGAAACACGACGATCACGTCGAAGTAGTGTTGAAAATCCGCGATGTATGCGAAGCCGTTGGTTCGGTTGATTACGAATACTAACTGGTTCGGTTGACTACGAATACTGGTTAAGAAGTCGATGTATGGTCGTGGATAATCTTCCATCCATCAGCGAACTTCTTGAAGGTAAGTGTAAACAAGCCGTGCTGGTCGCCACCTGACAGTTTCAGGTGGAAACGGCCTCTTACGAATGCAGCGTTTGAGCCGAGCAACTCGATCTTGAGGTCCGTGAACTCAAGCTTGCCCATTTCATTCCCGACGCTCAAGTAACGATTCTTATAGCGTCCAAGAGTTTCTTCCCACCCCGATACGGTAGTGCCGCCGGAATAAAAGGTCAGCTCGCTCGAGTGCCAGTAGCCGCGCATGAAACCGTCAAGATCCTGCTTGTTCCACGCCTCGACCTGCTGTGTCAGGACTTTCCGTATCGCCGCTACATCGGCAGGCTCCTGGGTCCCCGCCCTTCCCTGCAAAGTTGCCATCAACACCGTGCTCACCACGAGCACAATTTGCACCGTTTTCCGATTCAGCATTGTATGTTGCACCTCATGTTCGGTTACTCGAGGGAGAAACTTGCTGCTGCAACGTTGTCAAAAATAATCTCCGATCAAGATGTTTGTGGTGTGCGACTTATTGTTGTGCGCCGCTGTCATAGGTACAATCTCTTTCCCCAATGAAAGCTCATTCAGATATGGATCCGCAACATATTCAAAGCGCGTGCGATGTGTGCGGCTCGTATTCCGTGCGCGAACTGTACACTGCGTTCGACCGGCTCCGCAACGACGGACCGTTGTGGACTATTGTCGAGTGCCGAGGGTGCGGCGTGTTGCGGACTCTTCCGGTGCTCAGGGACACCGAGCTTGCTCAGTACTATCCCGATGAGTATTGGGGCGCTCCAGAGCCCTCGCAAAAGTGGATCAATTCATCACAATCCGAGAAAACAGATTTTCTGTCGCGCTGCGGTTTAACCGGCGGAAAGATTCTTGACGTCGGTTGTGGATCGGGATTCTTTCTACGTGCTCTTGATGCTCAGAAATGGGACCGCTATGGCGTAGAACCTAGCCACGCGGCCGCAAAAGAAGCGCAGCGTTTTGTCGGAGCCGGGCAGGTAGTCGCAGGGACACTCACACAATCCGGATTGGCCGAGTCTATGTTTGACGTGATCACTCTGTGGTCGGCGCTCGAGCACGCCAACGAACCTCGCGCGTACCTAACGGAGGCAAAGAGACTGATTAAACCCGGCGGGACTCTTATCATTCAGGTTCCTAACGCAGCAAGCTATCAATCCAGATTCTTTCAGGGTGATTGGTTCGCATTGGACGCGCCCCGCCATCGATATCACTTCAACTTTTCACTTTTGGAAAAGCTGCTGTCCGACAGCGGCTTCGAAGTCTATCGCGCTACTTATTTTTCGAAAGCTCACAACTCACATGCTTTGAGGCAGAGCCTTAAGACAAGGCTATTGAAAGGCAACTCGTCGTTGCGCACCGCGCTGTTCTATGTGTCGATCCCGTTTATCAAACCGTTTGATGCAATGATGAGCGCTTTCGGGAAAGGAGCGACTCTAACGGTAGCGGCTCTCTCTCTCTGATTGTTGAAGGAGTTCACTAGCTCCGGATCATTCTCGCGTCTTCAATTCCAATTCCAGCTGATCATAGCTGTCATAACAAAAGATATCCGGTCGCTTCCCGAGTGAGTCGAATATTTCAAACACCTCAGAATCGCTACGCCTCATTGCCTTTCTTTCTTCAAACCGTCGCTTTCGAATCGCAGGCAGCTTCTTGAGTGCGGCAAAAACAGACAAGAGAAAGCCCGGTTGCAGCCTGAGCGGCGCAGTTAGAGACAACAGAAGCACCCACATGATGTGCGACGCCATCAACTTGCGATCGTGAAGGTTAACCCAGTGACAAATCAAACGATTCCGCTGCTTCAACCTCGTAAGGCGGCGCTGATTTACCTTGCGCATCGTGGACGAGACGCGATGATGCACGACAGATCGCGGCTCATAAAAAACAAAATATCCTCGCTTCCAGGCTCGATAACTTGTGTCGACGTCTTCCCAATAGATCGGAGCCAACAGACTGTCAAACGCTCCGATCTGCAGAAACTTCTCACGGTCAAACATTGCAGAACCGCCAGTTGCAAATATCGAATAGTCGCCCCTTTTCTGGGCTTCCATCCTCCTGTCAGAAGCAAACTGGCAGGCATTCACATAACTCCGATGAACTCGAATAAAACCACTCGAAAACCCTCCGATCTTTCCGCTCCCGCATTCCTGCCCGCTCTCGAGGTCGAAGACGCGGCAATGAACGGCAAAGACCGAATCGTCTGCGAAATTTTCGACGAGCGGCCTGATAGCATCGAGGTCGACCTCAACATCGTTATTTAGAAGGAAGACCAGCGGGTGACGCGCAGTCTCAAACCCTCGATTGCAGGTCGGACCGAATCCCTGATTGATTTCGTTTCTGATCAGCCGCAACGCCGGCTCTGTCGATCGATGATCCGAGCGCTCATCTGTTTGAACCGATGATCCGCCTACAGTGATCACTGCAGATCGGGTTTGCTCTGGGCGTTCGGAAATCTCCGTGCAATCCTCAAACCCTTGCCCGAGCAGCCAGTCGACGCTCTTGTCGACACTACCGTCGTCCACAATGACAATTTCCACGGCTGCATCGCACGCTTCCTGATAATGACACGCAGCCGCTATTACTGAAGGCAGAAAACGCTTGAGGAACTCAAGCCCGTTCCAGCTTGGAATCACTATGCTGACGTCAGTTGTCACTTTAGTGGCGGTGCTGCTTTCGTGCACCGGTGGCCTGGCTGGGGTTGGCCATACGTTCAAGAGTTTCAAGACTGGTATGGCTGCCAATTGCGACCAATGAATCTCGTTCTTCAATGATGGTGTCGGCAAACGGGTTGAAAATCATCTCACCGTCTGCTCGTCGAATTGCGATCACGATCACCCCGTGTTCCGATCTTATTCCTGTGTCTTTCAACGCGTTTCCAATAAAGGGGGAATCATGACTTATCTCGACCTGTTCGATTTCCAGCTCGAGACGCTCCGTCATTGTGGCCAGCTCTATGAAGTCCGCGACTGCTGGTCTCAGCAGCATCTGTGACATTTGCGCGGATCCGGTGAGAGCCGGCGAAACAACTTTGTCCGCGCCAGCTTTTATGAGACGGCCGACCGCAGCTTCATCATTAGCCCTGGAGATAATCCGCACGTCTTTATTGAGATCTCGTGCGGTCAATGTAATGTACAGGTTGTCGGGGTCGGACGAGACCGCGCATACGATTCCCCGAGCTCTTTCTATTCCCGCCGCTTTCAGCACGTCTTCGCTCGTTGCGTCGCCCATTAGCACCAATTGCCCTTGTGCAAGCAATCGATCCGCAATCGTCTCATCGCCCTCGATCACCACAAGGTCATACCCGCGCTTTGCTATGTCTCGAATGACGCCTGAACCCACGCGGCCCGCTCCGCAAACGATATAGTGACCGCTGAGCTTGTTTATGTCCTTGTACATTCGCCTTTTCCCAAATGTGGATAGAAGTTCGGACTCTATCACGGCCTGAACTGCCGAAGATAGCGCATAGCCTAATGTCCCTACTCCCAGAATAATCAGGCAGGCGATAAAGACCCTTGCGTGCTCGGTGGTATGCGGAGGCTCGCTATACCCAACTGTCGTAAGAGTGATCAATGTATAATAAAATGCGTCAAACCACGACAACGGAAGTATCGACCTGAATCCGAGCGTCCCGATCGCTATCAGCCCTACAATCGCACTGATTGCTACCTGCAGTTTTCGTCTGGGTGACATATGATTGGACGAGAAGTGTAAGTTATCGCCGCGAGATATGTGAAGCAAAAAATTCTATTGCGACAAAGTAATCGCGTGACTCTGAATGGTAACTCTTCGATTGCTAGTTGGCTTCATTTCACACTTATCTTGAGAGCATCTCTCGCCTGTCTCTAGGCATATCGACGCGAAGATAAGCAAAAAGAAGAGGGCCACCGATGTGGCCCTCTTCTCCACTTCTTCAGGCGCTCCGGACCGGGCTCTCACCCTGCCCTTCGCTCCTGTCCTTTCAACCCTGACCTACTGCGCCGGACATCTCTCCGTGCAGTTGAACGGCTGCGACGGCCCTCCGTTCGGCCCCGGGTTCGTGATTATCACTGCTCCTGGTAACCCGTTGCATACCTTCTTCACCAGTCTCAGCTTCGTTGGATTCGTCGTCCCGGGTTGCACCTCTACTACCTTGATCTTCTTCGGTGTCACCCCTCCGACCGTCGCCGTCGCTCCTTCCTTGATCCCCGTTCCCGTTACATCAAGGAAGAATTGTCCGGTGTCTTGTCTATCCAGTTTGCAACTCGTTACCGTAGCTATCTCAGGCGTTCCTCCGGTACCTGGAGTCCCTGCCGCGTTACACGTGAACGTGATGCACTGCAGGCATCCTTGCTCGTTGCCCAACGCGCATCCCGCCGGCTGGCCAGTCACTGGCGTCACCAACCCACGGCTCGTCCCTCCTGGTCCCGTTACGAAGATCACAAACGTCTTCCCTGCA
>DATFWY010000294.1:0-5632 GCA_035258805.1 Blastocatellia bacterium | reverse complement strand
AGCCGGCGCCGACGGCTTTGATCCGCGGCAGTATGCGCCTATGGTTCACTCGTATACGGAGATGCTCGAAGGAGGAGTCAACGGCCTCAAGATCGCCGTGGTGAAGGAAGGCTTTGGCCTTCCCAGGTCAGAACCGGACGTCGACGACAAGGTCCGAGCCGCGGCTGGTCATCTTCGCACACTCGGCGCAATCGTAACCGAGGTATCGATTCCCTGGCACCTGTTGGGCGGCGCGCTCTGGCTGCCCATCGGACTCGAGGGGTTGACGCAGACGATGATGTGGGGTGACGGTTATGGGCTCAGCCGTCCGGACCTATACGTGACCAGCCTTATGGATTATCACCGCGGCTGGCGCCGCCGCGCGGACGAGATGTCAGAGACAACGAAGCTCTTCACTTTGTTCGCTACGCACATTCACAAGCTTTATGGGAGCCGTTACTACGGAAAGGCGATGAACGTTACTCGGCAGCTTATCGCAGCCTACGACGAAGTGCTGGCACAGCACGATCTTTTGTTAATGCCGACAACCCCAATGAAGGCGCAACCGCTGCCTGGGTCAGGGGCGAGTCGAGAGGAGATCATCGACCGGGCGCTGGAAATGATTACCAACACTGCGCCGTTTGACATATCTCACCATCTTTGGCGATTCCCTGCGGGATGAGCGATGGGCTGCCGGAAAGCATGATGCTGGTCGGAAAGCACTTCGTGGAGCCGACGATCTATCGCGCAGCCTACGCGTTCGAGCAATCAGGGGATTGGACGCAGATGTAAGAAGGCTGCGATTGCTCGAGACATCATCCAATATCGCACTGCCAAGGTCGCGCTAGCGTACTGGATCAAGAAATGGCGTGTCTGGATCACTCACTGAAAAAATCACCAACCGCAAGGGCTCAGTGCTGCTTCGATTGTAGCCCGTCATTTTCACCTGCGACGGCATTACCATCGGCTCACCAGCTCTCACCGTGACTGGCATGCGCCCCTCCATCTCTAATGTGAACGCGCCTTCCAGAACATAGATAGTCACCGGGAAACGGTGCGTATGAAACAGAGTCTTATCGCCTGGTTGGAAGCTCGCGGTGAGAATGCGCACCTGCTGGCTCTCGCCTTTGGGCATCCCTTGGACGATCTGGCTCAGGAGTAAGTCGGGTTTGACGACACGTCGTTCTTGCGCTGTTGCTACCAAACTAATAAGCGAAACCGCGAAAGCAACACTGAACCTCGTCCACTTATTCATGCGAACTCTCCTTTCTCACAAGAAAAAAAGCGTGATCGAACAGAAAAAGGCCGCCAGGCGTCCAGCATTGACGTCTCATTGAGGCAAACCGATTCGCCGCACCAGGTTGTTGAAACGAGGATCGCGGCGCAAGGGCGCGAACTCCGGCCGCACGTTGAGATTCACCAGGTGGAAGCATCGTTCCTGGTACGATTCTTCCAGCCACTTAAACGCCTGTTCCGTCTCTCCAAAAGCGGCATAAATTGCGGCGAGCTCAAGGGACGACACATAGGAAACCACGGAAAGCTTTTGCAATTCGTCAAGTACTCTGTTTGCCTCGTTTCGTTTGCCTGCCTTCGCATAGGCGTGGCCGAGGGCTGCGATCATCAGCGGACTGTTCCCTGAAAGAGTTATCGCTTTTTGTAGCTCCGAAATGGCCTCCTCATACATCCCCTTTTGCTGATAAACGAGCCCAAGATGCCAGTGCGCCACAGCGAAGTTAGAGTCCATCTCTATCGTCTTGCGGCATTGTTCGATTGCCTCATCATAACGCCCCGAAAAGTAGAGTGTTGCCCCCAAAAAGCTATTCATCACGAGCGATGTGGGCTCAAGCTCGATCGCTCGTTTCATTTCCTTTAAAGCTTCTTCCAATTGTCCCCTGGGCGTCAGATAGTGGATAGCATACCATTGATGAGCAGTAGCATAATCCGGCTTGAGTTCTATGCTGCGCCTAAACTCTTGTTCCGCTTCCGACCATTCCCAGTCATAATTCGCTTTGACGTGAGCCAACGAGGCATGTGCTTCGGCAAGCGTATTGTCCATAGCAAGCGCATTCGTCGCAGCCTCTTTCGCCTTTGGCATCGTTTCGTTAGGGGAAGCAAAATTGTAGAACGTCAGACCGGTGTAAGAATCTGCCAAACCGGAGTAGGCGAGCGCGTATTCCGGATCTTTTTCAACCGCCTGCTTGAACTGCGAGATGCCAATCTTGAATCCTTCCCCGGTTCGCTTATTCCAAAAAAAGCGGCCTTTCAAATAAAGCTGATAAGCCTCGGGATTATCCGTGTAACGCTTTATCAAACTTCTCTCCTCGTCACCGGAGAGTTTGATGGCAAGCGATGACGCCACTTTGGTCGAGATAGAGTCCTCGACTTTGAATATATCGGTAAAATTCTCGTCGAAGTGATCCGCCCACAGTAATGAAACATCCGAGACTCTCACCAATCGCACCGTAATCCTCAGTCGCTCACCCAATCTCCTTATGCTACCTTCCAACACCGAGTCCACGTTCAGCTCTCGCCCTGCTACACCTGTCTCTTTCTCAGAGTTGACGTACTTCAGAACAGCACTCGACGGCCGCACAGTTAATAACTTGAGACTGCCGAGTCTGGTTGTTAATGTTTCCGCTATTCCAACGCCCAGATATTCATCGGCATTATCCGCGCCAAGCGATTTGAAAGGCAGCACCGCTATTGATTTGATGGCGCGTCCTGCGCCTTGTTCGGTCTTTACCAGGCGATTGATCAAGAACACAGCAACAACCGTGGCCACTGCAAGGCTCACGATCAATACCGCGCCCTGTGGCCTTTGCCTCAATATCCCATGCGCCCCTCTGCCAGGTCCGATTACCTTATTCGCACCAGTGCGTCCTGGCTCAACATAGTTTTCGGAAACGTCTGGCTTCCCCTTGCTCTCGCCTGCGATGTCTGAACTCGATTTCTCTCGCGAACTGATCTCAGAATCCCCCACTCCCCTTACGTCAGCGATGAAGCGATATCCGCGACGCGGCACCGTCTGGATGAACTTCTGACCTTCGCGCTCTCCCAGCGCTTTTCTAAGCAGCGAGACATTCTGGGACAGGTTTGCTTCCTCTACGAAGCTGTCAGGCCAGAGACTGCGCATCAATTCTTCTTTTTCAAGCAACCGGCCGCTGTTCTCTACGAATGCCAGCAGCATATCGAACGCTTTTGGAGTGAGCGGGATCGGCTCTCCGTCGCGAAAAAGAAGGCGTTCGTGAGGGTCAACGCGGAATCGATCGAATTCGAATAACTGCTTTGCTTGCGTGGCCATAAGGCCTTTCAAGAGTCCGTTAGAATTTTGTGAGTTATTTATGAGAACCTTCGCAGGACTTTAAAACCGCTCCAGGAATACTCTCGACGCGTGAGGAACGAGCGGAGTCAACAGTTCAGTTAAGAAGTCCCGAGGACTCGCCTATTGTAGAGCAGGCGGGGTAAAGGGAGCAACGATATCGTAGGTAGGGCTTAACCTAATTTAGGTCCTCTCTTGGCAAACTCTGCGCGCTCTCAGTTTCGCGCGGAGAAGCAGAGAGTGAGTTTAAGAACCTCCGTCCGTGAAGCTGATGCTCTGGCTCAATTCTCATTAAATCGAACATCAGGAGGTTTCCAAATGAAATGCGACGCCCGAATTATGTCACAAAGTAAAAATTGCTGGTTTTTGGCTTTAGTGCTGATTATCGTCGCAACAGGCAGCATCATGCCAAATAACGCCTGCGCACAATACAGACCTCAGGCAACAGTCAACAGCGTTGGTCAGGCCGATGCCCAGACAGACATGGTGCTCGAATGGAACGACCACGCGGCGAATGCGATTGTGGGTGTCGCCGGACTGCGGCCTGAGCGGGGCCTGATCCGCCTCGCAATGGTTCATCTGGCGATTTATGACGCCGTTAATGCAATCGACGGTTATCCGTTTGAATCCTACACCGTGACTCCGAACGTTGTGTCTCCCGCTTCACGAGAAGCCGCCACCGCCGCCGCGGCCCACGATGTATTGGTTGCATTGTTTCCCGCCCAGCAAGCGGACCTCGATCTAAAGTACTCCACTTCGCTTGGGACCATCGATGAAAGTCTTGAGAAAGCGCACGGCATCTCCGTAGGTCAACAGGCGGCCAGTGGAATTCTGGCATTGCGAGTAAATGACGGTCGGGACGCTGTTGTTCCCTACACGCCAGGCAGCGGTCCTGGTGTGTGGATTCCAACGCCTCCCGGGTTTTTGCCTGCCGCAGCGCCTGAAGCTGCGAACGTTCAACCATTCACGCTCAAAAAGCCCTCACAGTTTCGAGCGGACCCTCCGCCGTCACTGACCAGCGATACGTGGACCCGCGATTACAATGAGACCAAGAGTCTGGGGTCTGCGACTAGTACAACGCGCACTAGCGAGCAAACTGATATCGGGCGCTTCTGGTCAGATCAGCCGATCCTCCAGTGGAACAGAACCTGGCGCAACATCTCTATCAAGCGGCAACTCTCACTTTCAGATAACGCTCGCTTTTTCGCGATGCTCGCAGCGGCTTCCGCTGATGCGATAATCGCCTGTTGGGATTCAAAGTATTTCTATAGCTTCTGGCGACCGGTAACGGCGATCCGCGCAGGCGACAGTGACGGCAACCCGGACACTGCGGCTGATCCCAATTGGATCGGATTGGTGGTTACGCCGAATCATCCGGAGTATCCGGCCGCGCACGGCTGCTTCAGCGGCGCTTCGACACATACGCTGAGATTCTTCTTTGGAACGGATAGCTTCGACTTCACAGTGGACAGCAAGATCGCAGGTCTTACAATTCCTACTCGCTCCTTTGGTAGCTTCTCACAAGCACTTGACGAAGTGCTCGATGCTCGCGTTTATGGCGGCATGCACTACCGCAACTCGACAAAAAAGGGGGCAAAAATCGGCAAGCAGGTCTCAAAGTTTTTGACCAGTCATTTCTTCCAACCATCGCGACAACGGGGTGATTCCACGGATCTGATCAAGTAGGGCGCCAAATCTTAGTGGTATCACAAAACAGGCAAACACAACGCGGTAGTTCATTCATAGAGGGGTCAGGCTTGAGTTTGTTGACATTTAAAATGGGCGACGGTCGCAGGAAGCAGACGCTTGTCAGTTGCAAGCATGCAGCGCGATGTGTCAGAGAAGTACCACTTGCAAGACTTACACGAATTCCAGTATGAAGGGCGCGAGACCAATCAGTAATATCGCGGCACTGCTGCCGGTTGATTATTTGTAGCTCACAAGAAAGGGACCACTATGCCAGTAAGCGCCCCGACTCCAGACCAGTTGAAGCAGATCGCCAGTGAAATGGGTCTATCGCTCACAGACAGCGACGTCGAGTCTTTTATCGAACTAATGAAACCTAGTGTTGAAGGCTACAACGTCGTCGACCAGCTTCCCGATAACCTGCCTCCGGTTAAATATCCGCGTAATCCTGGTTACCGACCGTCGCCCGACGAGAATAAGCACAACGCCTGGTACTACAAGTCGCGTGTCGAGGGCGCGAGAAACGGGAAGCTCAAGGGGAAGACGATAGTCCTCAAGGACAACATCATGCTCGCTGGCGTTCCAATGATGAACGGCTCGTCTACACTCGAAGGCTATACGCCAGACGTCGACGCTACCGTCGTCAAC
>DATFWY010000293.1:0-6740 GCA_035258805.1 Blastocatellia bacterium | reverse complement strand
CAGGCATTCAGGCTGCGTCGTCGGAGCGAACCGAACGTCCACGACGCGCCAGAGACTAGCGTCTAAGCGGTTGACAAGTAACGAAAGATTGGTGAAAGATCGGCGAAAGAACGCCGAAAAAGATGCTCCTTTGCCGCAGTTGGTCGCTGAAACAACTTTGTGAAGTGTTACCGGCAGCATTGAATCAAGATCGTGAGTAGGCAAGAGGTCCAAACTCAGGAACCGACGCAGGAGGCTGGATATTTGCGGATTTCACCCTCGATCTGAAGCGAGCCTGTCTTTTGCGAGGCGGCGAGGAAGTAAAGCTGCGGCCAAAATCCTTTGAAACGCTCAGGTATCTGGTTGAGCATCACGGGCGTTTGGTCACCAAGTCGGAACTCATTCAGTCAGTTTGGCCCGACTCCTTCGTTACCGATGATTCCCTGGTCCAGTGCTTAAGAGACGTCCGCGCTGCCCTGGGCGATCAGCAGCAAAACTACATCAAGACGGTGCCGCGTCGTGGTTACATATTCGATCTGGCTGTTACGAGTCGACCCGCAACGTCGAGTACGGTATATGAGCAGCAGGAGGGCCTGCGAATCGTCGTCGAGCCGCGCGGCGAACGCACACGCCTGGCTGGCAGAACGAAGCTCTTATCCCTCACTGCAAGCGTTGGGCTGATTGGGCTGGCCATCGCGGCTTCCTACCTTTGGATCTCAGGCAGATCAAAGCAACCGCCGACACGGATGCCGAGATCAATCGCCGTGCTGCCGTTCAAGCCCCTGGTGGCCGAGAGCCGTGACGAATCGCTTGAGATTGGGATGGCAGATTCTTTGATAACCATGCTCAGTAATCTTGGAGAGATCAGACTGAGGCCGATCAGCGCCGTTCGCAATTACACCCGCCTCGAGCAAGACCTCATCGAAGCCGGACGAGAACAAGGAGTGGACGCAGTGGTGGAGGGGAGCCTACAGAAGACAGCCGATAGAATACGTGTGACCGTACGGCTCTTGCGGGTACCCGACGGAACGCCGCTATGGGCGGCCAAGTTCGATGAGAAGTTTTCAGACATATTTGCCGTTCAGGATTCAATCTCAGAGAAGGTCGCAGGAACGCTGGCGCTTAAATTATCCGGTGACGAGAAGAATCAACTGGCCAGGCGTTACACCGAAAACACCGAGGCGTATCAGCTTTATCTGAGAGGTCGGTACCATTGGAGCAGACGGACAGAAGACGGGATGAGGAAAGCGATCGAACACTTTCAGCAGGCAATTAATCTGGATCCAGGCTACGCACTCGCATACGTCGGAATCGGCGACTGCTATGCATGGCTGGCCGTAGGTACTATGTCGCCAATGGAGGCGATTCCAAAAGCCAAGGCAGCGGCGATCAAGGCACTTGAGATTGATGACCAGCTTGCGGAGGTTCACCCGATTTTCGCGTGGGCCCTGTTTACCTACGACTGGGACTGGTCTGGTGCGGAGAAAGAATTCAAGCGCAGCATGGAACTGAACCCTAATTACGCAACTGCTCACCTTTGGTATTGGGTTTATCTAGAAAGGAGCGGGCGTTTTGACGAAGCCCAGCGTGAGATGAAAAGGACCCTGGAGCTGGATCCCATCTCGCTGGCTAACAACTCGTATGTAGGACGGTCTTTGTATTATGCAGGTCAGTATGACCAGGCGATTGCACAGTACCAAAAGACGCTCGAGATGGATTCCACCTTCGCCCTGGCACAAACCCTAATGGGATTCGCTTACCTGCAGCAGTCCCGTTTTAAGGAGGCTATCGCACTCGGTGAAAAAACATCGACGTTTCGAGGAGGCAGTCCAGACGCCGTAGCGTGCCTAGGGTATGCCTATGCGATGTCGTTTAACAGGCGTGGCGCGACAAAGATCCTCGAGTACCTGGCAGAACAGTCTGAGCTACGCTACGTCTCGCCTCTGAACGCTGCCATTGTATATGTGGGACTCGGCGACAAGGACAATGCGTTCAAGTGCCTGGAGAAAGCCTACGCGGAGCGCACCCCGGACATAACTGCCCTAAAGGTGGATCCAATCTACAATAGTGTTCGGTCTGACCCGAGGTTTACTGACCTCTTGCGCCGCATTGGTCTTGGAGGCTGACGTTATTCGAGCTGGGAACCCGCTGCCAAAGCAACGTTTTGTGCTTCAGAACTGCCAGCGAAGCTTCTGCGGGCCCCCTGCATCCATATCGCTGCGATTGTGGCCGGTGCAGTTCGACTTCGGCATAACAGAGCGACCTCAGGGGAAGGCCGTAACGGAACGGGGACTTTGATGGCGCCCACCGCAGGTGATACTAGTCTCATGCGATGGTCGCTCTACGGAAAAATATTCGGAAGGACGAGTTTAGGGTAAATGGCTGTCGCAACGAGATCAGCCCCACTCGGCTTAACTATTACGGAAACCTGCATACCGGCTTTTAGCTTTCGGCGCTTGAATCCGACAGGGAAAGAAGTCTCGTCGGTTATAAGAATTCTGCGATTCAAGAATGTAATGTGCCCATCATCCGGGTCAGCCGCCTGCAGCGCTCCTGAGAATACGACGCGGTCTTCCGGCTGGATCCGAACAAACTCTGCAATAAGAGTAGAGGATGCATCGTCCACGATACCGGCCCGGATAACCATGCCGGGCTTAATTGAGACGTTTATCCGTGTCCCCTCGTTCGAGATGATGATCGCTCTCGAGAAATCAATTACGATCCCCCCCGAGACCGTGAGGCTGGTTCCCTGGACATCAATCGCGACTGCTTCAATTACTCCCTTTACCGTACCTTCCTGAGTCGCTGCGGCATTCGCACAGACGGCAAGGCAGACGAGCATGGATATAAATAGCCTCAAGCGAAAAGAGAAAGTTGGTCTGATCTTCTTCATGAGTTCTCCTTCTTTGGATACAAGCTCGAATGATAGCGATTCGATTTATCTAATTCTTCCTACTCGCTGGCTTTTGCCTGCGTTCGGATTCCTCCCGAAGGAGCGCTCTTGTACGGGGGACAACCGCGAATAAACCTTCTTCCGTCGCCCATCCACCAGCAGAGCGTCGACCACACCTTGCGTAATATCCCCAACTGCGCAACACGAAGTCGTCCAGGAAATGCACCTTCACCGAGTACGGCGCTCCCGGCAGTTGAACATCCCTTTTTTCCACGGTCAGTTTCTTCCACACCATCAACTCTCGCAGCGGTGTCGTCCGTCCAAGCAACGCGTAGAATGCACGCTTTCGTGCCTCCTGTTGGATTGCATCTTGAGCCTTGTCAAGTCCTCGTCATTCTGGATCGCCCGGCCCAGGAAATTGCTTAACTCGGCTCTCAATTCGTTTTCTGCATCGGCTCGTGCAACTGTATTCAAGAGCGCGCGGTGCCAGTATTGAAGATATTTCTTGGCGAGTGAGTCCATCCAGAGATCACCGCTGGTGGAGTCAAGGTTTGCACTCGATAGTGTAAGCTGAGGTATGAACGCGATCAAGAAGGCACCTTCAGGTAACCATCCTCCGGTCATTCCCGGAAGTGCGATGGTTGTACCGACCTTTCCGGTTCCAGGAACTGCGATTTTCATTTCTCGCTTCATCGGTCACGCAAGCTTTAATCCGTGCTGATTCTAGTCTCCTCAACACTGCCGGCATTTTCATTCTCAGAACTCTCCACTGATTTTATAATACGCGGAGTTGGTGATACTCATGATGGGCAAGAAGCCTGATCTTTTATTCGTTCGTCCTTAAATGTAGTCGCCAGGGAGACAAAATTGAACAGCGCCGGGTGAGTTCCAATCGCGACGTTCGCTATCTATTGCCTGAGAACTGCGCTTATCTTGCATTCGGATTTTAAAGCTCACTGAGGGTGCCTCGCGCACTGACAATGACGGTCCGGCTGAGAATGCTCAGTGCAATGTTCACTCAGAAGATCATCGGCCCATCCATGGCGGCCACTTCGCTTTGTGAAGTGCTTCACAAGCGTCATTCTCTCTTGATGTCCATGGGAGTGAAATGCGCCTTCGCTCGCAAGGCAAACACCTTCGGCTCGGGGACGGTCGGAGTAACTGCTCGACAGACAAGAGCCCGGCTTCGAGCGGTCCGCAAGAGCAAGGCAATTAAAAGGATGGTTTCCACGGACTCGGGTGGGGGAAAATTCGTGAAAAAGGAAGAGCAAGAAGCTCCGAAGATTGGTTTATCTGTAGTATTGCTAACAAAGTTCTGCCGGTTGTTTTGCCTTGTATCTAAACAAAAAATGCGCGACGAGAAATGTGAACCTTTAACAGTGAGGAGCGTGCAACCAAGCGAGCCTTATGAACACGAATTGTGTCGCGCTTCTCTTGGCAATCCTATTGCTATTCGCCATTCGGCCATCGATAACTCCCGCCGCCCAGAGCATCGTTGACGATCAACGAACTGGCGAGAACACCGCACATACATCGACGTATTTGGTTGCAGGCGATGTTTTATGCGTGGATTTGATTTACCACGTTCGCTTAATGGTCGTTTTTGTAGATCGGGAATCATTTACGCCAGAAAACATTCAGTTAATTGCCCGCGATCTCCCCAATGCGCACACCTTGGAGGATTTAAGAATAGATTTCGTCAGCAGCGAGGAGCAGCTTGGCAGTAAGATGGACATGTTAGGTGATTCGATCGTTTTCTTTTGGCAATCTTCCGCCGCGGCCAAGGTGTGGCTCGTTGGGCGAACCGCACCTATCCGCACAATATTTCCGGGTCGACTACCTGGAACATCTCAGCTACTGGCCTAAGGTTGGGGATCCGATCGGCATTGAATTGAATTGCCGATATGCAGCCGATGAGCTGTCAGGAGATCTGACGGCTGATCTGTTGTATGCCAGCCATATGCGTTCGGAGGACCTTGTCCAATTGGTCTTGAAGCGGGGAGCGGATCCTAATGCTAGGACGAGGTATGGAGGTTCAATTTTGGTCGATGCGGCTTTCAGCGGACCTGACCAATACGAGATTGTAAAGCTGCTACTGGATGCGGGCGCAGAGATCAACCAGACGAGCGCTTCCGGATGGACGGCGCTAATGGCCGTCATATGGCGGGGCACTGCTAGAACCACAAATTTACTGCTGCAGCGCGGGGCAGATATCAATATGAGGAGCCAGGATGGGCGAACTGCATTGATCCTGGCAGTGTCAAGGGGTAATACCTCTGCTGTTAAACGGCTGCTACAACTTGGCGCAGACGCGAATGTCATCGATGGTTATGGTAAGACGGCTCTGATGATCGCAGAGGAAGTAGGGAAGCACGGCCTTGTATGTTTGTTGGAGGGAGCAGGCGCCCAGCAGTAATTTCAGTAGGTAATTCAGTTTTGGAGGATATTCAATGGATAACCAATCATACTTGCCGCCTGCGACACCGTTAAGAAAGGGACTGCCAACCGCTGCGTTGGTAACTGGGATAGTCAGCATTCTCACTTGCGGAGGGCTGCTGGTAGGGCCAATTACTGGAATAACTCTCGGCATTGTCGCATTGAAGAAGATAAAGCGTGATCCCGCGCACTATGCCGGAAAAGGACTCGCAATAGCCGGAATCGTCACTAGTGCCTGCTCTCCTCTTCCTGGGATTATGGCAGCCATTGCAATACCGAATCTCTTAACGTCTCAGCAGGCGAGGCACGAGACGGCCGCCTTTACCGAAGTGCAAACCATCGGCAGACAACAAGTCCTTTACTCAGTTACCAAGGGCAAGGGAAAGTTTGCTGACCTCGCGACGCTCGGTTTCCTCGGTTATGTCGATTCGGAATTGGCCACAGGAAACAAAGGGGGTTACGTGTTTGTCTCGACGCCGATAAACGCCGAAGGCATGCCCGCAATGTTCGATACCACTGCGCATCCAAGCGACGTCGGCAACTTCGGCACCGGCAATCGCTCCTATTATTCGAATGAGACAATGGTCATATACGAGACCGAAGGAATAAGACCCCCGACGGCAACGCCTCGGGACCGCATACCCAAGGACGGCACTCCGATTGAGTGAAGTGTCTTTGTTTTCCGAAAGGGATTTTCGTACATGTCTGGCTTCCATACTCGCGGCTCTACATTGTCGCAACCGTTGCAACCTTCTCCGACACAAGTTGTGATTCAATAGCGGGTTAGTTTGATTTGGAAGATTCATCAATACCGTGTTCGGAGCAAAAATCTCGATAGATTGACGCAGCAGTAAACGTCCCAATGCAAGATAAGAGTGATAATTGTGTACTCGGACTCTTGTGGGCAACGTGAGTTCATAATCGGAGTGTTGTGGCCTTACCTAATCGTGGCCGGTCAGCGGCTAATCATATAGAGTTAGCGAGAAAACCTTTATTGGACCAAAGGATGTTGGGCTCCTCATTCTCCTTTCAGGGGATCATTTCCTGTCCCAAGGATCGTAACATCTCCAAGCGATTCTCGAGCATTGGATCGGCCTTTCGGCTCGAATCCGCACTTTCGAGTAGACTAGATCTCTTGGTAACTCATTTAGAGCAAAATGCATACTTTCGGATGACAGTGCTCTACACTTGAGAGTATAGGTTCTGTCATCGCTAACAAGTTCAACTTCCGGCATGACGACTGCTCCATCCTTAAGCCGCAGACCCCAAACTTTATAGTCAGGAACAACCGCCTCTTTAAAATCAAGTATGATCCGTTGGAACATTCGCTCTGGATGCAACGGCTCTCGAGGGGTGATCTCCTGCCACTCCGCCAATAAAGTGAGAGGTCCACTGACTTTCCGCTCTATGTAACGCATAGCGTGACCTTTCT
>DATFWY010000292.1:0-13649 GCA_035258805.1 Blastocatellia bacterium | reverse complement strand
TGCTCAGATAGCGTTCGATGATGGCCCGCAGAGCTTGGCCTTCGGGTGCTGACTTTGCAACCTCCAGCATGCCACTTCCCATCTCGTCGAACGCTCGCGCTACTGCCTCAACGAAAAGATCATCCTTGCTCTTAAAATGCCGGTAGAAGCCCCCTTTTGTTAGGCCCACCTTCTTCATCACCGTCCCGATGCCGCTGGTGTCCCCGCCATGCTCCCGGATCGAGCGAGCCGCCGTGGAAAGAATCTTTTCGCGGTTCCGCGCTTTGTGTTCCAGTGAGTATCGCATGACTTAAGAGTACGCCTGTACTCTATGCCTGTCAAGACCACAATTGATCTCGCTAACGCCTCCACTGCAGCAGCTCAAAATGCCGTCGAGTCGCGGGGAGACCGCCCGAAAACATAAAGACAGGCCAGGAGAAACGCCAATATGTTGATTGGAAGAGACTTTGGTAGCACCCAGATGGCATCGACGTCAGCACTACTATCCGAACTATCCGACGAAAACGCGGCTTCGCAGCGGCGCCAGAATGAAGAAGGCCAAGTAAGCAAGGATTAGCCCGGCCTAAAGCCGAAGGGTTTACGGATTTCTCTTCAACGGCTGGTAAGCGTTATCTAGCAGAAGTGCGCCCCACGCTCACCGTACATCGAAAAAGGCGGAGGGCGGAAGGTCGGATGGCTACCGCGGATGGGATGGCGAGATGATTCGCCGCGGACACAGGTTTCGGTTACGTCAGGAGACCTTTAGCTGTTTTAGGAGATCAACCGTCTTCCGATCGATCAATTCACCTGGGCAAATCGGTAAAGCACACTGAGAATTCCAAGACGTTCGGCTTCGGTCTTCAGAACCCCTAGTACTGATCCGGCAAGCTTGGTCTACAGATGATGCAGATTACCCAGAACAAGGTAATGGCATTAAGGATGATAACTAGCGTGTAGCACTTTTCGATCAGGATATTCGCAGGAGACAACGATCAGAGGCTGCATGAGCGACGCACGATTGGCGTGCGTTCCGGCTGGATAAAATCTTTCAAAAGGTCTCTGCTGTTGGACTTCCAGACCACTTAAATTTGTTGTTGAGCGGCAAATCGCATAAATCTTTTTAAAAGATTTCTGCTTTTGCTCCTAGCCGATTGAGATAACCTCGTCTTTCGGCTTGCTGCGCATTGGTAAGCTTAGTGTCCGCGCGGACTGGAAGCGGCGGCCTCGCGTAGAACTCCTCCGCCGCAGATTCTTTTAGATGGGGATCCCGGGCCCTCTCTCCCTGCTTAGTCAGAGTGAGGACCGGCCGCTGATTACTGATTCCAGAGATTCTTAAATCTCCATCGCGGAGCATCTCAAGAATAACGCTTCCAAGTATGTCTCCTTCGTTTGGGGTGCGCGCCTCGCAATCGTCGGTTAGCGTCCGCGCCCATTCGAGGAGGAAGCTGGCACTAATGCCAATCTCTTCGGCGCTCTCCACCAGGACTTTTCGCAATTTGTCATCAATGAGCATGTTTCTCAGCCTCCAGAATTAAAAGAACGATCTGTCTTAACCCGCTCCGAGAGCTTTTAGCGCCATTGTGAATTGTGCGGAGTTGGCATGCTCCGACCTACTAAGAATGGCGTCCAACAAATCAGGGTCTCGTCTCAATCGGCTGATTCGCTTATCGCTTCGTTGGCAACTGAGATAAGTTAAGTCGTAGCAATGACGACAGCCGAAGTAGCGGGACTTCCTCCGCGTTTTTTTATTGGCTGCGGGTCTCTTTCCACACTCTGATACTCGCAGAAATATCGCGTTCGACGTTGCCTTCAAGGCTCGTTTTTTGACAGCAATAAGACAGCAAAGAGTGGCAAACAGTGGCCAAAACCAACCGCCAGGATCTACGTAAGTTATTGAAAGGAAAAGACGGACTAAGGCGAATTGTTCCTCATAACCCAAAGGTCGCGGGTTCAAATCCGCCCTGTAACTCGATTCTTTGCACGCCGAAGTCGACCATCGGTTTCCTGTCAGATTCTTAGGATACGTATGCCATTCCGGTGCGGAATCGTCGAATGTTTTGAGCCATTACTCCAGATGAAACGAGAAAGACACACCGATTCGAGCCTAAAAGAGTGAATGGGGACTTGAGCAATATCGAGGCGTTATCCCTAACTTCTTGAGTTAATGGAGCCAGCGGAGGGGCTCGAACCCTCGCCCTTCGGTTTACGAAAACGATGGATTACCAGTTTCCAACGTTTACGCCGGTTCACGCAGTGCTCAAATCTTGCCATTTTGCTGTCCTTTTGCTTGATTTGTCCTTTGTGGTTTTTGGATGATACCCCGCGTCAAGGCCGAATGTATAACCATTTGTATATCCAGAGGACACCATGCCAAGACCATGCAAGCAGCCGATTCGGGATCTCTGCTCGCCATACTCTCAAGCATATCGTTCCTAACGAAAGCTGGTACTCGGGGAATCTGGCGGTGTTATAATCTTGGACCGTTACCAGGAGCCTCATCCTGCTCGAGGAGGCACAGTGGTTTCCGCCGCGCCCGAACTAACCAAATTGCTCAACGACTGGCAAACGGGCGATCAGGCTGCGTTCGATAAGCTGATAACCCTAGTTTACGACGAGCTCCACCAACTCGCGCATCGTTATATGCGTCGAGAGCGGCCAGGTCACACGCTGCAGACCACCGCGCTCGTGGACGAGCTGTTTCTCCGACTGGTTGAACAAAAGAAGATCGAATGGAAGAATCGCACGCACTTTTTTGCAGTAGCCGCCCGCGTAATGCGCCATGTATTAATCGATTACGCCCGCTGCCGCGTCAGCCCGAAGCATGGAGGAGATGCAGTTCATGTGCCGCTTGACGAAGGTGCGATTGTCTCGCCGGCGCGATCCGAAGATCTGATCGAGGTTGATGATGCGCTTGTTAGATTGGCCGAAATTGACCCGAGAAAAGCTCAGATTGTGGAGCTTCGCTTCTTCGGGGGTATGAGCGTGGAGGAAATCGCTGAGGTGCTTGAAATAGCGGCGATAACGGTCAAACGGGAATGGCAAAGAGCGAAGGCCTGGCTCTACCGGGAGCTTTGTGAGGAGAACAAGACTGACCTCTGAGCGATGGCGGCAAGTAGATCGCATACTTGAAGCCGCTTTACTACTTGAGCCGAATCAGGTGTCCGGCTTCGTCAATCAGGCATGCGCGAGCGACGATGCCCTCCGACGTGAGGTTGTGTCTCTCCTAGTCGCGGCGAAAGAGTCGGGACCCTTTCTTGATGCGCCTCCTGATGTCTCTGCAGCTCTAGGCGCACTGATTGAGCAAGAAACGAGTCGTGTGCCTTCTCTGATCGGAGTGACATTGAGCGACAGATACATCATTATCGAAGAGCTTGCTCAAGGCGGCTTCGCGACCGTCTATCTTGCGCGCGATCAGAATGTATTCTCCAAAGCGGTCGTGGTTAAGGTACTAAGAGAAGGCGTCGACTGCTGGTTCAGGAAAAAGTTCCAGCAGGAGATTGAAAGCCTCTCGCGCATCGATCACCCAGGCGTCGTCGGGATAATCGACTCCGGCGAAACCCCAGATAACAGACCCTTCCTCGTCGAGCAATTCGTCGAAGGCGTCAGCCTACGCCAACATATCAGACCAGAAGGGATGCATTTCGAACACGTCACTCGCCTAATGCAACAGATTGGTGCTGCACTCGACGCAGCACATGATAACGGAATTATCCACTGCGACCTGAAGCCTGAGAACATAATGGTTCAGGAGTTGAGCCGTGGCGAAGAGCGGGCTAGGATCGTGGATTTCGGGATCGCGAAGATCAAGGAGTCGCAGGTCAATGCGAATCAAGACTTGACAAAGGTTGCCGGTAGCCCACGCTACATGGCCCCAGAGCAAGTAGATGGACACCCATCGGCGGCAAGCGACATCTGGGCCTTGGGTGTAATCTCGTACGAGATGGTGACAGGGCGTTGTCCGTTCAATCCTAGTTCCCACTTTCAGATAAAGGAGATACTGAAAGCCGGTGTAAGGGTGAAACCAATTGATCTCCGCCCTGATCTACCCGAGAAGGCGCAGGCGGTGATACTCAAGGCGCTATCATTCGAGCCGCAGAATCGCTATCAGCGCGCAAGCGATTTTGCTAACAAGCTGACAAGTGCCTTTCTGGTTCGGCGCAGCTTCCAGAGACGGGACCAGAAAAGCTTCGCCGTTCGTTGGCGAGTCGCCGCATTGTTAATTCTCGCATTCCTGTTCGGCTTGGATACACTGATCGCGCTCAAGTTGATGACCGGAAGGTCGGATAACGCAGAGGTGATCAGGCAACTCGAACCGATTGGAGGTACTGGTTGGGTTTTTCTAGGATACTATGATGAGGAACGGTCAATTTACATTGATGGTCCCTACTATGAAATCGCGCAGAGCAATTATACAGACCACTCCGACATACCAAGGATTGGTGAGGGAATTCGTTTGGAGAAGAAAGATCGAAGCGTAGTGATAGTTGACTTTGCTCAAAGCGGCCAGCAACTGAGATTCGATCCGCCCCTCGCTGATCTGGACGATAACGATTATACGAAGGTACGACTCAAGGTAGGGACCGTAGTTAAAGTGAGAGACGTCAGCGTGACTCATTTTCCAGGGCGGCCCTACGCGGTATGGGCTAGAATAAGCAGCCTTTAGACGTGCTAACTCCTTGCTATTCAGCCGGCTGTTGAACCGGTTGGCTTCGGCTTGCTACTTTAGCAGAGGGCACGCATTACGTCTTCACGCTTGTGCTCCTGCTCATCGTCTCCCTTGGAAGAGGCCGTCCAGAAGCTTTTTCCTGCACGCCAGCGCGCAGATCATTTTCCTTTCAATAGAATTACCCTCTGGTCCTCCTTGACTACCGCCGCATAGAACTTCTTGAATTCGGGATATTCATCCAACGAGACAACCATTTTCTTGTTGACCAATTCTCTTCTTCCTTTGATCACGCCATTCGCAAATTCCAGCTTCACTGAATAGTCCGCAACTGGCGATTCGACTCTTACTTCTTTCATGGGCTCTACGGGCTCAAAACCAGACGGCAGCTTTATCTCAATGTCTTCACTCATAGAATCGGCCCACGGCCAGTAATGATATGGGAACTGCCTCTTGTCCCGCGCGAGACCAGGGTCATTCTTCAACGGCTCTGCCCAGGGAACCTTGAGCATTTTGAACTGCCCGGCCTCTCCAAGCGAATTCGGTACCTCGTAATCGTACGCGAGCTCTAAGAAAGGCTCGCGGCGATCGATGCCTCCGTTCTCAAGTCTGGTTAACTTAACATCGGGGAAATCGTTGCTCAGTATTTGAACAACGCTGGTCTCCTGTTCCTTCTTACTCTTCTGGCGGAAGAAGGCCCGCAGCAGCGCACCGGGCGCCCCTTCGGCTCTCAACCTGCTGCTCACAGCCATACCCTTGCCGTCGCGTAGATCCGCATTGGTGTGGCGGATTATTCGACGCGGTGCGAATTTGTCGTGAGTCAGATATTCAGGTTTGTTGATACCGGGCTTGATCAGCAATGAGAATGCCCCCAGGTCACCTTCAGGAACGGAGTTCATTGGATAATTGTAGGCCGTTAGGTCGAGGTACTTGAAGCCGCCTGGCATTTCCACGCCGACTATACAGTGATTAAAAGAGATTGATGGCGGCGCGTTTCGGTTTTCTCCCGCATCTCTCGTGTTGACTAGAACGTAGTGCGCCTTGATTCCAACTTCGCTGAGCATTGCAATGCATAGCGTAGCCAGGTCCTTGCAATCTCCGATTCTATTGACCAGGACATCTCGCGCCTTTTGCGGAATAAGTCCCGACTGCCGGAATGGTACCCGGCTATATCTGATATTTTCCGTAATGAAATCGTAAATTGCCTGCACCTTTGCTTCCTGCGACACGCTATCCTTCCCGCGCAGCAGAGTTTCCACCTGCTCCTTTACTTCATGAGAACTCCTGGTTTTAGTGCGAGCGAGGTCCAGATACCAGTTAACAATGTCTTGCCATTCATTGACGCTGGAAATGTAGAGGTCCTTCGTAACATCGGCCCAGGCCGGCATTGCACTCTCGGGCTCGAGAGCCGGCTCGTCCACAAGTCTCCATCGATAAATAGTCCCCTCGTCGGTCTCTTTTTTGGTGGGCTCATTCGGCATATTCTGCGCGTTGGCGTGAAATCTTAGCTCTTTCGGAACGAGCAGCGAATACCGCGAGTCCTTAACTGGGAACGCACCGTTGAATGAAACGTTATCAAAGAAATCTTTGAACAGCTTTCCGGTGTAGAGACTCTGAATGTTCCATTTCAGGTAGATCAGGTCATTGGGTTCGAGCGACTTGAAGACTATGTGATTCTGATCGATGTCGGCGTTAATCTCGGTGCTGGCTTTCTTTACGACTACGGCTTTCTCAACGATAAGTTGTTCGTTGTAAGGGCTATACGGTATCCAATATTCCTTGAACGCGTCGATGCCCCTGTTGTTGAAGACTCTGACCAGAAGCTCCACCGAGGACTCCGAACCACCGGGCTCGTAGGCCACTCTCTTGGTATCAGACAGCAACACGACCGCGCCGCCGTCTGGATAGGATTGGGAAGTCGGAGCCTTCTTCATTAAATCGTCGATGTTTGACGCTTCAAACAGTGAGAAGATGGGCTTCTTACCATCGAGCTCCCGCAGTGCCCTTCTTGCGTCGTAATCGGTGGGGTCGTACTTCAAGGCCTCGCGATAGGCTTGCTTTGCAAGGTCGATCGAGCGCCGGGCGCGATTGATCTCAGCCATCTGCGACCAATAGAGGGCGCTGTCGCGACACAACGATAGCGCTTTTTTGATTCGGCTCTCAGCGTTGACATAATCCTGGAGCGAAAAATATGTCTTCGACATCGCGTAATACGTCTGAGTTGACGCGGGATCGAGCTCAAAGATCTTGTTGCAGGTCTCTTCCCATTTCTTGATGTTAGATGCCTGAAGATGGAACCCGGCGAGCACTGACAAGACGGCAGTGTCGTAGTGCCTGGCAAGGTAACTCTGCACGATGCTGATCGCACGGTCATACTTCCGAGTCGTCTGGATCGACAGAGTGGCCTCCAGGAACGCAAAGTCCCAGTTGTCCGGGTACAGGCGGTACGCAGTCTTGATGGTTTCAGCCAGTTTTTCATCCTGGTCCTTCTCGCCGTATAAGTGCACGAGCGTCTCGTAAAGTGACTCGGATCGAGGTGCAAGAGTTTCGAGGCGCCTAGTCAGCTCTTCAGCTTTATCCAGTTCCTGTTTCTCCAAATACTCGTCAATCTTGTACTGAAGAATATCGACATTGTCTTTGTCGAGCGCATATATTTGTTCGATCGTCGTGGCGTAGTTATCGTACTTCTTCCCACGCCTATAGGCTTCCAGCAGCTGTTTGTTAAATAAACCGGAGCTCGGTGCCAGCTTTAGAGCCTCTCCCAACGCCAGTTCAGCCTCGATAGCTTTCTCGTTTCGCAGGTAGCACTCGGCAAGCAGTGCGTAGTTTTCCAAATTGTCGGGTGCCTGGCTGATCTTTGCCTTGAAGAATGCTTCTGCAAAGTTCGGAATTACTCGGCAGTTTGCGCCGGGGCGGCGCTTGTAGGGCTTCGAGTCAGTTGAGAACGTCAAGCCGTCAACGGGTTCGCCGTGTTCGTCGGTTATCCGCGCGAGGAAATTGCACTTCGAGAGTTCAGAGAAGCCGCACTTGATGAGAAGCCGGTTCCATCCCTCCTGTAGGTCGGCATTTACTATATAAGTATCAAGATCGTTGTTCGTCTCATCGAAGCATTCCACGATCTGCTCATCATTCAAGAAAGCTTTCAATGAGCCCGAGGTGCCGATCCTTATTTGAACCGTCTGCTTCTTCGGCGAGTACACAAAATCGTTGGCGTAAAAGACCGACTCAATGTGGGAGAAATATCGTGTGAATTCGAGCCAGCGGTCATGTTTCCCGACCTCAGGCTTAAACCACCTGGCGGGAATGCCGTTCTTCGCTTCATATGTCTTTGAGAGATCGCATTCAAGTTCTGGGGGATAGACTTTGTCGAAGCCCGAGGCAGAGGTGTTGTCGAATGGACCAATCAGCATCCAGTCGTTAATCTCATGGATCTGCTGGTAGTATCGATTTGACGTTGCAATATCACCTCTTCGTTCGAAGTACCCGCCCAGGACCTCAGCTGCCATCGCTTTGAGGACTCCTGCCGAGTCAGCCTTGCGGCTCCATTGCTCAAACAAGGCGATAAGATTCGGGTTCAGATCGTTGTAACGATTGCGCATTGCAGCCGTCGTCCATAATGAATAGAGATATGGATAGTAGTCAGGTTCCGTTTGAAGTACGGTTTTGAGCTTCTCACAGGAAGCCGCATTTTTCTTTTGAAGAATGTAGAGCAGGGATAAGCCTAGGGCGGCTCTGGTGTTCCGCGGATCCTCTTTTATTGCCGCAAGGAACTTTGCTTCAACCAACTGCTGATTATTACTTTCCCACGCCTTCCAAGCGTCAGCGATCAACGCATCGGCTGCGGTATTCGCGAAGACGCTTCGACCTTGGAAGAGAAGCAGCAATATGCTCAGACTAAGTATTCTGGGGTTCATGTGCGTTCAGCCTCCTAAGAAAGAGTTGCCTTGCCACGTTCGGCGCCTGTGCGATGGCGTAGGGCGGCTGTTTCATCTCTCTATTGAATAATCAGTGTCAGTGTGGCGGTGCGCACTCGCCCGCTATCATCCCTACCAGTGAATGTCAGTAAATGCGTATCTGTTACGCTCGGTCTGATCTTCAGTTTGAATGATGCGCTGTTGTCGCTCGTAGTTATTGGACCCGCTGGTTTCGGCTTGATGCCCATTGCGGGATCAGGCGGCGTAACCGTCACACTGCCGGTGAATCCACCTGTACGATTGATTTTGACTGTTATCCTAGTCTTTGTTCCGGGCTGTGCGCCAACTACGTCAGGCTCGAAGAACAGTGCGAAATCCGGCTGAGTAGCAGCGCCTGACAGATAGCGGGCCAGGGCAAAATCGTAGGCTCCGGCAAGCCCTGATACCACTATTTTGTCATCGGCCTGGATAGCAACTGCTCTTGCAGCGCTGCCCGTTCCGAAACTGGTAGTAACCTTCCCAGCGAATCCGAAGCTCGTATCGATACTGCCGTCGCTGTTGTATCTAGCCATTGCGAACCGTGCCATACCGAGAGAGCTACCGACCGCAACTATCTTTCCGTCTGACTGAATTGCGATTGACTTGATGCCGTCGTCTCCGAAGTCGGTGGATGCGACGCCGGATTCACCGAACCCTCGATCTAAACTGCCGTCAGCGTTGTAGCGAGCCAGGCCGAAGTTCTCGAATGGGTTAGGACTTCCCCTGACAAGCCCGGCTGCCACGATCTTGCCATCCGGTTGGATCACTATCGCATTCGCGCTGTCCGGAGGACCGAAGAAGTTGTCGGCGACCTTGCCTCCTACGCCGAAACCGGAATCAAGGCTGCCATCGGTGTTGTAACGAGCAAGTTCAAAGTTGGTGGTTCCACCGGCGGTGACTATTTTGTGATCTGACTGAATGGCCAGTGCTACAGTGCCGGCATTCGTAGTAACTTTCCCTCCCGAGCCGAAGCTTCCATCAAGACTGCCATCGCTGTTGTAGCGAGCTAAAGCGAATCTAGTGGTGGGTCCATTGGCAAATCCAACGGCGACTATCTTGCCGTCCATCTGGATCGACAATGAAGTAACCAAATCTTCGTCACCAAAGAAATCGGTTGTCACCAAGCCTGAGGAGCCGAATCCAGCATCGAGGCTGCCGTCCATGTTGTAACGCGCAAGCGCGAAGTCAGAAGTCTTGTAACTGCTGCCAGTCTGGGCTCGACCGGCTGCAACGATCTTCCCGTCTGCCTGGATTCCTACGCTATAGGCTTGGTCACGGTAGCCGAAAAAATCAGTTGTGGTCTTGCCTGTGGAGGAGAAAGTTCCATCGAGACTTCCATCCGCGTTGTAGCGCGACAAAGCAAAGTCAACATTCGAGGAGGCCCTCACAGTACCTCCTGCGGCGACTATCTTCCCGTCTGCCTGGATGACGATGGCATCAGCAAAGGAGGGGTTGCCGAAGAAATCAGTGGTGACTTTGCCGCCGACGCCAAAGGCGGTATCAAGATCGCCTGCTGCCTCCATTTCTCGCATCGCAGCAGACTGGCTCGGCAAAAAAAGCATGAAAACAGTTACCAACAAATGAACAAGGCTCGTAAGAGTCTGCATAATCCGACCCTGGCCGCGTTGAATTTTTGAGCTTCTCATACTAGTTCCTCCAAGTAGCGCGGACGTATTCCCCATGCTCTATAGCGAAAATCTTGGGAAGGACCGTCTCACACGATTGTTGGACTCAGCCCATTTACCGAAAGCGCCTTCTTGTGAGCACCAGGTTCCTGGCCAAACAGGTGCGAAGTGTACTAAGAGCGCGGGTGGCATTGTCCGACAAAGCTAAGTCGGGCTGGCTAACTTGCAGCGTCGCAACCAAACCCGCATGATCAGAAGGCCAAAGGCCGGAGGGCGTTAAGTCATCTAACCGGTTCCCAATCAGTTCCACACCGACAGCCTCCAAGTCCCGATACAGTACAAGGTCGATTCTCTGGTTCGGTGTAGAGAATGGAGTGAATGGGTCCTCGTCGTGGAGTGGCCAAGTGAATCCCGGGTCACCCGGATGCACGGTGAGCCACGCATCTAGAAACCCGGCCCCGCGCAGGAGCTGATAAGCCCCGTTCTGATCCGGATCGCTGCTCTCCGCATCCGAATTGAAATCTCCAATCAACACCACGGGCAGCTCCGAGTCCACAGTCGCCTGCGCTAACTCAGCCGCCTGTGCGAGGCGAACATTTGGTACCAGGCTATCCAGGTGCGTGGTGATCAGGCGGCACTCTTTTCCGCGGATCTTAACGTCCGCGGATATCCAACCGGAAGGCACCTCAAGGTGTCCGAGGAGCGGACTGTCGATCGGCAATGTTGTCTGAAAGTGTTGTGCTCTAATGCTCGAGAGCTTTAGCTCCGATGCGTCCAAGTCTGCCCGCGCCAGCAAAACGTCTCTGTCAGTGCGGCGGACATCGAACCCCAGCGCCGACGGCAACTCAAAATCAAAGTTCGTGATTATCGCAGCTGGAGAGTAGCGCAATCCTAGTCTGTCGAGTTCGTCGAGCAGAGATTGAAGAGGATCGAAAGCTGTCTCAGTTGCCGGACCTCCTAACGGACCAGTTCGCCAAAGACTCGCCTCCTGAAGACCAACGAAGTCAGGGAGGGAGGATTGAATTTCGCGTGCGATTCCCGCCGCGCGTTCAGGAATATTGCTCGCCGCAACCTCCAGGTACGTGTCAGCTACCGCATTCAAGAGATCGTCGAACGTGGTGGCGTTGAGCACGAAGTCGAGGTCGGTGCCCTCATCCATATTCCGGGTCATTACCTTTAGGAGCCTTTGGCTGTCGGCGGTAGTAGTGCTCAGCCAACTCGTGCTCGCCGCCGTGAGGACGAAAGATAGAATCAACGCAGCGAGCGAGACTCTTCTCGCAATGCGCCTTTTTGTCGTTAGCACTAAACTCACGCTCCTTGCTTTCACGATGCACCTCCTGTTGCCATTTCCTCCTGGTTCCGTTGGTTTCCCAAGGATCAGATTGCTACATCTCCTAGAGCGAAAACTTGTCGCAAACCGTCTCATCTGATTTTCCAGCCCACTATGTCCACTATGTTTCAGAGGTTCATCCAGGCTGTCATTTTGTGGTAGAATCGCGGCCAGTTGGTCTCATAACCGTCATTCTTGGGTCAGTGTTCCGGCAGTGCAGAGCAAAGAAAAAAAAGAAGGCGAACCCCAGGAAATTACCCAGCTGCTCATCCGGTGGAGCAAAGGCGACAATGCCGCGCGTGATGAGTTAATGCCGCTGGTTCACAGTGAACTCAGACGGCTGGCGGGGAGATATCTTCGTCATGAACCCCGCAACGGCACTCTTCAGCCAACAGCTTTGGTTCATGACGCATTTATTCGGTTGGTACAACAGAACAAGGTAAGCTTTCAGAATCGGGCCCAGTTCTATGGTCTGTGCGCGACAATCATGCGCAACATATTGGTCGAGCGAGCTCGAGCTCGAAAGGCGGCCAAGCGATCCGGCGGATGGTATCGCATATCCATAAGCAAAGCCGATCGCATAGACACTAAACCCGATCTGGACGTCGTTGCAGTGGATGAAGCGCTGAACAAACTGGCGACGATCAGGCCTCGCGCCGCCCAAATAGTGGAGTTGCGTTTTTTCGCTGGACTCACTGTGGAAGAGACCGGTGAGGCGCTTCGTATCTCACGCGCTACAGTGGAACGAGAATGGAGTTTCGCGCAGGCCTGGTTGAAGCGCGAGCTGCGCGAATCGTCAGATGCGTTGAAGCCGCGTGGGCCAGGCAGCCGGCGAGAAAGCTAACATTGCAGAAGACTCGCATCTGCTGTAAGTGTTCCGTGGTCATCGCTGTGTAGCGGCTTCACGAGTGTCAGCAACTAGTCACTGACAACGGCGCTCCTTGGCCAAGGTGATTTCTTGCTACTTGAGGTCAAGAGTGTGGAGCAGACACCGGAAGGGCTGGCTTCCTCCTGAACAGTTTCTGCCAGCCCTTTCCTTTCTGTGCGTTAGCTCACATTGGTCTTGTGATTGCGCGACTGTAAGCAATTGCCCGGCGAATGTCCGACGAAGGGTTTTCACTATGAACCCACAAAGTGAAGACCGAGTACAAAGCCCGGAATTCTGGGACCGGGTGGTCCAGTTGTTTCATTTCGCCCTGGCGCTCGGACCCACGGAGCGAGTTGCTTATCTCCGCGATGCTAAGGCCACCGAATCTGATGTTGTGGCTGAGGTCGAGTCACTCATCTGCGAGCACGAGCAAACCGGCTCGTTCCTCGATTCGCCCGCTTATCGGGCAGCGCTAGAAGCTGCAAACCAACGTAGCACAATCAATTTACGACGAACAGGCGATGACAGCCAATCATTGATCGGGAGGGTTATTGGACGCTACAGAGTGACGCGCGTCATCGGCCGTGGCGGAATGGGGGTAGTATATCTTGCCCATGATGCGAGCCTGGGACGCAATGTTGCGCTCAAGTTGCTACCCCCGGAGTACACCGAAGATGAGGAGCGGTTACGCCGTTTCAAGCATGAGGCAAGGGCAGCCAGCGCTCTAAACCATCCCAACATCCTAACTGTTCATGAACTCGGAGAAGTGGAAGGAATTCATTTCATAGCCGCAGAGTTTGTCGAAGGTACTACGCTCCGCGATCGAATCCGAGGGCAGGCGATGAAGTTGTCAGATGCGGTGGATGTAGCCGTACAAGTTGCGAATGCGCTCGAAGCTGCTCACAGCGCGGGGATAATTCACCGTGACATCAAACCAGAAAACATAATGCTCCGCTCTGACGGAATCGTGAAAGTGCTGGACTTTGGAATCGCTAAGCTCGTTGAGAGAAAGGGGATGTTGCTGGAATCAGAAGCTCTGACGGTGCCGTATCTTGAAACGACCAAGGGCGTGGTACTCGGTACCCCGCGCTATATGTCGCCGGAACAGACGAGAGGGCTTGCCTTGGATGGGCGAACAGACATATTCAGCCTTGGCGCAGTACTGTACGAAATCATCACTGGCCAGTCGCCCTTTGCGGGGGAAACGCTTGAGGATCTGAGGGCCTCAATA
>DATFWY010000291.1:0-4690 GCA_035258805.1 Blastocatellia bacterium | reverse complement strand
AGCGTGCCGGTAGTCACCGGTTGTTCCGAAGTACAAATTGACTACCTTTATCGAATGGTTCGCCGGATAATAAACGCCCGCAAGATAGCTGTGGAGAACTTCTTCATACCAGATCGTCGGAACGATCGTGACTCCACTGGTGAGGCTCATCGGTGAGAGTGTCGCCGCGAAATCCGCGAGCGGTCCGCCGCACTTCGTGAATGCGGCCACGGCTTCGTCCCAGGCATCGTCCACCCAATGGCCAATAACATCGGGCGATCCAGGAAAGTTCTTGATATCCTCCAGCACCCAATCTGGTGCGCCGCGCTCCATCGCGACTTTCCATTTGTGCTTTCTTGGAATATCAAATCCGCCGTCCCAATAGGGTATCCCGTGCTTCGGCGAGAACTTCAGTTCGTCGCTGTATCTCGGACCCAGGAACTTCTGAGCACTAGCCGTCTCAACGCACGCCAACAACACGGGTATTATCAAAAGAAAGGGGGCTTTCTTAAGCATGGTCCTCTTCTGCCTCCTTTTAGGAAATAAGAAAAATGGCGTTTATATTCCGGAAGCGGGGTATGCTTTAGGCGGGTTTGCGAAATATTTAGGAGTTCCCCTAAAACGCGTCGGCTTGCTTCTTTATTCTTCGGTGCGCCCCAAACAAATGTGGGAGAATCGGACTCTTATGCCGCGATAATAAAGCTATAGACTTGCTGTATGGCGGATCTCGGATGGAGTGTAGGGGGTAGCTGGGCGTCTCGGTTTCACAGAAGGGAAGCAACCGGCGAGTGGAGAAATAAGACAATAATCAGATCGACGTCTTGTCACAACGCGATGAAGTCTTGATACGCTGAACCGCTTGACCGTTATTTACTCTCGCTGATCAAGACAACGTCACTGTTGAGAGTGCCGCGCGACAGGGCGAGCTGTTTACCATCCCGCGACCAGTCGAACCAGAAAATGAGATCGGACTTGAAGTTGGTCAGCTGCTTAGGAGGGCCGCCGTCCACGGGCTGGCTCCAGATGTTCGAGACGCCGCCACTGTTAACAATGTAATGGATAGCGCGCCCATCGGGAGCCCACCGGTAAGGACGAATAACAGCGGTACGTGGAAGATCGAAGACCTTGAGCGGTTTACCACCTTCAAATGAAAAGATCGCCAACTGATACCGCGCACCGAGCGACTCCCGATATGAGCAGGCCATCAGTTTCCCGTCGGGGGAGACCTGCGACGCATACACGATTTGGCCTTCAGTCAGTTGAACGGACTCGGTTCCGTCAACTGAGACTTTAATGATTGCGTAACTGTTATACAGCGCGATCAGCACCCAGCGACTGTCAGACGAAAAGTCAGGAATGTCATCGACTATCTCACTACTCAGCTGCTTGAGATTGCCTCCATCCGGATCCATCCTCCAGACATAGTTTGCGCCCGTCCGCGAGGAGATGAAGGCCACGTAATGACCGTCGCGTGAGACCGCCGGCAAGCGCGCGTTGGAGATCAGGTGCCTCTGCGCCGAGCCGTCGGGGCTCATGCTCCAGAGATCCGGGTTGCCACCGGCGTTCGAGAAGTAAACGATCCGCCCATCGGGAGCGAACGCCAATCCGCCTATACCGTCGACCTTGCTCCCGCCAAAGCTGATCTGCCTGGCCGACGACGTATCGGTCGCTGGCGCGACCCAGATATTCGCAACTGCCACCCGCTGCACAGTAGCGAAAGCGGACGAGTCTGCCTTGAGACTCATGCCATAATAGTTGTTCAGATCGTTGGTCACTTGACGCACGGACCCTTCCGGATAAGAGACATAAAAGACCTGTTGTGACTCGGCGTTCGCCGGTGTATCTCCCGCGACCATGAGCAGTCCAGTCCCGTCGGCAAGCCATGCCATACGTCTGATGGAGTTCCATCTCAATGCAGTGAGCGTCTTAACAGTCCCATCGCTCGCGCTCACCATACCGACAGTGTGGTAGCTCCCGCTCGTGTCTGTGCGCTCGATTCCACAGACAATAATTTTCCCGTCCGGCGACCACGCTGGCCCCCTGGCTTGGTTGTAAAGAAAACTATCAGGCCTTTTAAGTGTGGCAAGATTCTGCTCACCTGACCCATCTGCGTTTGATACGACGAGATGGCTTTCCGACGTGACATTACGTATAAACGAAAGCCGCTTCTGGTCAGGAGAGAACCCAGGGGGTGTATCTATGTCTTCGATCAACTTCCGGGGCGTTCCGCCAAGTACGGGTATCTGGAACAGGTTCCCCTGGGGGCTAACGCCCTCCCGCGTCACATAATAGACATAGTCGCCGTCCCGCGAGAAGGTCATCCCCAGGTAACGGACCTCCGCCGGAGGCACGATCTGAACATTACTTGTGGTGTTGACCTGACGGACCCAAAGGCTCTGCTTCCCGAAGTCGTGAACTGCATGAACAACGTAGCGACCATCGGGCGAGATGACAGCGTCAACGGCCGTGCCTGTGTTTGTAAGTCGCGTAATCTTGAAGCTCTGAAAGGGCCGCGCCGCGCTCTCTTTGTTTACCAGCCTGTAGACCAGGTAGCCGGCTCCTGCAGCGAACAAGAGAAGCGCGACCGCCGACGCAGCCACACCCGCCTTGTGTCGCTTAATCTCGTTGAGAATAACTTCCGCGCTCGAGGTTGTGCGCCCAGCAATCGCCTCACTGCTCTGCGCTGCTGGAAATTGAGAACTGGTTGGCGCCGCCGCACCGCTGCTGGTCGCAACTGACATTTGTCCGCTGGAGTCGGGTGAGACAGAGCGCTCGAGCTTTTCTTCAAATGTCAATTCTTCTCTCAAATTCTTCAAATCAATGAGTAGGTCCTTAATCGTTTGATATCGCTCTTCTTTATCTTTGCACAGCGACTTGCTCACAATTCGTTGGAGTTCGGCGGGCGTTTCCGGCGCAAACCGAGCAAGCGGCGGCGGGTCTTTATCGAGTATCGCGGCAAGCACGTCGGTGCTCGATTCGCCTTCAAAGGCCGGGCGGCCCGCAATCATTTCGTAGATCACTGTAGCGAGACTGAAGACGTCTGTACGAGGATCAACTGATTTGGCCCGCGCCTGCTCAGGCGACATGTAGTTTATCGTGCCCACCACGGTCCCTGGATCTGTATCAACTTTTGCGATAGTCTGGGCTTCAGTGTCGGTCGACGGCGCTTGCCGTTCGGCGAGCTTAGCAAGTCCGAAGTCAAGGACTTTAACGTAGCCATCTTCGCGCAACATTATGTTTTCGGGCTTTATGTCTCGATGCACGATGCCGGCCTTGTGCGCCGCCGAAAGCGCGCTCGCTGCCTGGATAGCCACTTCGAGGGCATCTCTCAGACTAAACTTCCGATGTCGAATTCGCTGGCGGAGTGTATCGCCTTCGATGTATTCCGTCGCTATGAAATGAGTATTCCCTTCTGTGCCGATCTCATGAATTACCAGGATGTTCGGATGAGAAAGGGCCGAAGCTGCGAAAGCCTCCTGCTCGAAACGACGTAGGCGATTCTCATTCTTGATTAGTTCTGCTGACAGGATTTTGAGCGCTACCTTGCGCCGGAGCCTGGTGTCTTCCGCCAGGTAGACCTCTCCCATCCCGCCCGCGCCAAGACGGCAGAGGATGCGGTAGTGAGAGATGGTGGTGTTAGCCGCCAGTGAACCTTTCATTTGATCATCCGGCAATGTCGCCAAGCTGGCGATTGTGCTGCTGCTATTTGTCACGCACGTCCACCAGTTGCGCCCTTATGATGAGATTCTCGCCCCATTGCAGCACGCCGTCCCACTACTACGGATGAGAGTCCTTGGTTCCACCTATGAGAACTATGAAAGGTGGCCCAACTCTACTACTCAAGAACCAGTCTTTTCAATCTCAAAAGGTCTCAGTGACACACACGGCCGACCCGCAGGTGCGCGCCCTTCCGACTTCAGTTACCGGGTTCAAAATGGTGAGATATCTTCCGAGTTACAGGTTTGTTCTGTAATATCGGCCTAAAGCTTTGCAGAGCTACTAATCATCGTTTGGCCGCACGAGCACCTGAATGCTTCTTCGAATGATGGCGGGTTGTTCGGAGTTTGCCACTTTTTCGTGCAGTTTTCTTAATTTTCGGCTCAGCCTGGGTAACAAGCAACGGGTACGGATTCTGCGCTGCGCCCAGGAAACGATATACGCCGTAGTGAAGATGGTAAGGGCGTCCCGCTTGCATTGCCTATATTTCCTACATAACCAAGAACCGTTCCCGGTTGCACGATGCTACCCGGTTTGATGTCAGCAAACCTGTCCAGATGAGCATAGTAATGCCACTGCCAGCCGGGACCAAGCACGCGAACGACGTGGCCGCCCAGATCATCTTCGCCAACTTTGAAAACGATCCCGTGCTGAGCACGGGACGACCCAGAGGCGCGAAAATGTCGATCCCCTCGTGACGCCGATTTCCGATGCGTGGAGCGCCCCAGGTATCTTCCAGATCATTTGAAGCAACTTGCTGCACTGGTACAGGGGCTTCGACGGAGTCTCCTCGGTGAGCAAAGAAATAAGTGTTCCGACTCGTAATAAGGCTGGCTGAATGCAAACTGCGATGACCGCCGCGGATGCAACTCCACGATCGTAATCGCAAGCACCGCGCGAGGACGTGTTCTCAAGATCCCACCTCCTGAACTACAAATGATTACGAGTCATAGAGAGGAGGTGTTCTCGGTGCGTTTGGTCCTGTTCAGCGACT
>DATFWY010000290.1:0-6443 GCA_035258805.1 Blastocatellia bacterium | reverse complement strand
AAAACTGGGAGCAACCATATTGGCTGTAAAGCCTTCGAGTGACCAGCCTCGACCGAACGGTCCCCAGCCTTCGAGATGAGCATTCGCGACTCCCCATTCCTGAAGCCGCTCCAATACGTACTGCTGTGCCTTCTTTAGATTAGGCGAACCAGTCAACCTCGGACCCGTCACGTCCGTCAAATAGCCCACCATCTCCCTGATTTCGGAGTACTTGGATTCTCGGTCTCTAATCCGGCTAATGACGTCTAGATCGGCCTTCTCATTCAGGAGTTGCGCATTAATTGTGGTGCCGCTACAAGCTGCCAAGGCAACGAGTAATATTACGCCGCTCTGCTGTACTCTAGTCATCGAATCTCCTTCAAGGATTAGACGTTCACAACGATTCTTTCTTCCATTGATCCGGCACGATGTTACTTTCAGTCATCTCAATCCGCATTGAAAAGAAAGGTACGCTCGGCAGGACTCGAACATGGGACCCCTCCTTAGAAGGCAGATCCCCGCAATTATCAAAACTGCCTGATTTCATTGGCAATTATCGGCCCTTTGACATTCCTCATGCTACTTCTATGTATCCGACGCGGATGCTCTCTACGGTGAACCTCTTGCACCGGGCGAACGCGCAAGGTCAACCTGTGAGCGGTCCGTGAGGCTCAAGGAAACTTCGAGTTGTCGATCCTGAGGGTAATTAGCTTACTCTCGAATACGCCGGTAAATTTGACAGCCTCGATCAGGGCGCGACCATCCCGATTGACACCATCACGGTCAATGGTGATGCCGTGCGCCTGGAGATCAAGTCGCCAGCTATCGTCTTCGAAGGCGCCCTGAACAAAGAGCGCACGGAGCTGACCGGGACGTTCACCCAGGGCGGCCAACAACTCCCGCTCAGCTTCAAACGCCGCGAGCCGGCGGCCGTAATACCGCCGCCGAAGGCAAAGCCCGATTACTCTGCGCCCGCTGAAGCACCCTACATCGCGGTTATGGTGAAGACGCCCGCCGGCCACACCCTTGCCGGCACTTTGACGCTGCCTAAGAGTGCAAGCCGCGCGCACCCCGTCAGCGCGATCGTCACTGTCACAGGATCGGGGCCGCAGGACCGCGACGAAAATATCGGACTGCAAGGATTTCGGCCTTTCCGCCAGATCGCGGATTCGCTGGGGCGCCGCGGCATCGCGGTGCTGCGTATGGACGACCGTGGAACCGGGGCCTCAGGGGGAACGTTCAAGGGCTCGACCAGCGCCGACTTCGCCGAGGACGTGCGCGCTGGCCTTGCGTATCTGCGGACGCGGCCCGAGATCCGGGCCGACCGCCTCCGGGTGCTCGGTCATAGCGAGGGCGCTGTGATCGCGCCGATGGTGGCCGAAAAGGAACCGACGTTGCGCGCTATCGTGCTGCTCGCGGGCGTCGCGCAACCCGCGTACAGCGCGCTTTACTTTCAGCTCAAGAATCAAATTGAGCACAACAGCAAACTCACGGCCGACATGCGCGACACGCAAATAGCCGAGATCCCCAAGAGGATCGACGCCATGATGGCCGCTGACCCGTGGATGAAATTCTTCCTCACTTACGATCCTGCTGCAACTATGCGCCACGTGAAGACGCTGGTGCTGATCCTCACCGGCTCGCGCGACCAGCAGGTGGCGCCCGAACAGGTGGCACTACAGGAGGCCGCGTTCAAGGAGGGTGGAAACAAGGACGTGACTGCGCGCTTGGTGCCGGACGTCAATCATCTCTTCGTGCAGGACACCGACGGCTTCCCGGGCAACTATGCGAAGCTCCCGCCACCGCTGATGATGCGGGCCGACGTGGTGGGTATATAATCACCGACTGGCTCGCGCAGCGGCTCCGGTGACTGGCGCGCGAGCGACCGCCAGGCATTCGTTGCCCTTCTTAGCGAGAGAATCCACTACCGTGGGTTTTGCGAGGTGTGACGACTTGCCGTGTAAAGCTCTGAATGTGTTGGCGCGCCCGGCAGGACTCGAACCTGCGACCCTCTGCTTAGAAGTCCGTTTCGAGCAACAATCAAGAATCCCGAATTCTCGAAGAAATATCCGCCTTTTGGATCGAAGCAGTTACTCTGGGCTTGTAGAAGCTTGTTGAAAGCTGTTGATCTTTGGGGATCTGACCAACTACAAAACTATCTACGGTCCCTGTCCTGTCAGGGTGAGAACCAAGTGGAGTGAACATCGCGCCCGAAGATAGACGTACACCGTCGTCATCGGGGCTTGAGGATTGCACCGTAAACTGTCTGCCGATTCGTACCCCTCGCGATCTATCGGCAGTTCGAATCACCGAAGAGATCCGTGCGATGCGTCATAGTCATAGGGGAATCGTGGATACTGTTCGCAGGATTGTCCGCACTAATCCTTTATCAGATCATCGACCTCTTTCCTGGCCTCCGTTTCCTGCTCGATGCTGAAGAACGGAAGGTTATCAGCGTATCTCTTTAACTCGGCGGTCTGATCACGATTCAGATTCGGCGCTATGTCCTGCTTGCGCGCTCCTCGATAGAAAGCTTGGGCAATCCTGTCCCTGACGATGCTGTGATCGCGGGTATTCTTAGACTAGATCTCCGCCTTTCTCAAGGGAAACTTCCAGAATGCCGTCGGGTCTCAAAAGGCACCAACTCGAGTCTGCGCATCCCGCATTGTGCGTCGGCTGCGATGCGGGTTGACTGAAGGCGGTGCGGCGGTGTGGTACTCCTTATCACCAGGTCTCGACAAGATTTCGGGTGGTTGCATCCTCCTTGTGCTGTACATCAGCGAACCTTAGCCGCAGCTTTCAGATCGAATCACGCTCCGACTTTCTCCCTTGCGACCTGTTGGTGAGTAACGAAACGAAATCGCGACGTTCTCGTTCTGAGTAGAAGAAAGGCATTTTCTCCTAAGGCCTTGGTCCTCTCGACCGGGTGAAATTCGTCCGCTCAATCTGTCAATCGGCCGCACAGAATCGTATTCTCGTGCGACGACTCTCACTTTCGGAGGGAATAAATCCTAGCCTATGACCATATACTTGTAGCACAACAAAATGGCGACAAGCCGAAAGGAAGACTTTGATCGATTGGCGTTCGCGCACTTTCGTGAGTTGAGGCGCGTTGCGCTCAGAGTTTGCGAAGACCGCGAAACGGCTGACGATTTGGTTCAAGAGACGTATCTTCGGGCATGGCGCTCATTTGATAAATTTGAGCCGGGCACAAACTGCCGTGCTTGGTTATTTCGGATTTTTTTCTACGTGCGTTCCGAATACCGCAAAAGTCAGGCACGGCAGCCGCTGGTTTTCTCTCTTGACTATGTCAAAGAATCAACGCTTCCGTCGCAGACGAATACGTCGTTGGATTTGACTTTGGAAGAAATCAAGCGGGCCTTCGCAGAACTTCCGGAGCCGTTTCGGATCGCTGTTATGCTCTCGGATATCGAGGGCCTGAAATACCGGGAAATAGCTGAGGTGTTGAATGTCCCAGCGGGAACAGTCATGTCGCGGTTGAGCCGAGGCCGACGAATGCTTCGCGCCAAATTGACGACACTCGCATCAAGAAACGACGAACCATGCAGCGTGGAGACAAGCAAGAAAAGTGGGCGAATCTGATTGTCAAAATATGCGGGAGATGTTGGATCTCTACCTCGATAACGAGCTACTGGTTGAAACGAACCAGTCGGTGCTTGAGCATCTAGGTTTTTGCCGGGACTGCGCTGCGGAATCGGAAAGACGGGTCGAGTTGCGTCGTCGTCTCAAGGAGGCGTTTACGCTTGAGGATGACGATGAACGCGAGAGCGAAAACCTCGGTCGTCGGCGGGTGCAATTGGCATTGGACCGAGAAAGGGGCCCACGGATATCTGTCAGAATCGGCTGGGCGGCGCTGGCTGCCAGTTTGATTCTCGCTCTAGCTCTGGGCCTGGCGTACTGGCGAATTGGCAACATTTCAAAGCAGGCGAATTCGTCCGAGGTAAACACGCCGCCGCCGCCGCCGTCAGTCCTGATAGCAGCCGTAGATCGAGACGCTGTCGAGAATCACAAGGTCTGCGCCTTGAGTTATCCTCCCGATTGGACGTTCGACCGGCAAAGAGTGGAGCGCGAATTGACTCCTCGTTTTTCGCCGCTGATACATGCTATCGATCGCAATCGCACTTCTTATGAGTTGATCGAGGGTCATATTTGCTCGTATCAGCAGAGGAAATATGCTCATTTAATATTTCGTAGCCACGGCCATACCGTTTCAGTTTTCATCGAGCATGATGATCCGCGCGCCAATCCAAAATCATCTCGCCCGCGCGAAATTGCTCAGACTAGTTATACGGCGTACCAGGTTGCGAGCGTCGATACGGCAATCCATCGCATTTTTTTAGTCTCCGATCTTCCAAGCGTCGAGAATCTTGCCTTAGCGAATCAGCTTTTTCCCTTAACGCTCGGCTTCATCCAGAAACTGGAACTTCGCGCAGGCTGAGGACTGACTGCCATGAAAAAGCAAACCGTGACCGCATTCACAATTGCGTTCGGTCTCATCTGCATACCGTTAATCGACACAGCGGGCTATACCGCGCCGCCCGTTACAGAACCTGACGCGAAAGCAATATTGCTGGTGAAGGCCGCGCCAACGTTGAGCAATCCAGCAAAGCATAGTACCAACCCACTTTCATGAAGATCACATAGGAGGACTGCGAGCGTACTTACGCGAGGGAGCGACGGTTGTAACCACTCCTGGAAATTTGCGGTTCACGGAAATGCCCTTGAAAAAACTGAAGACAACGGACCCCCAGATCAAGTTACCGGCTGTTGAGGTCATTGCCGACAAACGCCGGTTCAGCGATGGCATAGTAACTCTGGATCTTTTGAATGTGCCCAGCCCTCATGTCGATGAAATACTAGTCCCGTTCGTACCTTCTGATGGAATTGTCTATGTAGCCGATGGGCTGACAAGAGACTTCGGACCCTGGCGCCGTCCAACGATAGATGAACGAACTTTTGTCAGGCACTTCAAACAGCTTGGATTGGATATTCGAATCGTCTTGCCAGGTCATGGTCCACCTGCTTTGCAAACGGACCTTGAACAATACTGGCGGTTAATAAGAGAACCAGTTATGCGCTTCGCATCATTGGCACTGCTGCTTAAGTGCTTGCCCAATGATCTATGCTCTGTTATCCGGAATCAGAAGGAAAGAATAATGAAAAGTTTATGGCTAATTGCCGGCGCTGTGCTGGCATTTACTTGCTCAATACGGTTGTTCGCTCAGTCCCAAAGCAGTCAATCGCCGGTTTTGCCTGGTGACAGCAAGGTAAAAGTCAAAGACGGTAAGACAACTGTGCGGGACAAATCCAAGCCCGTGCGGAAGGCGATCGAGGAATGGTACGCTCGCAATATGGAAGCCTTTGAGGCAAAAGATGTAGCCGCAATCATGGCTTTGCGCACGGATGACTTTCATACAATCACTCTGGATGACAAAGTAAACACGCGCGCCGATATGGAGACACGTACAATTCGCTTCCTGGAAAGGATCGACCATTTCATCTTACAGGACAATCAAATCGGAACGATCGAGGTAGAAGGCGACTTGGCGAGTGCGGACGTAACTCAAAAGACAGTTCGGATGCAGCGCTTCCCAGACGGGACGTTACACAAAGTCGAAGCCGGAGCAGTACAGCGCGAGACGTGGAGGAAAACGGCTGAAGGCTGGAAGCTGTACCGCGTAGACAATATTCGCGACGGTGGTGTGCTTGTAGACGACAAACCTTACAAACCGAACGGATGAGCATCCTCCGATTGACCATCCTGCTGGTTAGCCGCGCATAACAACGGGATGGACCGAAGCGAATCGGGCTTCTTATGGTTCCTTCGAATACAGCTCTCGCGCTTGGTCATCCCAACCGTTAGGCGCTCGCCGACCTAAAGTGAAGCTTCGCCGTTGGACTTTCACTAAACATGTTGGCGTCAATTTCTTGATACCAACGCCTGCATCATAGGTGCACACTTTACGTCAATGGGAGGGTTTAATACATGTCACAGTTCTTGGGAAGAGATGCTCAAAATCTAACTCGACGCCGTTTTCTATCACAGGCAGCGAAGTTCGCGGGATCTTGTGTCTTAAGTTGCGAACTCGAAGCACAGGAATCCAATGCTACCTATGGAGTTCCAGTGGTAACGGCTTTAGATGACAAGAATGTGATTCATGGAAGAGTTACGTTCAAGAGCGGAACGGAAGACCTCGATACCTACCTGGCTAGGCCGAACAAGAAAGGCAGTTTTCCTATAGTGGTCGTTATTGCCGGAAACCCTCCCTATGAGGAGTACATTCGCAATATGTCTGCCATGCTCGCTCAGATTGGTTTTGTTGGGATCGCCCCGAATATCTACTCCCTTCAAAAGGACGCGACGACTACGGAGCAAAGTCGAAAACTGCTTGCCGAGAAAACAACCGATGCAAAAATCTTCAGGGACATTCAGTCGTCAATTA
>DATFWY010000289.1:0-61605 GCA_035258805.1 Blastocatellia bacterium | reverse complement strand
TCAGGCTTCTCGGGTTCCATTTTGCTAAGCTCCTGGTGGTAATGCTCGACAGCAAAGGCCTGCTCGCAACAACGGACTGATTTCTCAAATGCGATCCGGACTATACCGGTATGAACGCGCCCTTGTCGTTGAAGTGACCTTCCTCGCCCTTCGGCCACTCGTACAATCGGGCGGTGTTGACAATGATCTGGCCCGTCGGATCAAGCTCGACATGCGCGCGGTCCATCGGTCGCGGCGCGGGTCCCTCGAAGTTTACCCCTTCACTGGTGTAACCGCTTCCGTGGCACGGGCATTTGAACTTATTCTCGCTGGGTTTCCAATCGGGTGTGCAGCCCAGGTGAGTGCATCGGGCGTAGATCACGAAAAGCCTTTCGGCGTTCCGAACAACCCAGATGCGGTACTGCTGTTGAAATTTTGTATCGACTCCAAAACCGAAGTCGGAAGGATAGCCGACTCTGAAGATGGTGCTTGGTTCGAAGATGGTTCTCGGGAGAAAGAAGCGCAGAAACATCATGAAGCAGGTAGCCAGGAAGCCGCCAACGGCCGTCCAGATGATCGTGCGGCGCATCTTGTTGACCGGATCGGGTGCCGCGCTTTCGACAGTCTTACCCTTTGCCCCTGCGGAACTGCCTACAGCGGGCTTAGCCGCGGCCTTTGGTTTCTCTGGAGATGCTGACGCTTTCGTCGCCGGTGGTGTAGCTTTTTCCGTTACTGTGATTGTTTGCTTTTCCTCGCCCTCAACCTTCTGGTTTGCATCCTGAACGGTGTCCATCTTGGAGGTCTCCACGCTTCCGTCCATCAAAAGAGAGACGATTAGTACAATATGTTCCAACGAGGACCATGAACGCGCCTCGCCGACCTATCCTGTATGAATTCTGTCGAACGTTACTCATATCCTGATCTTTACATCTGGACTGCTTTATTATGAATTGGCCGATATTTAGCATGTCGTCGGAAAGTTTGTCAAGCAAAGTGACCGAGAGTAATGGCGCATTACACGCCTGTTCTTAGAATATTCGAATACGAAGCGCGGGATAACGAATCAATTCACTACAGATTCACAACTACATCGGTGACTCGATCGACAGCGGCTCATTTAGATTAGTGAACCAGAGCTTGACGTAAAACGCCGCTGACGTCAGAAACATTTGACGCATATATCCATCTTTCCCCAAATAGAGTTCTACCTTGCCGGTTTCCTTTCCATCGCTTACCTCAAATGCATAGGCGTCTGTATCGATACCGTCTACTGTTTGCGTACCTAGTAGCTGCCCGGTGATCTTAAAGCCCGGTCTTAGGATGGATTGTTTTACGACCGTCTTGAAGTCGAGACCTGCATCCGATTGCGCCGCAGATTGGTAGTTAAATGCCGCAGCTTTGGTGTCGTTGCCGGTAGTGACCGACCAGCCTCCGTTTCCCTTCACATAGAACTTGCGTCCTATGGAAATCATTTCACCCAAAGATGAGGTTACGTGCAGTCGGTCGGGCTTCATAGTTTCGATCACGGCGTCAAGAGGTCCACTCGGCGAAAGCAACTGCATCCGAATCCTTAACGAATCTAGCTCGCTCATCTTAGTAATCGCACTTTCCAGGATTGCGCGCGGATTCTTCACCGGCGAACCCTGACTGGTTGTGCGGACGTCGGATTCGATCGGTTGCGGACTCGCCGAACGCGGTGACAACACGTCGTCAGTGGTCATCATAGGCGCAGGTCGTCGAGGTTGCCCCTGCTGCGCGAAACCAAGCGAAGCCGAAATTATCGTTGATATTAGTGCGGCGGTGATGAGCGACATTCGCCTCATGGCGGTCTCCTCGTTGTGTCGAGATCAGCGAAGGGGCCGCAGACCCAGTCAGGATATCGTCGAGACTGGCTCGAATCAATAGTTAGATTTACCGTAGACTGTCTAGTCTGCGGAAAGCATGGACTTGTGGCAATTCCATATACGAGGCGTGTCCGCAGACTGGACAGTCTACGGTACCCTTCCGCAGACTAGACAGTCTACGGTAGGTCAACTATGCACGCTGAAAAACCAATCGTTACGATCTTCTCACGCCCAGGGTGCCATTTGTGTGAAGAAGCTAAAGAGGCGATTCATAATTCCGGTTGTGACGGAGAGTTCGTCCTTGAGGAGATTAACATTAACGAAGACGCCAAACTGGTCGAGCTATACGGCAATGATATACCCGTAGTCTTCATCAACCGCGTCAAGGTATTCAAGCATCGCGTCGATCCGCGCGAGTTTAAAAGAAAGCTGCGACGTTTGGGGGTTAGCGGTTAGGGGTTGGGTATGGGGTGTGTTAAACGCTTCGCGTTTAGCGTTAGGCGTTGAGCGGTTCGGCGTTCAGAGTTAAGCCCCGGATCTGAGTAATTCCAGGAAAATCCCTAAAAGCTCTTATCAATGATGATTCTGAGGATGAGCTCTGAACTCTGAACGCTAAACGCGAACCGTTGCACACCCCCGATGCCCGCCCCTAATTCCCACACGTAACCCGCTCCCCTCTCAAACTGACATCGTCGATGTACCAACCCAGACCCTTGCCATCGATATCTGTACCTATTCGAAATCTGATCGTGACCGTCTTCCCGGCAAAGCTGCTCAAGTCCACTGTGACCTGCTGGAATGTTCCAAGCCGACCTTCGATCCAGCCAGGCCGCGCTGCGAGCGGGTTTGACGTGAACTCTCGGATTACACCGTTGTATCGTCCTTGTACGATCTTTGGACCAAGATCCTCAAAGTCGCCGCCGCTCGAGATCTCAAGCACGCCGCCATCAAATGTGCCTCTCTCGAATTCAAACGTGTGGAAAAATACTAATTGCAGACCGCGCCCGTCTGAAGGCAGCTGAATCGGAACCGTGTCGAGATGCGCGTCGACGACCTTAGTCCCCAGATCCGGGGTGAACCAGGCGCTGCTTCCTGAGTGGACGCGTTTACCAGAAATTACCCACGTATCCTCTCGAAACTTCTTTTTCTTAATGCCGCTAGCATGCGTCCATTTTGATTCGCCCGATTCGATCTCATCGGCAAAGAAATCCGCCGGTTGAGACTGGCCGACTCGCAACGAGAACGGAATTCGCGACAAGGAGCCCTGGCTGGCGATATCGATCACAAAGTTGATAATGGAGCCGCACGCGACATTTCCAGCAAGCGTAAATGTGAAAGGTGTGGTGCCTTCCGCGCTCTGTCCGGAAGCGATGTTGGGAAAATCGATCGAACCACCTGTTACGCTAACGCCAGCGGTGGTCGATGTGAGTGTGCCGTGACCACCTGTGAGGGCTACCTGCGAGACGTCTGAGATATTGACTCGCATCGAAACGGTTTCGCCCGGATCAGCGAACGCATCAGATCCGCCGCTGACGGTGACACCTCCAATCGTCGCGACGGGAACATCTTTCTTTTCTCCGTTGTAAACGACCAGTGCAAAATCCTGGTCGGTGAAGTCGCCGTTCGACGGCACGCCGTCGCCAGCGATATTTGTTGCGCGCACGCGTACCGCAAAAGCACCGACGGTGCCCGCAGGAAGCCACACACCCTCGACGTTGTTTTTGGTGTCAGCATCACCGCCGGGCTTTGATTCCTGGCCGCCAAAATTATTTCCCCGATACACCTGTCCATTGATGGTGACTTCGAGATCGAGATTGTTCACCCAGGGCGCAGCGCCTGAAAACCCGGGCGCATCGGACCATGCGAGCGTGACTCGAAACGGCTGTGAGGGATCCCTGACTTCGCCTGTGATCAAAAATTGCTGGCCACTATCGGTAAAGGTCTCGGTCTGGTTGACGTAAAACTTTGGAGTGTTATCGAAAGCACGACCAAGGTTCAGCAGTCCCCAACCTTGACGCGCCTGTGGAAGATCGCCGCCTGCGCGCTCGCCGGTCATATAGGTTGTTGTATTGAGGAGAATTGCTTTGATGAGCGCCGCGCTCGGGTTTTCGCCTTTTCCAATCAGGAACTGACGGACGAGGGCTGCTGCCCCAGCAACCTGCGGAGTCGAGTGACTTGTGCCGGAGGACCAGGTGTACAGCGTCTGTCCCTTCGGAAAATAGAGTTCGACCGAATCGGGTCCGCAGACGCCCGTCGCGTCAAACATTGGATGTTGAGAAGCGGCACCTTCGATGTGTGTGCCGGGCGCAGCGATGTCGGGTTTCATCCGGCCGTCGTCGCAAGGACCTCCGGAAGAAAAGAACGCGATATCCAACGCGCTGTCTGCGTCTGCATCTTTGACGTTGCAGCCATCGGTACCATCCTTCCTTGAACCCTCTCCGGCCGCCACTGAAATAACATTCTTAGCAGTACTCGGCGCGCTGATGAGTTTCGCGAATCCGCTGTTCCCTGCCGCGAAGCATATCGTCGTCTCCTGGTTACCTGGCTGATCGGGGACGGCATCCCTCACTCGGGAATCGTACTCCTGTGAGTCAATCGAGTACGTATTCGAAGCTTCGCCCCAACTGTTCGAGATTACTCTCGCGCCGTCGCGATAAGCATCGGACACCAACTTTGTGTAAGGTTCGATAAGATCAAAAACCCCATTAGACTGAAAGATCTTCGATGATCCCAGTAACGCGAATGGAGCGACGCCTAATCCAAAATTAAAGCCGGATGAGTCGCGTGAGGTGCTATCCGCTGACATGCTCGCGCCAGCTGCGATCGACATATTGATTGTGCCGTGTCCCTGGACGTCACCGGCGTCCAGCTCTGATGTGTAATCCCTTGCGTACAGTAAGCGGCTTTGTCTGTTTGAATCGAGAAAGTCCGGGTGCAGCTTGTCGGGCGTCGTGAATCCACGATCCACGCCGCTATCGGAGAAGTCGATTGCGAAACTGAAGTTCGAGGAGAATCCGTGAGCGGCTAGCCAGGCGGCGTAACCTGGTCCGCGCGCTGCGGTTCGATCGGCGGTAACTTCGCCGGCGACGATCTGGCTCGAGCGTTCGTCCAAAAGCTGCGGGGGATTCCAGGGTTCGATGTTGATGACGCTCATCAGCGCCGCGAGATCCGCGAGGCGACTCGCATCAATTCTCATGCGCATATTCGCGAAATTGAGCACACTGTAACTATCAACCATCACGCGCGATGCCAACTTCCTCGCTCGCTTCACATCACTATCATCTCTCAGTTGTTTCGAGGTCTTTCCGAGCGCGAACTGGACTGCCACGTTGACCTCGCCTTGCGAAGCATTCATCGCTTCGCTCAAGGCCGGATGAATCTTTTGCGCATCGAGAAAGAGTCCCTCCCATTGAATAAAACCCTCACCGCGGTCCTCAGCGAGCCGATTTCTGTTCCTTAGGCTTGCCCGGGCAATGTCATCTCCGCGAACCAGGTAGGCATTGTTCGGCACGTAAGCGATTATCTCGAGGCCGCTCGCTTTGAGCTCTTGTAACCACGACTTTTTGACCGGACCTATGAATTGAACCAGGCGAAGCTGTTCAGGTCTGCCGCTAACCTGATCATTGCTGGGCGCAGCAGACTGCAAACCGAATGACGCTGCTGATCTTCCCATACCGACAAACGCCCCTGCGACATCTGCGTCGGTGGTATCAATCGCGCCTGAACGAAGAAGCAACAGATTGAAGTCGTCGCGCACAACCAGACTATCGTCAGAATGTGGCAACTCTGAATTGGGAAGGTTTGAAAGCGTGGCGGCTCCTTGGATCTCTTCAGACCGTCGGAGAGCGCTCTCGTCCATGGCCAGTAGCTTGAAAGATCCGTAGTCGGCGATTTGGATGGCACCAGCGCCCATTGCGCGAGCAAGTGATTCGGAGTCATCGCCAGGGATAACGGCCTTATGCAATTTTCCAGAGCTTCGATAGGACTTGTTTATAGAGCTGAGTTGAGTGATACGGCCGGATTTCACAGTTGGCAGCTCGGCCCTACCGCTCGATAAGCGTTTAGCGCTAACCGCTGAAATGGACGCACACAGTGCGATCGCGAGAAAACATAAGATAAAGCGTATTCGCATTTGGCCTCCTGAGTGGGACAGTAATAGGGTCGTACGGATCTACAAGCGGGGCTTAAAAGCGAACCCAAACAACTTCCATTCACCGCCCTGATCATGGAAGGTCAACGTAGTTTCTCCCCTGGTTCGGTCGGATGCAACTCTGTACACCGGTGACGCCATTCGTTCTTTGCCCTCGGATTGAAAACTCATGCTTATGCGTTCAAAGCTCGCAACCTTACATTGCTCGACAAGTTGGCGCAGACTATCAACTACGGTCTGTCGCGTCTGCCTTTCCTGAAACAAGGTCGAAGAGTCGTTGTAGATGGTGTCATATTCACCGTTTCCGAGCCGTTGAAAGAATAGCGCAGCCGCTTTATCGATGTCTTCTACGGGGGCTTCGTGAGAGAGCACCGAACAACCCGCTGGGAGAATGGCGAGCAGTACCACAACGAAAGCGACTACTTTTCGAAGCATCTACACCTCACCGGATTCACCCACTCTTTGATCTTGTGTGCGGAAACAATACCAGAGATGTACCGTAGACTGTCCAGCCTGCGGCTGTCCGGGCAAGTAAATGATAAAGTGCTAATGAGTGGCGTATTGCACAAAGAGCTAATAGGACATATAGGTCCAATATGTCCTATCCGTTACCACAAATAAGCAACTCGCTCTGTCGCGATACTTCCTGCAGACTGGCGCGTGAGCCGAACCTCACGGATCATTGTCGCCGCAATGAGGCTTGACAAGTTCTCACTGAAAAACTTGATCTCTTCCTCCCCTTCTTCCTTATTGCGATTAGACTTACGTTCGCCTTTGCCATCCAGCTTCGACATTAAGGTATCGAAGGCTACTTTTGCATCCGTCACGCGAATCACCGCAAAGAAGTCGGCCGAAGCCTCTGCTTTTTCCACAACCGGGTTTCCCGACTTCGCTGCCCGGATAATATCGTTCGCGAATTCCTTGCTCGAGGCGAGCACCAGGTAGTTCCCGGCAACCGAATATGCGGCCCCTTGTTCCAGAAGCGACTGAGCGACGAATCGTACCGGACCCTCGTCCTGCCAATGCAGCCGCGGTTGGGTTCCGGCAATCACGAACCTCGCTCGAAGCTCGTCAACGATGGCAGCCTCCAAAGCCTCTCGGTTCACCACACTATCCGGCTTCAACTGAGCCACAATTGCCCTCTCAAATCTTACAAATGGTTTACCGGCATCGATTTTCGACCTTTCGAGAAGGCAATGCGACGTGGTCGCAGCGGTTAGAATGGGGCCAACCCTGTTGGCGAAATCGTGCGCCGGTTTCGGCTCCGCAGTCTTCTGCGACACGCGCTGATCATCGGCAGCTGGCCCTCTCTTCGGCGCTTGCTCATCATCGACGTCCATATCAAAGCGCGAGTCAAGACGTCTATAACGTTCCACACGATTGCGGTCGTCCTCGTTACGGTTCGAACGCGTGCGGTCAGGCGGTTCGGGCGGCGACCAGGATTCGTCAGGGAGGTTGCCGAACAGTGTGGATTCAATCGCCGCAGAAAGACCGCCCATACCAACAGCAGGATAGGTTCGCACAAGCTGAGCGCTCGCAGGTGTGAAGCTCATAAATGATGCTAATTGATCGGTGCTGATCGTCTCAGTGGCGCTCGTGGAGCTGCCGACGCCAAATTTAAACCAGCGTTGTTCAATCAATCCTTCTCGAGTATTCCTCAAGTCAACCAACGCGCTCTCGATTTTTGCGAGCTGTTGATCTGAGTTGTGATGAATCCAATAGTGGTCAAAGTAGCGGTTCTGATTCAACTGAGCCTGATCGAGCCACATCGTTATGTCATGTGAAGAGAATCCTTTCGCCTGCTCCGCCAATCCCAGGACAGCCGTACTCATTGAATCGGCACCCGCTGACTTTGCGTTTGAAAGCGCCCTGATCATCAGCCCTTCTGTCGTGGTCACAAAAAGCTTGCCATCCGCATATGCGAAACAGAATTGCTGACTGAGGCGCCCTCCATCAGTGGTGACATCCCGAACATAGTATGATGTTCCATCAGCCGAACGCTCCGAGAACTGCGGCGCCTGCTTAAATAGCGTGGAAACAATTGCGCGAGGTCGAGGAATCTCAGTGACAAAGACAAGTTCCAGTTTGCTGATGTCATAAACCGACACTGCCGAAGAACGACCCGCAAGCTCGGCTAGTCTCTTCTCATCGATCCCTACTCCGATCGCAGTCTCAAAGTCCTTTACGCGGTCTTGAACCTTTAGATAGACGTGCGATTTCTGGAAAGCCTTGAAGCTTGCGCTTTCGTAAAAGCGGGTACGGACGGGTGAAGCGAGCCAGGTTTTCATCAGTGCCGAAAGATCGGCGGCTTGAACATAAACGATTGCGCCTCGCGGCATAACAGCGGCGAGCTTCAGCTGGTCCGCCACTGTCTGGGGCTGTTGTCCGTCTGAACGATGCGCAATTGCAAGCATCAGGACAGCGATGATTATTATCAGCCTGGTTCTCATATTATTAATTTTTTGCGCCTTAGCGGCTTAACGCCTTTGCGTTTATTGTCGGCTTTGAATTCCTATAAAACGCAAAGCCGCAGAGCCGCTAAGCCGCCAAGTTCAATTCCCGAGCACCCGCGACGCATAAATCGATTGCGCTGCGTTCGAGTTATCAATTCTACGTAACATCGTAAGCCTCTGCTGCCGAACTCTGTCGGCCTCGACCATCTCCTGGAGACGTTTCTCGATCGCAACTTTGTCTTCAGGCTTTGAGGCTTCCGCAGCACGTAACTTCTCGACCGCAATTGCCCGTTCAAATTGACCCAGTCGCGCAGCGGACTCCGCAAGCGAAGCCAATAGCCCCCTCCGAATTCCCGCGACCGCCGACGCATTCATCTCAGCTAGTGTCTTTAACCCGCCTATCCGGCTGCTCGCAGCATCGAGGGAAGGCTCAAACGAAATAGATGTTTGCGTCTCCGCTCGTACCGATCCGGACGTAAGAGCACGTCGAACTTCAGCGTTGAACAATGAATGCGAAGGCGAATCATCAGATTCACCTTCAACTAATCTGATCGCCGCAGCATCACGACCACTCTTACCGTAAAGTTCTATCAATTGCGCGCGTGGTCCGGGCGCGCGAAACGCGATTGAGCCGGTGACCACACCATCTGCGTCTAAATAAAGAGCGCGCTCGAAGCTACTAATCGCGTCTGCATTGCGTTGCTGTGCGAGCGCAAGCAGTCCGATTTTCATCTGGGCTATCGCCGCAAGCGGACCGCTGGTCACACCCGCAAGCATCGATCGCGCTTCCTCAACATTGCCTGACGCTTCGCTTATTGCCGCTCGCGCGAGCGCAACAGCATCAGTGCTCCGCTGAGCCCGATCCAGCCCAGATCGCGCCTGCGATGCAAGTGAGCGATTAGCTCGCACGATGTCAGCAAGGATTTCGACCGCCTGTGCACGTGCAGTGTTCGGCGTGGATCGCTCAGTAATTAGCGTAACTATCTCATCGACTGCATCATTCACACGCCCTGAGGCGACTACTGCTCGCGCAAGCTCGATCTTGTTAGCGGCATCGTCCGGCCGTACCCGCCCGATCTGTTCACGAAAGGCCCCGGCATCCGCGTATCGACCAATCCGCGCTGCAGTCTCGGCCGCGAGCTGGAGGGGTCTGATATTCTCAGTAGAACGTTGCGTGAGCAATTTGAGGAGTCGCGACGCCTCTTCACCGCGTCCACGCCGAGCTTCCAGTTCTGCCAACCCCGACAGACTTGCGTCATCCGCATAACGTGAGCTGAGCGACTGCCGGTAAAAATCGTAGAGCAACGCATCCGCGTCGGATTCGCGATGCTCGGCGACCAGTAGCGTGCATGCTTTTAAAGCTCGGCCACGCAGTGCGCTTTCATCATCACTGCCCTCAGCTTTTTGCCGCCCGACATTGGTCTTTTCAATTCCACAATAGCGTCTCAATTGTGCGATCGCTTTAGCAGGATCGCGGCCATTCCGAAGCTCGATCAACGCTGAGGCGAGCGGAAGCCAGTCATAGCGCCATTCAAGATCCGAGCTCGACTGTTCATCACCCTCAAGCGCTCGCTCCTGATCAGCTTGCTCTCTCTCAATCGTGGTAACAAGCAGTCTGGCTTCATCGAAAGAACGCGCGCGAATCAGATAATCGATCAGATTCTTCCTCCAATTCGCCAGCTCTCTCGAAGGATAGAGGTATTCGCTTCCGCTGTAGAACCCGTTTTCATATGCCGGCGTGCCCAAGACCGACGACGCGATATCAGATAGACGCTGATGAATCGTTCTATAGATGCTGCCAAGCGTGTTCTCCGGCAATAGTTGCTCTTCCACAAGCATCCGGCCAATTACCAGATCACCAGGTATAGCGTTGATGGTGTTGTGAAAAAACGCAGCAACTTCGGTTGCTGTTTTCGGATCGCGTCTGGCGCGGGCCGCTATCTCTCGAATAAGAGGCTTGATTGCGGCGATGCGATCGGATGCTTGCTTGTCTCGCAAGGCTCGATTTACAAAGGAAATAAGGAACGGCTCCAGCTGAGTCAACGACTCGATCAGCAGACCGTTGTCGGCCATAACTTTGAGATACGTTTCGGCATCAGCGATTTTTACTCGGCCGCTCATAATAGAGCCCCAGGCATCGAGAGCAGCTTTACGATCTCGGCTCGCGAACAGTACTGCACCGCGCATCACAGCCACGTCAGTGGCGCCCGGCGCTAGCTCACCAGCCAGCGCAACGTGCTCGGCAGCGCGTGCAGTGTTCTTCTTGTCGAGATAGTAGCTTGCAAGCTCGAGGTGAGCGCGTTCGCTCGAGGGATGACTCTCTATTTCGCCGATAATGAATTTGCCGCTGTCAATTTCGCGGCCGACCAGACCCAACCAGTAGCCATAATTCCTCGATCCAAGATACCAATCGTTTCCAACCAGGGCGCGGCCGCCCTCGATTCGCCTCCCCAGCATCTGTCCAATCGGTTTCAGATCAAGAGCGTCCTTGAAAAAGAGCTCGTTCTCCGGAGAGGTATCCTTTAAGAAGAACGCCGCCTCGCCGCTTCGTTGACGAACCCATGCGCGAGACTGTTTCGCATTTTCAATCGCGTCAAAGGCCAGTAGCTTTTCGTTCTTGTCGATCAAAAAATTGATCAGTTGAAGCTGATAAGCGCTATACGTTGATGCCAATCGCTGGAGTTCGCTTCGTTGTCCTGCTTCAAACACCAGAGTGAGGTAACGGTCGACCCACTCGGTGTAGTTATTTGTCAGCGCGCCACTCGCCGACGCATATGCCCCGCGAAGCCAATCGAGTTCTCGGGCGCGGTCGCCGGACAATCGATACTCGATAGCGATCTGATTCTGATAATCGAACCGGTTTTTGTACGGATCGCGCCTGAACTCAGAAGCGAGAACCTCGGCGGCGCGTTGATACGAAGCGTGCCGCTCGTAAAATAAAACCAGGGCTCGGAGTTCGTTGTAATACGCCGAATCCTGAGCGGTTGGCGTCTGAGAATTCTTTGGCCGCGCATCAAACGCCAGATCTTTAATTCTGGTCTGCAGTTGCTCTTCAATATCGGTCAGTCCCGCTCCTCGTGCGATTCCAATAAACCGCTGTAGTGATTGAGCATCTGAATATAAGGTGAACTTAGAGGACGATGCTTTCAGTGCAGTTCCAAGCGCCGCCGTTTCATCTGCTGACGCGTAATCCAGCACACCTTTACCAAAATCTGCTCGCATCGACGAGTCAATCGTTTCGACTATGCTTCTGGCTTTGTAAGATTGATTATTCTCGGCGATTGCCGATGCTTGAGCTCGAAGCCGCTCGATCTTTTGGTAGACCGATGCAGCCGGCTCGATGCGTACCAGCGCCTTCACGTAACCTGCGATGCTTGGGCTGGGGAAGTACTCGTCGCTTTCCATTTTCTTCGGCAAATCGCTTAAGACCTGCTCATAGATCCGCACTCCTTCGCTGTTCAGCCCCCAGCCCCAGAGTTTCTCCGCAATGTTTGTTTGGTCCTGAATACTTGCGTTCTTTTTGGCTGTAAGCGCTTCGCGAATCGTCTTGACCGCTTCGTCTCGCTGCCCCTGCTGCACCTGAATTCGCGCGACTTCAATCAGCCACTCAGGATCGCGTCCGGCGAGCGTCCAACCCTGACGCAATGTAGCTATCGCTTCATCATACCGACCTTGCCGCGCCAGAACCGACGCAAGCGTAAATCGCAAGTCGGGGCGTTGCGGCTCGTTCAACACCGCGATTCGATATTGTTCCGCCGCACCGGTGAGGTTTCCCTTCCGATCATAGAGACGCCCAAGTACCAGCTGCCACCGGTAGTTCTTGTTGGACTCACCGGACAGTTTTTCGTAGTAACCAACCAGGCGCTCGGTCAGGTTATGCTGTTCGGCGTACTCGATTGCCGCTGAGAGTCGCTCTGAATCTTCGGGAAAGGTATTGATGATCTCGATGTGTTGATCCACAGCGTCTTGATATTTTCCCAGCGAGTCGAGAGTCCGAATCATTCCTGTTCGCAACCCCGCGACCTTGTCTCGAGTCTCTTCCGCACCCAAGCCGGCTTCTCGAGTTTTCTTGAACGCATCCTTATACAGCGCCGTCAACTCGTCGAGCTTGCTCTCGGCTCCAAGCGTGCGCGCCAACTCGCTAAACACTTCCTCATCCAACTGATTCTCAGTGTAGAAGGCTCTGAGGGTTGCCTCGGCGTCCGAGAGTTTGTTTGCGTCGAACTGTCTTCGCGCGAGCAGGAGAGCAAAGCTGCGGCGATTGGGACCGAGCGCGCGGGCAAGCGTCCGTTTGTACAGATCAAGGGATTTATCAAACAGACCGGCGCGCCAATAAAAACTTGCAGACTCCTCGACTACGCCGACGTTAGTGGGATAGTCCGCAACCAGCTTGTCAATGACGCCGACCGCAGCATCGACTTGATTGTGACGCTCCAGGAACGAAGCGAGCTGCAATCGATACATCATGCCTTCCCGTTCGTCGCGTGCTACGGTTACCAGCCGCGCTATCACCTGTTGCTCGTCTTCCGGCCGAAGAATGAAGTGAAACAGGTCGCGTACGGATTCCAGGAAGGCAACATCGGTCGAACGGGCAACTTCGGTGCGAAGTAACGCCAGCGCATCCGCCTGATGATCCCGCTCGGCCTGATAATTTGCGTATCCGATTATCAGCTGCCAGTCTTTTGAATCTGCGCCGCGGGCTCTCTCAAAAGCAGCAGCAATGTTATCCGCAATGCCAGGACGCTTCGAGAGTTGTGCTAATCGCTTCGCGACGGTCTCTCGTCCCTCTCCAGGTTCGTCCAGAACTTTGACGTACTCGGCAATTGCGGAATCAATGTCACCTTTTCCTTCGTAAACCGCACCTAACCGATAAGCGTACAGCGATTGATCACCTGTCACGTTGCGAAGGTCTTTGAAAACACGAATAGCTTGATCAAATTGATAGTAATCCCAGTAGACGGTCGCGACTTCGAGGTATGTGTTACGTTCGCCGGGCTCCGTTTGAATCAACTTGTCCCATTGCTCGCCAGCTCGCTTGAAGTCGCCGAGCTGGGCATAGACCTCGCCAGCTTTGATGCGATAGCCATGTTCTGACGGATAGACGTCGGCCATCTGCGCGGCAACGCGAGCGGAATCCTCATAGAGTTTGTCTGATTGCGGGCCAAACGAGCGAGTTAGATCTGAAAGCCTGTCGGCATACTGAGGCTCGCCTGGATATAGCGCCACGAGTTGCCGGTAAGATTCAAGCGCTTCGTCAGCGTGCGAAAGCCACGTTGCACAATCCGCCGAAAAGAGACCGTAGGCGAACACGGATCGTGAATCGGCGCCTGAGTGCCCCAGTTTCGCCTTCTGATAATACTCGCGTAACTCACCTTTCTTTGATAACCAGGCCAGATACGGATCTCGTATCGAGCGGTCTGCAAAATAATATTCAGTTGAAAGCTTTTCCCATCGTGGTCGATCGTTCTTTTCGAGATACGTCAGCATGCCTCTAACGAAAAAACTATTCCGAGGAAATCTGGTGTGAGCGTAGCTGTACAGATCGAATGCCAGCCGCTCGTCCCAGTTCATCTCATCACCGGCGGCCGTCGCACCATATCCCGCAAACCGCACCAGGTATTCAGTGATTTCATCTTCGTCAAAAACCGCTATCAGCTGCTTTGAATAACGCGTGAGCTCCTTACCGCGCTTCTGTCGCACATACCAGCGCCCGAGCCGGTGATACCAGGTGTTTGAGTCAAATTGCCGGATCGCTGAATCATAGGCCTTCAACTGCTCATTGATGAGTTGCGCCTGGCCAAGCCATCGCAAGAATCGCTCGTACAATCCTTCTTCGCGCGGATGCTTTTTGATTGCACCCCAGAAGAACGAGACAGTCTCGGTCTTCTTATCGTCGGCAGCCAGTGAAGACACATAGCGCTCAAGAACGCTGCTGTAATTCGGAACCCGTGAATTATCAGGTTCTGTCGGCTGGGGGACGTTGGTTACCTCTGAATCCGTTTCGTTGTCTTCGTTGCGATCGGCCGCGGCCTTGTCCTCAGTCGGATCGTAGGTATCGCTATAAGCCTCAATCTTGTATCTGATCTTTTCGATGAGGTTTTCGATTCGCGGCGTAATGCCATAGCTCCAATGTTTCGGCACCGCTGCGACGAGCGGCACACCTTTGGGTTGATTGCGCGCCAATCGATCGAGCAGCTCGCCCAGTACCGCACGTTCGTTCACTCGGTCGCCAAGCGCTACGTAAGAATGGGCAATGCGAAGGCTGACATCGGTGTAGTCCGGTGATTCGGGATAAAGCTTCTGAAACTCTCGGCCAGCCTCGATCGCCAGCTTGTGTTCAGACAGCGATGAGAACAAATTCACAACGCCGAGATACATCGCCGGAAGGTGCTTTGATCCTGCATATTCTTGTTTGAATGATTGGAAGATCCGATAGGCAAACGCTCGATTGAAATAACCCGCAGCCGCTTTTTCCTGATTCTCAAACTCCTGAGATGGACTCTCTCCCGAGAGCACCAGGGACAACACGCCGTTCAAAAAGCCGGGATGCTGATCGACCTGGGCAATGTCTTTATATAACGACAGATCTCCGCCGGCGACGCGTGTTGAATTACCGCCGGCATCCAACATGACTTTGAACAAGCGATAAAGCGCTTCTTCGCGCGATTCGGTGCCTGGTTGAAGTCCCCCGATGAGATAAAAGGTGTAAAGATAGCGCGAGGCCTGGTCGTAATCGCCGATCGAAGTGAACATTTCTGCAACGATTTCAAGCTCGCGCGGACTCCACAGTGTGGCAGGAACTGTTGAGCTCGGCGGCTCTGAGGGTGATGCCGACCTCTTTCCGGCCCGCCGTTCTTCGAGCTCACGCAACAATCTCGCGGCTTGCTCATAGCTGCCCTCGTAAGCGAGCACGCTGAATAGGCGGCCAACCGAATCGAGATCTGTGGCACCGGCTTTGACCCGTTGTTGAAGCTCACGCCGCACCATTCGATAGCGCCCGAACCGCCGCAATAGTTCGTAATAATCTCCCGCGAGAGCTCGTGGCCAGGTCGGGTCAAACACCGAAGCATAGACCTGCTCAGCGCTACGGCGGTCTCCATTTTCCTCGAGAATCTCCGATCGCTTCTGGAGAAAATAACTCAGCTCGGTCGGAAACTTTGGCTGATTCGAGGTCAACACCGATTCCGCCTCTTTGGAGCGCTTCGAAAGCTGCAGCTCTTCAACATAGTCTTTGAGAGGACGGATATTAGTAGGCTCGGCGCTCAAAAGTTCGGCAAAGAAACTCGCGGGAGTGAATCCTTTCAGCGAGCGGGTTCGGACGAGTTCCGCAGCGCGCTTGTAGACCGGTGTTCGTTCTCGGGTGGGTAGGCTTTTGGCCAATTCCTGCAACGTCCTGACTTCGTCCGCAAACCGCGCACGCTGATGATAAAAGTCAGCTAGTCTCCTGAGCGCGTCCGGCGAGCGACCTCTCAAGTTGGTATATTCGACGATTTCCGTTGCGGCCTGATCAAAGCGCCCGAGCCTCTCGTCGAGTCGCGATGCAAAGAGGTGGAGTCTGGCATCCTTTGGATACTTGATCGCTAATTGTTTAACTTGGTCGGCAGCAATCGAGTAAGGCCTGGGCACTGATGCTTGCGTCCCGAAGAACTCTTCATTGGTGTAGAGTGCGTCGTCTACGAGGTTTTGTGGCGCACGATTGGTGTCAATCGGACGGACGGGTCCTGTCGGAGCGATGGTTTGACGCGCCGGCCTCCGCGTCTGGGTGCGGCGGGGCGGAGCTTTCGCGTTTCTCCGCTGAGCTACCAAAGTGGCCAGCACTATTGAGCTGATCGAAAGCGATATAAGGATCGCCAGGTAGAGCTTTCTCATAAGATGTAGCGTAGACTGTCTAGTCTGCGCAGATTGATTTAGAGCCCAATTGAATCACACGGGCCTGAAAAGGCCGTCATTGAAACTAACCTCGTCCGCTATAGAGCGTAGTTGCCGCACCGTTAATCCTCCGCAACTCACTTTCCGCAGACTAGACAGTCTACGGTACATCACCACTCACCTTCCGCAGACTAGACAGTCTACTGTACAGCATCAAAAGTACGTGATAGTCCGATATGTAACTTCCGCCGGTTCGCTGACCTGCTTTCCGTTACTCACCATATCCCTGGAAGTAATCCTCTTCGTCCAATTGCCGTTTGAATCAAGCTCGTAAGAGTAGCTCTGTTTGCCCACAAGTCCACCTTTGGGGTCAAACTCTGCCTCCTCTGTCGGGTTGTCGTCGTTTTTGTATGCATATGTTCTTCTGGCGAACATGCCCTGTTTATTGAAAAGCCGCTTCTCTGTACACCGGCCCTTTGAGTCATAAACATAGGTAGTCTTGGCTACGAGGCCCTCATCCCCGGTCTGGACCTCCTCGACACGACTTCCATTACCGTCATATTTAAATTCAGTTTTGACGCGGGACTGAGTTACCGCGTTTCGTATCAGCTCGAGACGGTTGCCATTTGCTTCATAGCTGTAGAAATAGTCGCCCCGGGCTCCTGCGTCTACGCGCACCGACTTCACAAGCATTCCATTCTCGCCGTAAGTAGTCGTCTCAAGCTGCACTTTCTTTCCCTCAACTGATTTGCCTGATTTGTTCGACAGCTTGGCCTCCTCTACCTTGACCGTTTTGATTTTGCCTTTCAGGCCTCCGTGCTCGAGATCGGTTTTCTTCTGTTGTCCGACAGAGGCAACAACCGGTACCAACACTACTAATAATGTTATGACTATTCGTCTCATTAGATCTCCTGGATCTCCGGAAAATTTAATTGCCCAGCACTTCAAGAATTAATTCAGTCGTGCTCGAATTGTGAGCGAAATCCTCAGCGGTAACTTGAACCGAGTAAGTGCCTGACGGTAATCCGCGAGGCACGGTTAAATGCCCGATGCTAGCCTTAGCTTTGGGGTCCCAAACGACTGGTATCGGCAGCGATCCGAAAATACGAGCCGCTATCACCCGCGTATCGCTGTCCGTGCGAACGGTGATCATCAGATCCTCTCCTGCGTGGGCGATCGTTTGACTTAGTGATGCTTGAAGCTTCGGGGGCCGGCTATCGATAATGAAGCTTTTCTCCTCCTGATAGGCCCGTCCCTGTCGATCAATCAGGATCAGCCGGCATCGATAAACTCCATCAGACATCTCCCGTGGAGCAATAAAGCGCGTCTCCCACACGTCCTCGCCATTGATGTAAGTCATCCGGTTAGTCAAACCAAACGGGAAGACCGCGGTTACCTCAACGATCGATTGATCCGCTCGCACTCTTAGTACAGGATCGCCTGGTCGTATGACTCGCGGTCTGAGTAGCGAACGCGGTGCGGCGAGAAAGGACGTGTACGGTGTTACAAACTTGTACTTCTTTGACAATGCGATGATCTCGTCAATAGCTTCTCGGGTTTCGCCATTTAGAGCTATCAGGCGCAGCAGCGCATCGACTCGGGCGCGAGCCCACATTCGGGGAACGTGCGGATGTGAATCATCTCGCTCCGGCAGTTCGATCTGCCGAATCACCCGGACTGCTTTGCCGGCTTCGTTCCCGGTTAAGGTCAGCGAGGAAGTACCTGGCTTTTTGTAGCGACCGACGAAAGACAGTCTTGCTCCGTCATAAGCGGTCGCTTCATAGTCGGGATAGACCTGATAAAAGTTCGTGGCGTCTGAGTTTTCGAGCTTCAGTGAGTCGATTGGATCTCGCCCAACCTTGCTCAGAAATGATTTTAACCTGAACGACAAATCATCTGTTTCGCGAGTCCACTCGAAGTAGCCGCGCGATGCACGAGCAAGCTCGCCCAGTAGCCTGACATTCGTATCGGATCCAATTCCAAAAATATAGAGTCGCGCTTTCGGACCTGAATCATTTGCTTTCTGAAAACGATCGACAACAGCCTTCGTTCGAGTCGTAGCCAGCGTAGAGTTCCCGTCAGTTATCATTACTATCGAACGCTCTTTTCCAGCGGGCATCGTTTTTGACAACGCGACCGCGCGCTCGAGCGCTGCTCCAGTGTCCGTTCCCCCTGAAAGATAACTCGATTTTATGAACCCCAATGCGCGTTCAACCTGATCTGAACGCGCTTCTATAGGATTAGCGCTGAGCACCGCGACGTCATCGTTGAACAACATCAGATTGAAAGTGTCCTGCGGAGTTAACGAACGCAGCAGCCCTTCAACAGCTTCGTAGGCTCGATCCAATTTCTCAAACTGCATCGAGAGTGATGTATCCAGCATCACAAGAATTGAGCGAGGCGGCGGTGGTGACGTATCTCCGGCCGACCGTCCTGCCTGATTGAACACCGCACCGGCTTCAAAGTAACCATCAGGTTCGCGGGCGGCTAAACGAGGATCGCGTAGCTCATCTGCGGTTATGCGCTCAGGCGCTCGGTACGCCAGGAACTCGAGCGTAGTGCCTTTCACAATCAGCCCATAACTGAATGCGAAGTCCTCAGTGAGCTGAATGTTGTTAGCCGCGAATGTGGCAGACTTATACTGAGCGGTGTTTTCAATGAAGTTCAACGCATAGGCCTTGCTGCGGAGAACGAGGTCGGTTATCGGAACGCGCGAACTCAACTGCAACCGAATCTGGAGATGTCCGACTGTCTGAGTACCATACTCGCTTGGCTTAAAAGGAAACGAAAAATACGATTCAAGATTATCGACGGAAAGCAACTCCGTGTATTCCAGCTCGAGCCGCTTGGTCCCATAAGCCGGAATCGGCGCTATTTGAACCGTGAAAGCGCTGGTGTCAGTGTCTTCGCGTTCCTGTTTAAGCAAGCCCGGATCAATTTGCTGGAGGGCGATATCTTTGTAGAGCTCTTCTGCTCGTCGTTTCTCAAGAATCACACCAGGGATTCGGACATCACCGTCCCAAACAGCAAAGTCCGATATCGATGCGGTGGTCGGGATTAAGAAGACATAGCGGCCTTCCTGAACTCTTTCAGTGCGGTTGCCGAAGATTTGAACGACTTTAACTCGAGCATACTGATTGTCGATCAGTACGTTGACGGTCATCTCATCCAGCGAGAGAACGGCGGGATCCGGCTTCTCGGTGCTGGACGGTATCAACACGCCAGACTGCGCTCGCGCGGTTGCCGGAGCACACAACGCAAGAGCGAACGTAATCGCGATCATTAGCGCGACGTGCTTCCAAATCGGCTGGCTGCTCACCCGCGTGTCTGCGCCGACAATCAGCGATGGAGTGTGCAACCCGCCCGTTCCGCAGACGGCTATCTTATTGGATGACTCTTTTCTCAATGCGCACCAAGCCATTCAAAGTGCCCAAATAAACGAATTTATCGTTGCTGGTGATTGCGGTGACGTTTTGTGATGCCAGTCCTGCGCTGATGCGATTCCATCTGCGGTCGCGCGTATTATAAACAAAAAGCCCGCGGTCGCTAGTCCCGATGTACAATCTCTCGCCGTCAAAGTGCATTGCGCTCTGATTAACCTCGAATTTTCCAATCACATCCGAAAAGCTGACCCACTCCCCAGTTGGTAAAAGCGCATCCACGCCGCCTCCGTTTGTTCCGATGAAAAGCGTGCCGTCCGCTTCTGCAAGCGCGCTCACCCAGTCGTGAGACAGTCGCGAGTTAGCAGTCTTGTAAGTATGAATAACTCTCAGCCCCTCGATCTCAACAAGACCGGCAAGACTGCCAACAAATAACCGCCTGCCAACCGAAGCTGACGAGTACAGGTGATTGCTCGCAAGTCCGTGAAACGCGGTTATCGAGCGGGCCCGGCCGCCGGTTATGTCTGTCAACCCTCCCGCGGTAGAGACGACAATCGAGCGGCCCTGCGCTCTATCAACTATCGGCGCCGTTCCAGTCAAGGCCAAAAGAGGTGAGTCGATGTCTGCCACGAGCACATGCGCAACCGAATCGTTTACCAATCCGCCTTGTTCGCGGGTGATTATTGTCTGTTTCAACCCGCTTCCAAAGATAACCAGCCCTCGAGACGTCGCAGCCATGATTCGATCATCAACGGGATCCACTGCCAGGTGATTTATCTCACGCACTCGGTCATCTTCGATATGTTGGAGGCGCTCACCTGATTCGGGGTCGATCAGGTCAATACCCCGATCGAAAAATCCAACCCAGAGTCGGCCGGTTCCATCGCTGGCGACGGATGTTATGTGGCTTGCAGTCACCAGGCGATCCCCTGGCAGCGCACTCCCGAGGGCTTCGAATGCGGGGCCGCTGGCTCCTTCATCTCGGAAATAAGCGCCGTTTTGAGTTAAAGCCCATAGCTTTCCATCACTCGAGTAAACAACTGCGGGGGATGATTTCGGCAGTCCCGATGTCTGAGAGAGTGTTGAGCGGCGGTCGCCGGCGTTGCTATGAGCGACTGCTTCATTGGCGCTTAGATCAACAATGCCTCCATTGAATAAGCCGGCCCACAAGCGTCCCCCACTCACGGAAAGCGAAGTAATGTTGGGCCGATTCGAAAATGGCTTTAGCATGTTTCCTTCATCGATGCCTACGACGCCGAAGTCCGTTGCTACCGCTATTCTCCCATTCTCAGACGCGTTGCCAGGCATAGGCGCCATGCCAGTCACATGCGGCGACGGCAGACCTTCATTGGTTCCCAGGTGCTCAATGTGTGCCTCTCTCCAAATATAGAGTCCGTCGTCTTGAGTGCCGATATAAAGACGTGATTCAAGTGGAAGCAAAGCAGTGATCTGTTTGAAGTCGCCGCCGGCAGCGGAATTGTAGCGGCGAGAAAATCGTTGGCCGTCAAACTCGAACAGCCCGCCATCCAGCGTACCTATAAGGAGCTCGCTTTCGGTCGACATGAGAACGCTCACGTGACTCGCTTTCGGTTTGATAAAGCGATAGCCGGTGAACGATTGGCCGTCGAAGGATACAAGACCGGAACTCGACGTTCCGGCAATCAACCGCTCTCTAAAAACCGAGAGCGCAGTCAGATCGTTTTCCGGCAGCCCATCAAGCGTCGTATAGCGTCGCTTGACGCTGCCGCTTTCATCCAGGGCGATCAGTCCTCCGGATGTTGCCAGGTATCGAACCCCAGCGAACACAGCAACTGCTCTCACGTCAGAGCAATTCAGATGAAGGGACCATCCGTCCGTCGCCGGTGAGCGTAGAGCACTCTCCTGTACCTCCACCCGGTTATCGGCCAATTGCTTCTCGCGCTGGTGCTCGATGTTGCGGTCGAACAGGCCTAACAGGAATACGACCGCGGTCGCAATTACCAAAGCTCCACCAGCGATGAGCGCTATCGACCAACGATGTTTAAGCCGGCGTACTAGATTCAGTCGTTGAATGAGTGAGCGGATCATCAGCTTTTCGCCGGTGTCATTAGATGCATAAAACCGAAAAATGATTCGGCATTTTTTGTACCGTAGACTGTCTAGTCTGCGGATCTTGATTTCTGGTTTCTAGTTTCCGGTTTCTGCTTTCTTTTTCCTGTTTCTTAATCTGTGTGATCTGCGTAATCTGCGGATGAGTCGTCTAAAGGAAGACCTCGCTGACCGCACGGAACTCATCCGCAGATTACGCGGATCACACAGATTAAGAACCCAGAAACCACTTTCCGCAGACTAGACAGCCTACGGTACCTCTGAGGTGGATTGACAATGAAGCAGCGTAAAAATATAGTCAAGCAGGCGAGAATTCAAAAGTAACTCCCGACCAGTGCCCTCGGATTAGCTCTGGGTGATCGAGCCTTAACGAACCAGGAACCAAACTGTGAACCTGCCGAACGCGCTTACGCTGTCGAGAATATTCGTAGTGCCCTTGCTGGTCGTCGTCCTTTTGACGAAGTTTCCGAGCGACTGGCTTGGTATACCGCAGCAGCTGTTCGGCCTGGCGTTGTTCGTCGGCGCTTCGATCACTGATTGGGCGGATGGATACATTGCGAGAAGACGCGGTCAAGTCTCCACGCTCGGAATCCTGCTCGATCCAATTGCCGATAAGCTTCTGATCTCTGCCGCCCTGGTTTCTCTGGTCGAGAACCGGCTCGCACCCGCTTGGGCAATTGTGATCATCATCGGTCGCGAGTTTGCCGTGAGCGGTCTTCGTTCGATCGCTGCCGCTGAGGGATTCACGATCAGTGCATCCAAGAAGGCCAAGTTCAAAATGCTCACCCAGGTCATTTCGGTGACACTCCTAATCCTGGGAAGCGTTCCTGGCGGACCGTCGGGACTTCAGCCGCCAGCTGGGGTCAACTCCGAAGTACCTTTCGCATCATTTGCGGAGATGGGGCGCGCGGTTGGAACGATCGCAGGCAACGGGTTCATGTCTTTGGATGATTTCCGTGTTCTCTGCTACGGAGCCGGCAGAGCAATGCTTTGGATCGTCGTAGTGTTCGCGTTATGGTCGATGTACGATTACTTTACGAAGTTTTATGGGAAAGTGCGCGATCGCATCGAAGTTCGCGAACGACGCCGAAGTCGAATTCTTCGTCGCCGTCGAAGAAAGGCCGCAGCTGCGATGCTCAGCTCAGGCCGCGGCGAAAGCGTAAAGGGATAACGCACGTCAAATTTCTCCAAGTCCTCAGTAATTCTTTCGCGCTTCGCATTCGTCACTTCTCATCAGTTCCTATCAATGCACCGATCGCACTCAGATTTCCAACCGCCGAATTGGTCTCGATAAAGACACCATAATCGCGAAACGTGGTGAAGCTGATTGATCGTGGCAACCGTTCCAGCGCTTTTCGCGCTGGATCTTCGTTCAGCAATTCCGGTGAGCCGTCGGTCGACCTCGTGAGTTTTGAAATGGCTAGCAGGAGCTTCCCAGCATCCTCGGCTCCCGGCCGGTAAGAGACTATCGAAGCATCAGCGGGGCGAGCCGAAAGCATTTCCTTTATCCGCTGATCGCCGTCTTCTCCCTGATGCCCCGAGTATGTGTCAATGATCTTGATGACCTGATATCGAGTACCCAATACGAGGTAATCGCCGACAAACGCCGCTGCCCGTCGCTCATCCCCTGACGCGACCAGGATCTCTGTTCCCTCATATTGCTCACTGTTGACCGGTGCACCCTTCCCGACATACGCGTTAGCCCTTGGCATCACGCGACTCCTGTCATTGACCTTGATCAGCATTGCCCGTGGTTGCTGGTCGCCGAGATCAACAAAGACTATTTCGGAATCGAGAGCATCCCCAAGTGCATCTTTTGGGTCGAGGCCGTACTGTTTTTTCAGATTAATGACAAACTCTCGGAGCGCCATTCCGGCAACGACATCCACCGTTGGCGAGAGATGTTTTAATAGCCTTTCAGGAAGTTCGACGGCATCCGCCGCGCTTAACAAGGTAAGACTCTCAACCTCGCGCGGCACCAGCGCCAATGATTGGAAACTCGCTTGTGAAGTCGCCTTCAGCGGTTCTATTAAGGCTTCGGCAATCTCAGGACGAAGTAGCGTCAGATATCTTTCAGTGACCCCATCGCCCTGGAAACCCAATGAGTAAAACAACACTGCGCCCGACTGCTTCGCAATATGCTCGATGAGATCGGCGAGGGCGCTCACGCTTTCAGGTTCGGCTCTGGTGCCGGCAATCAATACCGGCCAGATTTCAAATAGTCGCTCTATTCCGGAAGACGTGACGTATGCGAAAACTGCAGGATCGGCGCCGACTTCGGGTTTTCGCGCGTGAAGAGTCTCATCTTGTTCGAGAGCGGTTGTACGTCCGGCGATCGTATCAAGACAGACGGCAGCCGCATCCTTGTGATTTGCTAACAATATGACGCTTCCGGCTGACGATACGATCAGTTGATGACCGGCACCTGGACCTTCGAATACGCGCATCGCCGAGCCCTGGTAGGAATCCGAGTGCTCGGTTACAGATCCGCCATATATTCGTTCAGCGATGATCGACGCTCGGTCCCGAACAAGACGAGCCGCAGTGCCCGGCCCCATATGAGTTTCGATGATGATGCAGAAGAGCGGTTTAAGATGAATAAACGCTCCCTCATCGGTTTCTCCTGCCTGTGACTGGATTCCTGTGACTGCAATCGCAAACTGTGCGCGGCCTGCTACCACTGCTTCGTCAGGGCCCAGACCCGAGCGGCCGATTAGATCTGCAACCGTGCCAACCTGGCGGAGTTGACTTGAAATACCCAGCACCGGAGCGAGTTCGCGCCACGCCCTTGTATGAGTGAGGCCGTCGACGAGATCCGCGAGGCTGTCAATCTGGACAAATGCCAACACGTTGGCGGGAACATAGGTCTCCATTCGCACACGGGGAGCCCGGCGAAACAGGAAGTAGCCGCCAACAACCAAAGCCCCCAGTAAGACACAACAACCTGCGATTAGGTTTCGCCGGGTTAGCAAGTCACGAAGCGTCATTTCAGTTCAATGTAGCAGTTCAATTATTATATTCACCACTGACAAATCACGATCCGTGCTATAATGCCGAGCACATTCGCGATTGTCTGCCCTCAAAACCCAACTGCCCCAGGAGTGAGAAAGCTTTGAGCCAAGACGTAACGACTTGTCCACGTTGTCAGCGCCGAACTCCTGCCGCTCGAGGCGAGTGCATTTACTGCGGCGAACATTTGCCCTTTGCGATCATCCAGTCGGCGCCGCCTCAACGTAACATCGACACGGTGGAGCGCGCTTTCAACACTGTGTTGGAACCTTTTCCGGCTCGGGTCAACGAGAGCGTGATTGCTGCGCTGTCGTCTGCCCTTCAGATCGAGCTGAACGACGCGCAGGCCTTTATTGAGGCAGGCAAACCGCTACCTCTCGCGCGCAGTCAGATTCGGGCGGAAGCGGACATGATCTCTGCGCTGATTCGCACTTGCGGTCTAAGGGCATCGGTCATTTCTGATGAGGAAATGATGCTGGATCGAGAGTTAATGCGTGCACGACGGGTTGCGAAAAGAGACAACGAGATACAGGTCCACACATCGAATGGCGCAGTGGTTCTGCAAACCGATGAGATAAGTCTTCTCGTGTTAGGTGAACTGCGTAATGTGAGGGTGGATTACACGGAAGGTTTAAGCTCCGGTAGAAGCCAGGGAAGTGTACTCGACTCATCCGAGTATCGCTCAGACGAAACGCTGCTCGACGTTTACACATCCAGTCTGGATCGCAGCTTTCGGATCAAAGCGGATGCGTTCGATTATTCAGGGCTAGTGTCGCCGATGTCTTTCAGGTCAGAAGTAAACTTCCAGTCTGCGCTGAAGGCACTACAAGCGTCGACGCCAAACGCAAAAGTCGATAATGACTTTTCCAGAGTGCGGAGTCTTCTTAGTCGAGCATGGCCTGAACGCAGTCACAATGAGTCGAGGGGGATTCGGCGAAGCGGTTTAGCTTTTCGGGCGGTGGCGCAGGCAAGCGTCACCAGCGACAACAGAGATCAATTCGATCGGTATTCAAGGCTTATGTTCTTAACGAGTCGCAGTTAATTAACCCGAACAACGAGCACTGAAGTATTATCTTCTCCGCCAGCAGCGTTAGCTGCTACAACCAGTTCCTTGGCCGCTGCAGTCGGGTCGGGGTTTACCAGCAGAATGTCTCGAATCTGATCATCACCCAGCATCCCATTCAGCCCGTCGCTGCAGAGCATAAGGATATCGCCAGAAGTCAGCTTCTTGCGAACTATGTCTATTTCGATCTGTTCATCGGCGCCGATTGAACGATAGATCACATTTCGATATGGATGGCTGCGAGCCTCAGAACGTGACAGGTTCCCAGTGTTGACCATCTTCTGCACCAAAGAATGGTCTTCCGTTATTTGCGAAAGCCGATCACCGGACAATAAATAGCATCGGCTGTCTCCAACGTGAGCTATTGTCAAAACTTCACCTACCAGCATAGCGACGGTAACAGTAGCTCCCAGCCCACGCTCGTGCGGGTTCGCAGCGGCGTAAGCCATCACCTCGCGGTTGGCTGCAATCACCGCCTGCTTCAGCATCTCCGTCGTCGCCATTTCGTGGCCGTTCGCCACCGCAAGCCGCAAGCCTCCGGTATGAGTCGGCGCGGCGATCTTCTCCTCCCGAGTCGATTTTAACGACGCGGAAATCAGCTTATCAGTGACCCACTCCGCAACGGCGCGCACAGTCACTCGAGATGCCACCTCACCGGCAGCTTCGCCGCCCATTCCGTCAGAGACGATATAAAGCCCAATCTGAGTCTGAACCGATTCGTAATACTGGGTCAGATTCATCGCTAGAACGCTGTCCTCGTTCAACTCGCGAATCAAACCGACATCGGTAAAGTGGCCAGATTGCAAAACAACGGGCAGATTCAGATCGGTTAGCGCCTCGCGCAAGTCCGATATACTTTGAAAGCGTTCGCGCGGCTCTTCTGCAAGGGCTCGAGCGAGCAGACGCTCGAAATTCGGGAAGACAGTTGCGACCGGATATAAAAAAGAACCTTCGCCAGGGCTGGCGCTTTCGCCGGAAAGAAGGAATTGCAGCATTGCGCCGATCGAGTAAACGTCGGCTCGAACGTCATAGATCGCTTCGCCGTTGAACAACTCAGGGGCGGTAAATCCGCGGCTCGGGTAGATCGGGGTATATTCAACCGAAGCTCCCGCCTGCCGCGCGCGGTCGAAACCGATTAACCGGACCTGTTTTTCCTGATCCAGCACGATCCCATAAGGCTCGAACCCGTTGTAGATCCAACCGTGGCGATGAAATTGCTCAGCCAGCGTACAGAGCTGCAGGCCTATTGCCCGCGCCTCCTTTTCGTCAGTCTGGTCGAAATGTGCGATTGCCTGCCCACTGATATGCTCCAGGACAATGTAAACATCGTCACCTTCAACGCAGTGCTCGATAGGCTTGAACAACCCGAATCTCTCGAACGCGGGCGCCGCTTCCTCCAACGAACCCGAAACCTTCCCCTGCATGCCCCCGGCGGGGCCTACTGGAGAAACTCCGGCAAACGGGTCGTTGAGACTCAGCCGTTGCTCGATGATGGTGTGACGAGAGGAAGGTGAGCCCTGAACTACTGCATCGTAGGCGTTGTAGGTCGGCGCAGTCCACAACAGCGACTGAATGACAAACCGCCCTGCGATGATTTTGCCAGGCTCGCAAGGTGCTGGCGGCGCCGGTGGGTGGAGGAGCGCCGAGTCGAGTTTCGACCCACATGTCTGACAAAACGTAGCATCCGGCTCGCTTTCGGACGAACCGCAGTTGGGGCAAGTCTCTTCGAGATGTTTTTGTTTTTCTTCCATAAAAAACGGACCCACTAGGATAACACAGCCTTTTGTGAGTAAGAAGGCAATAGGTCATATACGTCCCATAAGTCCTATTTGTCCAATGAGTCCTGACTCTCAGCTGCACCTGATGCCTTTGCAAAAACGTATTTCTTTGACAGGGTTTCTACCCAATCGCTATCATTTGATTTACGGCCCTCGATGTTAATAACCCGACGCGGGATTCGTTTAGAACGATGTGAAGCTACGCAAGAAAGAAGTCGCGAGGAAAGCGAGCGGGTGCGAACCCTGCTGTAGCATTTTCGGCCTCAACAAACTGAAAAATATTGAACCTGTGGGACTTCTGGGGCGTAATAGGAGGCGGTTGCAAGTTCGCGGAAAACATTCGGAGGACAATCCTTTCCATGCAGTTCAAGAATATTAAGAGGAAGAAGACTGTAATAATAGCGGCAGCGGTGGTTGGCTTGATTACAATCGTCGTATTGTCAAAAGCCGTTCAGAAAAAGGAGGGGGAACCTGTTCAGGTTGGAAAGGTGGAGCGCCGTACTCGACTAGAGTCAAAGGTTACCGCCTCCGGAGATATCCGTCCCGTCCACCTCTACAACCTGACCGCGGAAGTTCCAGGTCGCGTCGAGCAGATCTACATAAGCGAGGGAGACGCAGTTAAGAAAGGTCAACCGCTAGTTCGCGTGGACCCCACTCAATCCAGCTTCGCGGTGACCGCAGGTGAGGCCAACGTCCGGGTTGCACAGGCCGATGTTGCGAACCAGCAGGTCGCAGTGCAACAGGCAGAAAACAATGTAAATCAAACCAAGGCCAGCCTCGCAAGCGCCGAAGCCGAACTCGAGCGTAACAAAGCTGATCTGAATTACGCCGAAAGCGAATACAAACGCTATCAACAATTGGTTGAGAACGGCGTCGCTACCAGGTCACAATTCGACTCGGCCAAGTCCCATTACGATCAGGCGCGTGCGGTGGTGAACTCCCAACAATCTCGTATTAACCAGTTGAAGGTTCTGGTCCACGACTCGGAGCTTGGAGTCGAGCGCGCAAAGGCAACGCTTAACTCGAGTGAAGCACGTGTGAAACAGGGTCAGGCGGATCTCGCTCGACAGTCCGACCAGCTCAAGAAATCTACCAGGTACTCACCGATCGACGGTGTTGTATCCAGTCTGCCGGTGAAGGTTGGTGAATACGCCCTGGCCAGCTTCTCAACCACTCCGTTGCTAACCGTGGCCGATATGTCTCAGATCAACACCGAGGTAAAGGTTGATGAGACCGACATCGCCGATGTGCAGGTAGGACAAAAAGCAAAAGTAAAGGTTGACGCGCTTGGCGATTTCGAGATCGAGGGCGAAGTAATCGAGAAGGGCGCCTCTGCTATCACGCGATCGGGGCAAACCATTGCTCAATCAGCTAACACGCAAGAAGCTAAGGATTTCATTGTAAAGATCAAACTAAATCCGACTCCCCAGGTCCGCGAAAAGCTGCGACCGGGAATGTCGTCCACTGCAGTGATAACCACGGCGACGGTAAACGAAGTGTTAACTGCGCCGCTTCAAGCGATCGTCCCACGTGAAGCGCCTAAGGACCAACAGCCCGCGGATCAATCGAGCGGCGGCTCGTCTAAAAAGAAGGAAGTGGAAGGTGTGTTCATATTCAGCAAAGATGGCCGCGGCCACTTCACACCCATCACCACAGGAATCAAAGGTGACCAGGAGATCGAGATAAGGAGCGGTCTTAACGAAGGGGATGAAATCATCATTGGGCCCTACAAGACCCTGCGAACGCTGAAGGATAATGACCAGGTCAAGCGAGAGGCGGCGCCTGAAAAGGTCGAAACAAAGAGCTAGCAGGAGGGGATGGGGAACCATTCGGAAACAAACAAGGATAACGATATGTTGATCGAAGAAGCTGTGTTCGATAAGGGCTTGTCCTATCTAGGTACGGTTCCCGCGGGTTCCGATAGCGTCATCCGTACCGACGATTTGTGGAAGACTTATCAAATGGGCGCGGAGGAAGTACACGCATTGCGTGGAGTTTCGTTCGATGTACAGAGGGGCGAATACGTCGCGATTATGGGGCCGTCAGGCTCAGGCAAATCAACACTGATGAACCTGATCGGTTGCCTGGATACACCGTCGTCGGGACAGTACTTTCTAAACAAGAAGCTCGTGTCAGAAATGGATGATGACGAGCTTGCATACATCAGAAACAAGGAAATCGGGTTTGTTTTTCAGACCTTCAACCTGCTTCCTCGGGCGACAGCATTGCACAATGTCGAATTGCCGCTGATCTACAACGGCACACCGCGAAGCCAACGGATCGAAATGGCGAAGATTGCTCTTCAACGTGTTGACCTGGCGGACAGGATGAATCACAAACCCAACGAGCTTTCGGGTGGGCAACGACAGCGCGTCGCGATCGCCCGTGCTCTTGTGAACAATCCGTCTATCCTCCTGGCAGACGAGCCGACAGGAAACCTTGATTCGCAAACATCGAACGAGATCATGAGTTTCTTTGACGAGCTCCACCAGCAGGGTAATACGATAATACTTGTCACTCACGAGCACGATATCGCCGAACACGCACATCGAGTGCTGCACATACTTGACGGGCGGATCAACATCGACGAACGAAGATAGCCCCAAGTAGCCCCTTTGGAATAAGAAAAAGCCTGGCCGGAATCGGCCAGGCTTTTTCATTGCGCCAGCGCGCCTGGATCAAAGCCACAACGGATTTATCGTCCTGCATACCCACCTCGAGAAGTTGCATGAGAACCTCTAAAGAATCGCATATCTCATAGAACCTCCATACCGGCATTATGAAAAATACGACCAGTTGCTATAATCTGAGGCTTGTTGCGCCTCAGGTAATCGCGAGCTATGAACAAGTTTATAGAAGCCGCCTCCATTGCTATCTCCTCGATCCTTGCTCACAAGCTGCGGTCGTTTCTGACGCTGCTCGGAGTCATAATCGGTGTCGCGGTGGTCACCGCAGTAGCTACGGTAATCGAAGGCGCTAACGTCTATATCAAGGAGAAGATCGCCACGCTGGGGTCGGGCGTGTTCACTCTGCAAAAGGCCAGCATCACCAGCTTCGGTGATTTTCAGAAGTTCCTGGATGCGTTCCGCCGCAACCCGGATCTTACACTCGACGATCTGGCAGCGCTGCGGGATTCCGCCACACTTGCGGAACAGATCGGTGCTCAGGACGGTGGAGCAAAGGCAGTCAAATATGGGAACATCACCCTCGACAACGTGGGCGTTCAGGGGGTTACACCAAATACGCTGCTGCTTTCCAGCGCTGAAGTAGCACAAGGTCGATACATAAGCGACTTCGACGATGATAGTCGCAAAGACGTGGCATTCCTTGGTTCAGAAGTAGCGGAAGGACTGTTCCCACAGGTCGACCCGATCGGGAAAGACATCAAGATCGGGCCTGATACGTACATCGTAATCGGCGTTGCCAAGAAGCTCGGAAGCGTGCTCGGTCAATCCCAGGATAACTTTGTTCAGCTACCGCTGATGACCTTTTTCAAGGCGTTCGGCAAGCGAAGCTCTCCAACATTTCGAATAATCATACGGTCGCGTGCAACGGTCGCAGCCGATAGAGTACAGGACCAGGTGCGAATGTTGATGCGCACCCGGCACAAACTCAACTATAACGAAACCGATGATTTCTCTATCTCAACCGACGAAGCTACTGAGCAGCTGCTCGGATCGATAGTGAATGTGGTGGCCGCGGTTGCATTTCCAGTTGTGGGAATTTCTCTGGTTATTGGTGGAATCGTGATAATGAATATCATGCTGGCCAGTGTCACCGAGCGCACCCGTGAGATTGGGATACGAAAATCGTTAGGGGCGACTCGCCGGGACATACTTATGCAGTTTCTAGTGGAGTCGGCAATGATGTCGGGAATTGGAGGGTTGATTGGTTTGCTTCTCGCGGTAACGTGTATGGAAATCCTGAAGCGAATTGTGAATGTACCGGTGTCGGTTCCGTTGTGGGCACCAGTTATCGCGATCTCAGTATCGACACTAGTGGGAGTATTTTTTGGCCTCTATCCGGCCAACCGCGCTGCTCGACTCGATCCGATCATCGCGCTGCGCGCAGACTAGCATCCTCACACTATGCATCTTCAAGAAATCGGTGAAAACGTATTGATGGCCTTTGACACGCTTCGCACCCACAAGGTACGGAGCGCCCTTACCATGCTCGGTGTCATCGGCGGAACGATGACCGTCATTGCCATCTCCTCCTTCTTAACCGGTCTCAGAGAATTTGTACTTGAACAAACCAAGCGGTTTGGGCCCGACATAGTCTTTGTGACGAAGTGGGATAACATAGGAATTCGTTTCAGCCGGCCTTCTCAATCCGAGCGTTCGCGAAAGGATCTGACAATCGAAGACGCCCACGCGATCGGCGAGCTGCCTTCGGCCGAAAGCGTGAGTCCGACACTGGTAGTCGGCTCGTTTGGCCCTGGCGGCAATCAACCAATCGTAAAACGCAAGGGAATCGAAGCAAACCGGCCGCTAATCTTCGGAGTCTGGTCTAATTATGATCAGGTTCGAAACGTTTATATTCGAAGCGGCCGCTTTTTTAGTCAATCGGAGCAGGAACACCGCTCTCAGGTCGCGGTTGTTGGATCGGCAATCGCGGAAACATTGTTCGGCGCGCTTCAACCTCTCGACCGTGAGATTGAAGTTGACGGCAAGATTTATACGGTGATCGGGGTGATGGAGAAGGCACCGGGAGGACTATTCGGAGGCGATCCGGTCGAAGACCGCCAACTTATCGTACCGTTTGATACCCTTAAGCGCGATCACCCTGAAATCAAGGATATAACGGTCAATGTGAAGGCCAGAACCAATCAGTTTGGCAAACTCGTGGACGATATCACTGAACTGATGCGCCGTCGTCGAGGAGTCCCAAACGACAAGCCAAACGATTTCGGCATCAGCACGCCGGGGAGCATCTTTGAGGTCATCGCGCAGTTTGCGTCAATCGCCAGCCTTATTGTCTTTCCATTGTCAGCCGCAGGTCTGCTGGTAGGCGGTATCGGCGTGATGAACATAATGTTGGTGTCAGTCACCGAACGTACAAAAGAGATTGGCGTACGCCGAGCTATTGGCGCCCGCAAAGCCGACATTATCTGGCAGTTTCTTACTGAAGCGATAACTCTTACCGCGGTCGGAGGACTCATTGGAATATTCGTTGGTTGGGTGGTCAGCCTTGCCCTGAGACAGCTTGCACCGACGTTACCATCAGTGATCCCGTTGTGGGCGGTGTTACTCGGATTCTTTGTATCGTGCTCCGTCGGTCTGGTGTTTGGGATGTGGCCCGCGGTTAAAGCGGCGCGATTGGATCCAATCGAGGCGCTGCGGTACGAATGAAAACTTGTGACGGGCTAAACAAGGGCCTGGCCCGACTGAGGCGAATTGGCGCAACTGTGTCTAGTTTGTGATGGTGTGGTAGCCGGGCTGTCGTTCAACTGGCAACTGCTCTGCTGAGAATCTAGCCTCTCCGGAGTCGTCCAAAAGCATCAGCATACTGCATTCAAGATCAGTATAGGAGGAGAGATAGAGCACGGGCCGTATTCCGCTCGCGGCGCGCTGAAACAACATCTCTTCCATCAGATCGATCATTTCTGTCCCGAATGGCTGCTGGAAAACGTTGTTCTTCTGAATCTCATTAATCACGTGGCAAATGACAGCAATCATCGTGCCATAGGCACCAGATTGAAGCTCAAAGACACTAAATCATTTCGTTCTTGAGCCGGTGCTCTGCCATAATAGGTCTCAATTACACAAAATAGGTCTCAATTACACAAAAAGGACGTTCAGCTACGCGATCTAAGAATTTGAAAGAGAGTCTACGTGGAGTTGTCTGGAACAAAGAATGGTAAATTCTTCTAATCGTGGTTCTTATTTTACCGTCAGCTATTAGTGCGCCGAATTCTAGCCGAATGCTGCCGCAAATCCGAGCTTGCCCAGAACATACACTAACCAAAAGCCGAAAACGACTTTTGCAGTTTTGCCAGCAGTGATCTTCCGCGATCCGGCGATGATCGCAAAGCCGATGGACAAGAGAATTAACGACCAGATGGTAAAAATGTCTATGGAACCAGCCAGAGATTTAAGTACTGCGGAGCTCGTCGAAGGAAGGAACGCAGCAAGATTGGACGGAACTATCCCGGCTGGTTGAGTCGGGTCGATACTTCTCAGTTCCGCCTCATCCCGCACCATCAAAGACGCCATTGTTACAATAGCTTCGACGACACCTATGGAAGCGCGCGTCCATGTCACGACAGAAAGAATCTTCTTGAACGTGGTCTTTGCCTGAATGAACATCAAACCAAGAGCGAAGACTCCCGCGAGTACCACGTAGATTACAAGTGTGAAAACTGTTCCGATGATGGGACTGAATTTCGCGATGTTTTTGGCAAAATTAACCTGTTGTTGCATCTGCTCTTCAGTAAGAGATTGATTGCTCCGCTCCAGGCGTTTCTTTATCTGAGTGCGCATGATTGAGTCCCAATCGGGATGAACTCGCCACTGAAAGAAAACAGTTGAAGCGACCACAGTCAAGATCGCGATTATCATCGGAGCAATCCACGTAGGCTTTCGATTCACATCCGCGAATGTCTCACCCGGGGAGAATAGTGTCCCAGAAAGTCTACTTAATGGTCCCAGACGTGCCGGCTCCTCAGGGGCTGTCTGTTCGTAACGCTCGGACGCACCATAAATCGGTGTGGTATCAGGCGTCGGATTCACTTCCTCGCTCATTTCAATTGTCTCCTGAGGCGCTGGCAGGCATCTTCACGTTCTTTGAATAGCCGATAAGATCCCTTACCGCGCAAAGCAAAAAACTTAGTCCACTAAATTCCTCGTGAGCCTACTATTTTTTTGGATGAGGTGCAACCACCATGCAACTAACGAAATGGTCCGGTGCAACTTCCACTAACTCAGGCGATTCATTGGCGCATCTCGGCTCCGCAATCGGACATCGCGTCCGGAAATTACAGCCCGCCGGTGGATCAAGCGCAGTCGGAATTTCCCCTCTCAATGGTACCCTTTCACGGGGATGCGCCGGATCAGGAATCGGTATCGCCGACAACAATGCCTTGGTATAGGGATGTAGCGGGTTGTGAAATATCTCGTCGCTCGGAGCGATCTCGACCAGCTTCCCCAGATACATGATTCCAACGCGCGTAGAAATATGCTGAACTACCGACAGCCCATGGGAAATAAAGAGGTAGGTCAGCCCAAGTTGTTCCTGAAGATCCTGGAGCAGATTCACCACCTGTGCCTGCACTGACACGTCCAAAGCTGAAACAGGCTCGTCGCAAACGATGAACCTGGGCTTGAGCGCAAGGGCACGTGCTATACCGATCCGTTGCCGCTGGCCCCCGGAGAACTCGTGCGGGTAGCGCCTGGCATGATCCGGGTCGAGGCCCACGAGCTTGAGTAACTCAGCTACGCGCTCACGCCGCCCGCTTCGATTATCTCCGCCGTTGTGTATGACCAGAGGCTCGCCAACAATCTGCCCGACGGTCATTCTCGGATTCAAAGATGAGTAGGGATCCTGAAATATGATCTGCATGTCGCGCCTGAGATGACGGAGCGCATCCGAACTGAGCGATAACAGGTCCTGTCCCAGGAAGCTGACCTTTCCAGAAGTCGGTTCAATTAATCTGAGAATACAGCGTCCGATGGTTGATTTGCCGCATCCCGATTCGCCAACCAATCCGAAGGTCTCGCCGCCTCGGATGTTGAAGCTCACATCATCAACGGCCTTCACAAAGGCGTTGCCTGCGCCAAACAACCCTGCACCCGCCGGGAAGTATTTCTTGAGCTTTCGTACCTCGATAAGATTGCCGTTATTGGCCATTTGAAATCATGTAATCGGGATCAACTTCTACCCAAGTCCCTACACTCGGTGCGCTACATCCTTATGCACCCTTGTCTTCGCTATTTCATTGCCGACCTCATCAAATCGAATGCAGCGGGCTCGGTGCTCCTCATTTACCGACAAAAGAGGAATAGGCTTGATTGTGCACTCGTCGATCACATACTCGCATCTCGATGCGAATGTACAACCCTCCGGCAAATGCAAGAGGTTAGGAACGGTGCCTTCAATCGTTTGCAGCCGTCTGACCTTTAGACCTTCTTCACTCAATTTTGGAACTGAGCGAAGCAAACCCTCAGTGTACGGATGTTTTGGGCTGTAGAAGACTTCTCGTACCGGTGATTCTTCGACTATCCGTCCAGCGTACATAACTGCAACCCGATCGGCAGTCTCGGCCACGACCCCGAGGTCGTGGGTTATGAGCAGCATCGACAAGTCAAAGTCGACTCGTAAACCTCGAAGCAAATCCAAAATCTCCGCTTGTATGGTTACATCCAGTGCTGTCGTCGGCTCGTCCGCGATCAGCAGCTTAGGCTTGCACGACAAAGCCATTGCGATCATTACACGCTGGCGCATCCCCCCGGATAATTGATGCGGATAATCGCGAGCCCTCTTCGCCGCATCCGGGATTTTGACTCGCGTCATCATCTCGATGGCCCTCGGCCACGCTTGTTTTCGAGAAATGCGTTCGTGAAGCTGGATCCCTTCACATATCTGATCACCAACCGTGTAAACAGGATTCAAAGATGTCATCGGGTCTTGAAAGATCATAGCGACATCGCGACCGCGGATTCGACGCATCTGCTCATCGCTGAGCTTTAGCAGATCGGTACCATCAAACACGATCTCTCCCGCGGTGATTCGACCGGGTGGAGAGACCAGGCGCATTATCGACAGGCTGGTTACCGACTTACCGCTTCCAGACTCTCCGACCAGCGCCAGGGTCGACCCCCGAACTATATTGAAGCTCACATCATCTGCTGCATTTATTTGTCCGGACCGAGTGAAGAATTTCGTACTGAGGTGTCTGACTTCGAGGATGTTGTCGCTCATTAGCTGGATGAAAGGCAGAGCCTATTCGTAGTTATCACCGCTATACTCTCCGAAAACAACGCGCAGTCGATCTGATATTTCGCCGAGGGTGGCGTACTGCTCTACTGCGTGAACGATGTGCGGCATCAGGTTGTCATCGCCGCGAGCAGCTTGTTCGATGTTCTTGAGAGCTTGCTGAACTGATTGCTCATCGCGTCTGGCTCGGACGCCAGTGAGGCGCTCAACCTGTTGTTTCTCAAGTTCCGGGTCTATTCGCAACAACGGAACCGAAGTGCCTTCATCGGTAACGAATCGGTTCATGCCGACAACCGTCTGTTCGCCGGATTCTACTCTTCGTTGATATTCATAGGCGGATCTTTCGACTTCGCGTTGAACATAACCTTTCTCGATTGCTCTTAACATTCCGCCTATTTCGTCGATTTTTTGAATGTAAGCTGCAGCCAGCCGCTCAATCTCATTCGTCAAATGTTCAATCGCGTACGAGCCTCCGAGCGGATCGCCGGTATCGGCAACCCCCGATTCATATCCGATCACTTGTTGCGTTCGAAGCGCAATTCGCGCCGCGTGTTCGGTTGGAAGCCCCAGGGCTTCGTCCATCGAGTTCGTGTGGAGTGACTGTGCTCCACCCAGGACCGCTGCCAAAGCCTGAATAGTAGTGCGAACTACATTCACCTCGGGCTGTTGTGCAGTCAATGACGAGCCAGCAGTCTGAGCATGAAATCGAAGCATTAGCGATCGAGGGTCGTGGGCTTGAAATCTCTCACACATAATGCGCGCCCACAATCTACGTGCAGCTCTAAACTTTGCGACCTCTTCCAGAAACTGATTATGCGAATTGAAGAAAAAGGCTATGCGAGGAGCGAACTCATCGACTTTGAGCCCGCGATCAACGGCCGCCTGCACGTAAGCGATCGCATCAGCCAGAGTAAAGGCGACTTCCTGCGCTGCGGTGGAACCGGCTTCGCGAATGTGATAACCGGAGATAGATATTGTGTTCCAACGCGGGGCGTTGCGCGCGCAATAAGCAAAGATATCCGTCACTATCCTGAGGCTCTGTCGAGGCGGATAAATGTATGTGCCGCGCGCGATATACTCCTTTAAGATATCATTCTGAACAGTTCCGGAAATCCTATTCGGCTCGACGCCCTGTTTTTTGGCAACCGCGATATACATTGCGAGCAGAATCGCCGCTGTTGAGTTGATCGTCATCGACGTCGAGACCTTATCGAGCGGAATCCCGCTAAACAACAATTCCATGTCGTCGAGCGTGTCGATCGCAACTCCGACCCTGCCTACCTCTCCTCTGGACATAGGATGATCGGAGTCGTAGCCCATCTGTGTAGGAAGATCAAAGGCAACCGAAAGTCCGGTCGTGCCTTGCCCGAGCAAGTAGCGATATCGCGCATTTGAGTCTGCTGCCGATGCGTATCCCGCATACTGCCGCATGGTCCAAAGCTTCCCGCGATACATCGTCTCGTAGGGTCCGCGGGTATACGGGAACTTTCCGGGATCGGCTACCTCCTGGTCATAGTCCAAGTCGACGTCCGGAGGGCCGAAAAACGTCTTCATTTCGATGCCCGAGCTGGTTTCTACCTTTTTTTCAACTCGCTCTTTTGTGCTCATTTCTTCCCCGCGGCCTTATTTGATGAGATTAACAAACAGGCGAGGTATTGCCTAGACCAGTAGGTACGGTCTGCTTTGCCTCTTTGCGGTCCTTTGCGCTTTTGCGCGAAACGAGTATTCCAATCCCAAAACGTGTTTCGCGCAAAGGCGAAAAGAACCGCAAAGAAGAAACTTGGAAACTACGTAACCACGTCTTCCGCTTTGCTCTTGTTAACCAGGAGATTCAGAAACACACAAACAATAAACACGATCAATGCCCCAACCAGAACCAACGAATGCTCATCCGCCCATTCAGCGGCTGCAACACCAATGATCTTCTGACTTGTAAAATTAAAGAGAACAAAAGGTGCCAGGTATGCCGCTATAGCCACCGCGCGTTTCTTGGAGCCTACCGCTTCGTAAAGCAGCAGCGCTGCCGCCGGTATCAGAACAACATAATGCGCTTTCCAGCTGAGCGACGAAACAAGTACAAAACCACAGAAAAACGGCGCAACCGCAGCAAGTTCATTTGTTACTCTCCTGGCCGCAAAAACCCCCAGACTCAACAGCAATATCGAACCAACAATGGTCGACCAATCAATTGCATTACGAGCATCTGCCGAGTTCTCCGCTTCGGTATTCGAGATTCTTAATCGCGCAATAGCTCCCCGAAGGGATTGGTTCCCTGAATAGGAAAAATCATAGCCCTGCTCGTTTTTCACCGTTCGGCGCAAGAACACTTGAAAGACATCCGTTCCGCTTGATCCAAACGGCAACAGGCTAGCGATCGTCACTGCCACAACAAGCCCGGCGCAAGCGATTGAAAATTTCAACCTCATCTTCGCCAAGTGATAAACGAGCAGCAGCGCAGGGGTCAGTTTGATCGAAATTGCAAAGGCCAAAACTATTGCCGAAAGAACTCTTCGCCCGCGGTTGTAAAGGTAGATATGAGCGACTGCAAGACCAGCTATCAGTGCGTTAACTTGACCCAGAGTGAAGGTATCCAACACAAACCGGAAGACAAGCAGTACCGCGCCCGCGGCAAGCGCTTCTTTCCAGATACCCGCCACTTTGGCGTGAGATTCCTGACCAACCGCTTTCGTGTCCATGCGCAGCAAAGTAACGGACAAGAATGCAGCGAAAACAATCGAAGCAGCATTGATCAAAAACCAAATGTACGCGGCGACAGGCAGCGGTAACAAAGCAAGGGGAACGAGGAGCTCCGCAAGAAGCGGCGGATAAATGTACGGGGTCCAGTCGCCAAGGGAGTGCGCGTACGGATCGCGGCCATCAATCATCTCTCGGGCAGCATGGTAGTAGACACTGAAGTCATTGCTGTAGACATTGGGGTTGTTGCCGCTTTTGTTTGCGAACAAGAAACCGACCAGGAGGCCACCCAAGACCAATGCGAGGCCGGTCACCCGCTTTAACGAGGATAATAATCCTGGACTCATTGGATCTCGGGTGGTGAGACCTGGTCAGGCATTTCAAAAATCACTACGTCTCCAACGCGATGCGATAGCCTAAGCCAGGGCGCAGGCACGAACGCATCCGATATCGCCCTCTCGAATGGACCATAAAAGATGTAACGCACTCGGTGTTCGGCGAATAACTTGCGAATTTCATGATCGCCAACGGTGTTGCTGTAGAACGCGGTAACCAACGGACCTTTCTCATCACTTCGGAGAGTCTGGGCGTAATGACCGAGAAAAACTCGCATACCGGTCATCGAAGGCGCGATGTTCCCAGTCAAGTAAGATGAGAACAATACCGTCTCGGGCGTAGATTTGGCTCGTAACCAGTCAAATGCTGAAATAACGTCGTTCGACAAATATCGTCTGGGATCATTCGCCCCGCTTGCTTCGCCTCGACCTGAAAGTTGACCAACCAAGAATCCGATGTTCGTGAGCGCTGCAAGCATAATCGACCCAACCAGTATTGCATTTCGGTAATATTTGCGGTTGTTGTTTCTGAGTATTCTGTTAGCAATTTCAAATAATGCAACTGACGCAGCGATTGAAAGCGGAAGCTGCAAGCCTTCGACGAAGCGCCTTTGAAAGCTAACAGGAAAATATAAGAGCAGGGCTTGCACCGCTACCCAAATCGAAAGTAATCGCCCATATTGATTATGTCGAGTCCAGATCACGGAGAGACCCATAAGGCCCAGCACGCCGACGAACCCGAATCCGAGTGCATATTCCCAGGCTGGCGGCGAAAACGTATCAGTAACTCTAAGCCATTCCCGCAAAACTTCATTAGAGCGGTTGAGATAAATCAAATATCCGACACCCGGAACTGTACCAATCGCAAAACCCCCAGCTACAGGAACCCTCGACGAGTAAACATTAATTCCATCAATTTCATTGCGACGTTTTCCAATCAGCGGCAACAGCAATAGAGCGACTGCTGAAACGGCGCAAACTACAGCGACCATATAAGGGTGGATAACCGCCAGGAGCGAGGTCAGCAATCCGGAAATGAACGCGCGGATTGTATTCTTTTCTACCGCCGCCTTAAAAAATAGACAAATGGCGGCGCTTAACAGAGCGACCCCGACGCAGAAATGCACCTGTGCGAAGATTGATCGGAAGGCAATCGCTTCCGGGAGATTAAGATCAACCGAACCCGATCCGGCAGCCCCTCCCAACAAGTTGCCCTTGTTCTCTAAACCAAATACCAGCCAGCCAAGTCCACCAGACGTCGCATACAACCATAACGTGTACTTCAGCTGAGTCCTCGATTCTACGACAAGACCGGCAACTGATTTTGCTACGACAAGGAGCAACAGGGCTGAGAGAAGTCTGATTGCGTGAAACGTTAGCGGAATTGAAAGACCCGTTGCACGAGCTATGAATCCGAGTAGACTCCAAAGCGGCAAAAAGAATTCGCAATGTTGAGGCTCCGAAGTGTACGGATCACACATGAGCAACTGCAGATTCGCCCCCTGCCGCATCCAGGCAAAATAAGCAAACGTGTCGTCGTAGGCTGTAAGAACTCCGGAAAAAACAAACCCGGTTGGTGTGCGCAACGAAGCCACGAGGTAGGGAATCGTCGTTAGAAATGAAATCACCAGCCAGATTGTCCATACGTCTCGAGTAGACCGCCGAACTGAGGAAGTTAATCGTGACACTGGTGTCAATTTCAAAGGTTCGGATCCATCTTAGACAGGCCTTCCAATCATTGAACGGCAAAGAACAATCGAAAATAGAAATAAAGCACCGGGGCGGAAAACAGAATGCTATCGATGCGGTCCAGAATACCGCCGTGACCCGGCAAGAGACGACCGGAATCCTTAACATCGGAACCGCGCTTGAGGAGTGATTCAGCAAGGTCCCCGATTTGTCCCACGATGGCTATGACGGCGCCGAGTATAAGGCAATGTGCAGTTTGAATTTCAGGGAAGAACGTAAGTTTCGATACATATCCAGCCAAAGTGCCCATAACCAAACCGCCGATTGCCCCTTCTATCGTTTTACCGGGACTGATGCGCGGAGCGAGTTTGTGACGACCAATCGTTCGTCCAGTATAGTACGCCCCAGTATCGGTCAATATTACGATAGCAAAGAACATTGTCAGAGCCTTCGATGCAAGGTGCGAAACAGGCGTGGCAAAGCGCGTATCCGAAATCATTCGAACACCCACCAGACAGCTCGCCAACAATGCTATATAAATGACACCAAAAACCGTGGACGATACCGAAACCAGCGATTCTTTCAGCTCGCCCGGACGAAATACAGCGCTGACGAGCGCTGCAATCGCAACCGCAATCAACGCTGTCACTGTCAGAAGCGGCTCTTCGAATACGAAGCTGGCGACGACCACCAGTGCCGCACAGAATCCGGTGACAATCTGCGGCTTACATCGAGCTTTTGTCGCTAAGGCGTAGAACTCGCCGAGCGCAAGCAAAATTGCGATTGTGCTCAAGATCACAAAGTAATAAGGGAAAGAGCTCCAGACAGTGAAGAGGAGAATTGGAAGCGCCACGATGGCGGTAAGGATTCTCTTCATGGGAGAGACTCGTGATCTGAGACCCGTGATGCTAAATGCATGAACTGTACATCCATCCTGTTTTCAGGCATCACGAATCACGTGTCACGAATCGTTTACTTCATATTCGCAGCGATAAGCGAGCTGTTGATCCCCGGTTTTACATTGCCGTATCGTCGCTCGCGCTTTTGGTATTCGACGATGGCCTCAAACAAATTCGCGCGGCGAAAGTCTGGCCACAACACATCTGTTACGTAGATCTCACTATAAGCAATCTGCCAGAGCAGGAAATTAGATACTCGCATTTCGCCGCTCGTTCGCACCAGCAAATCCGGGTCGGGCAGGTCTTTGGTAAAAAGATGCCGCTCTATATCGATTTCGTTGATCTCCGAAGGATCGCGGCCAATACTTACACACTCCGCGATTATTTCGCGGCAAGCTTTAACTATCTCGGATCGACCGCTGTAGTTCAGCGCTACCGTCAGTACCATGCCGGTGTTCTTGCTGGTCTCGCGTTTGGCTCGGTCGATTTCGCGGCGTACGACGCCCTCGAGTTCCTGGTCGCGACCTACTGTTTGAAACCGAATGTTGTTGGCTTTGAGGCTTCGGATTTCTTTGCGCAGGAACTCCCGCAACAGTCCCATGAGCGCCTCAACTTCAAGCCGCGGGCGCTTCCAGTTTTCAGTCGAGAATGCGTAAAGCGTAAGATATGAGATGCCCAGTCTCGCAGCAGTCTCTACGGTGGCGCGGACGGCTTCGGCTCCAGCGCGATGTCCGGCTACTCGCGGTTGGTTCCGCCGCGCTGCCCACCGGCCGTTGCCATCCATAATTATTGCGATGTGTGAAGGAAGCCTGTCGGGATCTATCTGTACCAAAAGGAATTCGTCTACAGAGCCGCTTTCTATGACTCTCTCAAACTCTCTAAGGAGGTTAATGCTCATTATGTTTTAGATCGGGGAGACCGTTACAACCAGGGGGTTATACACGAATGGTCAATTTAATAGTCGACGCTAATCAAAGTCAACCCGTGGGCCGGAGCCGATGGACCCGATCTCGATCTATCGAGACTCTCGAGAGCCTCGACAACGCTAGCTACTGTTCGCTTTCCTCGACCGACGTCAACCAACGTTCCAACAATCGTTCTCACCATATAGCGGAGAAGGCCGTCAGCGGTTACGAATATCGAGATTTCATTAGGCTGTTGCTCAAACTTGAGGCAGATAAGCGTACGGATATGGTCCTCTGCATCTGAGCTTGCCACTGTGAAAGCCGTAAAGTCATGACGACCAAGCAGCGACTCACTCGCTCTTTGCATTTTTTCGGTATCTAGTTCACCGCGATAGTGATAAACATAACGGCAGAGGAAAGGGCTCAACACATCCGCGGTCCAGATTCGGTATAGGTAGGTCTTCTGAACTGCAGAGAACCGCGCGTTAAAAGAATCAGGAACTGGCTCGACGTCCAGCACTCGAATGTCGTTTTCGAGATTTCCGTTTATCGCGTCGCGCAGCAATCGCGGCTCAAATTCTCGTTCGGCGAAGAAATTTGCGATCTGAGCTTCGGCGTGTACCCCCGCGTCTGTTCTGCCCGCCCCGTAGATTGTAACCGCCCGATGATCGAGAATTGACACCACACGTGTAAGCTCGCCCTGAATAGTCCGCGCGTTCGCCTGCATCTGCCAACCGTGATAATTCGTACCATCATATTGAATCGTAAGTTTGAAATTCTGCATCAGATCGAGGAACGGCATTTAGTGGAGTGATCAGGTCTCTGCAGTTTTGCGTCTTTGCGGCTTAGCGTCTCTGCGTTTATATACGAGCCTGAAAATCAGTACAACGATTAAAGACAAATGCGCCGCGTCACCAGTTCTTGAATACTTCCGCAAAACACCTGCAGTAGCTCACGTCTTAAGCACGCGACTGCCGGGCTTCACCACCGGAACGCCTTCTTTACACAGAAGGCAGTCTTCAGGTTGATAGGCTGTCACATCTAGCGAAAGCAGCGCCTGGCGACGGACTCCAACATCCACTGCGCCAGCGCTGCGGTCGACAATCGAACCCGCGCCAACGACTACGCCATCGCCATCGATCACCGCCTGGATCGTTTCTCGCGTTGATCCTCCAGTCGTTACGACGTCCTCCACAACCAGGACGCGCTCTCCTCGGCTCAGCCTGAAGCCGCGCCGTAACGTCATCACACCCGCCTCACGTTCGGAAAAGAGGGCACGGGCGCCAATCGCACGCGCGGTCTCATGCGCCACGATGATCCCACCTATCGCCGGAGCTACAACGGCGTCGACCCTGTCGTCGCGGAACTTTGCCGCAAGGGCACGACCTATGAAGTCAGCGTGCTCAGGATATTGAAGAACGAGGGCGCACTGAAGATAAAGAGAGCTGTGCAAGCCGGATGTAAGTTGAAAATGACCTTCGAGCAGCGCACCGGTTTGCTTGAACAAATTGAGCAGGTACTGTTGATTGTCAACCATTCTTATTTTATCCGAGTTGTTCTCAAGCTCGCGTCGACTTCGAGCTACATTATCAGACTAAAGATGATAGATAAAACTGGGATATGGTGGTTGGGGGGTGGGAGGTTGGGGTTTGGGGACGTTGGCATCAATGCGCACTACAAATTCCTTGAAGCTCCAAACCCCCAACGCCAACCTCAACCCCCTATCCCCAACCCCTGCTATACTCGAACTTGCATGACCGATGTAAGCACTTTCATCACCGCCGGTGGTCGCAGCTCGAGAATGGGTACAGACAAGGCATGGCTCGAGATCGATGGCCGTCCAATGATTGAGCACGTAATAGCTGCTCTCGTCCCTTTAACAAACAGGTTAGCTATCATCGCCAATCATACTGAATATGAACGACTTGGCTATCCAGTGTACCGCGATACAAACGTCGGAATCGGCCCAATCGAGGCTTTACGCACCGCGCTGTCTAACGCGCCGACGCCTCGCGTGATACTCGTCGCTTGCGACTTGCCTTTGGTCACCACTGAACTCTTCAGGTTCCTTCTGGAAGCTTCCGAAGAGCACTATGCAACGGTACCCGTAGGTCCCGATGGAAAACTCGAACCGCTTTGCGCAGTTTACCATCGCGAAGCACTCTCAGCGGTTAACGACCTGATTGAAGAAGGCCAGAGGAAGATCGGGCTGGTTTTCGATCGGGTTCCAACTCGCGTTATCGCATTTGACGAGCTGGCGCACCTCTCTGAGTCCGATCTCTTCTTCGAGAATATCAACTCGCCTGAAGACTATTCAAAAATTCGTAGCCTGAACCCTCGAAAGAGTCTATAAAAGGCACATTTCCGGGACAATTTGCTGCTGATCGTGGCGACGCCGGACTTTTATTTGAGCCTTAACAAAAGTCTTGCAATTACCCGGAACTATTGCTTATACTTGCGGGCGCTTCGGCCCCTTCTTAGCTCACGAACTACTAGAGGGTTTGAGGGCGATTTCAAAAGCACCAAAACTCAAGCCAAAATAATAGGTAGCAGTATGTCAATATTTTGCCGGCTAAGTGGAAAGCATTATTGGAGTGTGCCTCATCGAGAAACAGACCGACGATTGGTTCAGGTTTGTTACGAGTGCGGATCCGAGCGAACTTTGCGGGAGTTCCACGACGATTTCGCGACCGAGCGACTTAAAAACTCGCTCTCTTCAGCCCGATCAGAAGTGGCGAAGTTATCCACCGGCCCATTGATGGACGGCTTCTCATCCAATAACGACCGCGTTGCCGTAGGAGAAGTCCGAGTTCGAAAGTTCCTTCTCGTAAAGTAGAGAGCACCGCGATCGTTCTATCAATCCGTTGCAAAACCGCGACCGGCGTGACGCAGGATCCGGCCCGCTGATGGATCTATTCCTTTCCTGCCTTCTTAATCCCGAACTTCTCAAGCCGATACTGAAGTGTGCGAAAAGAAAGCCCCAAAAGCTTTGCCGCCCTGGTTATGTTCCAGTTCGTTTGCTCCATCGCCTGGGTGATCAGCGATCTTTCAACCTCATCAAATGAAATTCCCTCCGGGGGTAGCTTAAAGTTAAACGCGGCCGCTGATGCCCCATCCTGGCGAATCTCAACCGGCAAATCCTCCACCTCGATCTCGTTTCCCTCACACAGAAGAATCGCGCGTTCAATTGCCGATTCGAGCTGGCGCACGTTCCCAGGCCAGGTATAAGTCATGATCAGATTGCGGGCGCCCGCGGTCAGCCCCCGGATCGGACGGTGCGAACCTGCACTGTGCTTCGCGATGAAGAAATCAACCAACCCAGGAATATCGTCCCGACGATTGCGCAGCGGAGGGATCAGAATTGGAATAATGTTCAAGCGATAGTAGAGGTCTTCGCGAAAACGGCTCTCTTTTACCATTGTCTCCAGATCTCGATTAGTGGCGGCGATAACTCTTACATCGACCTTGATCGGTCTAGTTCCCCCCACTCGCATTATCTCCCTTTCCTGGAGCGCTCGCAGTAACTTCGCTTGCATACTTATGTTGAGATCTCCAATTTCATCGAGGAAAAGGGTTCCGTGATCCGCTGTTTCGAATTGGCCCTTCTTTTGAGTGTGGGCTCCAGTAAATGAGCCCTTCTCGTGACCGAACAACTCACTCTCGATCAGATTCTCATTGATTGCAGCACAGTTCACCGCCTGAAAGACCTCGTTTGCTCGCGGACTGGCTTTGTGAATCGCCCGCGCCACACGCTCTTTTCCCACTCCGGACTCTCCGCGGATCATAACCGTAGATGACGATCCGGCCACCTTGCAGATCATTTTCTTAACGCGCTCCATCTCGTCGGACTGGCCGATTATTTCGTCATCGATCCTGTTCAGCTGTCCAAGCGCGTTTTGAACGACCTTGAGCAACTGGTCTCGATCTATCGGCTTTTCAAGATAGTCGAATGCCCCGCCTCTGAGTGCTTCTTTCACGGACTCAACGGAGCCGTGGGCAGTCATCATAACCACGATGATAGAGGGATCCAGTTTTAAGAGCTCAGTTAGCAAAGTCAGACCGTCCATTCCTGCCATCTTGTAATCTGTGAGCACGAGATCAAATTGATTTTCGCGCGCGAATCTCAATGCCTGCTCGGCGCTCTGGGCAGCAGTAACCTGATAGCCGTCATCTTCCAAAATTAGCGTATAGATTTCGCGCTGGTTCTTCTCGTCATCAACAACCAGCACTTTGTTCCTTGGCATGCTCTAACCTCAAATTAGAAATCGTCCACCAACTCCTTCATTAACAACTTGAACTGTTAATTCTCAAACTGAAACGTTCGAACTGACGGAAGGAAACGTCACAATGAAAGTAGCTCCTCTTGTTGGTTCGCTCTCGACGACAATCGAACCGTGATGTTCTTCGACGATTGCCTTGGTGACTGCAAGCCCCAGGCCAAACCCTGCCTGCTTTGTGGAGAAGTAAGGCTCGAAGATCTTACCGAGAGCCTCTTCACTGATCCCAACACCGGTATCGCTCATCGAAACTCGAACTACGCCGTCCGATCTGGCCAGCTTCACATCGAGCTGGCCTCCGTTTGGCATTGCCTGCAGTGCATTGATTGCGATGTTCGAGAAGCACGACTTGAGCCTCTCGCGATCACCGCGAATCTCCAGTGGACCCGGATCCTCCTCAAGTATTACCTTAACACCCTGCTCGTCAGCTTGCGGACGGACCAGAGCTATCGTTTCGTCAACGAGATTACGGATGTCTACGGTCTCGACTGCCAGGCGTGCCGGGCGGCCATAATTTAATAGATCGCTCACCAGTCGTTTCAGGCGAGCGACCTCATCTCGGATCGACGAGAGTATTCGGTTGAGCTGTTCACGCTTCCTCTGATCCTCGGGAGCGTATTTTGTCGCGACGTGATCTATTGAGAGGTTTATCACGTTAAGCGGGTTTCGGATTTCGTGGGCCACCGCTTGAGTAAGACGACCAATCGCTGCCTGTCGCTCCGCCGTGTTCAGCTTATCTTCAAGTTCTCTCTTCGCCTTTACCCCGGCGATCATTTCATTAAACGTTGACGCCAGTTGTCCAACTTCATCGCGGCGCTGCACATCAACCTTGAAGTCTATATCGCCGGCAGCTACGCGTCTCGCCGCATTAGCAAGTTGTTGGATTGGCCTAGTAAAGCTCGAGCCGATTATGACCGCAATACCCAGTGCGAGCAGCAGCAACACGGCGGTCGCAAGAAGCCTGACGTTTGAAAGCTCGCGGCTTCGATCAGATAGCGTTCGCGAAGCCTCATCTATTTTGGAAGTGATCGAATCCGGGTTTGTGACAATTACGATCCAAAATGGTCCCTTGGCAGTGGTGAATGGAATATTGTAGGTCCTTACCGAGCTCCCGTGGATCAGGAGCTCACCTTCGACCGGGTCTCCAAGGCTTTCCGCTGTTACTTCCGTATCAGGGACCGAAATCGTCCCGCCGTCCAGTTCGGGTAGTGTAGTATCGCTCACTGCTCCAAATTGATCGGCTACGATAATGTGCTCTACTGTATCGGGCAAGGTAATCTCGCCGGCTTGTATTTGCTTGTACAGATATCGCACCGAGTTCAAATTCTTAATGGCAAGGTAAGTTGCCTTCGCGAAATCAGTGAATCCTGAGTTGACGGCATTATTGACCTGAGCACTCTGCTGGATGACTTCTTCTGACGCACGCTCCTGGGCCCATTTATCAAGGGCCAGGACCAGTCCAATCGTTAAAAGGAGAAACGACGAGAGCAGCAGGATGAGCCGCATCCGAAAGCTAATGTAAAACTTTACATCTTCAGCCATTGCTTTAGGTCCAGCAGTTTGATGCTGTTGTTATATGCAGTGTGTGCCAGTAGCTTCAACGAAACGATACCGTTATGCATTTTAGCATAGAGCCCAGGACGTACCGTAGACAGTCGAGTCCGCAAGTAATGGTTTCTGGCTTCTTGTTTCCGGTTTCTGTCTTCCGTGTTAAATCTGCATCATTTTTTCTGCGTTAATCTGCGTCATCTGCGGATGTGTTCGCGCCTTGATAACGACTTTAACCTGGGCGCGCTCGTTCATCGCACACCAGATTAACGCAGAGGAACCAGAAACCAGATACCATTACTGCAGATCGGACCGTCTACGGACATGAGACTTCAGCCTTAGCATTAAGAGTCGCGAAGACGACCTCTAATGAATCACCTTAAGATGGGCTTTGACTGTTGGAGAGGATGGAGCGGGTGACGAGGCTCGAACTCGCAACTTTCAGCTTGGGAAGCTGACACTCTACCATTGAGTTACACCCGCTTGATCTAACCGCTTTCAACGCGGCTATGTTAATTCCATCCACCAGGCATGTCAATGCAGGCCTGGCACTGCGTACCTCGCTATGAAAAGAATCGCAAACAAATAAATCAGCCAGTGCGCTTCCCTACCTCGACCGGTCACGACCTTGAGCAGCGCATAAGAAATAAATCCAAACGCAATTCCATCGGTGATGCTGAATGTCAGCGGCATCACAATCAACGTAAGAAACGCGGGTAACGCTTCAGTAAAATCGTTCCAGTCGATATCTCGTACTGAGCGAATCATCAGGCTGCCCACCACTATCAGCGCCGGTGAAGTCACCGGATAAAGCGTGAAGGTTCGAGCGATCTGCTGACCTTCCACATTGATTACTTCCTGGACTGCAAGGCCCCCGCTGATCATCTGCACAATCGGAGAAAAGAACATCGCGATTACAAACATTCCCGCAGTCACAAGAGCCGCCAGCCCTGTTCGTCCTCCAACCGCGACTCCCGCAGCGCTCTCGATGTAGCTGACCATCGTGGTATTCCCCGAAAGCGCCGAACCTACCGTGCCAATCGCATCTGCCAGCAACGCTCGTCCGGCTCGAGGTAACTTCCCTTCCTTCATGAGACCGGCCTGCTTGGCTATCCCAATCAATGAACCTACAGTGTCAAACAAATCCAAAAAGAAGAATATCAAGATAACCGCGATGAGATTTTGCTTTAAGGCAGTCCACACATCTAATTGAAAAGCTGTAGGTAAGACTGAAGGCGGGACGCTAAGCACCGAACCTGGATTCTTTACGATTCCGGTAAACAACCCCGCAACCGCTCCGACGAGAATGCCAATGAGTATCGCTCCATTCACTCTCCGAGCAATCAAAATTATCGTCGTTCCCAAACCCAGAAGCGCAATCAGCACGGGTTTGCTGCTGAGGTTTCCCAGCGTGACGAACGTGTTTGGATCAAGTCGAACAATGCCTGCCCACTCCATACCGATAAGCGTTATCAGCAATCCGATTCCGACCGCTATCGCAGACTTCAGCGAATCCGGTACAGACGCTACGATCATCTCACGCAGACCGAATGATGCGGTCGCAACGAAGACGATGCCAGACAGGAAGACTGCTCCAAGAGCGACCTGCCAGGGAATCTTCATCGTCAAAACCACGACATATGCAAAGAAAAAGTTGTGGCCCATCGCAGGAGCAACCGCCACGGGATAATTGGCGAGGAACGCCATCAATACCGTCGCGAATGCGGTTATCAGGCAGGTCGAAGTAAAGACTGCGCCGGCGTCCATTCCGGCGGCTCCAAGAACGACGGGCTGAACAAAAATTATGTAAGCCATCGTCGCGAACGTGGTCAGTCCTGCAAGGGCTTCGATCCGTACGCTTGTGCCGTTTTCCTTTAACTTAAAGTAGTCCTTGAGCATTGGTCAGAAGGTACACCAAAGACTCAGTGCGAGCTATTTAACTGCGATTGGAGCGAGAGTAACTTTAGAACTTACGGAAAACTTCAGAGGGACAGCTTTAGGATTGAATCTATGATTCCGGGCGTTTCTTGCTAACGTGGGGCTTAAGCCTGCTATACGTATCCAGAACTTCCTGTTTGTGATGAGGATTGCTCTTATCAAGGATGACGTGACGAACCATAACCAGGAGCTTCTCGCGCTTCCCCGCAAATCGACCTGTTAGCGGTCGTTGACCAGTCACATCCACAAGGCCTTCGCGAACCCATTGCCAAAATTGCTTCTGAGTCGTCCAGAACTCATTGTCATTGGCGCACACGATGCGTGCTGTTTTTTTCGCGCTTCGCTTTGCGGGAGCGGTTTCCATAACCCAGCTTCACTCCTTGGTCAAAACCTAAATCACCTCTACGACCTTTGCCCCAATTTCTGCCGGACTCTTGACTACGTGAATGCCGGCAGCTTCCATTGCTGCCATCTTTTCGGCAGCAGTTCCCTTCCCGCCCGCAATGATTGCGCCTGCGTGTCCCATTCGTCGTCCGGGAGGAGCAGTCTGTCCAGCGATGAATCCGATTACCGGCTTGTTCATGCGAGTGCGAACAAATTCAGCTGCCTGCTCTTCAGCAGTTCCGCCAATCTCACCGATCATTACAACCGCTTCCGTCTCTGGATCAGCCTGGAAAAGACTCAAAGCATCGACAAAGTTGGTTCCGATTATTGGATCGCCGCCGATGCCAATTGCGGTAGATTGACCGAGACCTAGATTCGTCAACTGATGAACGGCTTCATAAGTCAGGGTCCCGCTCCTCGAAACGACGCCTATGCGACCTTCAGCGTGGATGTGGCCAGGCATTATGCCAATCTTGCACTTGCCGGGCGAGATGATCCCCGGACAATTCGGTCCGATGAGCCTTGTAGAGCGATCGCGCAAATAGTCAAAGGCGCGAATCATATCGATCGCAGGAATTCCTTCGGTAATGCAAACAGTGAGTGGCAGCTTCGCATCGGCCGCTTCCATAATTGCATCGGCGGCGAAGGGTGGAGGAACATAGATTACACTCGCATTTGCATCGGTGGCTTTGACAGCGTCTTCCACAGTATCGAAGATCGGCACGTCCTCGTGTTTGGTTCCGCCCTTTCCTGGTGTTACACCGGCAACTATCCTGGTGCCGTAGGCGATCATCTGCGCGGCATGAAACGAGCCTTCCTTGCCGGTTATTCCCTGCACCACTACGCGAGTGTTCTTGTCAACGAGAATGCTCAAATAAGACTCCTGACAAAAAGTTTGTTGCGCACGACTAAAGGACGAGCAATATAACACGCTGATAAAATCATTGTGAAGGCGAGGCGCAGTCCAAAGAAAGTCCTCGGAAGAATTTCTCGCCATGCGTACACCTGGCGAATCAAACAAATCAAAACACCAGTGTGTATCGGGGAACTCTCTTCCTCTGTGGCAAGGCCCCTGACAATTGACAAATCTACACAGCGTAGAGTACAACGCTCGACGAGGCGAGTTGATCACATCTACCGATGGCGCTCGTTGAAGCGGCAGCCAGCATCTCCCTGGCCTCTCAATTTAAGTAGCCTATTCTTGAATCAAATTTTCTCCGACGTCCGCGAGGTAGCTCGTTTGGTTCCACAAGAAATCTCTCACTATAAGATCATTGATAGAATCGGCGCGGGTGGGATGGGTGAAGTCTTTCTAGCCGAGGATATCCGGCTTGATCGCAAGGTTGCGATCAAAATGTTGCCGGCAAAATCAATCGGCAACGACCAGGCAAAGAAACGACTGTTCCGAGAAGCAAAGGCCGCGGCCACTCTCGACCATCCCAATATCTGCTCGATCTATGAGGTCGGCGATGAAGGTGACTGCGCGTTCATCGTGATGCAGTACGTGGAAGGAAGCACTCTCTCACGCATCATCAAGAATAATGTGCTCTCGCCGCTTGAAGTGGTGGATATCGGAATTCAGGCTGCTCAGGCACTCGCAGAAGCTCACTCACGTGGAGTCATTCATAGAGACATAAAGCCGCAAAATGTCATTATCACTCCGCGCGGTCAGGTAAAGATTCTCGACTTTGGCCTCGCGAAAATTATTCGAGATGACGGCGACAGCGGAACCGGTCAAACAGAGAGTCGTCTGACTGATACTGGAGAAGTCGTAGGTACGGTCGGCTATATGTCGCCGGAGCAGCTTCGAGATCTGCCTGTTGACGCTCGCAGCGATATATTCTCGCTTGGCGTTCTGCTTTACGAATGTGCCACAGGCAAGTCGGCTTTCGTTGGATCCACTAAAATCCAGATCTCGCTGCAGGTCATCGAAGTAAACCCAAAGAGACCGTCTGAATGCGGTGCGGACATTCCTGGCGAGTTGGATGAAGTCATACTCAAGTCGATCGCCAAGAACGTCGAGGACCGTTATCAATCAGCGAATGCCCTCCTCGCCGACCTTCGCAAGCTGGAAGCGATTCTTCAGGGCAGCAGCCTGAACACCAGACCGTTAACTCCGTCGCCTCAATCTCGTCCCTCAACAAGTTCAGCAATCCTCTCGGGAAAGATCAAAGCAATTCCTTTTCCTCTTAAGATTGGTGTGTCGCTGGTCATACTTGCAACGCTGGTTACATGGCTCGGCTTCAGCATCTGGCGTGGATCTTCTGCGGTACCGTCAGCGGAAGCTCGTCAATGGTATGAACAGGGGATTCGTGATATGCGCGCGGGGACATATTATCAAGCGAGCAAGGAGCTGGAACAATGCATCGCGCTCGACAATGATTTCGCTCCTGCGCATGCGCGCCTTGCTGCGGCATATCTTGAAATCGACAATACCGACAGAGCGATGGAAGAGCTTCTGCAGGCGCTCGCTCTGACGCCCAACAGATCGAGTCTCTCAAGTCAGGACAGCCTTTACCTCGACGCAGTCGCAGCCACAATACGACGCGAATTCCCAAAGGCAATCGATTACTATCGCGAACTCGCCGATAAGGCAGGAGAGTCTGACAAAGCCAGCGCGCTGATGGACCTCGGGCGCGCATACGAGCGTAACGAGCAAACGGAGAAGGCTCAGGAAAACTACCTGGCTGCAACGCAAAAAGATCCGAATTCGGCTGCCGCATTCCTTCGACTTGCCATAGTCTACGGCCGGCGTCAGGATGCGAAGGCTGACGGCGCGTTCGACGAAGCTCAGAAGTATTACCGGCTAATGAGCAATCAGGAAGGAATGGCCGAGGCTTTCTATCAGCGAGGCGCCCTCCTCGCCAAACTCAAAAAGCTAGCTGATGCAAAATCCAGTTTGGAAGAGGCTCTCAAGTTGTCTCTGAATCTGGCGGATAACAAATACCAGTTGGTTAAGACTCAACTTCAACTAAGCAGCGTTTACTACAACGAAGGAAACACCGAGCTATCGAAGAAATTTGCAACCGATGCCATCGAGCTGGCGCAAAAAAGCCGCATTCAAAATCTCGCAACAAACGGGTTGATTGACCTCGGTTATACCTTGTTGTCCCGCGGAGAATTCAGCGAGGCTCGCAAGTACTTTCAGCAGGCGCTTGACTTTGCACAGCGGGATAAAGCGGCTAGCGCCGAGGCCAGAGCGTTGCGCGCGTTTGGCAGCCTCAATCAACAACAGGGCAACCCCGCCGAGGCGATATCTTTCCTCGAGCGGGCTCTAAGCTTCTATCGACCGGCGGGATACCGTAAAGAAGCCTCGACTGTCCTTCTCTTGCTCGGTCGTGCTTATCGAGATAAAGGCGATTATGAAACCGCCTTTAACAACTTCAATCAGACGCTCAGCCTGGCTACCGAATTGAACGATCAGGCTCTGATGGCCTCCTCGCACGTGAGTATTGCCATTCTGCGGGGCAGCGAGCAAGAGATTTATCCTGAGGCGATTTCCCATCTTGATGAGAGTTACAAAATCAATGATTCATTGGGCGTCAAAAAGGACATGGGATACGACCAAATGAATAAGGGCAGTTTCTTATGGCGGCTTGGTCGTTATCAGGAAGCACGAACTGCCCTGGATCTCGCCTATTCCATTGCCAACCGTCCGGAGGCAAGTCTTAAAACTGTCCTCGCGTGGATACATTTGACTAATTCACAAGTAGCTTTGAGCCAACAGCGCTTCGATGATGCAAAGACGAAAGGACAAGAAGCGTTGGATGCGGCAGGCACCGAATTCCGAGATGTAGCTCTTCAGGCCAAGTACACCATTGGACTTGCCACTGCACAATTGGGGCAAGCTCCGGCAGCCAGAAAGCTTTGTGAAGAAGCAGTCGTAATGGCGAAAGAATTGAAGATTCCGAGGCTGGAATCAAGCGCATTACTCGCCCTTGCGGAAGTTCAGCTTAACAACAATGATCCCGCACACGCGCTGCTCACGGTAAGACAGGCCCAGGCAATGTTCGCTAAAGCAGGACAGCAGGATTCAGAATGGCAGGCATGGCTCCTCGCCGGTCGCGCGAGCCAACGATCAGGCAACCGATCTGATGCCCAAGCCTGCGCTTCGCGCGCAGATTCTCTCTGCAATGGCCTTAAAGACAAATGGGGGAATGAATCCTACGAGAGTTATCTGCGCCGGCCGGACATCGAAAACTATCGCAGGCAGTTGGCGGTATTGCTGGTGGATGCAAAATAACTCGAACCTCACAATGAAAAGGAGACTGGAACTATGTTGCCCGTAACTCAAATGCCTATGTTTAAGCAATTCTCATCGTTTCTCTGTTTCAGCAGCCGCGAGCCCGATCCGGGCGGCGGAGGCGCAGGCGGAGGGAAGAAGCCGACAAAGCCCACCAAAGGCAAAGGCGGCAAAAAAGGTGTTGGCGGGAAGGCAAAGAAAAAAAGCTCAAAAAAACGATAATGATTTAGAGTAACCGTGGCTCGCGAATACATCAAATACTGAATGGTGAGCCACGAACAGCCCTTCAACCGGCCCTTAAGCGACCACTACTCGGCGGATCAACAAAGCTCGTCAGAATAGTCAGGGCCGTGCTTTGTCTTTATTGAGTTCAGATTTCCAACAAACTTTGCGGTTCGCGCAACTTTTGTCGCAGGTCTTGAAAACTTATGAGTGAACAGAAGGAAGTAGGGGCGAGAGCTCTGCTGCAGAACGCCGAAGAAGCCACGAGCCGGCCGGGATCTGCCTTGCGTCTGTCGGCGTTTCTTAAATCCTTTGAGCGTAAGGCAAAACTCTCACGAAAAGATCGCCTTAGAATCGTCGAGCAGGCGCTCTTGTTGCTCAACATGAACTATGTGCATCTGCCCCTGAAGCGCGCGATGCATGCAGTCGATCCGATTCAAAGACTCAAACTCCTGAGGTTTCGTCTGCTGGAGATGAAAGAAAGCGAGTTACCAAGCGATCTGGGATTCCACCAGCGGATGATGGAGATATTTGCATCCACCCGAGACTTGCACACGATGTACTTGTTGCCCTCGCCGTTCAAGGATCACGTCGCTTATCTGCCTTTTCTGATCGAGCAGTACTACCAGGAAGACAGGCGCGGCGCGAGGGCAGAAAAATTCCTGGTGTCGAGAGTAGTAAACGAATACTTCGAATCGATTCCTAATGCAGGGGAGGAAGTGCTGTCGTTCAAACCGGGAGTCGAGGTGCTCTATTGGAATGGTGTGCCTATACGACGGGCGATCGAGCTAAACGGTGAATCGCAGGCCGGCAGCAATATCGGCGCGCGATTCGCTCGCGGTCTCGACAATCTGACAATACGGCCGCTGGAATCATCGCTGCCACCTGATGAGGTCTGGGTGAATGTGACTTATCGCACGGAACAAGGCAAGACCCTTACGCTTTCTCAGGAATGGCTGGTACATAAGACAATCGATACCGAAAAATCGGAGCTAGCATCAAAAGGCACAAGAAAAAAACGGGCTGCGATCGATATAAAAAAGACAAAGATAAACTTTGTCCGGAAAACACTGTTTGCTCGCCGCGATCTGGATATCGGAAAGCCTCTACGGGGTATTCTCCATGCTGAAACCAGAAGAGTGGACCGGAGAGAGATCGGTTACATTCGACTCTATACCTTCGACGTCGATGACCCCGATTTATTCGTCAGAGAGTTCGCGAAGCTAATTTCCTCGCCACACTTTCCTCAGGAGGGCTTGATCATCGATGTGCGAGGCAATGGGGGCGGTAAAATCAGAGCAGGCGAACGATTGCTTCAGTTGTTTACCCCACGGCCCATTAAACCTGAGTTATTCGAATTCCTGAACACTCCGCTGAATCTGGAGATCTGTCGCCTGGCGCCAAAGAGGTGGCGGTTGGACCGTTGGGCGGACTCGATTGCTGAGTCGGTTGTTACCGGTGCGACCTACTCCAGTGGCTTTCCATTGAACTCTGAAAAGTCATGCAACGACATCGGACAGAAGTACCACGGTCCGGTACTGCTGATCACCGACGCTTTGTCCTACAGCACCACTGATATGTTTGCAGCCGGATTTCAGGACAACGAAATCGGCGAAGTTCTCGGAACGAGCGATAACACCGGAGCAGGCGGCGCAAATGTCTGGTGGTATCAGGACCTGATGAATGCGGTCAAGGACAGCAAACGGTCGCCCTTCAAACCGCTGCCGCGGGGCGCAGATATCCTGCTCGCCGTTCGTCGCAGCATTCGCGTCGGCTCGCATGCCGGAAGACCTCTCGAGGAACTCGGAATAATTCCCGACCGCCGACATTACATGACGAAGCGCGACATAATGAAAAGTAACGAAGACCTCATCGCGAGGGCCGCAAGGATACTGGCCAGCAAACCGATCTACAGGCTTACCGGGTCGTCGATCGAGACAAAGAATGGGCGGCGAGGGATAGTGGTCGCAGCGAGCTCAAAAGTCAGGCGCGGCAATCGGGCAAAGGTAATTGTTCGCGTCGATGTTTACGTAGACGGACGCCCGGTCAAATCTTTCTTTGCGAGTGACGGTGCAATCCGAAACAAAAGACTCATATTGGGCAACGAAGAGAAGGCTGAAGTATTGCTGGAAGCTCGTGACCGTGCAAACACGCTCGTGGCAGCGTATCGGATGAAACTCTAGTTCAGAGGACCTTGAGCTGAGGTTTCAGATTGCAAACCGCAGGATCGGGCCCATCTTATTACCACACGAACGGAACGAGACGATGGGGAACACGTCTTTGGTAGTCCGCATATCCGGGCAGGGTCCCCGATAGAAATCGTTCCTCGTCAAAGAGTCGCCAAATTAAGAACGGCATCGTCGCGACAATCGGCAGAAGTCCCCAATATGAGCCAAGCGCCAGAGGCGTGCCAACAAAGTACAATAAGGCGCTCGCATACATCGGATGGCGAACAATTGCGTACGGTCCAGTTGAAATGACCCGCTGATTCTCTGCGATCTCGATTGTTGCTGACGTGAACGTGTTTTCGCGATAGACAATGGAAATGAGATAGAAAGCAACTGCGACGAGGCAGTCTCCGGCCACAACTACGCCAGATGTCACCGAAAACCATCCGAAGCGATGGTCAAGCGCGGGCACGACCAGAAGCGCGATGAAGCCGATCGATGTAAAAAGCATGATGATCTTCTGAACTGGCCGCTTCTCCGCTGTCGGACCGCCGCTCATGCGACGCTGGAGAAGCGCCGGATCTCTTTTCATAAGATCAACGGTAGTGAGCGCGGACGCGCCGAAGAATATCACCAGATAAACCCATGCTTGCCAATATCGTACGGTCCCAGCCGCGACGAACAAGAGAAGGCCCATCACAATCGCAAGCATCGCCAGGGCCAACCACGCTCTGGCGCGCAGATTGTTCATTGAGCTATTGCGCATAATTTGGTTGGTTCGGATAGTTCTAGAATTGCAACAGCAGCGCCGTTGATGCGACCACGAAGTATTCTTTCAAAGGAAGCGTTCTTACATAGCAGGTGAGGCGAGTTGTTCTCTTTGCGAGCTTTGCGTCTCTGCGCGAACCCGGTACTCATTAGCTTGAAAGTTACATTTCCGCAAAGACGCAAAGATCCGCAAGCTCGCAGAGAGACTAACTGTGCTTCTGTGATGTTCCCCGTTTCTGTTCTTGCAAAACCTTGCCCGACAGAATGTATCGCGTGGTTCCCTTCACGCTTGGACAACATGCAGCATCCTTCGGTCCGTAATTCAGAGTATCCAACAAGATTGAATTGTCCTCGACCGACTTAAGCTCGACGCCGCGCGCTGACTTACCCCTGCCCCCTACGTCTGCATGTGTGAGCGCCGTTAGCTTGCCTTCGTTTCTTACGAAGACCGCAAGATACTGGATTGACAGATTCGTCCCGCGCTGACCTTCAATTGTGTACAGTACGACCGTTTCGGGCACGCCGTCGTGTGTCAGGTCTCCAGAAACCACCTTCCGTACTTCCTTGTATTCCTCACCTCGTTCGCGACGCGCCTGCGCCGCAATGTAGGCGTCGATTACTGCTGTATCCTGGTCCTGGCGCGCGGAGACGCTGATCGGTAAGGACAGCAGGAGCATGACTAAAGTGGCGAGCCCATTTTTTGCGATATCGCGACGTATCATATCGTCGATTGTACTCTGATTACCGAGAACCGCCAGGCTATGAGCTTCACTTTCGCTTGTAAGTGCCCATTATTTTTCCTTCACCCAATACGTGGCCCTTCATTGCACTTTCAACGTCGCTCTTTGTAGCTCCGGCTTTCAGATTCAGAACGCTGTCCAGCGCGTATAGCTTGAAATAATATCGGTGCGCATTTCCCTTTGGAGGACACGGTCCGCCATAACCTATACGCGAAAAGTCATTCTTCCCTTGTTTGGCTCCACTAAGCACGTCCTCCTTTGCGGGGATCGCCTCGGGAAGTTCTGTAGTCGCCGCCGCTAAATCATAAATCACCCAGTGGACCCAGGTTCCGGAAGGCGCGTCGGGATCGTCGCAAATGATAGCAAGGCTCTTAGTTCCTTCCGGAGACTTGTCCCAGCTCAGGGCGGGAGAGATGTCTTCTCCGTCACAGGTATGTTTTTGAGGGATCGGTTGTCCGTTAGCAAAAGCGGCACTCTTAATTTGAATTGTCATTGGCGCGCTCCTCTCAGTCGATACTGTTGCATTATCAGCCTTGGAGCAACTTGCTGCGCATCCGAACAGCAACACTATGGAAGCGAATAAGGCTTTCTTGCGAGTCAATTGCATAGCGCTAGGAAACTCCGTTCCGGCCCACGTTTGATTATGTTTAATACATGATACTCCCGCTTCTGACTTCCATACGAGCTCTATTATCGTGTGTACCTTGGATTGTTTATCAGTCTCTGCGTTTTCATCAGACAAGGCCCCAAAATTATTGCGGAGGTCGTCGCAAAAAGTACTCATTTGAATGCACTTACTGTTAATTCTGACAGTATCAACACTGCGAAACGTCGAATAAGATAGAATGCGGTTCGTCTCTTTCAGGCCATCTGCAAGCCTTTTTTTTAAAATTGCAGAATGAGTGATCAATGTAGGTCTTGCAATTTGAGCGAGCCAGTCCCAGAAGATTGCGGAAGCAATAGAAGCCCTTTTCAGGCAAACGCGCTGACTCGCTGTTCTTGTGCGTAACCGAAGTTCTCGGGACCAGTTCACACGGTTTCAATGTGAGGCTACAGCCATGTCCAGACTACGACTAATCAAGTGGGCAGTCATAACTAGTTGGGCGATCGGAGCGATTCTGCTAGTTGTATCTGTTTCGCTCTCAGAAACCGATTCGCCACGAACCGATTCTGCGCGAAACAGCACGGTTGGGAATCCGGATGATTATGTGGGCAGCGAAGCATGCTCTGCCTGCCATGATGCGGAATTCAATAGCTTCAACAAGACAACGCATTCGCGTCTCGTCAAGGCAAACTGGAAGAGCGAGCGTCAGGGTTGCGAGTCTTGCCACGGGCCGGGCAAAGAACATGTAGACGGCGGCGGTGACAAGACAAAAATCCGAACTTTTGAAAACGAAACCGCAAAACAGATTTCAGAAATCTGTCTCAATTGCCACGCCGGTAAGGATGAACACAACAACTTCCGCCGCGGCGAGCATTGGCGCAATGACGTTTCGTGCACTGATTGTCATTCCCCTCACGCCTCTTCACATACGCCAGCAGTATCTCCACTAAGAAGCGACGGCTCCTCGTCGCTCTGGCCTGTCGGACCATTTGCGGCACACGCGAGCGACTTCGCTCCGAGACGTATGCTCAAGAAGCACGAGGTTCTGCTTTGCATGTCCTGCCACAACGAAACCAAGTCTCAATTCAACAGGCCATTCCATCATAAGGTGCTTGAAGGAGCGATGAATTGCAGCGACTGCCACAATCCGCACGGGGGATTCGAGCTCAAACAGGCTCGGCTCGCTTCGGGAGCGGATGCGGCATGCTTGAAGTGTCACTCAGACAAACAGGGCCCGTTCATTTACGAACACGCACCTCTAAAAATTGAAGGCTGCGCTATCTGTCACGACCCACACGGATCGGCAAATCCAAAACTGCTTAAGCGAAGTAATGTCGCCCAGCTTTGCATAGAGTGTCACAGCAACATTGGCACAGTAGCCGGCGAGGATCCGACGGCGGGAGCGCAAGTTCCCCACGACCTTTCCAATCCGCGTTACCGCAACTGCACGATTTGCCATATGAAGATTCATGGATCCAACGCGAGCAGCAAGTTCTTCCGATAGCACTGGCTCAGGAGGGAGCGCCATGTACCAGAGATCCGCATTCCGGTGGTTTCCGGCGTTGATACTGACGGCGGGACTTCTATTCGCGCCAAGCGGCGAAAAGGCATTTGCTCTCCAGGATAAGCCAGGAGACGGCGGGG